>DATFNZ010000133.1:0-22026 GCA_035266085.1 Thermoanaerobaculia bacterium
GATGAAGCACAACGCCATCGTCTGCAACATCGGCCACTTCGACAGCGAGATCGACGTCGCGAGCCTCGAGCAGTACCCGTGGGAAGAGATCAAGCCCCAGGTGGACCACGTGATCTTCCCCGACGGCAAGCGCATCATCCTCCTCGCCAAGGGCCGCCTCGTGAACCTCGGCTGCGGCACCGGCCACCCCAGCTACGTGATGAGCTCCTCCTTCGCCAACCAGACCCTCGCCCAGATCGAGCTGTGGACGAAGAAAGGCGAATACGAGATCGGCGTCTACACCCTGCCCAAGCAACTGGACGAGAAGGTGGCGCGCCTCCAGCTCACCACCCTCAACGCCAGGCTCACCGAGCTCCGCGATGACCAGGCCAAGTACATCGGCGTGGACAAGAACGGGCCGTACAAGACGGACCGTTACCGGTATTGAGCGGAAATTGATCGGATAGGCAAGGGGGACCGAGAGATCGGTCCCCTATGTTTTTTCGTCCCGATGAAAACCACCGTGTAGAGACGGCCCACCCCCGCTACGACACCGTTTCGGCCATCACGGGGACGACGGGCCGTCTCTTCGAAGGGCAGGTGGCCCAAACCGGCATCGCCGTCCCTGACGCCGCCCCCGCCACCCATCCCATTAATCCCCATCGATTATCAATCCCATCGACGTTTGCCACATCGGGGCAGACCCTCGAGGCCCTCTTGCCCCAACGCGGTATGGCAAACCTCAACGGCATGCCCTCCGAAGAGACGCCCCGTCGTCCCCGTGATCACCGAAACGGTGTCGTAGCGGGGGTGGGGCGTCTCTACCCATGCGTCGGCGGTGGCCATTGGCATCGCGACTGATTTTGTCCCGTCTCAGTCCTCATCACGCACCCTTACTTTTAGAAACACCGCAATGGCGCAATAGCCATCGTCATTGCTCACTGGATTCCATGACAAGAGGGAAGGGATGCCGGGGCAGGAGCCGGCCCAGCCAGAAGCCTTGGCGGCTTGTGAGAACAACCCTGTCGACAGCCGCTCACGCAGCGGCAAGGAGGTGTTTGTGAACAAGCTCATGCGTCCGATCCTGATGGGAGGTCTCCTCCTCCTGACCGTCCTCGTTCTCCCGGGCGCCGTCTTCGGACAGGCGCTGCCGACGCCGGGGGCCTTCGTGAGAAACCTCGACGTCCGGTGCTACAGGATTCCCAATCTGCCTGCGGCGGGGGTTCCCCTGCAGTTGGCTCACCTCAATCCGGTCCTCGTCAACATGGGGCTACCGGTCGAGAACGTCGTTCTCGGCGCGCCCCAGGACTTCTGCGTTCCGGTCTTCAAGAACACCATAGCGCCGCCGGCGAACGTCTTGCCCTTCATCCGGTTCGTCGACTGGAAGTGCTACGGCATCACCGGCCCGCCCCTCAACCTGCCGCTCATGCTGAACCAGCTCAACCCGGTGATCGCGAACCTGCTCGGCCCGGCGACCAACGTGATCGTGCGGGAGCCGCAGCAGCTCTGTGTTCCGGTCTACAAGAACAACGCCGTTCCCCCAGCGGCCGTAGCGCAGCTCGTCCGGTTCCTGGACGTCAAGTGCTACCGCGTCGACAGCCAGCCGATCCCGAGCGGCCTGTCGGTGACGCTGTCGCACCTCAACCCGTTGATCACCGTCCCCCCCGAGACCGTGGGCTTCCTCGCACCGCCTCACCAGCTCTGTGTGCCGGTGAAGAAGAACAACCTGACGCCCCCTGCGGCCGTGCTCCCCATCATCCAGTTCTCGGACGTGCTTTGTTACCGGACCTCGGGCCAGCCACTCAACCTGACCTTCAACTTGACCCACCTCAATCCCGTGCTGGCCGGACTGCCGGTGGAGACCGTCGTCACGGGCTTGCCTTCCAAGTTCTGCGTGCCGGTGGCCAAGAACGGTAATTTCCCGCCCGGCTGAGGTGGGATAAGAAGGCTTTCCGGTCCAGGAGGCCCCTGGATTTCCCGGGGCCTTTGGGTCCGTCTGGCGCGGTCCCTCGGGATAGACTCCCCCCGCCATGAAGACCGCCCCGGATACCCCGTACGGCCAGGACCTGCTGCTGGTGGGCGGCGGACATTCCCACGCCCTGGCGTTGCGGATGCTCGGGATGTGGCCGATGCCTGGTGTGCGCGTCACGCTGGTGAGCGACGTTTCCTACGCCCCCTACTCCGGCATGCTGCCCGGGCACGTAGCGGGTTTTTATTCGTGGGAGGAGATGCATATCGACCTTCGCCGCCTGTGCGCCTTCGCCGGGGTGACCTTCGTGCTGGGACAGGTGGAGGGTCTGGACGTGGGGGAGCGGGCGGTGCATGTGGCGGGCCGGCCGCCGATGCGGGCGAGCGTGATCTCTTTGAACGTGGGCGGCACCCCGAACCTCTCGGGAGTGCCGGGAGCGGAGGCCTGGGCGATCCCGGCCAAGCCGGTGCCCGAGCTTCTCGAGGGCTGGGAACGGATCCAAGCGGCGGCGGCAGGCGGCGAGTGCAGCATCATCCTCGTCGGCGGCGGCGCCGGCGGGGTGGAGCTGGCGCTCAATATGGGCCATGCGCTCGGCCGGCGGGCCGCCATTACCCTCCTCCATGAGGGCGCGCGCCTGCTCCCTGGCCACAATGAGCGGGTACGGAGCCTCCTCTGCCGCCTGCTGCAGGAGAGGGAAGTGGCGGTCCGGACGGGCACGCAGGTCGCCGAGGTCACCGCCGAGGGCGTGCGCACGGCGGCCGGCGATTTCGTGGCGGCGGATTTCGTGGTCTGGGTCACCCAGGCTGCGGCGCCTTCCTGGATCGCGGAGAGCGGTCTCGCCACCACGCCGGACGGGTTCGTCCGCGTGACCTCGAAGCTCCAGGCGATCGATCATCCCTGGATTTTTTCCGTGGGCGACGTCGCCACCATCGAGGGAGAGGCCCGTCCCAAATCCGGCGTTTTCGCGGTCCGCATGGCAAGGCCCCTGGTGACCAATCTGCGGGCCTGGTTCGCCGGTCAGCCGCTCCGGAGCTACCATCCGCAGCGCCAGTTCCTGAGCCTCATCGGCACCGGCGACGGACGCGCCGTAGCCTCGCGGCGCTGGCTGGCGGGACGGTCGGCTTTCTTCTGGAAACTGAAAGATCGTATCGACCGCCGCTTCATGAGCCAGTTCGAGGATCTGCCCGTGATGTCCGAAGAGGAGCCTGCCACCGAGCCTGGAGCCGATCTCGAGGCGAGCGCCCGCATGCGTTGCCTCGGGTGCGGGGCCAAGGTGGCTGGTACGACGCTCGCGCGGGTGATGAACCGCCTTCGGGAAGAGCACGGCGCGGCCTGGCAGGAAGCCGTGCGTACCGGAGCCATGCTCATGGGCCTGGACAAGCCGGACGATGCCGCCGCCTTCTTCGTGCCGCCGGGCCGGGCGCTGGTGCAGACCGTCGACTACATGCCGGCCCTGGTTTCCGATCCGTATCTTTTCGGACGCATCGCCACGCTCCACAGTCTCAGCGATCTTTTCGCCATGGGCGCGGAGCCGCACAGCGTGTTGGCCGCGGCCCTGGTCCCCTTCGCTGCCGAGGAGGTGACCGAGGAGACGCTCTACCAACTGCTCGGCGGCGTCCTCCGCGAGCTCGGTGCCGCGGGCGCCGTGCTGGCCGGCGGGCACAGCGCAGAGGGTGCCGTGGTGGGCTTGGCCCTGACGTGCAACGGCCTCGCCGATCCTTCCCGGCTGCTGAGGAAGAGCGGCCTTCGAGCCGGCGAGGCGCTCCTGCTCACCAAGCCGCTCGGCACCGGCGTGCTGTTCGCCGCGCACATGCGGTTGAAGGCCAAGGCCCGTTGGATCGACGCCGCGGTGGACTCCATGCTGCTCTCCAACCGGTCCGCCGCCTCGATCCTGCTGGACCACGGCGCCACCGGCTGCACGGACGTGACCGGCTTCGGCCTCGCCGGCCATCTTCTGGAGATGCTGCGGCCCGCCGGCCTCGGCGCGGAGATCGATCTCGCCGCCCTCCCGGCGCTTCCGGGCGCCCTGGACTGCATCCGCCGGGGCCTCGCCAGCTCGCTCACCGCGGCCAACCGGAGCGCTGCCGGCGCCATTGCTGGAGCCAAGGACATTGGGGCACAGGAAAGGCTCGAGTTGCTCTTCGATCCGCAAACCTCCGGCGGCCTCCTCGCCGGCGTACCCGAGGAGCGCGTGGCGGGCTGCCTGGAGGCCTTGCGTGCGGCGGGCTACGCCCAGGCCGCGAGGATCGGGAGAGGCACTGTGCCGTCCGAGGGCAGCGGCTTGCGAGCGTCAATGCCTGGCCCGACATAGAATGAGGCAATGTCCCGCCCTTCCACCCACGACCTCAAGGAGTCGAAGATGAACCTTCGTCGAATCTCCACCGTCTTCCTTAGCGCTTTACTGCTTCTTACCCTGCTCGGCCGCGCCGAAGCCGCGCCGACCGAGGTCAAGGGTGCGGCGATCCTCGATCATCCCTGCGGCAAGGTGGCCGTCAAGCACATGGGGCTGGTCCATGCCGGAAAAATGGAAGAAGCCACCAAGCTCGGCACCAAGGAGATGCAGGACGAGTGGAAGAAGTTGCCTGCCGACGAGCGCGAGATGATGTCCGGAATGATGAAGGAGATGTCGAAGGCCGAGGGGCAGTTCTCGGATGAAATCAAGGCTCATGGGCTCCTGGTCGTCGACGGCGACAAGGGTACGCTGACCATCAGTCAGGAGCATAAGGACGAGAACGGAAGCAGTACCCAGACGACGACGCAGCGCTACAAGATTGACGGCGCCACGTGCTTGATCTCGCGGTAAATCACGCCTCGTGAACATCGCTCGGCTCCGGCTCCATAACCAGCGCATCGCCGGCACCACGTTCGAGACGCCCGGCGAGGTCGTGAGGTGGCTGGGAGCCGTTCAGGCCCAGGACTATCTCGGCGCGCTCTGGGCCGTGGGGCTCCGCATGCGGTGCGCGACCGAAGGAGCCGTCGAGCGGGCGCTCGCCGAGCGGACCATCCTCCGCACCTGGCCCATGCGGGGGACGCTGCACTTCGTGGCGGCCGCCGACGCGCGGTGGATGCTCGAGCTGATGACGCCGCGCGTCGTCGCCTCCCAGGCAGCCCGTCACCAGCGGGAGTACGGCCTGGACGCTGCCATCTACTCGAAGAGCCGGGACGTGCTGACGCGTGCGCTCGAAGGCGGCAAGCAGCTCTCGCGGAACGCGATGTATCAGGCGCTGGAAGATGGCCATGTTTCGGCGGCGGGGCAGCACGGTATCCATATCCTGTGGCGGCTGGCGCAGGAGGGATTGATCTGTTTTGGAGCGCGGGAAGGCAAGCAGAAAACCTTTGTATTGCTCGACGAGTGGGTGCCCGGTGCAAAACGTCTGGAGCGCGAAGAAGCCCTGGCAGAGCTGGTCCGCCGCTATTTCACCGGCCACGGTCCGGCGACGGTGCAGGATTTGATGTGGTGGTCCGGGTTGACGGCGGCGGACGTGGCGGCGGGCCTCGAGATGGCCAAGGCGGACTTGGTGCAAGAGGTTGTCGACGACCGAATCTATTGGTTTTCATCCGAGCAGTTTGATTCATCAATTCCTGCCGCGTACCTGCTGCCAGCTTTCGACGAATACGTCGTGGCTTATAAAGACCGCGGCGCCGTGCTCGACTCGTCGCATGTGAAACAGACGTATACCGTCAACGGCATCTTCAATCCGATCATGATTCTCGACGGTCAGGTCGTGGGCACCTGGAAGCGTACGTTGAAGAAAGCTTCGGTCATCGTCACGCTGAATCCGTTCAATCCGCTCAAGAAATCTCAGGAGCGCGCCTTCGCCAGGGCGGGGGCCCGGTATGGCGAGTTTCTTGGGCTGCCGGTGGTGATGGAGTAGGAGCCCGCCGCGGCGCGGCAGAAGGCCGGTCCCTGCCCCAGTATTCACCCCCCTGTCCCACAACCACCCCTCTCCTGACACTCTTTGTGAGAATGCACCGTTGATTTGTGCGGCGTCCCCCTGTGGAGCGCCGTGGAGGGCTGCTGCTGCTTGCGAAGAGGAGGGGTGAAGCATGTTCTGTCCGGAATGTGGTCTTGACTATGAGGAGGGGGTCTCCGTCTGCCTCGACTGTGAAGTCGCGCTCGTCGAGGAGCAGGAGGAAGAAGAGGAGAGCGGCCCGGTGGAGTTCGTCCCGGTGGTCGAGGTGACGGATGTCGTGGCGTTCGCCCTCATCACCTCCCGGCTCGAGGAGGAGGGAGTACCCTGGTTCGTCCAGAGCGAGCCGCCCTTGGAGCGGACCGCCGAGGCTGAGGGCCCCGTGGCGATGATCTACGTGGCGGAGGCCGCCGTCGCGCGGGCTCTCCAGATCGTCGAAGAAGTGAGCCTCGTGGGAGTCGAGAAAGCCTGAAGGCACCCTCCCGGGAATGCCCGCCCGACAGCTTCGGGTTGGAAATCCGTAAGCGATTGCTTGCGTTTTGGGACCGGGAGGGATTGCTGGAATGAGATGGCGTTGGTGTCTGGCCGCGGGGGCCCTCGCGCTCGTCCCCCTGGCTACGCGTGCCGGCACGCAGCCGCCGGAAGAGAACGCGGCGGGTGGCTGGGAGCGCTACGAGGAGGAAGGCGGCTGCATCGGCGGCAGCCGCTGCGGCGACCAGGGAGACGAGATCCGCATCCCCCTGGAGAACGCCGCGGTCGAAGCCGTCCGCTTCCATGCCCATGACGACGTCGGCGAGACCAGCGAGGGTCGCCTGCGGGTCCGCATCGATGCCGCGGCGGTCGCGCCGGACATCGACGTCGCGAAGGAGGGGCAGGTCTACGAGCTCCCGGCCGCAGGGCGCCGGGGCCGCTTCCTCGTCATCGAGGCCCGCACCGACGACGAGGTGGTCGTCGAGGACGTCGAGATCCAGTATCGCGGCCTCCAGGCGCCCAGGGAGCGGCGCGAGTGGCGGGCCTATCCGGAGGAGGCCGGCTGCATCGGCGGCGAGCGCTGCCGCGATCAGGGGAACGTCATCCGCATCCGCCTGGAAGACGCGCCCGTTTACGGCGTCCGCTTCCACGCCCATGACAAGGTGGGCGAACACACCC
Source organism: Thermoanaerobaculia bacterium (assembly GCA_035266085.1). Classification (GTDB taxonomy): domain Bacteria; phylum Acidobacteriota; class Thermoanaerobaculia; order Multivoradales; family UBA5704; genus DATARR01. Next base: position 7,009 of record DATFNZ010000133.1, read on the forward strand.
GCGGGCACCTGGGGGTCAGGATCGACAGCCGAAGACTCGCCAAGGACATCGACGTCCCGCGGGTCGGCCAGATCTACAGCCTGCAGGTGGAGGGAGCCCGCGGGCGTTACCTGATCTTCGAGGTCCTCACCGCCGAGGAGGTGGTGGTGGAGCAGATCGAGGTGCAGTACTCGGGGCTTGGGGATCCTTGGGAGAAGCGGCGGCCCTCACCTCCCTCCAAATGAGGCTTCCTCCGTAGGGGCGGCCCTATGTGGCCGCCCTGGGTGGGGGCCTCTAACGGACCTCCGATTTCCCCCGCCCAGGGCGGCCACATAGGGCCGCCCCTACAAAGCATCTTAGGGGTGAGGGGGCCGCAGCTCGACCTTCCCGAATTTCTCCGGCTTCTTCTTCAGCTCCCTGGCCAGCCGGGTGCCCAGATCCTTCTGGAGCTCGCGGCGTTCGGTGGGGGAGGGCAGCTTGGCGGCGTCGATCCAGCCGCCGGCGAGCATGCCGTGGCCGCCGCCCTTGCCGCGCCGCCCGACGAGACGGTTCATCAGGCCGCCGGCGTCGGCGCGGGTGTTGGTGGTGCGGATCGAGAGATAGAGCCGGTCCTTGAAGTAGCCGGTGACGAGCGACCAGGTCTTGCCCTCCATGCGGAGCAGCAGGTCCGCGATTTCCGGCACGATGTCCGGCTGCTCGACGGGGCCGAGATGGCTGACGACGAGCGAGTCGACGGACTCCATGTTCTCCAGGGCGTCGTGCAGGTTGCCGAAGTAGGTGAGGGGCAGGCGCGGGCTCTGGATGCGGGCCAGGAGGCGGTGGTTGGCCTGGGGGAAGAAGAGGTCGTGGATCGCCTTGTCGGGGCCCGCGTGCTCGCGGGCGAAGTCCTGGGTCTCGGAGCGGATGGCGTAGATCAGCGCCGTCGCCAGCGCGTGGGTGGGCTGGAGGTTCGCCGCCAGCAGGTACTCGGCGAGGATGGTGGCGGTGGCGCCGTACTTCGGGCGCACGTCGTAGAACGGCCCGTTCTGGGTGTTGGGCCGCACCGGGTGATGGTCGATCACGATGTCGGGCACGACCCGCGGCGGGAGCTGGTTGTTGCCGCTCCTGGGCTGGGTGTCCACCAGGGCGAAGTGCTTGTATTTCTTCAGGTTCAGATGGCGGATGTGGCTCAGGGGCAGGCGCAGGGCGCGCACCATCTCGCGGTTCTCGGCGCGGCCGATGATGCCGCCGTAGGCCACGGTGACCGTCTGGCGGAAGGCCTGCCGCAGCACCCGCGCCAGGAGCTGGCCGGAGGCGAGCGCGTCGGGGTCGGGGTTGTCATGGGTGAGGACGAGCCAGCGCCCCCCCCTGGCGCGTCCGACCAGCTCGGTCAGCGCGGCGTAGCAATCGCGAGTCGCCTCGGTGATCATGTGGCGGCGATTGTAACCGCGTTGCCGGGGTTCGGGGGGCCGCTAGGCCAGGGGACCCAGGGACTCGGCGAAGCGCTCGCGGGCGCCCAGCAGGCCGGCGGTGTCCTCGCCGGCGGCCGAGGCGCGGGCGATGAAGTCGTCGAGGCGCGCCAGGTCCTCGAAGACCTCGTACCGCCCGGTGAGCTCCTCGGTGCCCTGGAATCGGCGCACCCAGACGTACAGCCGGGCCGGCTTGCCATCTTCCGGCTCACTGAGGGAGGCTTCGAAGGTCACGCGGTCGTCGGTCGCCATCGCGGGGTAGTGTACCCCAGCCCCCGTGCTACCATTCCGCCCCGGGCCGATCGGCCCCCCATCATGATCAAAGAAATCTTCCACATCGGATCTTTTTCCATCAGCCCCTTTGGGGTGATGCTGGTATTTGCATTCCTCGCCAGCTATCTCCAGCTCCGCTGGGGGATGAAGCAGCTCGGCATCGGCGACGAGGAGGACGCGAGCGCCCTCGTGTTCGCCGCCGGCGTGGGCGGCATCCTCGGCGCCAAGATCTACTACGCCGTCCTCAACATGGACTGGCGGCTCCTGTTCGACCGCTCGGGGCTGGTCTGGTACGGCGGCTTCATCCTCGGCGCCCTCGGCGTGCTGTGGATGATGCGCCGCCGCCGCCTGCCCGCCTGGCCGATGGCGGACGTGGTGGCGCCGGCCCTCGCCCTGGGCTATGCCGTCGGCCGCATCGGCTGCTTCCTGGTGGGGGATGACTACGGCCGTCCCACCGACGCGCCGTGGGGCGTCGCCTTCCCGGTGGGTCTGCCCGAGACGACGGCGGGCAACCTCCGCCAGATGTTCAACGTCCAGATCCCCGCCTCGGTGCCCGACGACGCGCTGCTGCGCGTCCATCCCACGCAACTCTACGAGACCGCCATGGCCCTGGCCATCTGGGCTTTCGGCGTCTGGCTGTTCAAGCGCCGGCCCCGGCAGGGCACGGTGGCTCTCGCCGTGCTGGGGCTGCTCGCCGTCGAACGCTTCCTGATCGAGATCCTGCGCGCCAAGGACGACCGGTTCCTGGGCGGCTTCACGCTGGCGCAGGGGATCAGCGTGGCCGTGCTCCTGATCGTGCTGGGCATCGGGTGGTACCGCCGCGGGCAGCTCACCCCACGGACGGCATGACCCGCCGGACGCCGCCCCGTCTCCTCACCATCGCCGGCTCCGACTCCGGAGGCGGCGCCGGCATCCAGGCGGACCTGAAGACCTTCGCCGCCCATGGCGCCTATGGCATGAGCGTCATCGCCGCGCTGACGGCCCAGAACACCCGCGAAGTGCGGGCCGTCCTCGAGGTGCCGCCGGCGATGGTGGAGGCGCAGATCGACGCCGTCCTGGAAGACATCGGCGCCGACGCCGTGAAGATCGGCATGCTGGCCAGCGCCGAGGTGATCCGGACGGTCGCGGACCGGCTGCGCTTCCATTTGATGGGCCCCGAAAAGAAGGGCGTCCCCGTCGTCCTCGATCCCGTGATGGTGGCGAAGAGCGGCGACCGGCTGCTGCGTGAGGACGCCGTCGAGGCCCTCATCGCCGAGCTCCTGCCATTGGCGGCGCTGGTCACTCCAAACCTCCCCGAGCTCGAGGTGCTCACGGGCCTGCCGGCCGGCACGGAGGAGGAGCGTCTGCGGGCGGCCGAGGCTCTCGCCGGGAGGGGACCGGCGGTGCTGGCCAAGGGCGGCCATGCCGGGGGAGAGAAATCCGAGGAGGTCGTGGACCTGCTGCTCGAAGGCGGCCGGGTGCACCGCTTCGCCCATCCGCGCCTGTACACCCGCTCGACCCATGGCACCGGCTGCACGCTGTCGTCGGCCATCGCCGCGCGTCTGGGAGCGGGGGAGGATCTCCCCCGGGCCGTCGAGGGCGCCATCGACTATCTTCGAGAAGCGATGGCTGCCGCCTATCCCGTGGGCTCCGGGAATGGACACGGCCCGGTCGATCATTTCTACCTGATGGGAGGGAGGAAGACATGAACGACACGCTCGATCTTCTCGTCGTGGGCGCCGGGCCCACCGGCATCGCGATAGGCGCCGAGGCGCGCCGGCAGGACCTGTCCGTTCTGGTGGTGGACCGCGGCCCCCTGACGGCGGCCATCCAGGGCTATCCAACTTTCATGGAGTTCTTCACGACGCGCGACCGGCTGGAGATCTCGGACGTGCCGTTCTCCATTCCGGACGCCAAGCCCACCCGCCAGCAGGCGATCACCTACTACCGCTTCGTGGTGGAGCACTACAAGATCCCCCTGGCCCTCTACGAAGAGGTGCTGGAGGTGAAGAAGGACGGCGAGGAGTTCCTGGTCCGTACCCACAGCCTGCGGGGGGAGCGGACGTTCCGGGCCCGCGCCGTGGCGATCGCGACGGGCTACTTCATCAATCCCCGGCGTCTGAGCATCCCCGGCGCGGACCTCCCCTGGGTATTCACCCACTACAAAGAGCCCTATCCCCACTTCGGGCAGGATGTGATCGTCATCGGCGCCGGCAACACGGCGGCCGAGGCGGCGCTCGACATGTGGCGGAACGGCGTGCGGGTGACCCTGGTCCACCGGGGGGCGGAGATGAAGCCGGGGGTCAAATACTGGCTCAAGCCGGATATCGAGAACCGCATCGAGGAGGGCTCGATCCCGGCCCGGTTCAACACCCAGGTGCGTGCCTTCCTGCCCGAGGGAGCGGTCGAGCTCGCAACTCCGAACGGTCCCGAGGTGCTGCCCTGCCAGGCCGCCTTCGTGCTGATCGGCTATACGCCCGACGCGGACTTCGAGCGCCGCTGCGGCGTCGAGGTCGATCCCGAGACCCTGATCCCCACCTTCGATGCCGAGACCTGCGAGTCGAACGTCCCCGGACTCTACGTCGCCGGCACCCTCCAGGCCGGCCGCTGGACGGACCGCATCTTCATCGAGAACTCCAGAGACCACGGCCCGAAGATCGTGGCGCACCTGAAGGGGCGGTTGGCGGCGGTGGCGGCAGTTCGGTAGGGGAGGCGGGCGGCTCAATCCTGTTGCAACTCGGCAAGCAGTGCCGATCGACGACGATTCGTCGCTTCATGCCGGCCGAGCGGCTTTGCGCACCGCCTGAACCTCTCGATCGATGTCGGCGTCTGTAAGATCGTCGGCAGGAGCTCGCGCGGCAAGTTGTTCGATCAGACCTTTGAAGCGGGCCTCGATCTCTGCCTCGGCAAGCGCCCGAGCTACACGAGCCCGGGAAGGTTCATCGAGGCTCTGGATGACGGCGAGGAGGTCTTCGAGTCCGAGCCGTACGTTGGGAATGGTGATCTCCGAGGAGTGGGGAGCCATCGAACGATCCTCCGTGTGTGCCACTGTAGCACACGCCCGATTGAGAGAAGGACTCTCCCCTCCCCGTTGCGAACTTAGGTCTCCGGCACTCCCAAACCGTAAGTATGTTGCAAACGAAGATCTCCGTGGGTCCCGTCAGCCTGAAGATGTTGCCAATTAGCCCTCCAGGGGCCCCCCTGTCATGCCCTTGACCTGGTCCGTCGCCGTTTTTTGTTGTGAACTTCGCTGGTAGTGATGGCCGGTTGGCTGTTTAGTGCTGTGAAAGATCGAAACGGCAAGCCTTTGGGCTCCATTTCGCAGCATCACAGCTCAGGTACTCAACATACCGGCTCCGGCGGTTCGTAGTTTGCATCGGGCGGAACACCTCGAGAGCTTAGTTTGCAGCGTGGAGGCCTTCCGAGGATGCCAATCCCTGTCACTGACATCATCGAACCCCTGGCGGGACAGGCATTGTCCGGAGCTTGCAGCCTTCACGAGCTACCACTCGGCAGAGGCATCCAGGGCGAGCAGCGGGGCAGGATCGAGCAGGGCGGCGGGATCGGCGCCGGAGTGCCAGAGGCGCCTGGCGGACTCGAAGGCGGCTGCCGCGGCGTTCTGGTCTCCGGCGGCCTTCAGCACGTTGGCGGCGTGGGCGGCGGCGTAGCCCTTCAGGCGGTTGCGCCATGGCTCCGGGCCGCGGGCCCTATCGGCGATCTCCTGGGCCAGCCTTGCCAGCGCGGCCGCTTGTTCGATCCGGCGGGGCGCTTCCAGCGTGGACTCGGCACAGACCCTTTCACAGAGGGCCCAGCTCTGGTACTCCTCGGCGACCCGGACGACGTCCAGCCTCACCTCTTCCGGGAAATCCGCCAGACGCGCCCAGAGCACGGCCGCCTTCTCCCGGTCCGCGGGGGATGGTGGGGTCTCGGGGCGCGGCAGCGTGAGGATTCGCCGGTAGACGGCCTCCGCGTGGGCGCGGACCTGCTCGGCCAGGGCGTCGAGAAGGCCCTCAGCGCTCCGGCCACGGCTTTGGCTGGACTGGCGGAAGGCCTCGTACAGGCCGAGGATCTCCTCGGTCTCCGGCAAGGTGAGCCCGGCCCCCGCCGCCAGCCGCTCCAGGTGGTCGCGGCTTGGCACGACATTGCCCTGTTCGAAATGCGCGACGAGCGAAGGGTGGACGCCGATCTCGTCCGCCATCCGGTCCTGGCTCTTCCCGGCCAGGGCCCGCGCCAGCCGTGCCAGCAGATGTTCCCGCCTCATCTTCACCCCTCCTTAGGAAACTGGCGACTTTTCCCTTCTTTTAGACACTCCCGGCACCTAGGATGGGGGAGCGCGGTCCGCCCGAGCCAGGGAGGCTCGGGCCGGCGCCGCTCTGGAGACACTCCCCATGCGCAGCACTCTCGTGGCCGTCGCCCTCGCCTCATCGCTTGGATTCTTCTCGCCCTCCGACCTGCTCGACACGTTCTGGCCTCGTCTCGACATCTTCTGGCATGCTAAAGAGGGCTGCGGCGCGGATCCCAATGGCCGTTGTGTCCCGGCTCCGCAGCCGCAACAGAAGGAGGGCTGCGGGATGGACCCGAGTGGCCGGTGCGTGCCCAAGGCAGGCTGTGGCGCGGACCCGAACGGTCAGCCAAGGTGCTCATGACGGCTTGAATCGGAGGCCTTGGTCGTAGCGAGCCCGATCCAGGTAGCGAAGAACGCGGCGGGCAAACTCGGCTGTTGCCGTTTCGCGCTCGGCCGCATCCTGGAAGAGCCGCAGTGCGGCCAAGGCCTCCAGGTGGACTCCATTGGCTGCGAATACCCCGGTGAGCTCCCGGGCGAGCGCCTTGACCTCGGCCAGCTTGTTCTCGTCGAGGAGCAGGGCCGCCTCTTCGAGCAGGGCCAAGGCCACGTCGTACGACAGCCCCCGGCGGCCAAACTCCCGCCGAGCCTGCGCCAACAGGCCGCGGGCCTCCCAAGAATGGCCAACTCCTGCCGCGATACGCCCCTCCAGCCAGATGACACGGAGCAGGAAGACCTCATCCCCTAAAGCGGTGGCGAGTTCGCGTACCTGCTGAATCAGCTTGGTGCCTTCTGCGTAGCGGCCCGCATGGCAGAAGTTGACCGCCAGGTTAAAGCGCAGCATGTACAGGAGGCGTGGATCGCCCTGTCTCTCCACCAGGGGCGCGGCCTGGAGCAGGGTCTCGACGGCGCGCTCGTACTCTCCCATGACCTCCAGAGTGAATCCCTTGTTGATCAAGGCCCGCGCAGGAGCGCGTCCCACGGTGGCAGTTTCGTCCAGGAGTAGTAAGGCCTCTTCGAACCGCCGCTGATCCCTGCGCAAGGACGCTTCCAGATCAGGCAGGCGCCCGGGATCGAGCACGGACGCGGGGTCCGAGCCTGCCCGCCACAGATGCTTCGCCCGTTCGAAGGCCGTGTCCGCGGCTCTCAGATCCCCGGAGACCCGCAGCACGTTGGCGGCGTGGGCCGCCGCGTAGCCCCGGAGGCGCTCCCGCCAGCCCTCCGGCCCGCGGACCTCTTCCGCGATCTCCCCGGCGAGCCGTGCCAGCCCGGCCGCGCGCTCCACCTTGCGCGAGGCCTCCGTCACCGACTCCGCGCAGACCCGCTCGCACAGGGCCCAGCTCTGGAACTCCCCGGCGATCCGGACGACGGCCGACCGCGATTCCTCCGGGAGGTCTTTCAACCGCTTCCATAGCTCCTCGGCCCGCTCGCGGTAGAAACGGACCTCGCCGCTCCCGGGGTAGCCTGGGGCCGGATGGGTCCGCGAGAAGAGGGCGGCCCGGGTGAGCTCCTCCCGGACCAGCCGGGCCGCCATCAACACCCCGCTCTCGACCTCGTCCCGCTCCGCCTCGGTCAGGACGCCGTCCCGCTCCAGGGCCTCCAGCGATTCGAGGCACGCCGTGACGGTCCGCACGGCGGCCTGGCGGCACTTCAGGGCGGCGAGCAGACGATCGAAGACCTCCTCCTTGATCTCGCCGCGGGTCAGGTATTGGGAGATCCGCTTCGGCGCGATGCCCGCGGCGGCGCCGATCTCCTTCTGGCTCCGGTCGTACCGGAGCGCCAGGATGGACAGAAGCAACTGCCGGAATGTGAGCTCGCGTGGCATCCGCCGGTTTTCTCCGTGAGTGTCTTCGAAGGACCGGGTGCCGCCGAGACCCGACCGGCGACACGCCCGCCCGACATTTGTTGTGCCTGGGAGATTCTACAGGAGAAGTTTCTGCAACCCTCTAAGCGGGGGGCATCCGCGCCCGGCTCCCCGTCCACAATCCGGGAAACGACAGGGATGGAGGAGGGAGAGCTTATGACCAGGACGATGACCGGGGCGATGACCGGTGGGGAAAGCCATGCCAGAGAGCAGCTTCGAGAGATCGTGAGGGAGCTGGAAGCCATCCGCGCGAGGCTCCTGGGAGTGCAGGCCAGCCTGCCGGCCGCGGCCGCGGAGCCGTCCCGTCTCCTGAAGGACGATCAGGACGATCAGATGGACAGCGTCACCGAGATCCGTTCGACGATCGGCTGCGTCCTCCTGGACTGGATCGGCCCTGCCATCCGCGATCTGCAGACGGCCGCGGCGATCCCTTATCAGCCTATGGGAGAGCCGTGAAAGGGATCGCGCCGCTTGGCGCGGCGCCCGGCGTCAGGTAAGCTTGTTGGCCCCTGGCAGCCAGCATCGCCAAAACCGGCGCTCCAGCAAGGACAAGATCGAATATGAAGAAGGTCCGCAACTTCGTGGCCTCCGTGTCGTACCGGAAGACCGGCCAGGACCACACCGAAGAATGGCCCGTATGGGCGTGGGATCACCCGATGGCCACCCAGATGGCCGTCGCCTACGCCGTGCAGGTGCTCAAGCTGAAGGATTTCGAGCTGCGCATCGTCGGGTCCTAGCACTCTGCCAACGCAGGATTGTTTGTATCCGTAGGGTGCGCTGTGCGTACCAAGGGCCGTTGTGTGGGCCAACAGCTTCGCCCTATGGGTCTTCGGTTTCCGGATGGATCTATCCTGCCGATCGGGCTTCAGTGTAGTATTTTCCCAGCTTATCAAAGAAGGCCAAGGCGGGGGCGCGGGTCGAAAAAGATCGCGGGCCGATACGGGAGATCTTTATGGCGATGGCACATAGAGGGCTGTGGACAACCATGACTGCGGTCGGCTGCCTGGCAGGAACGATGGCTATGGCCGGGCGCGCCTCGGCGGCCAACACTTGGGAGCGCTGGGACCAGGTGCTGACCTCCAGCCAGCCGAGAGCTCCGCTCCAGGCCTACCACGACGTCCAGATCGAGGCGGCGTTCTGGCTCAAGAGCGGCTCCAGTTGCACCGAGCCGGCCACCTGCGCCAACTCGAACAGTTGTTTCAAGGGCTTGGCATTTTGGGACGGCGACTCTGCCAACCCCGGCCGCTTCATGATCCGGAGCGCGTTCCCCGTGGGCACCTGGTGCTGGAAGACCTGCCTCCTGCCCAGGAACGGCTCGGCCTGCTCCGTCGATTCAGGCCTGAACAAATCCGGCGAAGTCTCGGTCAGTACCCCCTCGGGCACGAGGAGCGCTCTCTATTCAAACGGGCTCCCCAAGGCTCCGGCCGCCAAGCGCCACCTGACGTACTGGAACGGCCAGACTCCCTACCAGTGGCTCGGTGACACGGCCTGGAACGCCCCGATCAACTACACGTCCACCGCGAACCGGACGCTGTGGAAGAACTACGTCACCAAGAGGGCGGCGAGCTATGCCGGCAACACCTTTGCCGGTGGCGATGGTTTCACCAACGTTCTCGTGGCTCCGGCCGTACAATCGCTGGCGAATCCTCCCGCCGGGGGCTTCCGAGGCTTCATCGCGCCGTCAGGCTGTGGCACCGGTAGCCGGCCGGTCGTGCCCGCCGCCTGCCACTACTGGAACTCGGCCTACTGGCGCGACTTCGAAGAGATGATCAAAGTCGCGAACGATGCCGGGATCGTCGTCGTCGTCGCGGACGTGATGGACCCGCTCAATCGAGCGGGAACCAACAACCTCACTCCCCAGGTGCTCTTCCCGGCCCGGGCCGACGCGGCGGCCTTTGCCCGCAACCTTGCGGCCCGGCTCGCCGGGAGCTTCGTGATGTACTCACCCAGCTTCGACGCGAAGGCCGGTGACTCGACCGCGGAGCCCGACGTCCCTGTGTCCGGGCTCATCGATGCGGTCGGGCTCGCGATCCGCTCCGCCGCTCCCCGGCATCTCATCGGCGTGCACCTGGCAGGCGGCTCGGCTCTGAGCGACTACGATCAGTTTCAGGGTAAGGCCTGGCTGAGCCTGCAGATTTTCCAGAGCGGGCACGGCGGGGGAAGCTGCGAAGCCGGAGTCAACGATAACTACGCGCAGTTCGCCTGCCGGGCGCGCAAGTTCGCGTTGCGCTTCCGCTGTATCGGCGAGCCCTCGTCCAATGCGGCATGCGCGGGCTCGGGCGCGCCGGTCAGCCAGTCCAAGAAGCCGGCGGTGAACGTGGAAGGCCAGTACGAGACACCAGGCAACAACGAAACCCGCGTACAGACCCGCCACACCGGCTGGAACAGCGGCCTCTCGGGCTCCTTCGGCTACAACATTGGGGTGTGGACGGATATCGTGGCGTGGACCAATCCCTCGGCCTACGCCGCGGCGAACCACCTCTCCGATGACGACCTGGGGCGGATGAAGGGGTTGTTCAAGTCCATGCCGTGGTCGGACCTCATACCCCGTCACGACCTCCTGGTCGAACAGAACAACTTTTCTGGAACTCAATGCACCAACTCCGCCCGAGGCGTCAGCGCCAAGGCGGACTGGCTGCAACTGTGGAAGCCCCATCTGGCGATAGACGCGACCAATACCTACGGTCTCGCCTACCTGCCGCGTCCTACGACCTGTACTCTGCCCAGCAACGCCACCTACTCCACGAGTACCAGCATCGTTCTCGACCGTGCCAAGGCGAATGCGCTTGGAATCTCCTGCGCCACCTGGGAGGGAAAGTGGATATCACCTGGGGACGCTTCTGGACAGAATGGGTTCGCAGCAGACGACGCAGTCTGTACGGATTCGGGAAACGGCCCTGTGAAATTCTCGGTAAGACTGGGTCGCGTAGTGTGCGGTGAGCTCTGTGATCGGATATTGCGACTCACGAAAAGGACAAAGAGCTCGCAGAACTCTCCTAACATCGCCGCAAGCTTCGCAGCCGACCTTCGGCCTGATGTCGAGCTTTCCGATGACGGGCAAACTTCGACGATTACGGGACAGCTTTCGCTGAATGGACTAACCAAGGGCAACCCCATCCCGCTTAGCGGACCCGATCAACTCTTCCGGAAGCTGCCATCGGCCGCCCTCGACGCCTCAGGCAACTTTCTTGTGGTCTGGGAGGAAGAAGACAGCACTGGTACGGACAACATTGTTGCGGCGCGGTTCAATCCCAGCATCGAGCCGCTCGGGACTCCCTTCCTGCTCAACGACACCACAGACGGCCAACAGGCCGAGCCGTGGGTTTCCGGTGATGATAGCGGGAACACGGTCGCGGTTTGGACCAGCTACAGTGAAGACGAGGAACTCGCGGGGGATATCTACGGCAAGGTGCTCGACAGCTCCGGGCAATCAACCGGACCGGAATTCCTGGTTTCGACCGACCAGCAAGGCAACCAGTTCATGCCTCAGGTTCAGATGGTTGGCGACGGCGGTTTCGTCGTTGCCTGGACCGAGGAACCGTCGGGCGACCCATCCGGTGAGCTCACATCAGCCAGCGTAGAAGCGGAGCAAACCGCAGACCCCGGCAAGCAGGGCGGCGTCTACTATCGGACCTTCGGCAGTGACGGCCGGTCGCGCGGACCGGAGAGACGCGTGGACAGCGGCAACTGGGAGCAAGACCGCCTGAGCCGGCTTGAGGTCCACCGCGATGGCCGCTTCAAAATCCGCTGGCGTGCGTTTGACGCAGCCGGTCATTATCAAGGCGAACGCGAACAGGAGTATGACCGGGATGGCAACCCGAGTGGGGGCCACTGATGACACGTAGGCGGTTCTTTACCGCAGGCCTTACGTTCTTGTGGCTTGGAGGGCTCCTGCTGACGCAGGAAATCAGGGCTCAGAGCCCGATCGGGGCCCCCTTTCTCGCCAATCCTCCTGCCCTCAATGAGAACGGTTTCCAGAGCCAGGCCGTGCTCGCCAACGGCGACCTCCTCGTCGTATGGGAAAACGAACTGTCCGTTGACGAGTCCCCCATGTGGATTGTGGGCCGCCGCTTCAGCCTTCACCATCCTTCGGACGAAGTGATGATGCTCGCCCATGGGATCGCGGGTCTATTCAACCCGCTCGTGGCTCCTCGGACCGATGGCGGATTTCTCCTCACCTTCAGCCGGAACCATGACGACAGCGACTCTTTTGGGTGTAGCGCGGTCGCCTTTGGCAGCAACGGTCAACCTCTCGCCGACGAGGTGGAGTTCGCTCCTAACAGCGGCTGTGGTGAAGGCTTGATCGCGCTTACCGACAACACCTTCGCCACGGTTTGGCTGGAGGAAAGCGACCCTTCCCGTCGCCCGCGCCAATATAGAATGTTCGCTCGCCTTTCGCCTCTGGGCGAGCTCATCAGCCGACCCCGCCGGATCAATCCCAACCCATTGCAGGCTAGCCTCTCGTTTGGATCGCTGGGTGGCAACGCGACCGGCGATATGACCATGACATGGGGCCATACTCCCACGAGAGCCCGATCCTTCAACGCCTACGGCGGGTCGCTGCCGCCTCTCTTCTTTGTCGGTTTCACCGATCCTAATATACCGGCGGTCGCTGTGCTGCAAAACGGCAACCGCATTTTCGCGGGCCTGATTCACCCTCCCGGCGACAGCAACTACGTGGCTTACCAGCGATTCGCTCCAGACGGCACCCCTCTGGGACGGATGCGCCCGGCCCACGCGCCGCGGGACGCGCTCTTTGGGGATCCGCGCGTGGCCGCCGACCGGTTCGGTAACTTCTTGATCGTCTGGGGCTCGCTCCCCGGCACCTTCTGCGATCGAGTGGAGGCACGCTTGTTCCGTGCCGACGGCACTCCCGTGAGCAAGGAGTTCTTCGCCAGCCTTGAAGACCGCTGCGAAGGCGGGCCTCAAGTCTCGTTCGGCAACGACGGCACATTCGCGCTGAGTTGGGTTGACGAATCGGGCGTGAGCGTCGCCTGGTTCTCCGCCTCCCCGGCCGACGAGCCCTGCCTCACCCGCGGAGGGCGCCTGCTCTGCGATACCGGCCGGACCGGCGGCATGCCCGAGATCGACCAGCCCAACGCGCCGGCGTCTTTCGATGCGCTCTTCCTCGCGGACTTCGACGGCGATGGAAGGGCCGATCCCTGCTTTCACTCCGGCACCACTTTCCTTTGCGACCTGGAACACCGAGGCCGGGGGCCACGCGCTCGCGTCAAGTTCGGCGAGATCTCCGACCGGCCGCTCTTAGGAGATGTCGACGGTGATGGCCGCGCCGAGGCCTGCGTCCGCAGAGGCGACCTCCTGGCTTGCGACACCGGTCACGACGGCGGCAGGGCGGAGCTCGAGATCCGCTTCGGGGGCTCCAACGGCACCGCTCTCCTCGGCGACCTGGATGGCGACGGCCGCGACGATCTCTGCCTCTTCCGCGATGGCGTCTTCTCCTGCGACGTCGCCCACAATGGCGGTGCGCCGGAGCGCACCATCGCCTTCGGCCAGGCGGGAGACCTGCCCGTGCTCGGCGACTTCGACGGCGACGGACGCGACGATCCCTGCGTTCTCCGCGGCGACACTCTTCTTTGCGATACGAAGCACGACGGCGGCGGGGCGGAGGCCAGCCTCAGGCTTGACGTCCGGCCGGGCGACGGCATCGTGATGGGGAACTTGGATGGATTGTGACGCCGCTTGCCGCCGGTCCCCTCTTCAGCTATGCCTACACGATCGTGGCTTCCAACGCCGGTCCCAGCTCGGTCACGGCGGCGGGCTCGGGCAACATCAACGACACGGTCAACCTGCCGACGGGTAGCAACGTGACCTACACGGCGAGCTGCACGGTGTCGGTCTCGGCCACGGGCACGCTGGTCAACACGGCGACCGTGACGGCTCCGGCCGGGGTCACGGACACGCCGGGCAACAACAGCGCGACGGATACCGACACGATCAGCGCGGTTCCGGCCGCGTCGGTTTCGGGCACCAAGACGGCGAGCGCCGGGCCCTACACGGTAGGCGGCACTCTCACCTACACCATCACGCTCACCAACAGCGGCACGGCAGCGCAGGGCGACAATCCGGGTAACGAATTCACGGACGTCCTGCCGGCTACCCTGACCCTGGTCTCCGCCTCGGCCTCGAGCGGCACGGCCGCCACGGCAGCGAACACCGTCACCTGGAACGGCGCCATCCCGGCCGGCGGCACGGTGACGATCACCATCAACGCCACCATCCTGCCCAGCGCCGCGGGCGCGACCGTGTCGAACCAGGGCACGATCTCCTTCGACGCCGACGGCAACGGCAGCAACGAGTCGACGGCGCAGACCGACGATCCGGCCGCGATCGGCACCGGGAATCCCACCAACGTCCAGGTGGCTGGCGGGCCGACGGCGCCGAGCGAGATTCCGACCCTGTCGTCTCTGGGCCTGATGCTGATGGGCCTGGTTCTGGCGGCTCTGGCTCTCGCGGTGATGAAGAAGCGGCAGCAACTGCAGTAAGGTTCGATCCGGGAGAGGGAAGACAAGTTCCCTCTCCCGGCCCCGCCCGGGCATTCATGCCCGGGCTCGCCGGCCCCGCCCTTTTGGCTCCACTCCCGTCCTCTTTTCTGGACGATTCCTCCTCCTGCCTCCCCTTGCACCCCCCGGCATTCGACTTGCTAAGTAGGTGGTTCCAAGCTGGAGCTACTCTAAGAAGAAGGAGGATCTCGATGAAGCTCTTCCGTTTCACAGGTCTTGCCCTGGCGCTCGCGGCTCCGGTGATGGCCGCGTCCGTGGATCAGCGTCTGGATCAGCAGAAGCCGCCGAGCTCGTTCGGCGAGTCGATCGACGTCCGCGCGGTCAACGTCGAGGCCGTGGTCACCGACCGCCGGGGGAACCGGATCCAGAGCCTTTCGGCGAAGGATTTCCAGCTCTTCGTGGATGGCCGGGAGGTGCCGATCGACTACTTCACGGAGGTGGTGGAAGGGGAGACGGCCACCCTTCCGGCCGGGACGGGCGCTCCGGAGCCCGCGGCCTCGACGGCTCCCGGCGGCAAGGTGGGGACGAGCTACCTCGTCTTCATCGACGAGTCGTTCGCGGTCGGCGCCCAGCGGGACGTGGTGCTGCGGCGGCTGTCCAACGACCTGCGGCTCGGGGCCGCGGACCGCATGGCGCTGGTGGCGTTCAACGGCCGCAGGATCGACCTCCTCA
>DATFNZ010000134.1:0-30804 GCA_035266085.1 Thermoanaerobaculia bacterium
CGAGCTCTCCGATCCCCGGCGAATTCTGGCGGCCATCGAGAGCCGCCGCCGGCCGCGGGTTCAGGACCAGTCCCCCTATGAGCCTCCCGTCACGCCCATCGAAGAGATCCTGGCGGACATCTGGGCCCATCTGCTGGGGGCCGAGCGGGTGGGCCGGCAGGACAACTTCTTCCGGCTCGGCGGGCACTCGCTGCTCGGCACGCTGTTGATGGCCCGCATCCAGCGCGAGCTCGGGGTGGAGCTGCCGCTGCTCACCCTCTTCCAGCGGCCAACCCTGGAGCTGCTCACCGAAGCGGTCTCCGACGCGCTGATCGAGAGTCTGGACGAGGCCGAGCTCGCCGGTTCGCTGGAGGAGCTCAGCCGCGGCGGTGAAGACGGCATCCGGCGGGCGCTCGAAGCCGAGCGGGACCTCCTTCTCGGGGAGGACGCCCGGCGGTGAGACTGCTGCTCCTCCAGAACCTCCTCTATCTCCCGTCCCACGGCGGCGCCAACAAGGCGAACCGGCTGCTGCTCGAGCAGCTCGCGGCCAGGGGGCATGAGTGCCGCGCGGTGGCGCCGGCCCGCGGCCTTCAGGGCTGCCCCACGCCCGAACGCTTCCGGGCGGAGCTGGCGACCCGCGGCATTGGGATCTCCCGGTCTTCGCGGCAGGCCGACGTCTTTCACTGGAACGGGGTCGAGGTTCACGCCGTCCGGGAGACGGCGGACCTCCCCTCGCACGTGGCCGCGGAGATCCGGGATTTCTCCCCCGACTGCGTCCTGGTGACCTCCGAGGACCCCGAGCAGACCGTGCTGGAGGTGGCTCTCCAGGGTGGCGCGCCGGTCGTCTACCTCGCCCACACGACGATGATGCTGCCCTTCGGGGACCAGTGCTTCCGGCCGAGCGCCCGCGGTCGGAAACTCCTGGCCCGCGCCGACGGGATGATTTCCGTCAGCCGTTTCCTGCAGGGCTACCTCCAACAGGCGGGCATCGCGTCCCGGGTCCTGCGCTTCCCCGTATACGGCCAGGGGCCCTTTCCGCGAGCGGGAGAGTTCGGCCGCGGCTCGGTCCTCCTGCTCAACGCCGGCGCCGTCAAGGGGGCCGGCCTCTTCCTGGAGCTGGCGCGGCGGTTCCCGGAGGTCCCGTTCATGACGGTGGCCGGTTGGGCGACCACGTCCGCGGACCGCGAGGCGCTCGGGCGGCTGCCGAACGTGGAGGTCCTGGAGGCCGGCGACGACGTCGAGCGGCTGTACGCGCGGGCGCGGGTCCTCCTCGCCCCCTCCCTCGTCGCCGAGGCGTTCGGTTACGTCGCTGTGGAGGCCATGCTCCGTGGCATTCCGGTCCTGGCGAGCGACCGCGGCGGGCTTCCCGAGGCCAAGCTCGGCGTGGGCTTCGTCCTGCCGGTGCGCGGCATCGATCGCTGGGAAGAGGCCCTCGACACGGTCGGCAACCCGGTGCCCGTCGTGCCTCCTCAGGATGTCGAGCCCTGGGCGGCGGTGCTGCGGCTCCTGCTGTCGGACCGGACCCGCTACGAGGAGCTGGCCGAGACCTCACGGGCCGCCGCCTCGCGGTTCGCGGCCACCGCCACGGCAGAGCCGTTCGAGACGTACCTGCGCGAGGTCGCCGCGGTCGCGCCATCGCGGCAGGCGGGGCGGCAGCCCTCCCCCGACCGGCCGAAGCCGAGCACGGCGGAGCTGTCGTCCCAGGCCAAAGCCGTGCTCGCGCTGCGCGCCCTGCGCCAGCAGAAGAAGGGGCCCGGCACGCGGATTCCGGCGCGGCCTCGCGGGCCTGGACGCAACAGATTTCCCCTCTCCTTCGCCCAGGAGCGCCTCTGGATGCTCGGCCAGCTCGAACCGGGCAATCCGGCCTACAACGAGTCCGCGGCGGTGCGCCTGGCGGGTGCGCTCGATATCGGCGCCCTGGCCGGGACCCTGCGCGAGATCGGCCGGCGCCACGAGGCCCTGCGGACGACCTTCGAGGAGTCGGAGGGCGAGCCGGTCCAGGTGATCTCCCCCACGCCGGACCTCGCGTTGCGGCGGGTCGATCTGCGGACGCTCCCGCACGGCCGGCGCGAGGCCGAGCTCCGCTCCCTGATCACGGAGGAGAGCCGCAGGCCGTTCGATCTCGCCGCCGGCCCCCTGCTGCGCCCCCTGCTCCTCACGCTGGACGACCGCGAGCACGCGCTGCTGGTGGTCGCCCACCACATCGTCTGTGACGGCTGGTCGCTCGGCATCTTCGTCAAGGAGCTGACGGTTCTCTACGGCGCCTTCGTGGCGGGGAGCCCCTCGCCGCTCCCGGAGCTCCGGGTCCAATACGCCGACTTCGCCGTCTGGCAACGCGAGCGGCTCCGCTCCGGGGAGCTCGACCGGCAGTTGCTCTACTGGCGCCGGCAGCTCGAGGGGGGCGAGGAGATCCTCGATCTGCCCCGCGACCGGCCGCGGGCCCCGGTCCAGAGCTTCCGCGGCGGCAGCGCGGAGCTGCTGCTCGATCCCCCGCTCTGGCAGGCCGTCGAAGGGCTGTGCGGGCGCGAGGGCGTGACGCCGTTCATCGTCCTGCTGGCGGCCCTGAGCGCGCTGCTGAGCCGTTACACCGGCCAGGTCCGTATCCTGCTCGGCTCGCCGATCGCCGGCCGCGGCCGGCCCGAGGCGGAGGGTCTGATCGGGTTCTTCCTCAACGTCCTGGTCCTGCGCTGCGATCTGCGGGCCAACCCCGGGTTCCGCCAGCTCGTGCAACAGGCCCGTCAGGTGGCGTTGGAGGCCTACCAGAACCAGGACGTGCCGTTCGAGAGGCTGATCCAGGAGTTGCGGCCGGAGCGCGATCTCGGCAGGACTCCGTTTTTCCAGGTCCTCCTCAACATGCTGAACCTGGAGTTCGTGGGCGGGGCCGGCGCCGGCCCGGACCTCCCCGGCGTCCGCATCGAGCCGCTGGAGATGCCGGACCGCGGCGCCAAGTTCGATCTCACCCTGTACGCGGTCCGGCGCGAGGGCGGGCTGCTCCTCCGGGCCGTCTACAACGCCGACCTGTTCGAGCCCGTCCAGGCCGCCTCCCTGCTCCGGCATCTGCGCAGCGTGCTGCGGCAAGGGACGGCGGATCCCGACCGCCGCATGGCCGACCTGGCCCTCGACGACACCCCCTTGGCGCCCGACCGTTCCGGCCAGCCCTCGCCGGCGGTCCCCTTCGTCGAATTCTCGGCGGCGGAGGTCGAGCAGTCGATCGTGGCGCGCTTCCACCGGCAGGTGGACGCCGGCCCCGGCCGGCCCGCAATCCTGATGGAAGGAGCGGCCTGGACCTACGAGGAGCTCTCCTGCCGCGCTTCCCGGGTCGCCCGCGCCGTTCTAGCGGCCGGCCCCCGGGTGGCGCTCCTGTTCGAGCCGGGCGCTCCCATGATCGCCGCGATGCTGGGCGTCCTCCAGGCCGGCGGTGCCTACGTGCCGCTCGATCCCGCCTTTCCCGCCGCCCGGCTGCGAGCCATCCTGGAAGATGCGCGGTGCGGCGCGATCCTGGTGGGCTCCGGGCTGCGCCCGCTCGCGGCCGAGCTGGCGCGGGATGGCGCGCACCGCCTCATCGACGAGGAGCTGCTGGAGGAGGGGCCCGCCGCTCCTTCCCGCCCGGTCGCCCCGGACGCGCCGGCCTACCTCCTTTACACCTCCGGCTCGACGGGCGAGCCCAAGGGCGTCGTGCAGTGCCACCGCAATGTGCTGCACCACATTCGCGCGTACACCAACGCGCTGCGGATCCATCCGGGCGACCGCCTGAGCCTGCTGGCCTCCTATGGCTTCGACGCCTCGGTGATGGACATCTACGGCGCTCTGCTCAACGGCGCCACCCTCGTCCCCTTCGATCTGCGGCGCCGCTCCTTCCAGGACCTGGCGGCCACCGTCGCCGGGATCACGATCTATCACTCCACCCCTTCCGTCTACCGCCTCTTCCTGGCCTCGGTTGCCCCCGGGACCGTCTTCGACACGGTACGCCTGGTCGTGCTCGGAGGCGAGGAGGCCCAGCGGAGGGACCTCGACCTCTTCCGCCGCTGCTTCCCCGAGAGATGCCTGTTCGTCAACGGCCTGGGACCGACGGAGTCGACCCTGGCGCTTCAGTTCTTCGCCGACCACCGCACGAAGCTGCGGCGCGGCACGGTGCCGGTCGGGTTCCCGGTCCAGGAGACGGAAGTGCTCCTGATGAACGACACCGGACGCCAGGAGGCGCTCTACGGCACCGGCGAGATCGTCATCGCCAGCCGCTACCTGGCGCTGGGCTACTGGGACAGGGAAGAAGCCACGCGGGCCGCGTTCCTGTCCGGGGAGGACGGCCGGCGGCGCTATCGCACGGGAGACCTGGGCCGCCTGCTGCCGGGCGGCTGTGTCGAGTTCATCGGCCGCCGTGATAATCAGGTCAAGATCCGGGGGTACCGTGTCGAGCTGGGCGAGGTGGAGGACCGCATCCGCGAGATCCCCGGCATCCGGGAGGTGGTCGTGGCCGCACGGCCGGCGCCATCCGGCGACCGGCGCCTGGTGGCCTACTTCGTCCCCGCGGCGGGCGCGGGCCCCGAGCCGGCGCGGATCCGCGAGCACCTGCGCAGCCGTCTGCCGGAGCCGATGGTGCCGGCCGTCTTCGTGGCCCTGGAAGAGCTGCCGCTGACCGCCACCGGCAAGGTGGACCGCCGGCGGCTCCCCGAGCCGGAGCCGGAGCGCGCCGATCCCGCGGAGGAGTTCCAGCCTCCCGCCACTCCGGTCGAGCGGCAGGTGGCGGCGATCTGGAGCGAGGTGCTGGGCGTCGAACGGGTGGGGCTGGACGACGGGTTCTTCGATCGGGGCGGGCACTCGCTGCTCGCCATCCAGGTGGTGTCCCGGATCCGTCAGGCGCTCGGAGTCGAGCTCCCGCTGCGGCGCCTGTTCGAGTCGCCGACCCTGCGGGGCATGGCGGCGGCCGTCGGGGAGGCGCGCCCGCCGCTGGCGGATTTCCCCCTCATTGCCCTGCCGCGCGCGGCCCGGCCGAAGCCCCTCGCGTTCCCCCTTTCGTTCGGGCAGCAGCGGCTCTGGTTCCTGGATCAGCTCCAGCCGGGCAACCCCGCCTACCTCGTTCCGCGGACGGTCCGCTTCACCGGCGCGCTCCGGCCCGAGGTGCTGGAACGGAGCCTCGACGAGGTGGCCCGGCGTCACGAGGTGCTGCGCACCCACATCGCCACGTTCGAAGGGACGCCGGTCCAAGTGGTGTCGGACCGCTCCGGCCTGGGGCTGTCGCGGGTCGACCTGACCGCTCTGCCTGCGAGGGAGCGGGAGGTAGAAGCCCTCCGTATCGCGGCCGAAGAGGCGCGCCGGCCGTTCGCGCTCGACCGCGGTCCGCTGGCCCGGGCCGCCCTGGTGCGGCTGGGGCCGACCGAGAGCCTCCTCCTCCTCGTTCTGCACCACGCGATCACGGACGGCTGGTCGACCGGCGTGCTGGTCCGCGAGGCGACCACGCTCTACCAGGCCTTCGCCAGCGACCACCCGCCCTCTCTGCCGGAGCTTTCCGTCCAGTATGGCGACTACGCGGTGTGGCAGCGGGAGCGGCTGCAGGGCGAGCTCCTTGAGGAGCTTCTGGCGTACTGGCGGCGGCAGTTGGCCAGCGTGGCGGTCCTCTCCCTGCCGACCGACCGGGCGCGGCCCGCGATCCAGGACTTCCGGGGATGCCGCCTCCTCTCGCCGCTGCCCGAGTCCGCGGCCGCGGGCCTGAGATCCTTGGCGCGCGAGCGCGGCACCGCGCCCTTCATGGTGGCGTTCGCCGCCTTCAATACCTTGCTTCACCGCTACTCGGGCGACACCGACATCGCCGTCGGCACGCCGGTGGCCGGGCGCAACCGCCTGGAGATCGAGGATCTCATCGGGTTCTTCGTCAACACTCTCGTGCTGCGCACCGATTTGTCGGGATCGCCGGGCTTCCATGAGCTCATCGCCCGCGTCCAGGAGGTCACTCTCGGCGCCTACTCGCACCAGGATCTGCCCTTCGAGAAGCTGGTCGAGGAGCTGAAGCCGGAACGCGACCTGAGCCGCTCGCCACTATTCCAGGTGATGTTCGTATTCCAGGGCTCGCCGGCGCCGGTGCCCGAGCTGCCGGGGATCGGCGTCGAGCTCCTCGACATCCACACGGGCGCGGCGCAGTTCGACCTCACGCTGACGCTCGCCGAGACGCCTGCGGGCTTCACGGCGGCCCTCGATTACAGCGCCGGCGCCTTCGAGGAGGTCACGGCGGGGCGCCTGATGCGCCACTTCCACCGTCTGCTGGCCGCCGCGGCGGCCTCCCCGGACCTGCCGCTCGGCGATCTCCCCCTGCTCAGCCATGAGGAGCGCCGCCAACTGCTCGTGGAATGGGCCGGAAGAACGGCCGAGTACGCCGGCGCGGAGACCCTCCACGGGCTGGTCGAGGCCCAGGTGGCCCGCACACCCGACGCCGTGGCGGTCTCCTTCGAGAACGAGGACCTGAGCTATCGCGAGCTCGACCGCCGCGCCGGCTCTCTGGCTCGCGCGCTGCGCCGACTGGGCGCCGGCCCCGAGAACCTGGTGGGCCTGTATGTGGAGCGCTCGCTGGAGATGATGGTAGCGCTCCTGGCCATCCTGAAGGCGGGCAGCGCCTTCCTGCCGCTCGATACGGAGTCCCCGCCAGAGCGGCTGGAGTTCATCGTCCGCGACGCCGGCCTCCGGCTGGTCCTGGCGCAGAAGAGCCTGACCCCAACGCTCGCCGCGGCCGAGGTGGTGCTCCTCGACGCGGACGGCTTCCTCGCGGACCTGCCCGCGGAGCCCGAAACCGGATCGGTGGTGCTCGGAGAGAACCTCGCCTACGCCCTCTACACCTCGGGTTCCACCGGCAGACCGAAGGGGGCTCTCAACACCCACTGGGCCATCCGCAACCGGCTGCTCTGGATGCAGGAGGCCTATGGATTGAAGGCCGACGACCGGGTGCTCCAGAAGACCCCCTACACCTTCGACGTGTCGGTCTGGGAGTTCTTCTGGCCGCTGATCGCGGGAGCGCGCCTGGTCGTCGCACGCCCCGGCGGCCACCAGGACGCCGCCTACCTCGTTCGCACCGTCGCGGAGCGGGAGATCACCACCCTCCACTTCGTGCCCGCCATGCTGCACGCCTTCCTCGGCGAGGAGGACCTGTCGGCCTGCGGCGTCTTGCGGCGGGTCCTCTGCAGCGGCGAGGCGCTCCCCCTCGAGCTGGAGCGCCGCTTCTTCGAGCGGCTCGGCTGCGAGCTGCACAACCTCTACGGCCCCACGGAGGCGGCGGTCGACGTCACGGCCTGGGCCTGCCGGCGGGACAGCCGGATGCACACCGTCCCGATCGGCCACCCGATCGCCAACGCGCGGATCTACCTGGTGGACCGGGAGCTCCGGCCGATGCCGCCCGGTGCGCCCGGCGAGCTGTGCATCGGCGGCGTGGCGCCCGGCAGGGGCTACCTCCACCGGCCCGACCTCACCGCCGAGCGCTTCGTTCCCGACCCGTTCGGTCCCGAGTCCGGGCGCCTGTACCGCACCGGCGATCTGGCGCGCCATCTTCCGGGCGGCGCGATCGAGTTCCTGGGCCGCCTGGACCACCAGGTCAAGATCCGGGGCCTGCGGATCGAGCTGGGAGAGATCGAGTCCCGCCTGCTCCAACACCCCGCCGTCCGCCAGGCCGCCGTGGCGGTCGGGCACGGCGTGGCGGGCCAGCCGCGGCTGGTGGCCTACTGGGTGGCGGTCGCGGACGCCCGCGCCGGCGAGGAAGAGCTGCGGGACTTCCTGCGCGAGTGGCTGCCGGACTACATGCTGCCTGGGGTCTTCATGCGTCTGGACTCGCTACCTCAGACAGCCAGCGGCAAGGTGGACCGCCGGGCGCTGCCCGAGCCGGCAGCCGGCGGCGAGCGGCACGCCTTCGTCGCGCCGCGCAGCGCCGTCGAGAGGCTGCTGGCCTCGCTCTGGCACGCGGTGCTGAGGGTCGAGACGATCGGTGCTCACGACAACTTCTTCCAGCTCGGCGGCGACTCTATCCTGAGCATTCAGCTCGTGGCTAGGGCGCGCCGGGCCGGACTGACCCTCACCCCGAGGCAGATCTTCCAGCACCAGACCCTCGCCGAGCTGGCGGCGGTGGCGGGGACGGCGCCGGCGACCAGGGAGGATGAGGGGCAGGCGGTCGGGCCGGTGCCGCTGACCCCGGTCCAACAATGGTTCTTCGAGCAGGAGCTGGTGGATGCCCACCATTTCAATCAGTCGGTGCTGCTCGAATACGCGATGCCGCTCGATCCGGGACGGGTGGCGCGGTCGCTGGACGGCCTGATCCGGCACCACGACGCCCTGCGGCTGAGCTTCCCGCGGGAGGACGGGAAACAGAGGCAGGTCGCCTCGCCTCCGGACGGGCGGGTGCCCCTGACCGTGCTGGACCTGACGGCGCTGCCCCCGGCGCGCGCCGAAGCGGCGCTCGACCAGGCCTCGGCTCAGGCGCAGACCGCTCTGCGTCTGGACCAGCCGCCGCTCCTGCGAGCCGTCCTGTTCCGCGGCGCCGGCCCCGACCGGCTCCTGCTCGCCGTTCACCATCTGGCCGTCGACGCCGTCTCCTGGCGCATCCTCGTCGAGGATCTGGAAATCCTCGACGAGGCGCTGGCGGCGGGCCGGGAGCCGGTCTTGCCGCCCAGGACGACCTCCTTCAAGACCTGGGCGGAGAAGCTGGTCCAGCACGCCGGCTCGCCGGCGGCGGCGCGGGAGGGGGACTACTGGGTCTCCGAGGCGCGGGAGTCCGAGCCTCCCGGCCTCCCCCGCGAGCTTCCGGGCGGCGCCAATCGCTCGGGCTCGGTGGATTCGGTCATCGCCGCTCTCGAGGAGGAGGAAACCGAGCTGCTCCGGCACGAGATCCCGAAGGTCTACAGCGCCCGCATCGAGGAGATCCTGCTGACCGGCCTCGCCCAGGCCCTGGCGAGCTGGACGGGATCGCTCACGGTACGGATCGACGCCGAAGGGCACGGACGAGAGGATCTCTTCGACGATGTCGATCTCTCGCGCACGGTGGGCTGGTTCACGTCGATCTATCCGGTGCGCCTCACCCTGCCGCCGGTGGCCGGCGCCCTCGACGCCCTCAACGCGGTCAAAGAGGCGCTGCGCCGCGTGACCAACCGGGGCATCGGCTACGGCATCCTGCGTTACCTCTGCCCGGATGCGGAGATGCGCACCCATCTGCGGCGGCTGCAGGGTAGCGATGTGCTCTTCAACTACCTGGGGCAGCTCGATCTGGACCCGCCAGGCTCGCCGCCGTTCCGGGTCCTGCAACCGGCGGTGCCCACGCGCAGCCCGCGCAATCGCCGCAGCCACCTCGTCGAGGTGGTGGCCGGCATCTCGCAGGGACGCCTGCACACCGTCTGGACGTACAGCCGCGAGGTCCACCGCCGCAGGACCATCGAGCGTGTCACGGGGGACTTCCTGGCCGCCCTGCGGACGCTCCTCCACGACGGCGGCCCGGCCCGCTCGGGAGGGCTCACCGCCGCCGACTTCCCCCTGGCCAACCTGGCCGGGGCCAACCTGGACGCGATCTTCGAGGAGGTCGATTTCGAGTGAGCACGAGTCGCATCGAGGACGTCTACCCCCTCTCCGCGCTGCAAGAGGGCATGCTTTTCCACAGCCTTCTCGATCCGGAATCGGGGGTCTATCTCACCCAGCTCTCCTGCCAGCTGGAGCGGCTCGACGCCACCGTCTTCGAAGAGGCCTGGAAGCGGGTCGTGGAGCGCAACCCCGTGCTGCGCACCGCCTTCGTGTGGAAACGGACCGAGGCCCCCCTGCAGGTGGTGGGCCGGCAGGTGTCCCTGCCCTGGCGACGGGAGGATTGGCGCGGCCTGTCCGCTCAGGACCGCCGCGCCCGGCTCGAGTCCCATCTGAGCGGCGACGCCCGCCAGCCGTTCGACCTGAATCGGGCGCCGCTCATGAGGTTCGCTCTCTTCCGGGAGGGAGAGGACGAGTATCACTTCGTCTGGACCCACCACCACCTGCTCCTCGACGGCTGGTCTCTCCCCCTCCTCCTGGGCGAGCTGTCGGCCTTGTACGACGCGCTCCGCCGGGGCGCGGCTCCGGTGTTGCCGTCCCGGCGCCCTTACCGGGATTTCATCGCCTGGTCCCAGGCCCAGAACCCTGCCCGCGCCGAGGGCTTCTGGCGCGAGATCCTGCGCGGCTTCAACGCCGCCACCCCGCTCGGCGTGGACCGCCCGTCGCGCGCCGCCGGCGAGGCTTCTCCCGAGAGCCGGGACGCCACCGCCTCGCTGCCGGCCACCGCCACCCGGACGCTCGCGGAGGTGGCGCGCCGGCACGGGCTGACGCTCGGCACCCTGGTCGCCACGGCCTGGGCCGTCCTGCTCAACCGCTACAGCGGCGAGGACGACCTGGTCTTCGGCGTCACGGTCTCGGGACGGCCGCCGGACCTCCCAGGAGTGGAGGCGATGGTAGGCAACTTCATCAACACCCTCCCCCTGCGTCTGGCGGTCCCCGGGGACGAGCCGGTCCTGTCATGGGCGCGGTCCGTTCAGCAGCGGCAGGTGGAGATACGTGAGCACGAGCACAGCTCCCTGGTCCTGATCCAGGGCTGTAGCGGTGTGCCGCGGAACGAGCCTCTGTTCGAGAGCATCCTGTTCTTCCAGAACTACCCTCTCGAGGACCGGCCGGCCGCGGCCGGAGACGGATTCGGATTGCGCGACCTGCGGGTCAACGAGAGCACCAACTACCCGCTCATCGTCGTCGTCGCGCCAAGAGTCGAGCTCGTGCTGCGGATCGAGTACCTCCGGCACCGCTTCGACCGCCCCGCGATCCTGCGCATGCTGGGCCACTTGTCGGCCCTGCTCGGCGGGATCGCGCGGGAGCCGGAGGGAAGGGTCCGCGATCTGTCTCTCCTGACGGAATCCGAACGCCACCAGACCCTGCTGGAGTGGAACGACAGCGACGATCCGGCCTGCGGACGACCTTTTCCGCGGCTCTTCGAGGCGACCCTGCGGAGGACGCCGGACGCGGTCGCCGCCGTCTCCCGCGAGGGGATCCTGTCCTACCGCGAGCTCGACCGACGCACCGAGATCCTGGCGTCCCGGCTGGCGGAGCGGGGGTGCGGCCCCGAGACGATCGTGGCGGTCCTGACGGAGCGCGGCCCCGGGCTGCTGACCGCGGTCCTCGCGGCATTCCGGACCGGCGCCGCCTATCTTCCCCTAGACCCGGCTCACCCGCCGGCCCGTCTCCGGCAGATCCTCTCGCGCAGCGGCGCCGGCCTGGTGCTCGTCGCCGACGACCTCTTCGGCAAGCTCGCGGAAGCCCTCTCGGGGCTGCCGCCCACCGGAATCCCGCAGGTGCTGCGGGCCGAGCCGCGGGAGGAGGGGGGCGCGCCCCCCTCCCGGCCCCTCGGCATGCTCGACGGGCTCGCCTACGTCATCTACACCTCGGGGTCCACCGGCCTGCCGAAAGGGGCGATGATCGCCCACCGCGGCATGGTGAACCATCTCTTCGCCAAGATCCTCGACCTCGGGTTGACGGCCGCCGACCGGATCGCGCAGAACGCTTCGCAGTGCTTCGACATCTCGGTCTGGCAGCTCCTCGCCGCGGCGGTGGTAGGCGGCGCGGTCCACATCCTCGAAGACGAGGTGGCCCACGACCCCGAGCGTCTACTGGACGCCGTGGAGCAGCAAGGCATCACCATTCTGGAGATGGTCCCTTCCCTGCTCCGCGCCGTGCTGGACGAGGTCGAGCGCCGGGGTGAGGCTCGCCTCCCGCTCACTCGTCTGCGCTGGCTCATCCCCACCGGCGAGGCCCTCCCCCCTGACCTCTGCCTTCGCTGGGCGCGTGCCTATCCGCACGTGCCGATGCTCAACGCCTACGGACCGACCGAGTGCTCGGACGACGTGACCCACTGGCCGGTGGCGTCACTGGAGGAGGGTGCTCTAACGCCGATCGGGCGCCCGGTGATCAACATGCGCCTGTACGTGCTCGACCGGAACCAGGCTCCCCTCCCCCTCGGCGTGGCCGGCGAGTTGTACGTCGGCGGCGAAGGCGTCGGGCGTGGCTATCTGGGGGAGCCCGTACGCACCGCCGGGACCTTCCTGCCCGACCCGCTCGCGGCACGATCCGGAGCCCGGCTCTATCGCACCGGCGACCTCGCGCGGACCGCCGCGGGCGGCGAGATCGAGTTCCTCGGGCGCATCGACCACCAGGTCAAGGTGAGGGGCTACCGCATCGAGCTCGGGGAGATCGAGACGGCCCTGCGGCAGCATCCGGAGGTTGGCGACTGCGTGGTCGCGGCCCGCGAGGAGGAGACCGGTGAGCGGCGCCTGGTCGGCTACGTGGTCCCGCGCCGGGCCGAGGACGAGGCGGAGCCGCAGCTCGCGGCTGGGAAGGTCGGTGAGTGGCGCGCGGTGTTCGACGAGGTCTACAGCCACGGCGCCGTCTCCGCGCGCGATTCCGCGATCAACCTCAGGGTGTGGGTCAGCAGCTACACCGGCCAGCCCCTGCCGGAAGACGAGATCGTCGAATGCTTCGAGGACTCGGTGGAGCGCATCCTGGCGCTACAACCGTCCCATGTCCTCGAAATCGGCTGCGGCACCGGCCTGCTGCTGCATCGAATCGCGCCGCACTGCGCTTCGTACCTGGCCACCGATCTCTCCGGCGAGGTCCTCCGGGACGTCTCCCGGCGAGCTGAGGAGGCCAGCCTCGGCCACGTCACTTTCCTGGAGCGGGCGGCGGACGACTTCGCCGGCATCCCGCCGGCGAGCTTCGACGTGGTCGTCCTCAACGAAGTCGTCCAGTACTTCCCGAGCGCCGGCTACCTGGTCAAGGTGCTCGCAGGAGCCCTGGCGGCGGTCAAGCCCGGGGGCGTCCTGTTCGTGGGCGGGGTGCGCAGCCTGCCCCTGCTCGCGCCTTTCGCCGCTTCGGTGCAACGGTTCCGCGCGCCGGGCTCCATGGAGGTGGCCGAGCTGCGGCGGCGGATTCATGGCCAGCTCGCCGGCGAAAAGGAGCTGGCGGTGGATCCCCGGCTCTTCCTCGACCTCGCCGGCCACCTTCCCGCGGCCGGCGGCGTCTGGTTCCAGCTCAAAGGGGGCCGGCACCACAACGAGCTGACCAGGTTCCGGTACGACGTGTTCCTCCGGATGGGTGGCCGCCCGGTGGACGGCCCGGCCCCCTCGACGCTGAGCTGGCGGGAGGAAGAGCACAGCCTCGGCATCGTGCGCCGGCATCTCGAGGAGCAGAGGCCGGGAGCCCTGCGGATCTCGGGCATTCCCAACGCCCGCGTCCGCGAGGAGCTCCTGGCGATGGAGCTGATCCACCTCGACGGAGGACCGGCCACCGTCGCGGAGCTGGGCCGCGCACTGGAGGACGGCGGCGGCGGAGTCGACCCGGCCGATCTCAGAGACCTGGGGGGTGAGCTGGGCTACCAGGTGTTCGTCTCCTGGGCCGCCTCCGGGGAGGCCGACCGCATCGACGCGGTTTTCACGCGTCCGGGGGCGGACCCGCTGCCGGCCGCGGCGGCCTCCGAGCTGCTTGCGGAGAGCGCCGCCGACCGCTCGTGGAGCCGCTACGGCAACGATCCCGTGCGCCGAGACGCCGCCGACGATTTGATTCCCCGCCTCCGGGTCTTCCTGGCGGAGAGGCTGCCGGCCTACATGGTCCCGGAAGCGATGGTCCTGCTGGATGCCCTGCCACTGACGCCCAACGGCAAAGTGGACCGCCGCTCCCTGCCTCCGGATGGCGGGAGGCCCGACCTCGCGGCGGGATACGCGCCGCCGGGCACTCCGATGGAAGAGCTGCTGGCCGGGATCTGGAGCCAGCTCCTCGGCGTCGCCAGGATCGGCATCCACGACAACTTCTTCGACCTCGGCGGCCACTCGCTGAAAGCGACTCAACTCGTGTCACGGGTACGGCAGGTGCTCGAGATCGAGCTGCCGTTGCGCCGGCTCTTCGAGGCGCCGACCGTGGCCGGCCTGGCGCGCGTCATCGAGGAGATCCGCGGCGCGGAACGCCCCTTCCAACCGCCGTCGATCGCGCGCATGCCACGCGACCGGCCGCTGCCTCTGTCGTTCGCCCAGGAGCGTCTCTGGTTCGTCGATCAGTTTGCTCCGGGTGGCTCCGTCTACAACGTGCCCCTCCTCTTCCGCTCCCTCGGACGCCTGGACGAGGAGGCTCTGGCCGAGGCCCTGGGCGAGATCGTGCGGCGCCACGAAGCCTTGCGCACGACCTACCGGATGACCGGCGGCAGACCCGCGCAGGTCGTCGAAGATGCGGCTCCCTTCGTCCTGCCGCGCGTCGACCTGACGGCGCTGTCCGCGTCGCGCCGGGAGGAGGAGGTCCGGCGCTGGGCCGTTTGGGGCGTGCGGGCGCCGTTCCAGCTCGAACGCGGACCGGTCGTGAGGGCCGTGCTGCTGCGGCTCGGCGCGGACGAGCACCACCTGGTCATGGCCACCCACCACATCGCGTTCGACGGCTCGTACGAGGTGTTCGTCCGCGAGTTGGTGACCCTCTACCGGTCCTTCTCGCGCGGCGAGCCCTCGCCGCTGCCCGAGCCGGCCGTACAGTACGCCGATTTCGCCTTCTGGCAGCGGGAGTGGCTGCGGGGCGAGGTACTGGAGTCCCTGCTCTCCTACTGGCGCGAGAAGTTGGAGGGGCGGCCGCCCGTGCTGGAGCTGCCTACCGACCGGCCGCGCCCGGCGGTCCTCTCCTCCCGCGGCGCCAGCCGTCTCTTCGCCCTGCCGGCCGAGATTACCGAGGGGGTCAGAGCCCTCGGCCGCCAGGAAGGGAGCACTCTGTTCATCACCATGCTCGCCGCCTTCAAGGTGCTGCTGTCCCGATACACCGGGCAGACCGATCTGTCGGTGGGATCGCCAGTCATGGATCGCACCCGGGCAGAGATCGAGGAGATCATCGGCTGCTTCGTCAACACCGTGGTGCTCCGGACCCGCTTTGCCGAAGGGGAGGGCTTCGCCGGCGTCGTCCGGCGCACGCGCGAGACCTCGCTGGGCGCGTACGCGCATCAGGATCTGCCGTTCGAGGCGCTGGTCGAGAACCTGCAGCCCGAGCGCAACCTGAGCTACACGCCGCTGTTCCAGGTCATGTTCGTGCTCCTCAACGCCTCGGCCCTGGCCACGGACCTCGAGCTCCCGGGCCTCGTCCTGAGCCGCCCGCAGTCCGACCGTGGGACCGCGAGGTTCGACATCCTCTTCGGCGTCTGGGAAGAGCGTGAAGTCCTGACCGGGACGGTGGAGTACAACACCGACCTGTTCGACGCGGCCACCATCCAGCGCCTGCTGGCCCACTACGAGAACCTGTTGCGGTCCGCCCTGACGGATCCGCGCAGGCCGGTGGCCGAGCTGCCCTTGTTGAGCGCCGCCGAGCGGCACCAGGCCCTGCTCGCATGGAACGACACGGCGGCCCGCGAGGAGGAATCGGTCTGCATCCATGAGCTGTTCGAGGTCCGGGCCGCCGCAGCGCCTGAGGCGGTGGCCGCCGAGAGCGGCCGCCGGCGGCTGACCTACGGCGAGCTGAACCGGCAGGCCAACCGCCTGGCCCACCATCTGCGATCGCGCGGAGCCGGCCCCGGGACCTGGGTGGCGGTTTACATGGAACGCAGCCTGGAGATGGTCGAGGCGGTGCTCGGCGTGCTCAAGGCCGGAGCCGCCTACGTTCCGCTTGAGCCGGTGTTCCCTCCGGAGCGCATCGAACGGATCCTCACCACGCTGGGCATCGCCCACGTCGTCACGCAGACCGATCGGATGCCGGTGCTGGATGAGCTCGCGTGCCGCCCGGGCCTCCTGGACGTGATCTGCCTCGACGCTCCCGGCGCGCTCGCCGGCCACAGCCCGAAAGATCCCGAGCCCCTGGCCGGACCCGAGAGCATGGCGTACGCCATCTTCACCTCCGGCTCCACGGGATCGCCCAAGGGCGTGATGGTCCGCCATCGTCCGGTGGTCAACCTGATCGGCTGGGTCAACGAGACCTTCGCGGTAGGACCGGGGGACCGCGTCCTGTTCACGACCTCGCTCTGCTTCGACCTCTCGGTGTACGACATCTTCGGCCTGCTGGCGGCCGGCGGCACGATCCGCTTGGCCGACCGCGAGGACCTGGACGAGCCGGCGCGCCTGGTGCGCATCCTGGCGCGGGAACCGATCACCTTCTGGGACTCCGCGCCGGCGGCCCTTCAGCGCCTGGTGCCGCTGTTCGCGCCCGAGGGGGCACCGTTCGCGGGCAGCCCGTTGCGTCTGGTCTTCCTGAGCGGCGACTGGATCCCCGTGACCCTGCCGGGAGCGGTTCGGGAGAGCTTCCCCACCGCCCGGGTGATCAGCCTGGGCGGCGCCACCGAGGCTACCATCTGGTCGAACTTCCATCCGGAGGGAGAGCCCGACCCATCCTGGGTCAGCGTTCCCTATGGCCGGCCGATCCGGAACGCGCGCTATCACGTGCTCGACGACGGGCTCCGTCCCTGCCCGGTCGGCGTGGCAGGCGACCTCTACATCGGCGGCGATTGCCTGGCGGCAGGCTATGCCGCCGACCCTCCCCTGACGGCCGGCAAGTTCATCCCCGACCCTTTCCCGAATGGTCCCGGAGACCGCCTGTACCGTACCGGTGACCGCGCCCGGTACCGTCCCGGCGGCAACCTCGAATTCCTCGGGCGCCTCGACCATCAGGTCAAGATCCGCGGCCACCGGATCGAGCTGGGTGAGATCGAGTCCGTCCTGGGACAGCATCCCGCCGTGCGGACGAGCGCCGTTCTGGCCCGTGAGGATCTGCCGGGCGGCAAGGCGCTGGTCGCCTACGTCGTCCCCGCCGACAGCCCGGGGCTTGGAGCGGAAGGCCTGCGCGAGTTCCTCCGGCAGCGCCTCCCAGAGTACATGCTGCCGGCGGCGTTCGTCTTCCTGGAGAGCCTGCCGGTCACCGCCAACGGCAAGCTCGACCGCAAGGCCCTGCCGGTTCCCGAGCAGGTCCGTCCGGAGGTGGCGCACGTCCCGGCCTGCACGGTCTACGAGGAGGTGCTGGCGGGGATCTGGAGCGAGGTCCTGGGCGTCGAAAAGGTCGGAACCCAGGAAGACTTCTTCGGGCTCGGCGGCCACTCTCTGCTGGCCGCTCAACTGCTGGCGCGGGTACGGCGGGCCTTCTCCCTGGAGATCCCGCTGCGCCTGCTCTTCGAGGCCCCCACGGTGCAGGCCCTCGCGGCCGAGATCGAAGCGGCCGTTCGGGCTGGCGGCGTTCGTGAGATTCCGCCGATCACGCCGATCCCTCGCGGGCTTCCCCTGCCGCTGTCCTTCGCCCAGCGGAGGCTCTGGCTGCTCGATCGGCTCGAACCGGGAAGCCCGGCCTACAACATCCCCTTCGCGCTGAAGCTCGCTGGACCCTTGCGCCCGGCCGTGCTCGCCCAGGCGTTCTCCGAGGTGGCGAGCCGGCATGAGGTCCTCCGCACGACCTTCGCGGACTCGCCTGTCGGGCCGTCTCAGGTCATCGAGCCTCCCGGTCCCGTGCCCCTGCCGGTCTGTGATCTCCGCGGGCTGGCGCCGGAGATCCGGCAGGCCGAGGCCCAGCGCCTCGTCGAAGAGGAGGCGCTCCGGCCGTTGGACCTGGCACGGGGACCGGTGCTCCGCACGACGCTGCTAGCGCTTGAAGACGAGCGCCACGCGCTTCTGGTGACCGTCCATCACATCGCCGGCGACGCCTGGTCCATGGAGATCCTGGTGCGGGAGGTGGCGGAGGTCTACCGCGCAGCCCTGGCCGGCGAGAAGCCCCGGCTCCCCGCGCTCCCTGTCCAGTACGCCGACTATGCCAACTGGCAGCACGGATGGCTTCAGGGCGAGGCGCTGGAGGCCCTGTCGGCGCATTGGCGGGAGCGTCTCGCCGGCGTGCCGCCCGCCCTCGACCTGCCGCTGGACCACCCGCGCCCGCGGCTGCGGACCGCTCGCGGCGGCACCGTGTCCTTCGCGCTTCCCCGCCAGGTCGTCGAGGTTGTCCGCAGGTCGGCCCGCGCCGCCGAGGCCACCCCGTTCATGGTTCTGCTGACGGCCTTCGAGGCGCTGCTCTATCGCCTCTCCAACCAGGAGGACTTCTGTCTCGGGACGCCGGTGGCAAACCGCCACCGCACAGAGCTCGAAGACCTGATCGGCTTCTTCGTGAGCACCGTCGTGCTCCGGGCCGGCCTCGAGGGCGACCCCGGCCTGACCGGCCTCCTGGCGCGAGTCCGGGAGACCGCGCTCACGGCCTTCGCGCACCAGGATCTGCCGTTCGAGAAGCTGGTCGAGGAGCTCGCTCTGGACCGGGACCTGCGCCGCCCGCCACTCTTCCAGGTGCTCTTCTCGCTGCGCAACGTCCGCGCGGCGATTGCCGCCCTGCCGGGCCTCGAGATCGCCGGCTGGCCCCAGGACGCGAAGATCGCCCAGTTCGATCTGACCTGCGCCCTCAGCGACCTCGAGGACGGGTTCGAGGGAGCCTTCGAGTACGACGCGGCGCTGTTCGACCGCGCCACGGCGGAACGTTGGGTGGAGTCTTTCTCGCGGCTCCTCTCGGCGGCGCTCGCGGATCCCGAATGTCCGGTTTCGGCCCTGCCGATGCTGAGCGTGGAGCAGCGGGCGCAGTTGCTGTCCCGCTGCGGTGGAGAAGAGACGGAATATCCCGCCGAGCTCGGCATCCACCAGCTCGTCGAGGCACAGGCCTCGCGCACTCCGGAGGCGATCGCGGTGGAGCTCGCCGGAAAGCGATGGACATACCGGGAGCTCGACCGCCGGGCGAACCGGCTGGCCCACCATCTGCGCTCGCTGGGCGTCGAGCCGGAGGTCCCGGTCGCCATCTGCCTGCGCCGCACGCTCGATCTGCCGGTGGCGATCCTCGGCGTGCTCAAGGCGGGGGGCGTCTACGTGCCGCTCGATCCGAGCCTCCCGAGCGAGCGCCTGGCCCACATGCTCGCGGAGACGGGAGCGCCCGTGATCCTGAGCGAGGCGGCCGTCTCCGCCCGGTTGCCGCGGGCCGCCGCCGAGCGAGCGCTCGATCTGGCCCGACTCGATCTCGCGGCGCTAGCCGACACTCCGCCGCCGCCCCGTGGTGGCGGGGAGGGCCTCGCCTACGTCATCTTCACCTCGGGCTCGATGGGCCGGCCCAAGGGGGTCCAGGTGCCGCACCGGGCGCTGATCAATCACGCCATTGCGGTCGCCGAGAGGTATGGCCTCCATCCCGGCGACCGGGTGCTTCAGTTCGCGTCCATCGGCTTCGACCTCGCCTTGGAGGAACTCTTTCCGGCGTGGCTGCGGGGCGGCGCCGTGGTGCTCCGGCAAGGCGAGAGCCTCCCCTCTTTCGCCGACCTCCTGCGCATCCTGCGCGAGGAGGACATGACCGTGCTGAGCCTGCCGACCGCCTACTGGCAGGAGTGGGTGGCCGATCTCGGTTCGGCGGCGGCGCCCCCCGAAAGCCTCCGCCTGCTGGTGGTCGGTACCGAGACGGCATCTGCCGACCGTTGGCGGGCCTGGCGCGAGAAGGCAGGCGAGCGGGTCCGCCTCATCAACGCCTACGGCCCGACCGAGGCGACGATCACCGCCACGGTCTGGGAGGGCTCCGCAACTGGTCTGCCCGGCCCACGGGTGCCGATCGGCCAGCCGCTCCGCAACGTCCAGGCCTACGTGCTCGACCGCCATCTCGAGCCCGTGCTCCCCGGCGTGACGGGCGAGCTTCACCTGGGCGGAGCGGGGATCGCCCGCGGCTATCTCGGTGCCCCGGGCGCGACGGCCGCCACTTTCCTCCCCGACCCGTTCTCAGGCCGGCCCGGGGCCCGCCTCTACCGTACAGGCGATCTCGCCCGCTCCCAGGCCGGCGGCGACCTCGAGGTCCTGGGCCGCGCCGACCGGCAGGTGAAGCTGCACGGCGTCCGGATCGAGCCCGGCGAGATCGAGCAGGTGCTCGCCCGCCATCCGGGCGTGCGTGGCGCGGTGGTGGCATTGCGGGAGGAAGGACAGCGGAAGCGCCTGGTGGCCTATGTCGCCGCCGAAGCGTGCTCCGTCGAAGAGTTGCGGCGCCGGGCCGAGGAGGCCCTGCCCGCCTCCATGGTCCCCTCCTCCTTCGTCCTCCTCCCGAACCTGCCGCTGACAGCCTCGGGCAAGGTCGACCTCCAGGCGTTGCCTGCGCCGGAACCGGCGAAGAGCCAGGGCCGGCATGCCGCCGCTCCACGCACTCCGATTGAGGAACTGGTCGCGAGGATCTGCGCCGAGGTGCTGGGGATGGAGGCTGTGGCGCCCGACGACAACTTCTTCGAGCTTGGAGGGCACTCGCTGCTGGCGGCGCAAGTCGTGTCGCGGATCCGCGCCGCGCTGGGCGTCGAGTTGCCGTTGCGCGAGCTGTTCGAGGCCCCGACGATCGCAGCTCTGGCGGAGCGCCTGAGCGCCGTGCGGCGGGAGAGCGCGCCGGCGCCGCGCGTCCGGCCGGCGCCGCGCACGCAGGCGCTCCCGCTCTCCTACGGCCAGGAGCGGCTCTGGTTCGTGAGCCAGCTCGATCCCGGAACGTCGCTCTACAACATCCCCGAGGCGGTGCGGATCACGGGCGCGCTCGACCTCGCCCTCCTCGATCGGTGTTTCCGCGAGATCGGAAGCCGCCACGAGATCCTGCGGACCACCTTCCCGGAGATCGACGGCGGGGTGGTGCAGCGCATCGCGGCGGCACCCGCGCTCGAGTTGGCCCGGGTGGACCTCGGCGGGCTGGCGGCGCCCGCCCGGGAACGCGAGGCGCGCCGGCTCGCCGCCGGGCAGGCGCTGCGCCCCTTCGACCTCGTCCGCGGCCCCCTCTGGCGGGTGACGCTTCTGCGCATGGGCGACGGCGAGCATGTGGCCGTCCTCGTCCTCCACCACATCGTCGCAGACGCCTGGTCGGTCCGCATCCTCCTGCGGGAGTTGCTGAGCCTCTACGGCGCTTGGTCGCGCGGCGAGACCTCGCCGCTGCCGGAGCTGCCGCTCCAGTACGCGGACATGGCGGCCTGGCAGCGGGAATGGCTCAGGGGCGACACCCTGGAGACCCTGCTCGCCTCCTGGAGCGAGAGGCTCGCCCAGGCTCCCGAAGAAATCGACCTGCCCACCGACCTGCCCCGCGAGGATGCCCTGCCGCCACGGGGCGCCATCGAGTTCTTCCTGGTCGGCGAGCCGGTGCTCCGCACCCTGGAGGCGCTGGCCCGCGCCGAAGGCGCAACCCTGTTCATGACCCTCCTCGCGGCCTTCCAGGTGCTCCTCGGCCGCTACTCGGGCCAGGAAGACTTGGTCGTGGGCACCTATGTGAGCAACCGCGGCGGCGAGACCGAGGACCTCATCGGCCTGTTCGTCAACACGCTCGCGCTGCGCGCCGATCTGTCGGGCGGGCCGACGTTTCGCGAGTTGCTGCGGCAGGTGCGCGAGACGACGCTCGACGCCTACGCCCATCAGGACCTCCCGTTCGAGCGTCTGGTCGAGCGCCTGAGGCCGGCGCGGCGCGGCCGGCGCAATCCTTTGTTCCAGGTGGGGTTCAACTTCGAAAACGTGCCGGAGCCGGCGGCGCCAGGACCGTCCGATCTGGCCTTCTCGCCCTTCGCCATCTCGAACCCCTCCGCGCCTCTCGATCTTCTGCTGGAGCTGACGCAGACCCCGGAGGGGTTGCGCGGCTCGTTCCGTTATGATGCCCGCCTCTTCCGGGAGGCTACGGTTCACAGGCTCGCCGATCACCTCTGCGGCCTGCTGGCGAACATCGGTCGCGATCCCGACTGCGGGATCTTCGCCCTTCCCTTGCTCGTCGAGGGGAGCGAGGAGCTCAGTCTCAACGAATCCTGAAGGAGCTTTGCAAGGAACCCGGCTATGGAAGCGCAAAACGTCCAGGACCTCTTCTCGGCGGTCGCCGCGAGGCTCCCTCATCGAACCGCCATCGAGCTGTGCGGAGAGCGGATCTCCTATGGCGAGCTCGAGCGCCGATCGAACCAACTCGCCAACGGCCTGCTCTCCGCCGGCGTGCTGCCCGGAGCCCTCGTGGCCACCTTCACCGGCGGCTCGGCCGAAGTGGTGACCTCGATCCTCGGCATCCTCAAAGCGGGCTGCGCCTTCATGCCGCTCGACCCCCACTTTCCCGACCAGCGGCTGCGCGCGATGGTGGCGGAGACGGCACCGTCCTGGTTGGTGACCGGGGCGTCCCTGCTGCGGGAGTTGCCGCGGGTGACCGAGGGGGCGCCCCGCCAGCCGCGGGTGGTCTCCCTCGACGCCTGCGTGGCAGGGGAGAGCGACGAGAGACCGTCCAGCCCCATGGACGCCGGGAGCCTCTCCAGCGTCTACTTCACCTCCGGCTCGACCGGCAGGCCCAAAGCCATCGCCGGCCGGCTGGCGGGCATCGACCACTTCGTCCGCTGGGAGATCGGCGAGATGGGCGTGGGGGAAGGGACGCGCGTGAGCCAGCTCGTCTCGCAGGGCTTCGACGGCTTTCTGCGCGACGCTTTTGTGCCCCTCTGCGCGGGGGGCGTCCTGTGCGTCCCGGAGTCCCGTGAGGCCATCCTCGAACCGGCCGGGTTCGTGCGCTGGATCGACGGCGAGCGGATTGAAATCCTCCAGTGCGTCCCCTCTCTGTTCCGGGCGCTGCTCAACGCCGACCTCCACCCCGGTTTGTTCCCCAGCCTCAAATACGTGGTGCTGTTCGGCGAGCCCCTGCTCCCCGCCGACGTGGGGAGGTGGGCGGACGTCTTCGGCGATCGCGTGCAACTCGTCAACCTCTACGGTCCGACGGAGACCACGCTCACCAAGCTCTTCTATCGCGTTCGGCCTGAAGACCGCAAGCGCCGGACGATCCCGATCGGCAAGCCGATCCCAGGCGCCGAGGCGCTGGTCCTGGACGAGCGCGGCCGGTCGTGCCCACTGGGGGTGGTCGGCGAGATCTACCTGCGTACCCCCTACCGCGCCCTCGGCTATCTCAAGCAGCCCGAGCTGACCCGGGAGGTCTTCATGCCGAACCCGCTCACCGGAAGTCCCGGCGACATCGTCTACCGGACCGGCGACTTCGGCCGGCTGCTCGAAGACGGCGACCTCGAGTTCCTCGGCCGGCGAGACGGGCAGGTCAAGATCCGCGGCGTGCGCATCGAGCTGACCGAGATCGAAAGCCGGCTGCGCGAGCATCCGGTGGTCAAGGACGTGGCGGTGATCGACATCGAGGATGCGTCCGGAACCAGGTCTCTCTGTGCCTATCTCGTCGCCTACCGTGAGATCGATCCAGGGGAGCTGCGGCAGCACCTGGCCCGCGAGTTGCCCGAGACGATGGTTCCGTCCCGCTTCCTCCGCATGGAGTCGCTCCCGCGCACCCTGAACGGCAAGATCAGCCGGCGGGCCCTCCCCCGCCCGGCCGACGTGGTGGCCGCAATGGCGGAAGGCGGCGCCCCTCCCACCGGACCGATCGAAGAGATCCTGGCCGGCATCTGGACCGAGGTGCTCGGCCTGGACTTCGTCAGCCGGGGGGTGAACTTCTTCGACGTGGGCGGACATTCGCTGCTGATCATGCAGCTCCTCTCGCGGGTGCGCTGGGCCTTCGGAGTCGAGCTGTCGATCCGCGAGCTGTTCGACGCCCCGACGCTGGGCGGTTTCGCGGAGAAGATAGCGCTCGCACGTGAGGCGGCGCTGCCGCCGCTCCTGCCCGCCGGCCGAAGATCCCCGCCGCCGCTCTCGTTCCGCCAGGAGTGGCTTTGGGAGGAAGAGAGAGCCCGGCCGGGCTCCGCGCTCCATGCGGTGCCCTTGGCTTTGGGGATCTCGGGGGACCTGGACGCCGCGGCCTTGGAGCGAGCCCTCGACGCGGTGGTCGGGCGGCACGAGATCCTGCGCACCACCTTCGGCGTCGTGGACGGCGCTGCCGTCCAGATCATCGCGCCGCCGCGGGCGTGGGGCCTCCCCGTCCGTGACCTCGGGACCCTGCCGGAGGAGGAGAGGGGCGAAGCCGAGCTCCGCGCCATCCGCGAGCTGGCCGGGGAGGGCTTCGACCTGGAGCGGGACCCCAGTCTGCGAGCCGTGCTGTTCCGGCGGACAGACAGCCAGCACACGCTCCTGCTCGTCCTGCACCACGCGGCCGTCGACGAGTCGTCGCTCCAGCTCCTGCACCACGAGATCGGAATCCTGTACGAGCGCTTCTCTTCCAGCGAAACCGCGGCGCCCGCCGCTCCTCCGATTCAATACGCCGACTACGCCGTCTGGCAGCGCCGCCTGGTCGAGGAGGGCGCCCTGAACGAGCAGATCGCGCACTGGCGGCAGCGGCTGGAGGGAAACCCCCGGGAGCTCGAGCTCGGTGGACGGCCGCGGCGGACCGCCGCCGACGCCGGTCCGGGCGGGGTCAGCGCTCTGTACCTCCCCGCCGATCTCGTGGAGGCGGTCCGCGCCTTCGCGCGGCAGTGGCGGGCCACGCCGTTCATGGTGCTGCTGGCCGGGTTGGCGGCGCTCCTCCACCGCCTCACGGGCGAGCGGGATTTCCTCATTGGAGTGCCGTTTGCCAACCGCGGCCGGCCGGAGACCGAAGGGATGATCGGCCCGCTGGCCAACGAGATCCCCTTCCGCGCCGACCTGTCGGGAGACCCGGCCTTCTCTGCCCTGCTCGAGCGGGTTCGCGAGCGGGTGCTCGAGGACCACGCTCATCAGGTTCTGCCCCTGGAGATCCTGGCTCGCGAGGTCTGGCCGGACCGCCCCCTCCGCGAGGCCTTGTCTCGCCGAGTGCTCTTCAACTTCCAGTCGGTGCACCCCGGCACGGCGAAGACCACCGGCCCGGCGCTCGCCGCCGGGACCGTCGGCGCCGCCCAGACGCTGCGGCATGACCTGGTGCTGCGGGTGCTCGATACCGCGCAGGAGCTTCGCCTGCGGGCCGAGTACCGCACGGACGTGATCGATCCGGTAGCCATCACCTCTCTCCTGGAGGACTTCGCGACCCTGATGCGGAGCGTGACGGACGCGCCGGCCAAGCCTCTTTCGGAGCTTTTGATGGGTCTACGCAAGGAGGATGCGGCCGCCCTCCACTCGGCCGGCTGAGAATCTATGCCTACCCTGCTCCAGGACCTGCGCTTCGCCTTCAGGACCCTCCGGCGGCGCCTCGGCTTCGCCACTCTGTGCGTGCTCTGCCTGACCCTCGGAATCGGGGTGGTGGTCGCCGTCTTCAGCATCGTCCAGAGCGTGCTCCTGAGGCCGCTGCCCTATTCCGAGCCCGAACGCCTCGTGCGGGTTTGGGACCAACTCCTCCGTATGGATCTGCCGCGGTTGAACGCCTCGTCACCCGAGCTCTTCGACTACCGCGGCCTGACCGGCGTTTTCGCGGGGGTCGCCGCCTATGTGGGGCCGGTGGAGATCGGACTGACCGGCGATGGGGAGCCGGAGCGCGTCCGGGCCGCGGTGGTGTCGACCAACCTCCTGCCTCTCCTCGGCGCCAGGACGATACAAGGCCGCACCTTCCTGCTCAAGGAGGGGGAACCAGGCAAAGAAGACGTCGTCATCCTCGGCTACGATCTCTGGCATCGCCGGTTCGGCGGCGATCCCGGCGTCGTCGGGCAGCGGGTGATGCTCGACGAGCAGAGCCACGAAATCGTCGGCATCCTGCCTTCCGGGTTCCGCTTCCCCGAGGGAGAGGCCGACCTCTTCGCGGCACTCCCACTCGACCCTCACGCCGCCCGCGACCAGAGGAACCTGCGGCTCATCGGCCGCCTCCAGCCAGGAGTGTCGCTCGTGAACGCGCAGGCGCGGATGAACGCCTTCGCCCGCGATCTCCAGCGCCGCCATCCGGACATCTACCCGCCGGACGCCGGCTGGGGGATCGAGCTGATCTCCCTGCAGGGTGAGATCGTTCGCGAAGTGCGGCCGGCGCTGTTGTTCTTTTTCGGCGCGGTCGGCCTCATCCTGCTCATCACCTGCGCCAACGTCGCCGGCCTGCTGCTCGCCCAGGCGCTGTCACGCGACGGGGAGATGGCCGTGCGGCTGGCCCTCGGAGCGGGACGCGGGCGGATCGTCCGCCAGCTCTTGACCGAGAGCGTGCTGTTGAGCCTGGCGGCCGGAGCGCTGGGCTTGATGCTGGCGTTCTGGATGGTGCCCCTCACCCTCACTCTCGACCCCGGCCGGATTCCCGCTGTGCGGGAGGTCCGGGTCGACGGCGTCGTGGTGCTGTTCGCGATCGGAGTCTGCGCCCTCACCTCTCTCCTCTTCGGCCTCGTCCCGGCGCTTCAATCGGCCCGGCCCAACCTGACCGAGGGCCTGAAGCAAGGTTTGCCCGCCGCGGGCGAACGGGGCCGCCGCCGTTTCCTGCGCAACGCTCTGGTCGTGGTGGAGGTCGCACTGGCGCTGGTCCTGCTCGTCGGCGTCGAACTCCTGAGCGAGAGCTTCAAGGGGGTCCAGGGGGTCGACCCCGGCTTCCGGCCGGAGCGCCTCCTTACCGTGCGGATCAGCCTGCCACCGCGCTACCGGGAGGGGCACCTCCGGACAGACTTCTTCCACCAGGCCGAGGAGCGGCTGAGCGCTCTGCCCGGCGTGGAGGCGGCCGGAGCCATCTCGAGCCTTCCGCTTGCCAGCGTTGGCAACACGGTTGGATTCGAGATCGAGGGCCGGCAGCCCACGCCCGGCGAAGGGCTGGCAGGCGCCGAGCACCGGGTGGTCACCCCCGGTTATCACGAGGTCATGGGCATCCCGCTGCTCAGGGGCCGCTACTTCGAGAGCGGAGACCACGATACGGCGCCGCGAGTGGTCCTCGTCGACGAGGAGCTCGCCCGCCGCTACTGGCCGAGAGCGAGCCCGGTCGGGGCGCGGCTCCGCTTAGGGGGCGAAGAGGATAGCCTGTACGAAG
This sequence comes from Thermoanaerobaculia bacterium, assembly GCA_035266085.1. Lineage (GTDB taxonomy): Bacteria > Acidobacteriota > Thermoanaerobaculia > Multivoradales > UBA5704 > DATARR01. The sequence goes on from DATFNZ010000134.1 coordinate 26,746, forward strand.
TGGTCGGCGTGGTGAGAGGAGTTCGCCACCACGGGCTGGACAACGAGGTGAGGGGGACGATTTACCAGGTCCATCCGCAGGACCCCGTCCGCAGCATGGCGCTGGTGGTCCGCACCCGCTCCGCTCCCGAGGAGTCGGCCGCCGCAGTCCGCGCCGCGATCAAGGAAATGGACCCCCTGTTGTCACTGGGCGAGATGCAGACCGTGGAGGACCTCGTTGGGCGATCGCTCGCTCCCCGGCGGCTTGCGCTCTGGTTGCTCGGTCCGTTCTCGGCCCTTGCCGCGCTGCTCGCCGCCCTCGGCATCTACGGCCTCCTGGCCCATTCCGTGAGGCGGCGGCGCGGCGAGATCGGGATCCGCATGGCTCTGGGAGCCGGGCGCAACACGGTCATGTGGCTGCTGGTCGGTAATGGACTGAGGCTATGCCTGGTGGGAACGGCCCTGGGGCTCGCCACCGCGATGCTGGCCTCTTCCCTGCTGGCGCGCTTTCTGTTCCAAGTGAGCCCCCTCCAACCCACGGCTTACCTTCTCGCTTCGGCTCTGATGATCGCCGTCGGAGCCGGGGCTTCGCTCGGCCCGGCCTGGAAGGCGAGCCGCACCGACCCGGCGGTGGTCCTCCGGTCCAACTGAGAGACTCGGGAATCTGACATGATCGACCTGTTCAGGCTCATCCTCTTCCTCGCCCGCTCCAAGGAGTCAGGGCAGGGCTATCGCGGCATGCTCGCCCTGTCGGTGGCTGCCAGCGTCGTGGCGGGAGCGATCAGCACCGCCCTTCTGGGGCTGATTAACGCGGTGCTGAATACGCCGGAGCCCCGGCCCGCCCGGCTGCTGCTGAGCTTCGGTGCGTTGTGCGCCGCCCTGCCGGCATTCCGGCTCCTGGCCTCGGCCCTGCTGATCCGCCTGGCACAGAGAAGCCGGGTCCAGCTCGAGGTCCAGCTCAGCCGGAGCATCCTCAAGGCGCCGCTGCGCCGCCTCGAAGAGATCGGAGCTCCACGCCTGCAAGCCGTGCTTACGGAGGACGTGGAGACGATCATCTTCTCGCTCGGCAACATTCCCGTGCTGCTGATGCACCTCAGCTTCCTTGTGGCCGCCATTGGCTACCTCGGCTGGCTTTCGTTGCAGGTCCTGCTCCTTCTGCTGGTGCTCATGGCTCTCGGCATCACGACCTACCTGCTGCCGATGCGCGTCGCGCAACGGCACGGCCAGCAGAGCCGCAACCTTTCGGACGAGATCTTCCGCCACTTCCGCGGCCTGACGGAGGGGATCAAGGAGCTGAAGATCCACCGCGGCCGCCGCCGCGCGTTCATGGACCGCAAGCTCGCCGTCACGGCGAACGACCGTGCCCGTCACCGAATAGCCGCCGCGACCTCGTTCGCGGTGGCGGCGAGTTGGGGCCAGCTCCTGTTCTTCCTGGCGATCGGCGTCCTATTGTTCGGGCTGCCTCGGCTACAAACGATCGACGCCGCGACGCTCACCGGCTACACGCTGATCATCCTCTACCTGCTAGGCCCCCTGGAGGTAGTGCTCAATCAGCTCCCCAACCTCAACGCGGCCGCGATCGCGCTACGCCAGATCCAGAGCCTCGGCCTCTCGCTCGAACAAGGCTCCGATCCAGCCGACGAGGAGAAGGAGGCTTCAGCGTCCTGGCGTTCCCTGGAACTGGTCGGCATCCGGCACGACTACCGCAGCGACTCGGACGAGCGGACCTTCACCCTGGGTCCGATCGACCTGTCCCTGCGCCCAGGCGAGTGCCTGTTCCTGGTTGGGGGCAACGGCAGCGGCAAGACCACTCTGACCAAACTCCTGATGGGCTTGTACGTGCCGGAGGACGGCAGGATCCTCCTCGACGGGGAGGAAGTCACCGACTCGAACCGGGAACGGCTGCGTTCGCGATTCTCGGCCGTGTTCTCTGATTTCTATCTTTTTGAGTCGCTGCTCGGCCTCGAAGGGACCGAGCTCGCGCTCCAGGCCAGGGGGTACCTCGAGAAGCTGCAGCTCGACCGCAAGGTGCAGATCCACGAGGGCACGCTCTCGACGGTGCAGCTCTCCCAGGGGCAACGCAAGCGGCTGGCCTTGCTCACCGCCTATCTGGAGGACCGCTCGATCTACGTCTTCGACGAGTGGGCGGCCGATCAGGACCCGATGTTTCGCGAGATCTTCTACCTCCAGATCCTCCCAGGCCTCAAGGCGCGCGGCAAGACGGCGATCGTGATCAGCCACGACGACCGCTACTACCATGTGGCCGATCGCGTCATCAAACTGGATGCCGGCCGGATCGAGACGGAGTGGGAGCCGCTGGGCGAAGCCCGGAACGCGACCCTCTAAACGGTAGCGACCTGACGAAAAGGACCCAGCTCATGGCTTTAGGCACTGTCTCCACCGCTCCCGTGTTCGTGCTCTCCTGCCCCCGCTCGGGCTCGACCCTGCTGCGCTACATTCTGGATACCCATCCCGACATCTGCAGCCCGGGTGAGCTCAACCTCGGCACCTTGTGCAACGCTCTCTACAACACCCTATCGAGCTCGATCGGCCGGACTCTGCCCGAGGCCGAGCGGGAGATGAGCGTCCTGCTCGAGGTCAATCACATCGTCTCGGGCATCCTCGACCGCTACACCCGGGCCAAGGGGAAGCGGATCTGGTGCGAGAAGTCCCCCCACGACAACCTCGTGCACTCGCGGCTGCTGGCGGATGCATTCCCGGACGCGCGCTTCGTCTGCCTCTACCGCAACTGCATGGACTTCGTGCACTCGGCCCTGGAGGGGAACCGGCTCAAGTGGTGGTGGGAGTTCTTCCACACCTACCTCGCCAAGGCGGAGCACAACCAGGTGGAAGCGGCGGCGCTCTACTGGGCGGATTCCACCCGCAAGCTGCTCGCCTTTGAGAGCGCGCACCGGGGCGCCGCGTACCGAGTGACCTACGAGGATCTGGTTTTCCGTCCCGAGAGCACGCTGGAAGGGTTGTTCACATTCCTGGGGTTGCCGTTCTCGCCGAGCCTTCTATCGCAGGTCTTCACCTCCCCCCATGACGAAGGGAGCGGCGACTCGAAGATCCGCTTCACCAAGCGAATCGAGAGCCGGTCGGTCGGCAAGGGGTCGTCCGTACCGACTTCGCTGCTCTCGGAGTCCGTTCTCAATGATGCCAACCAACTCCTCACGACTCTTGGCTACGCGCCGCTGGGCCCCAACTTCAATGAGATCCCCTCCCCCTATGTACTACATGACGCCGTAGCCGAGCCATGGAAGCAGCCGCGCGAGGGTGCCGCGGCCCCCGAAGCTGACCTCGCGCAGGCTTTCGAGAGGAGAATCTCCGAAAACCTGGCGCGGAAGGCCGCGGCTCTCTCCCGGCTCCGTGCGACGTACAAGATCGTCGTCGAGGACCTCGCGGAGGGAATCTGGATTTTAGACCTTAAGCACTCCGGAGGCCAGTTGCGACGGGAGGACGGCGAAGCGGACTGCGTGTTGACCATGCAGGGCGAGTTCCTGTCCGCGATTCTGAGCGGTACCGTGCATCCCCAGGAAGCCTTCCTGCGTGGCGACATCCGGATCCGGGGAGACGAAGAACTGGCAGCGGCTCTGGGCCTCCTGCTCTAAGGGCCCCCGCAACGAAATAACCTTCTCATGTCCGATTTTCGCAACCCTGCCTCTATAAGGGGAGAAAAAGTGGTGTATGGGAAGGTTATCTTGTGACGAACCTTAAGCAGGCGCGCGGGCATCCTGCCCGGTATTCCGAAGCGACCAAGTAGGAGCAGGCCGACGGGAGGATAGGAAGATCCTAAAAAACCGTTGGCGAATTTCTCAGGGCCCCGTCGAGGGGGAAGTACTCGTTCATGAAAATATCAGGAGGAGTTTCGGGTCACGGCGATGTGCCGGGTTTGGAGCCTTCACGGAGCGGGTGCTACCGTTGGCTCAAGGGTTTGGAGAGTAAGTATCCCCCGGCAGAGCCGGGGGCTTTAGGTTTGTGAGCCGCTCAAAGCGGCTAGAAGGGGTCGCTAACGCGGCCCCTCAAGGTTTGCGCCACCGTTCCGGTGGCAGTTCATTTCCAGAGACCGAGTTGGTCCAAT
>DATFNZ010000135.1:0-8579 GCA_035266085.1 Thermoanaerobaculia bacterium
GGCCGACGGTTGATTTGCCAGGTCGGGAAGTCGGCCCCGCGAAGCGTCTGTCCTGCCCCACGGGGCGGACAGTTCGACCTGCGGCGCGGCGGTTCACGCCGGGGAGCGGTCGGTTTGCCCCGCGGGTCGGCCGGAAGCCGCTCCAGGTCAAAGCGTCCTCCCCCGGGGGGCAGAGACCGGAATTCACAGGTCGAAACGCCCGTTGTGGCCCGTGGATGGTCCTCGGACTCCTGCTGACCCGTCCTCGTCTCACAGGCTACGTCTCACGGAGGAGGTCCGAGCAGAGGGGCTCTCCTTGACACCCTCCCCTCCTCTTCATAGTCTGCGACCGGCTCCATCGAGCCGCTTCAATCTCTTGATTCCGACAGGAAATTTCGCGATGAAATCAATTCGAACGATCTTCCTCAGCCTGCTGCTCGCCGCCACGTGCCTGGTGCCGACGGTAGCCATTCCTCAACCTCCTGCTCCCGCCCCCGCGCCGGAGTAGAAGCCGCCGGACGAGCAGCTCAAGGACAAGCAGAAGCGCGAGCAGGAGCCGGAGGAGAATGCCACCGAGCTTCAGAAGGAGGCGGCGGAGGGCGGCAAGGGCGCCCCCAAGGAGATCTCCGACAAGAAAGAAGCCAAGTGGGACGTCAACAATCCCCCTGGACCCTCGGCCGAAGTCTCCATCGACGTCACCGAGGGGACCTGGCTCAGCCTGGACATCAGCCGAAACATTGAAGACGGAGAAAGCAAAACCAATGCTGAAAGGAAATCCAGCGGCAGATTGAGCACTGGCGGCTTAAGTTGCGGCAATCTGAGGAGCATGCTCGCGTTCGGCAAGGAAACCGCTGAAGATCGTAGAGGCGACCAGGAGAGTATATCATGCTCGAAATACTACCCGGCATCGGGTTGGCTGCGCTACGTTTTGGAATGCCTGAGACTGAGGTCAAAGCTATCCTTGGGGAACCAGACGACCACGCCGAATTTGATTCCGACCGCCATTTCTACTACACCCAACTGGGTGTCTCCCTTTTTTTTGAATCGGAGAAAGAAGGATTGCTTTCAGGAATTGAAACTGACCCGCGCTGCCCGGTGCGTCCTTGATGGACAAGAGCTGTTCTCCAAGAAGCGCGACGAAGTCATCCAACTCCTGATTTCAATGCTCCATCTTCTTGACTACCCAGAGGCCAAACTGGTCGTTTCCCTCACTGAGGACAACAGTACAAGGATAACCTGCCAAAAACTCAGCATGGATTTCTATTTCGATGATGCCGGCCTCTTGGAGGCTATTAATTGGTCACCGATCGAGGCAGAGGATTCATAAAATAAGTTACCAAAGATGGCCAAACTTTCTTCGGTCCGCCAGATTACGCCCCAGGAACACGCCCTCTGCCGCAGTCTCCTGAGCATTGAATTTTCGGGAAGAGAAGACGCTCGACAACAACTTGAGCGTGCCCAGGCGCATCCCCATAGAGAAGCATTTCAAGGACTCTGACGGCGTCATGATTCACATCCTCTTACATGTTGTTGAAGGTTTGGTTTCTGAGCTAGAGGTCTTTAAAGGAGATAGCTCGCGCGTCAAGAAAATGCCTCCAGCCGAGCTGCTTGAGGTCGAAATTTACCAGCCGTGACCAAACCTAATTTCAAATAACAAGGACGTGCCAGCAGGACGGAGCCGGGCGCACCGGTCGCTCTTCCGCAGCGCCAATGCCTCCTCGTAGGACCGGCGCGCCTCGTCCAGCCGGCCATGCTCGAAGGACAGCCGTCCGAGCTGGCTTAGGGGTGATCCCCTTTCACGCCTCAGCCCTCCGGTCCCCAGGTGTCCCTCGCCTCGAGGAGCCGCTCACGAGCGCGGCGCTCAGCGCGGCGAGACCCGGTGCACGGTTGACGAAGCTCGGAAACTGACGGAGGATTGCCCCTCAATCGGGAGGAGACCATGGAAGCACCAGCGGAACCGCTGAAGCAGACGATCGCCGGCTACTGGGACGGGCGGAGCCCCCAGTTCGAGCGGCAGCAGGGCATCGCCAGCCCCTTGCAGAGGCAGGCGTGGACGGGGTTCCTCAACCGCGTGATCGGGCCCGGGCCGAAGTCGGTGCTAGACGTCGGCACCGGCACCGGCTTCCTGGCGCTGCTCGCCTCCGCGTTGGGCCATACCGTCAAGGGCCTCGACCTCTCGCCGGGCATGGTCGAGAAGGCGCGGCAGCTCGCGGCGGAGCGCGGGCTGACGGCGACGTTCGCCACCGGCGACGCGGAGTCGCTGCCGGAGCCCGACGCGAGCTATGACGTGCTGATCAACCGCAACGTGATCTGGACGCTGCCCCGGCCGGAAAAGGCCCTCGCCGACTGGCAGCGGGTGCTCAAGCCCGGCGGAACTCTCGTGGTGGTCGACGGCGACTGGTTCGACAACCCTCTCTCCTACCGAGTCCAGCGCTTCCTGGGCCTCTCCATCACGGCCCTGACCACCTTCCGCAACCCCTGGGCCGCGGAAAAGAGGCTCCGCCAGGGGTACGACGGCGGCTTCGATCAGAATCTGCCCCTGAAGGGTCCCGACAACCGGAACCGGATTCCGCGGCTCGTCGGCGAGGCAGGCTTCGCGGACGTCCGCGTCCTCGACATGCCCGTGGTCAACCGTGCGATGCGCACGGGCAAGAAACTGGTGGCTCGCCTGAGCCAGCCTCACATCTTCTTCGCGGTCACGGCGCGCAAGCCTTGAGTGCTCTTGCTAGAATGGGCAGGGAGGTGACTATGGCGGGTCTCGGCGAGGTCCTCACAGACATTCACTCCCTGGAGGAAGAGCTCCTGGAGTTTGAACGCAAATACGGTCTGCGCTCGGAAACGTTCTATGCGGCCTATATGAGCGGCGAGGAACCAGAGGATGAGGGGTGGGTCCTCGACTTCAGCGAGTGGGCAAGCGTTTATCGAACCAGGCTTGCCCGCCTTGCGGAATACCGGAACGAGATCCAACGGCGGCAGGGAAGCTCCCCAAGCTTGAAGGGTCTGATCCGGGCCGTCGCATGAGCGATCCGTTCCGGAGCCTGGAAGACTACGAGCTGTTTCTCTATACCCTGCCGGAGCGATTTCGCTCGATCCGCAGCTCGTGAAGTCCGGCTTGTCATTCTCGAACGACTCGTGTTCGATCGTTTACCTTTGGTCATCGACGGCTATGGTTATGAGGTCTGGAGAGGCAGCGAGAAGCTGTATTGGTACGATCCCCAACCGCATCCGAACGACCCCAGCCTCCAGAGCACGCATCCCCACCACAAGCACCTGCCTCCAGACATCAAGCACCATCGAATCCCCGCACCTGGCCTGAGCTTCAACCGGCCCAACCTGCCTCTGTTAATCCAGGAGATCGAGGATCTGCTCAAGAAGCTCGAAGGCTCAGACAGCCTCACCCCCACATCCCAGTGAGCTTCCCGACCACCCGATCCCAGGTGATCTCCCGCACCCTCCCCTGTCCCGCCAACCCCATGGCGAGAGTGCGCTCGCGGTCGCGGTAGAGGGCGTCGATGCGGGCTCCGATCTCGCGGGGGGAGTCGGACGGGCAGACGAAGCCATTGACGCCGTCCTCCACGAATTCCAGGACGCCCCCGGCGTCCGCCGTAGTGATCACCGGCTTGGCGGCCTTGAAGGCTTCGACGGTGACGTAGCCGTAGTCCTCGTCGTAGGGGGCGTAGTAGACGCCGAGGCAGTTGGCGTAGTGCTCGACCACGTCGCGGTCCTCCACCCAGCCGAGCAGCGAAACCCTGTCCTGGAGGCCCAGGCGGACGATGAGGTCGTTCAGGCTCTCGCGCTCGGGGCCGGTGCCGCCGATCAGGCAGCGGACAGCGGTCTCGGTGTGCTTCATGGCCCGGATCAGCAGGTCGAAACGCTTCATCGGGTCGAGACGGCCGACGGTGAAGATGAAGTCGCCGGCAGGGCCCGTGTGGTACAGCGCGTCGAGCTTCGGCGGCGGGTAGAGCACCTCGGCCTCGACCTGGTTGTTGCGGCGCAGGCGGTCCGCCACGTTGCCCGAGATGGTGTAGACGGCCCGCGCCTCGGAGAGGGTGCGCCGGTCCATGGCGCGGATCATCTCCAGGGCCTTGGCGTCGCGCGGCTCGCGGTCCGTGAAGTCGCTGTAGCGCGTGCCCAGGAGGTCGTAGGCCTGCCGGAGCTGGTGGATGAGCCACACGACCTTGTTGGGGTGCTTGATCAGATAGGACGGAAAGCGCGTCGCGATCACCAGGTCGATCCGCTTGCCGGCCGCCTCGGTGAGGTTGATCAGGCGCCAGGCGAGGCTCCCCTTCAGCAGCTCCGCCCGGGTGGGCCAGTGGAACGGCAGGGCGACCCGGTCCACCTCGAAGCCGCGGCGCTTGAGCTCGTCGTACAGGGAGTCGACCAGCATCTCGGCGCCGCCGTAGGCGAACGGCACCTGAGTGGCGCAGATGACGATGCGCGGCTTCACGCGCCGTCCCCGCCGGGCCGTTCGCCCTGTTCCCCTTCTTCGAGGCGCCGCTCCAGGGCTTCCAGGCGGGCCGCGAGCTGGCGCAGCTCCCGGGCCGTCCGGTCCTGCGCCTCCACGAGGTCTTCGATGAGCCGGGCCGCCGCCTGATTGAAGCCGTTCTGCTGCTCGATCACCGGGCGCAGGAACCACTTGAGGAACAGGTGGAAGAACGCCTTGCGGGCGAAGACGATCAGCTTCCCCCAGCGGGCCCGGTGGGAAAAGGCGACCGGCTCCTGCACGTACTCCCGGGACTTGAGCGCCAGCAGTCCGTTGCGGGTCTCCTCCGCCTCGGCCGCCAGGGTGGTCGTCTCGGCGCGCCGCTGCCGGACGCCGGAGCGGACCTTCTGGAGGACCTCGGCGACGCGGGGATCGTCTTCGATTTCGGCCATCGTCAGTACCCCTCTCCCGTGAAGTCGAGGAAGACGCCTAGATAGCGCGGATCGCGGCCCTTGGGGTCGTGGCGGGCGGGCACCTGGCCGCCGGTCGTCTCCAGGGTGAAGCGGTAGAAATAGTCGCGGGGAAAAAAGCCCAGGTCCCGGGCGGCGGGCTCGACGGCCAGCTCGACGGGCGCGCCGTTGCGCTTGCCCTCGGTGTCGAAGCGGATGCGCAGGCGATCGGCGCCGCTGTCGAGGACCAGCTCGTTGTCGGCCGAGAGGGAGTAGGCGATGAAGGCGACCTGGGAGATCGGCGTCGGCGAGACCACGATCACCTCGGAGCGGGTGCCGCCGCGCACCCAGACGCCGTGGGGGTGCCGCTCCTCGGCGAAGAACGACCAGCGCGGCAGGACCCAGACGGTGCCGCCCCAGGTCTGGTTGACGAAGCCGGGCAGGTGGTCGCCGGGGAGCAGGGTCAGCTCGAGGGGCAGCCGCTGGAAGGAGGGAAGCTGGGTATGAATCGCTTCTGACCGGGAAAGGGCGCCGGTCACGGCGGCGGCCGTCCAGAGCCCGGCGGCGGCGAACGGCAGCGCCAGGCTCCGGCGCACTGCGATCCGGCCGGGCAGGAAGAGAAACGCCGGGTAGACCATCGCCAGATAGCGGCTGCCAAGGAAGCCGGGATCTCCCGAGAAACCGTGGGGATGGGCGACGAGCACGGCCACCGTGTAGACGGCGATGGCGGCCAGGAGAAGGTGCCGCGAGCGGTCTTTCGGGCCCAGCAGGTAGAGGCCGAGGGCGAGCAGGGCGAACGGGAAGTACGGCAGCAACCCGGTGAAACGCCCCGCCAGGGCGTAGCCGAGATTTCGCGGCAGGAGCTTCACGCCCGCGGCCGGGTCCTCTCCGGGCTCGCCGCGGTAGCCCTGCCAGAGGTCGCGCTGGCTCTCGAGGGGAAACTCGGTATCGAAAGTGCGTCGCTGGACGCCGCCGAAGGAGGTCCACTCCTTGGTTCCCGCCCGCTGCAGCAGGGCCAGGAAGCCGGCGGCCAGGAGCACGGCGGCGAGAAGGACGAGGACGCTCCGCCAGCGGCGGCCAATGGCGAGGTCGATCGCGACCGGCAGGCCGAGCAGGCCCAGGAGGGGGCTCGACATCAGGGCCGCCCCGAGAAGGGCTCCCGCCAGGGCGAGGGCCGCGAGGTGGCGCCGCCTCTCCCCGGGCTGCGCCCGCAGGCGCCGCCAGATGAGGAGAGGGAAGAAGGCGCAGGCCATGAGGAAGACCTCGGGCTCCATCCGGAAGGCGTAGGCGAACGCCGCCGAGGCGAAAAAGAAGCCCGGGACGAAAAGGCCCACGAGGCCGGTCTCCTCCCGCAGGAGCCAGAGCGCGGCGCCGGCCATGGCCAGGAAGAGCGCCATGTTGAGCACGGCGAGGCCGCGTACGCCGAGGAGGCCGTAGAACGGCAGGGCCGCCAGCGGGTAGGCGAGGGGCCGGCCGTAGCGCATCGTCTTGCCGCCGTCGTTGGTGAACAGGGTGAGGCCGGCGGGGCCGCCGTCCCAGACCTTCACGGCGCGCTGGAGGTCGGCCTCCCGATAGGCCGCGTCGTGGTCGTGCCAGAGGCTCTGCACCAGGAGCACGGAGGTGGCCTCGTCGCCGGTGGGCAGCGGCCCCCGGAGCCCGGCGAGGGACCACGCGAAGCCGAGGAGAAGCAGCGCCGGGCAGAGGAGGTAGAGGGCTCGAGGGCGCATCGCTGGGAATCGCTGGGAAGGGACGGGATCTTTCGGAATCGGCGTAAAGATACACTCTAGCGCTCGTGAAGGAAAAACCCCTCCTCCGCGCCGTCCTGCGCTTCGGCTCGCCCCGCCGGCTCCGGAGGACCGTCCTGTGGCTCCGGGAGGTGGCGGGCGGCATCCGGCGCCGGCGGGCCGAGAGGCGCCTGACGGTGGCGGTGGACGTGAACTCCTTCTACGAAGCGCTCACCGGGGTGGGATGGTATCTCCATCAGCTCCTGGCCCACCTGGCGGACCGGGACGATCTGCGGCTGCGGCTGTACGGGCAGAGCCTGGTGGCGGGAGATCCCGGCGCGCCGCGGCCGGCGGTCGGGTTCCCCGCAGGGCCGGCGATCGAGCGGGTGGTCTACGATGCGCCGGACGGCCTGGTGGTGCCGCCCTGGCGGGCCAACCAGATCCTGCGCCGCCTGGCTCCCCTGCTCCTGGCGGCGGACGGCAACGCCGTGCTGTTCGCGCCGAACTACCTCTTCCCCCCGCTCTTCCGCTTCGCCCGGGGGAAGAGGGCCGCGACGGTCCACGACCTCGGCGTGCGGAAGGTGCCGTGGGCGGTGCGTCCCGATTCGGCGGAGGCCCTGCGGGAGCGGCTGGACCGCACGCTCTTCGAGGCGGACCTGCTGCTGACGCCCAGCGAGGCCGTGCGGCGGGAGCTGATGGCGATCGGGGTCTCGGGGGACCGCGTGCGGGCCATCCACCACGGGACGGGCGTGCTGGCGGACGCCCCCCCGGGCGCCGCGCCGCCGCGCACCCCGGCCCGCTACGCGCTCCACGTCGGCACGGTGGAGCCGCGGAAGAACGTCCCCACCCTGCTGGCAGCCTGGCGGCTGCTCCGCGCCCGCCGGGCCGAGCCGCCGGTGCTCGTGCTGTGCGGCGGCTTCGGCTGGCGGGCGGAGGAGGTCCGGCGCGAGATCGCCGAGGCGGAGCGGGAAGGCTGGGCCCTCCACCTCGGCTACGTGGGAGCGGCGGAGCTGGCGGCCCTTTACGCGGGGGCGGAGCTGGTGGCTCTGCCCTCCTTCTATGAAGGCTTCGGCCTGCCGGCGGTGGAGGCTCTGCGGGCCGGCGCGCCACTCGTGGCGAGCGATCTGCCGGTGCTGCGCGAGGTGGCGGGCGACGCCGCGCTGTACGCTCCGCCTGGCCGTCCGGACGTCTGGGCCGACCGGGTGGGCGAGCTGCTGGCGGATGGGGCGCTGCGGGAGGAGATGAGGAGAAGAGGGCGCGAGCGGGCCGGGCGGTTCGACTGGCGCCGGGCGGCGGAGGAAACGGCGCAGGCTTTACGAAAGATTGGCCAACCTTGATCCTCTCCATACTGATCGCGGCCCTCCTCCTCGCCGGCGCGGCGCTGCCCGATTCTCCCCGCGCCTTCCAGGCGGCGGTCTTCGCGGCCATGCTCGCGGCTCTCTGGGGAGCAGGCTCCCGCCTCGCCGGCTGGCTGGTGCCCGAGTGGAACGCGCTCTCCCGTGCCGTCGCCGCCTTCACGTTCGCGGTGGCCGTAGCGGTGGTTCCCGCGACCTGGATGGGACATTTCGGCGTGATGCGGCCGGGGATGTTCCTGGCTTGGACGGCGGCGGCGTACCTGCTCGCCCAGCTCTTGCCCGCCAGGACGGCGGAGACGACAGCGATGGCAGGGAACGGGGAGTCGCCGGGGACGTTCGACCGCATCGAGGCGGCCCTGCTGATGGCCGTGGCGGCGGCGCTCTCTCTCCTAGGCCTCGCGGACATGTTCCGCCTTCGCCTCGCCCCGGCGGGCCCTTATGGATTCGACGACATCTCCTACCACCTGTCGGCGGTGGCCACCTGGATCCAGCACGGGGACCTGCGGATGATGCGCTTCTCCGTGGGCGACGCGAGCACGCCGTTTTACCCCGTCCTGGGCGAGGTGGCGTCGTGGGTGCTGATCGCGCCGTTCGGGGACAGCGACGTGGCGGCGCGCTGGACGCAGCTCCCCTTCGCCCTGTTCTCGTT
>DATFNZ010000136.1:0-68568 GCA_035266085.1 Thermoanaerobaculia bacterium
CTTTGCCGACGTGCCGCCGGCTCGCATCGTCCCGATGCTGGCCGACGAAGGGGTCTACCTCGCCAGCGAGTCCAGCTTCGCCCGCGTGCTGCGGGAGCAGGGACAGAGCACTCACCGCGGCCGAGCCAAGGCCCCCCGGGCCAGCCGGCCTCCCACCACCCATATCGCAACAGCGCCGCGCCAGGTCTGGTGCTGGGACATGACCTACCTGCCGGCGCTCGTCCTCGGGCGCTGGTTCCACTTGTACCTGATCCTCGATCTGTACAGCCGCAAGATCGTGGGCTGGGAAGTCCACGACACCGACGATGCCAACCATGCCGCGCACCTGGTACGCCGAACCGCGCTCAGCGAGGGGATCGTAACCCTTGTGGAAAAGCCGGTGCTCCACGGCGACAATGGCTCGACGCTCAAAGCCACCACGGTGCTGGCGATGCTCAACTGGTTGGGGATCGCTCCTTCCTACTCGCGGCCTCGGGTCAGCGACGACAACCCCTATGCCGAGTCGCTTTTCCGCACCGCCAAGTACCGCCCAGAGTTTCCTGCCCATGGCTTCGAAAGCCTCGAAGCCGCGCGGGCCTGGGCCGCCGACTTCGTGCGCTGGTACAACATCGACCACAGGCACAGCGGCATTCGCTACGTCAGCCCTGAACAGCGCCATACCGGCGCTGATCGGGCGGTCCTCGAGGCTCGCCATGCCCTGTACCTCGAAGCTCGCCAACGCCACCCGGCCCGCTGGTCACGCAACACTCGGGACTGGTCGCCGATCCACGCCGTCACCCTTAACCCAGAGCGCGACGCCGTGGTGGCCGAGTACCACCGGGGGGCTGAGCGCCAAACAAAAGCCGCATGAACGACGAGGCGACAACTACCTTGACACGCGCCGTTTCCGTCTATAGAGATAAGGACAGACGGAATTCCCCGCCGGTTCTCTGGGAAGAGATCCCCAGGAGGGCAGAGTATCCCATGGCCGGAACATTCTCGAGGCTTCTCTACCACGTGGTCTTCAGCACCAAGCAACGAGCTCCCTTCATCGATCCGAAGCTGTGCCCCGAGCTATACCCCTACATGGAAGGCATCGTCCGTCGCCAGGGAGGATGGCTCCTGGCCCTCGGCGGCATGCCCGATCACGTCCACGTGCTCCTCCGTCTCAAGCCGGACATGCCAGTGTCGGACTTGGTGCGACACGTGAAGGGTGGCTCCTCGAAGTGGGTTCACGATCAAGAGGGCCTGTCGCCGGAATTCGCCTGGCAACTGGGTTATGCGGTGTTTTCCGTCAGCGAATCAAAGGAGAGCGCGGTACGGGCGTACATCCGGACCCAGGAGAACCATCACCGGCGGGCCACCTTCAAGGAGGAACTGGTCGGCCTGCTGCGGAAGCACCGCGTCGAATACAATCCGGCCTATCTCTGGGACTGAAAATTGGCGGAGAGGCACCGCCCCTTCAGGGCGGAGGGGAGGGGGCGGGAGTAACTCAACTTCGGCCCCTTCAGGGCCAACAGCCAGTGGGTCCGGGAGCGTCCGCCCTGGAGGGGCGAAATTTGAATAGCCCGGCGCTTCAGCGCCGGGTAGGCGGCCAGATCCCCGCCTCTCCCGCCCCAGGGGGCGGTGCCTTCCCCCCGCAACCTCCGCCCTCCCACCCCGTACAATAGACATCGGGCCCCCGCCCCTCCCGGGCGCCGGTCCGTCTCCCAAAGGGGACACACACTCATGACTCCTATCCTAGAGCTGCGGAACGTCCGCAAGGCCTACGGGGACTTCGTCGCGGTGGACGACGTCTCGATGTCGGTGCCGGCGGGGAGCATCTTCGGCTTGCTGGGGCCCAACGGGGCGGGCAAGACGTCGACCATCCGCATGATCATGAACATCACGGCCCAGGACTCGGGCCAGATCTCGGTCTTCGGCCATCCGCGGACGGCGGAGGATCTGCGGCGGATCGGCTACCTGCCCGAGGAGCGCGGGCTCTACCGCAGGATGACGGTGATGGACCAGCTCCTCTTCCTCGGCGAGATCCGCGGCCTCAAGGGGCCCAAGCTCCGGCCCGACATCGAGCGCTGGCTGGAGCGGGTGGAGCTCACCAAGTGGTCCAAATCCAAGATCGAGGAGCTGTCGAAGGGCATGCAGCAGAAGGTGCAGCTCATCGGCACCGTTCTCCACCAGCCGGACCTGCTCATCCTGGACGAGCCGTTCTCCGGCCTCGATCCCATCAACCAGGAGCTGTTCCGGGACCTGCTCGGGGAGTACCGGTCCGCGGGCAAGAGCGTCGTGCTCTCCACCCACGGCATGGAGCTGGCCGAGCGGATGTGCGACCACATCTGCCTGATCTCCAATGGCCGAGCCGTGCTGGACGGACCGCTCAAGGACATCAAGCGGCGGGTGGGCGGCAACGCCTACCGGCTGGTCGCCGAGGGCAACCTGGAGCGCCTGCACGACCTGCCGGAGGTCGAGCAGGCCATCACGCAGAACGGGGTGGTGAAGCTGTTGCTGCGGCCGGACGCCTCGGGCGCTCAGCTCCTGCGGCAGATGGTCGAATTCCTCGAAGTTCACGAGTTCCGCTCCGAAGAGCCGGAGCTGGAGCAGATCTTCATGAAGGCGGTGCGCGATGCGGCTTGAAAACGTCGTGGTGGTAGGCAAGCGCGAGTACCTCCAGCGGGCGAAGACCAAGGCGTTCTGGATCACCACGCTGACCCTCCCCCTGTTCGTGGTTGCGCTGTCGGTGCTGCCCGCCTTGCTGCTCTCGAAGAGCAAGGCCAACCAGAAGATCGTGGTGGTGGACGAGACCGGCAGGCTGGGCGCCCCCCTGGTGGCGAAGCTGAACGCCAAGGGCGGCGAGAAGCCCAAGGAGCCGAAGGAGCCGGCCAAGACCAAGACGCGCAGGAGGGACGACGACGGTCTGGCGACCTTCCAGGCGACGGCCGAGCCCCCGGCCGCCGACCCGACGGCCCAGAGGGCGGCGCTCGACCGGCAGGTGCTGGACAAGGAGATCGACGCCTGGGTCTGGATCACCCCTGGGGTGTTGCAGGATGAGAAGGTCGAGTACCACGCCCGGAGCGTCTCCAACGTCTTCACCCAGGATTCGCTGCGGGACGAGCTCTCGTCCATCGTGCGGCAGGAGCGCTTCCGGCAGGCCGGGATCGATCCCCAGCGGGTGGAGGAGCTCAGCGGGTCGGTCCGGCTCGATCCCCAGAAGGTCTCGGAGAAGGGGAGCCGCTCGGAGGGCAGCATAGGGGCCGCGGCGCTCGCCATGGTCATGTTCTTCATGCTCTACATCTCGATCATCATGTGGGGCCAGCAGGTCATGCAGGGCGTGCTGGAGGAGAAGAGCTCGCGGGTGATCGAGGTGGTGATCTCGGCGGTGACGCCGTTCGAGCTGATGATGGGCAAGCTCCTCGGCATCTGCCTGCTGGGGTTGACGCAGCTCGGCATCTGGCTCGGCACGCTGCTGGTGGTGACCGCGCCGGGCGTGATCGCCACGATGGCGTTCCTGCCCCCCGACGTCAAACTGCCGACGCTGTCGCCGGCGATCCTGATCAACTTCGTCCTGCTCTTCATTCTGGGCTTTCTGGCCTACGCGACGCTTTACGCCGCCATCGGCGCGTCGTTCAACAACCTCCAGGAGGCGCAGCAGGCGGCGGGCGTCGCGATGATCTTCGTGGTCACCCCGGTGATGTTCATGTATCCGGTGATCAACGACCCGAACTCGACCATGGCCACGGTGCTGTCGCTGATTCCGATGTTCACGCCGCTGCTGATGCCCCTGCGCATCGCCATCGACATGCCGCCGGCCTGGCAGATCGCGCTCGCCTACGTCCTGACGATCGGCTTCGTGCTCGGCATGATCTGGGTCTGCGCCAAGATCTACCGGGTCGGCATCCTGATGTATGGCAAGAAGCCGACGTTCCAGGAGATCTGGAAGTGGACGCGGTACGCCTGAGGCGGATCGTCCTGGCGGCGGTCCTGGCCTGGACCTGCATGACCAGAGGTGCCGGGGCGGCGGAGCCCGTCCCGGCGCCGGACCCGTCCGCCGGGCTGCCGCGTGGCACCCTGATCGAAAAGGTGGCCTGCGCCGGCCAGCCGGATCAGGCGTACTCCCTCTATCTTCCGTCGTCCTACACCCCGGACCGCCGCTGGCCGATCCTCTACGCCTTCGACGCCCGGGGTCAGGGACGGACGGTGGCCGAGCTGTTCCAGCGGGCCGCCGAGACCCATGGCTGGATCGTGGTCAGCTCCTGGAACACGGCGAGCGACGTCGGAGGCAGCTCGCCGATGGAGGGCAACTTCGCCGCCATGAGGGCGCTGTGGGCGGACACCCATGCCCGCTTCGCCGTCGACGACAAGCGGGTGTACGCCGCCGGCTACTCCGGCACGGTGCGCTTCGCCTGCACCCTCGCCCTGACCGTGCCGGGATCGATCGCCGGGATCATCGGCGCCAGCGCCGGCTTCCCCATCGGATCGCCGCCGCGGAAGGACAACCCGTTCGCCTTCTTCGGCACCTATGGCGACCGCGACTTCAATTACTACGAGATGCGGGACCTCGACCGGACGCTGGGCGCTCTCGGCCTGCCGCACCGTATCGAGGGCTTCGCCGGCCTGCACGAATGGCCGCCGGTGGAGATTGCCACGCGGGCGGTCGCCTGGATGGAGCTGCAGGCGATGAAGAGCGGACTGCGGGAGAAGGCGCCCGCGCTCGTCGAGGCGGAGTGGGCCGCCGACCGCGAGCGGGCGCGGGCGCAGGCCGCCGCCCATCCCGCGGACGCCCTCCACACCTGGACCGCCATGGCCGCCGGCTATGCCGGGCTGCGCGATGCTGCTGATATCGCCGAGGCCGAGCGGGAGGCCGCGGTCCTCGCCGCCTCGCCCGCCTGCCAGAAGGAGCTCCGCGAGCGCGAGGAGCGGGAACGCCGCGACAAGGAGATGCTCGCCCGGGCGCCGGGCATCCTGGCGCGCGGCAATCCGGGCAACGAGCCGGTGACCATCGCCCAGATCGCGGCCGAGCTCAAGATCCCGCAGCTCAAGGAGCGCGCCGCGTCGGCCGACCCCGAGGAGAGCCTCGCCGCCCAGCGGATCCTCAGCACCTACGAGGGGCAGACGGGGTTCTACCTGCCCCAGTCGCTCTTCGAGCGGAAGGAATACGACCGCGCCATCTTCATGCTCTCCCTTGCCGCCGAGATCCGCCCGGAGGCGCCCGGTCCCTGGGTGTCGATCGCGGCGGCGCACGCCCGCAAGGGGAAGCCCGGCCGCAAGAAAGCTTTGGAGGCCCTGCGGACCGCGGTGGACAAGGGATTCTCCAATCCGGCCGTCCTGGACAGCGAGGCTTTCGCCGGCCTGCGGCAGGACGAGGAGTTCCAGCGGATTCGGGCCCGGGTGGTCGAGCGCGCGGAAGCCAAGCTAAGATGACGGGGTGAGAGTGGCCACTTGGTAACCCGCAATCCTTTTCCCCAGCGGTCGGGCGGCGGCGGCATGGGCGGCGGCTTTGGCGGCTTCGGCCTCGGAGGGCCGGCGCCCCGGGACGTGCTGATCCTCATCGGCGTCCTGTTCGCCACGTTCGCCCTGCGGTTCTTCCAGTCGACGGCGATCGTGCCGGCCCTTCTGCAGCTCACGCCGGAAGTCTGGCGGAGCGGCTGGATCTGGCAGCTCGCCACGTACCCGTTCGTGGGCTTCGGCAGCCCGGGCATCTGGTTCCTGATCGAGCTGCTGATCCTCTACATGTTCGGCCGCGACGTGTACTTCGGCCTCTACCGCCGGCACTTCTGGCGGCTGATCCTGTGGAGCTCGATCGGCGCCGCCCTGGTGGCCGTGGCGGTCCACGCGCTGCTGACGCTGACGGGGGCCATGCAGGTCACCGCGCCGTTCCTGATCATGCAGGGGCAACGGCTGCTGCTGGCGATTTTCATCGCCGCCTTCGCCACGGCGCACGCGGACGCCACGATCTACATCTTCTTCGTCCTGCCGGTCCGCGCCAGGTGGATGTTCGCGGTCGAGATCGTCTTCGCCTTCATGGCCTTCCTGAGCACGCGGGACCTGCCGGGCTTCCTGGGGATCTGCGCGGCGGTGGGCCTCTCCTTCCTCTACGTCCGATCGAGCGGCTCGGTGCTGGGCGGCAAGCGGACCTTCCGCGAGATGTGGCTGCGGATCCAGCGCTGGTGGATTCAGCAGAAGCTCGACCGGGCGCGCAAGAAGCGGGGCTTCCGGGTGATCCCGGGAGAAGGGAAGGGGAATCCGAACGTGCGCAAGGGGCCCTGGGTGAATTAGAGAGGATGCCGGCCGTTACGGCCTCTACACCACCTCCACCCACTCCAACGCCACCTCCGGGTCCTGGAGGATCCGCCGGGCGATCCGCTGGAACGTCTCCCCGGCGTCGGTGACGCAGAAGTGATGGGCAACCGGCTGCGTGGCTTCGAGGTGCCGCTCGGAGAGGCCGCCGGCCACCATCTCGGCCACGGCTTCGGCGGAATCGACCAGCGTCACATCCGGTCCCGCCACCCGCTGGAGCACGGGGACGAGCAGCGGATAGTGCGTGCAGCCGAGGACGAGGGTGTCGATGCCGGCGTCGAGCAGGGGCCGGAGATAGCGCCCGGCAACCTCTTCGGTGACGGGGTCGTCGTGCCAGCCCTCTTCCACCAGCGGCACGAGGAGCGGACACGCCTGGCTCAGGATCTCGAGGTCGGGACGGATCGCCCGCAGCGCCCGGGGATAGGCATCGGAGCGCACCGTCGCCTCGGTGGCGATCACCCCCACCCTGCCGCGGCTGACGGCCGCCGCCTTGCGCGCCCCCGGCTCGATCACCCCCCAGGTGGGCAGCTCGTGCATGTCGAGGTTGGGCAGCGCCAAGGCGGAAGCCGTGTTGCAGGCCACCACCACGCCCTTGACGCCGCGGCCGGTGAGGAACTCGATGTTGCGCCGGGTGTAGCGGGTGACGGTGTCCGGCGACTTGCTGCCGTAGGGCAGGCGCGCCGTGTCTCCCAGGTAGAGGATCGACTCCCCCGGCAGGCGGCGGCGCAGGGCCGAGACCACCGTCAGCCCTCCGACCCCCGAGTCGAAGACTCCGATGGCGTCGATCATTTCGTAACCATCAGCGCGGCGCAGCCGCGCCGCGGTCCGGCACCAGCGGCCGCGACGTGTCGAGGTGCCCCGCGAAACTCTCCCGCTGCGTGCCGTTCCACAGCAGCACCACCTGGGAGGCCTGGGGGACGTTGAGGACGACCGAGTCCACGATGCTGTAGACCCGCTGGATCTCCTCCGTCGAGCCGCTCGGGGGAGGGTCCTGGTGGTCCGGCCAGCGCAGATCGATGTAGGCGGTGCCGTCCTTGCCGAGCTGGACGGTGCCGAGGGTGACCTCCGGCGGGAAAGGACGCACCAGCCCGGAGCCCTTCGGGCCTTCGAGGAGGGCGGTCACGACCTTCCGGATACGGTCCTTCGGCGCCTCGGTCACCTGGAGATCGCGCGGCTCGGATCTCAGCACGCCGCCGTCGGCGGGGAAGTAGAGGTTGAAGCCGACCTTCTCGCCAACCTGGGCCTCCGTCTCCGCCACTCCCGGCCGCAGCCTGCCGCCGCCGCGCCCGGAGAGCCACCACCACACCCCGGCGCCCACGAGCAGCGCCAGCGCGAAGCCCAGGATGAAGCTCGCCGCGCGCCGGCTCATGCGGGCCTGCCCGTCCTCGCGGGAGGCTTGGC
This sequence comes from Thermoanaerobaculia bacterium, assembly GCA_035266085.1. Taxonomy (GTDB): domain Bacteria; phylum Acidobacteriota; class Thermoanaerobaculia; order Multivoradales; family UBA5704; genus DATARR01. The sequence continues at coordinate 7,672 of DATFNZ010000136.1, forward strand.
CGGAGGGGCCTGGCCTGGAGCTGGAGCTTGACCTGGAGCAGGTGCCTGACCTGGAGCCTGGCCCGGCGCGGGCTGGCCTGCCGCCGGCGGCTCCGGACGGTTCTCGACCTGCGCCTTGTAGCGGGCCACGGCACGCGTCAGCGCATCCACGAGCTGGTCGCGGTAGGCGGGGTCCTGAAGCTTCTTCTCCTCGTCCGGGTTGCTCACGAAGCCGAGCTCCACGAGCACGGCCGGCATCGTGGCGCCGATCAGCACCCGGAAGGGAGCCTGCTTGACCCCGCGGTCCCTGAGCTGCAAGGTCTGGTTGAGCTCGCCCTGGATCATGTTGGCGAACCGCTGGCTCTCGGCCATGTGGTGCGACTGCGCCAAGTCCCAGAGGATGAGATCGACGTCCTGCTGCGCCGCCGAATTTTCTCCCTGACCTTCTCCCTGACCTTCTCCCTGAGCCGCATCCTGGCCGGCGTTCTCCGCGCGGGCCGCACGGGCGGCCCGCGAGTCGGTGGCCTGGGGACTCAGGAAGTACGTCTCCGTGCCAAAGGCGCCCGAGCCGAGCGAGGAGTTCAGGTGGATCGATACGAACAGGTCCGCCTTGTTCTGGTTGGCGATCGCCGTGCGCGTGTCGTGCGGAACGGCGACGTCCTCGCCGCGGGTGAGGAGGGTCCGCACCCCGATGCGCTCGAGCTTCGCCGCCAGCTCGCGGGAGAGCTGCAGCGTCAGCTCCTTCTCGGGCACGCCGCTGGGACCGATCGCCCCCGTCTCCGAGCCGCCGTGGCCGGGATCGATGACGATCATGCGGACGCCGGGCGCCCGCGGGGCCTCGACGGCGGGACCCGTCGGCACATCGATCGACGAGGTCTGGTGGACGTCGAAGACCAGCCGGAAGGGGTTCTCCAGGATGTAGCTCACGGCCTGGGCCCCCGGCGCGAGCTGGATGCGCACCTGCTGCGGCTCGACGACGACGCTCTGCACCAGCGGGTCCTGGATCTCCTTCGGCGGCGAGGGCGGGGTCAGCCGGTCCGCCAGCATCTCGACCGCGATCGTCCCCGGCTGCGACCGGTTGATCTGGTAGCGGGGCTCCTGGGGGAACTGCAGCACGACCGTCGTCATCCCCTGCAGGTGGACGACGTCGAGCGACACCCCCATCTCGCGGTTGCCGAGCCGGGCGATGGCGAGCCGCGCCGTTTCAGGACGCCACTCGAAGGAGTAGCCCATGAGGTCGCCGTACGTCTTGCGCAGGAACTCCACCGGCACCTGGAGCCCGCCCTCGCCCTGCGTCGGCGGCTGCGACAGGGAGACGATGGCGTCGCCCACGGTGACGATGGCGTTGCCGGGCCCGATCACGACGTCCTTGTCCGCCAGCCGCAGCGTGATGCTCTCCCCCGACTCGTCGCTCGTCAGCGTGCCGCCGAGGAGCTCGACGAGAGGCGACAGGCCGAACATCGGGCCGCCCGGGTTGATCGTCACCGGCACCGGCACCTCGCGCCCCTCGAACGTCACGGAGGGGCCGCGGGGAGGTACGGCGGGGGCGGCGGGGATCCCGGGACCGGCCGGGGGCGTCTGCGGCCGCTCGCCCTGGGCCCCGACGAGCATCGGCAGGAGCAGACAAAAGAAGGCCAAAGAGGTCCAGATACGACGGTCTTTCACGCGGGAGAGGATACCATCGAGTTGCGGCAGGGCAGCCACACGGGGCCGCCCCTAGAACTAAGGAGAGGAACGCGATGGAGATCCGGCAATTTCGGGTGGTGATCCGCACGCAGTACTTCGAGCGTGCGCTGAAATTCTATGGAGATGCCCTGGGGCTGCCGAAGCTCCGGAGCTGGGACACCGAGGATGGGCGTGGGGCGCTCTTCCAGGCCGGCTCGGCCGTCGTCGAGGTGCTGGGCGCGCCGTCGGCCCAGGACTCCCGTCTCACCGACGAGCGCTTCAACCCGCAAGGCCCCAAGACCAAGACCAAGCTCGTCTTCCTCGTCCCCTCGGCCCAGCAGGCCTTCGACGAGGTCTTCTTCCGCGAGAAGAACATCCCCGGCGGCCTGCTCAAGGACGACGACGGCGTCCTGATGTTCGAGACCCACGACCCGGACGGCATCCGGGTGGCGTTCAAGGAAGAGCGCGGGGACTGAGGCGCCCTACTGTGGTGGAAGCTCGGGTCGCTGGAAATCGCCGAGGATCGCCATCCCCGGGTTGATCAGCAGGCCGTCGGCCTCGAGCGCATCCATGATCGCTTTCGCCTCCTTGGCCCGGCCTTGCGCCCGGAGCACCGTCGCGAGGTTGAAGCGGATGTTCGAGGCGCCCCCGTCATAGACCGAGTCCGCCTGCCGGAACGCCGTCTCGGCGAGCTTCAGCAGCTCGGGGTCGCTCTTGCTCCTTTGATAGAAACTCGCTCCCAGAGCGTTGTAATTACCCGCGTTCAAGCCGGAATCCGGGCCGAACAGCGCGGCGGCGCGGCGCGCATACGCCACCGCTTGCGCGCCATCGCCCGTTCCCTCGGCGATCAAGCCATGGATCGTGAGGCAGACGGCTTCTTTGCAGAGCCCTTGCTTCTCCGCCTTCTCGAGCTTTCGCGCCGCGCTGTCCCAGTCCTTCATGGCCACCTCTTGCCAGACCGGAGAGAGCGGATCCTGGACGACCACCTGCGCCTGAGCAGGCAGGGTCCCAAGGAGCAGCGACAGCAGCAACAGCTTCGACGAGAGGCAGCGAGAGAGTGAATTGCGCCGGATCATCAGTCCTCCTAGGTCAGGTCGTCTCCGTCAGGTCCGATGATTATACCGGCGGCCAGCAGCGCCTTGAACCGTGCGCCTTCGAGCGACCGGCTCAGGCGCTCCGCTTGCGCCGCAACGCCCAAGCCCCTCCCATCGCCAGCGATAAAGCGAGTACGGCCAGCCCCACCGTGTCGAGCGTCGGGATCTCAAGAAGTGACGCAGGCCTCATGACGACCATAAAGGAGGCTCTGTCCGTCGCCGCCGAGACCTCATTGGTGCCGTTGCCGTCTGCGTCGTAGGAGAGGGTGCCCTGGTTGGAGATGATTGCGCCCGGCACGACTCCGGTTTTGACCTTGGCCTTGATGGTGATCGTCACCGAAGCCCCGGTGGCAATCGATCCGCTCCAGGTTACTGTGTTGGTGCCCACGGTGGCCGTGGCCGTGCCCGCGGTCGCTGTGGCGCTAAACAGAGTGAGCCCGGTCTCCAGGAAATCGGTGAATTCATTCCCCGGGTTGTCCTGCTGGGAAGCGGGACCAGCGTTGGTAAGCACCACGGTGTAGACCACGAAGCTTCCCGGATAAAGCGGGCCGGAGACTATCTTGGTACCGGAGACCAGCGCCGGCGAGATCACCGTGGTCGTCACTGTGGCCGTGGTGTCGCCGGGAGCGGCGTCAGGGGTGCTGGAGGTAAGGGAGGCTAAATTGAGCACCCTGCCCTCCGGTACCGACGAGGCAACCTTCACGACCAGCGTGAAGACGGCGTCGCCGACTCCGAAGCTCGGGTTGGTGCAACTCACCTCGCCGACCGCGCCCACCGCTGGATTCGTGCAGGTCCAACCGCTTGGCCAAGAAAAAGCGCCGAACGTCGTGCCCGCCGGTAGCGTATCGGAAAGTGTCACGCCAGCGTTGCTCGGGCCAGCGTTGTTCACCCTAATGGTATAGGTTAGGTTCATCCCCGCAGTCACCGGATCCGGGGTGTCCACTTGGGTCACCGACACATCCGCGGATGTGGTCACAGTGGTCGTTGCCGGGCCGCTCTGGTTGCCCGGATTGGGATCGGGTGTCGACGAGGAGGCCGTTGCCGTGTTGCTGAGCATGGTGCCCGCCGTAGTTCCGGGGTCGACCGCCACGGTCAGGGTGAAGACCGCACTGCTTACACCAAGCAAGGTGTTGGAGCACGAAACCGTGCCATCCACCGGGTCGGAGCACGACCAGCCGCTGGGCGATACCAGAGAGACAAACGTCGTACCCGCCGGCAGCGTGTCGGAAAGGCTCGGGTCAGCGGCGTTGCTCGGGCCGGCATTCTTAACCGTAATGGTGTACGTCAGGTCCGTACCCGCTTTTACCGGGTCGGGTGAGTCCACTACAGCGACCTGGAGGTCGGCCGAGGTTGTCACGGTTGTCGTGGCGCTGCGGCTCTCATTGCCAGGTAAAGGGTCAGGAGTCCCCGAAGAAACAATGGCGGTGTTGCTGACGGCGTCTGTCGTTCCGGAGCCGACGTTCACTACGAGCATGAAAACCGCACTGCCAAGCGGCAAAGAAACGATCGAGCACGAGATCGTACCGACTGCCGAAGTCGTGCAGGCGAGGCTCGGTGAGGCCGAAACAAACGTCGTCCCTGCGGACAGCGTGTTGGAGATCGATACCGCTGCGGCGTTGCTCGGACCGGCATTGTTCACGGTGATCATGTAGGTCAGGTTCGTCCCCGCGATCACCATGTCGGGAGCATCCACCTGGATTACCGACAGATCGGCCAAGGTGGACACATTGATCGTATGGACGCCGCTCTCGTCGCCCGATTGGCCCTCGGACGCTATCGATGAGGCAGTGGCCGTATTCGTGAGAAGGGTACCGGCTGGCACCGAAGGAGCCACTGCCACGGTCAGGCTGAAGACCGCGACGCTGCCCACTGCCAACGAACCCGTGGAGCAGGAAACCGTGCCGCCGGCACCCACGACCGGCGTACTGCACTGCCAATCGGTTGGCGACGACACAGAGACGAAGGTTGTCCCCGCCGGCAGCGGGTCGGTCCATGTCGCGGCGGGCGCGGCGTCAGGCCCGTTGTTCGTCACCGTGATCGTGTAGGTCAGATTCGTCCCGGCGATCACTGGCTCGGGCGTGTCCACTCCGGTGACGAGATCGGCGATGGGGAACAACCCGACGAGCACGGGATCGTGGTCAGAGGCCCGGAAAGGCTCGTCCTCCTGGAAAAAGGTGCGCGAAAGTGCGGAGCCGTCAGGCTTTACCTCGAAGGCCGACTCGCCAATGTCCCTGATGTCATCGTTGTAGTCGAGCAGGTCAGACTCGTCGGCGTTGATGTGCCAGATGCCGATACCGGTAACCTGGGGAACCAGGCTGGAGCTGGCGAAAGCCTGGTCCAGGCCAAGCTGGCCGTCGAAGACGTAGGAGTACGCAGCCGGGCCCAGCAGCGATGAGGACAGGTCGGTGAAGCCGCCGTCCGTCAGCGTCGTCACCGGGGTCTCCTTGGCGTAGGAGTTGAAGTCGCCGAGGAGCAGCACGTTGGGAGTCGCCGGCAGTACGGTTTCGGCAAGCCAAAGGAGCAGGTGTTTCGCCTGCTTGGTCCGCCGGTCGGTATAACAACCCTGGCCGTCCGACGCATCGGCGTCGGTACCCGCCGCGGCGCTACAGCCCTTGGACTTGAAGTGGTTCGCGATCACGGTGAAGCGTTTGCCGACCGCCTTATCGAGGACCTCGAACGTCTGGGCGATGGGCGGCCGATCGTGGTCCGGATCGAGATCGAAGAACGGCGGCTCAACCGGCGCAAGAGTGGCCGAACGATAGATCAGAGCTACCCGGATGGCGTCGCTGCCCAGCGTCTCGCCGGTGTTCACGAAAGCATAGCGATTCTCGCCGCCGCAGCGGAAATTGACCGCGCCGAGGAGATCGCTGATGGTGTCCCCGGTAGGGGTGTTCTCGAGCTCCATCAAGGCGAAAACGTCGGCGTTGAGCTCGCAGAGCACAATCGCGGCTCGCTTCCGCTGGCGGTCGAGCTCCTCAGGACTGTCGGCTCCCCGGCATTCCTGGTTCTTTTCCGGACCGCACAAGCCTCTTGGGCCCGGGGTCTTATCGATCGTGGTGAAGTAGTTGGAGAGGTTTACGCTCGCCGCCTTGATGGCGCCGCCGACCTCCGGCGCCGCCGCCGGCCGTGGATTGGCGACGGTGAACGCCACCAGGGCCGCCGCGGTGGGACGTACAAGCCAGGCATCGGTGCCGGGAGCGCCCGCGAAGGATCGGTGAAGAACACCTCTCAGGCCATCGACCTGATCGCCGCCCCGGAAGAAGTCGTCTCCTTGGGTACCAGCCGAGAACCCGCCCTTGTCCCGCGGATGGAAAATGAACTGATGGCCATCCGGAAGCGCAAGCGGCGAATTCTCGAGGTTATCGTCGTCGTCGAGGATGACCCGCCGACGGGCAAGTTCATTGAGATGGTTCTCGTAGCCCACCCGGTCCGGAGGCGCCGTCTCGGTGAACTGCCGCGGCCGGCCCCCCTCGAACAGCTCAATCTGGCCTAAGCGCGCTAGCTCGGAGTACCCCGAAACGGTGAGCGTGTCGACAAAGCGGACGAGCATCCCCGCGAGGGGCTCGTAGAAGGCGTCGACGTCGCCCGTAAGCGGCAGGTCGACCATCGAGGGCGTCACCTCGATGAGGTGATTTCCCGCGTGGGCGACAACAACCGAGCCCTCGGCTTCCGCCTTCATCTGGAGCATTCCCGAGAGCTCCGAGACAGGCCCTTTGGACCGTACCCGCTGCCCCTCGACGACCGGGGTCGGGCAGTCTCCGCAGAAGACGAAGATTCCTTCCGAAGTAAGCGGATCGGCATCGGTGTCGGCGTCTTCCTCCTGAAGGAAGAAACCCTGCAAACGGTCCGTTCCTTGGAAGCTGGCGGTGACGACGCCCTCGACGATGAACGAAACGCCGGGCGGAGGAGGAAGCCCGCCCAATAGGATGTCGTGGATGAGAGTCAGGTCCTCGTTGACGATGGTGCCCTTTCCCTGGCCGTCCTCGAGAACTGCGTTGGTGACGTTGGTCACGTCGACGACGAACGTCTCGTCCGGCTCCGCCGTGGCGTCGCCGTTGACCTGAACTTCGAACGTGTAGTCCAAGTCATCCTCAGGGATCGTCTGAGCGGTCAGCGTATTTGCAGTGAAATCGATGGGGGAGCTTGCCGAGTCGTTGTCCGTCGCAATGTTGAACGTAACTCCACCCGAAGGGGCCTGAGCGGAGAGGCTCACCGTAAAGGTAAAGGTGGTATTGCCGCTGTTTCCCTCGTCCTTGGAGACGTCATCGATCGTCAGACCGGGAAAGGCGTCTTCATTCGAGATCGTCCCCAGGGCTTGGCCCCTGCCGATAATGGCATTGGTGACGTTGCTAATGTCGACGGCGAACGTTTCGGCGTTCTCCAGGCCATCGTCGCCATTGACGACCACGTCGAACGTAAAGGTTCTGTCCCCCTCGACGATCTTCTGCCCGATCACCCTCTGGGCGATGTAGTCGCGGGGCTCGGTCGCCGTACGGTCTGCCGTGGCGATGTCGAACGTCACGCCTCCCGGTGGAGCCGGGGCAGAAAGGCTCACCTTGAAAAGAAAGTGGGTGATGTCGCCGCTGTCCCCCTCTGCATGGGTGACGTCTTCGATCGTCAGCGTTGGGAATTCGTCGTCGTTCCGGATGGTACCCTGGCGTTGGGGGTTAGTGATGTTGACATGCATGGCCTCGCTGAGGTTGACGACGAACGTCTCGTCCGGCTCGGGTGTGGTGTCGCCGTTGACCAGAACTCTGAAAGGAGCGGTTAGGTTTCCCGCTGGGATCTTCAGCGTCTGTGACTTCTCAACATAGTCTTCGCCGGCCTTCGCCGAGCCGTCCGCCGTGGCGATCTTGAAGCTCGCTCCATCCTCCCCGGCGGGGAAGGAGAGCCTGGCGGTGAAGACAAAGGCCTTGGTGTCATTGTCTCCCTCATTCATGGAGACGTCATTGATCGTCAGATCGGGAAAGTCGTCGTTCTCGATCGTGCCCTTGCCTGGATTCGGTGTGGTAGCCCCTATGACATTCGTGACTTTGACCAAGAAGCTCTCATGGCGCTCATAATTAGCATCACCTTTGACTTTCACATCGAAGTAGTAAGGCTCTCCCGCGGTGAAGATCTGGCCCTTCAGCGACTGTGAAACGTAATCGGCCGTCTGGGGAACGTCCGTCGTCTCGGTGCCCGTCGCGGTGTCGTTCGCCGTCGCGATGTCGAACTTCACGCCATCCGCAGGCGTCGGGGGATCGAGTGTGACGGTGAATCTGAAAGTAGTCTGGGCGTCGCTGTCCCCTTCCGGCATCCTGACGACCTCTGTGATCCTCAACTTGACATCCGGAACGACCTCGCACATGGCACCTTTGCCGCCGTAGGCCAGGAAGGCGCCGATTGCCTTCGTCTCGCCGCTCATCGCGACGGCAAAGCCGAACCGGCCCTCCCCCGGGTCACCCGGCGGCTCTTTTATCTCCCCTACGGCGCGGTCCTCTACCTTTGGGAAGAGATACGCGGCACCGCGGCGGCCCTTCGATAGAAAGGCACCGACAAGGAGCTTCCCGCGGCTCAGCGCTACCGCGTTGCCGAAGAGATCTCCGGCCTGGGCGCTCCCGGCTGTGAGCAGACCCTTCTGGCTCCATGTATCCCCTTTGGACTGGAACAAGGCCACCCAGCCGGCGTCGACCATTCCTCTCACGTCGCCCCGTCGCGCCCCGACAGCCAGCATGTCGCCTTGGATCGCCACTGCATACCCGAACTGATCGCCGGCCTTGGCTTCCGACGCCATCAAGATTTTCGGCTGGCTGCCCATCCACGAGTTGCCTTTCCTGATGAGGTGGACCGCCCCTTGGTTACCACCCGCCGGGCCGTCCATGAACGGCGCGCCGGCGGCCAAGACCTCGTTGTCGATCGAGATGGCGGAGCCTAGTCCGTCGAAAGGGTGGGCGCCAGGGAACTTCGCCTGTTGGTGCCATTTCCCGTCCCCACCCAACTCGAAAATGTAGACCGCACCGGAGAGGGTTCCTCCGCTGCCGTCCATCGCGGCCCCCACGGCAAGAGTTTTTCCGGAGAGCGCCACCGTAAAGCCGAACTGAGAACCCGCAGTTCCTTCGCCGGGTGGCAGCTGCACCACATCTTCACTCCAAACGTCAGTGTTCTTGTGGAATATGTAAACCGCTCCCGCGTCTTCTCCGAAGGTATCCGTCTTGGGTGCTCCGACCACCAGCGTGTCGCCACTGAGGGCGATTGCGAAGCCAAACTGGTCGCCGGGCTTACCCCGCTTGAACTCTGTTATTTTTCCCCCATCCTCGAAAAGTTTGACAATCTCGTTGGCTCCAGAGGCGATTGTTGTCTCGCTGACGGCCACGCTGTAGCCGAGTTGCTCGTCAGGCTCCCCGGTCCTGCAGACCACCTCTGCCAAGGCAGCACCACCGAAGATCGCGAGTCCGAGAATCAGGAGCAGCAGACCGCGATATCTCATGGAGGACCTCCTCGGCCGCCTGTCGGCGGTTCGGTTGAGTTGTCGCCGCCTTGGAGGGCCGGCGGGTCCAGGAACGGCTCTCCGGAGCCGAGGCCTTTGACCGTTCCTCCCGGCCCCAGGGTGGCCGGCGGCTGCGGCAGCCCGCCCGACGGCACCAGCACTTGCTGGCCTGCCGCCACGTCCACGGGAGCGCCGCCCGCCTTCGCCTGCACCGTCACGACCCCTTCGTCCACCGCGATGAAGGTTCCGATCGCGGGATCGACCAGGATGCGGAGATAGGTCCCCTTGATGCTGGCCACGACGTCGGGCGTCACGACGTCGACGGGCGGCTCGCCGGGGACCAGGGCGAGCCAGAGCTTGCCGATCATGAGGCGGATCTTCGAACCCCCTGGCTCATCCCGGTCGCCCTCCTCCCGGTCGCCGAACTGCACCTCGCTGGGGCCCGACAGAAGGGCCGTCGAGGTAAAAGAGAACTTCTGACCCGCCCGCAGGCTGCGCTCGGTACTCTGGCCGTTGAGCCTCAAGGCAACCCGCAGATAGGAGGACTTCCCCGTGAGCCGCACCTTGAGCCCCAACTCGATGGGGCCCTTCTCCTGGAGGTCGTAGTCGGGGCCTCCGGAAGATGGAAAAGCGCGCACCTGGGGAATCACCCTCACAGCCTTGCCGATCTCCTGCGCGGCGGCAGGCTCTGCCAGGAGGCAGGCCGCCAGCAACGCCAAACCGGACCTGTAAAGAAGAGCGCGCATCAGAACACCCAGCTCAAGCCGAGAGAGCCGACCGTCCGCCGGTAGCCCAGGCCGGGCAGCCCGCCTGCCGGATCGATGTTGGAGGTCCGCCGGCTGTACGCCGCTCCGGCCACCCAGCGGAGCCGGTCCGTGGCCGACCAGACGAGCGTCGCGGCGGTCCGCGACGTGGTGTCGTTCCGCGGCGGTCCGCCGGCCTGGAAGAGGTTGGACCGCGGGTCGTCGTAGTCGTCTTTTCGCACGTTGGCCTCCAGTAGCACGGTCCAGCGGGAAGCGAGCGGCCATACCAGGGAGGCATTCCCTTCCCGGGCCGCCGCCGAGTACACCGCGCTCGACCGGCGGTCCACGAAGAGGGCCCCCAGCCGCAGGGAGCGGCCGCCGAGCCAGAAGAGCTGGCTGACCTGGAGCGAGACATCCTCGCCGCTCTGCCGCGGATCACCCAGATCCCCCGCGGAAAAGTCGCGGTCGCTGTAGCCGAGGTCGAAGCGGGTGGCGGTGGCGCGCGTCTCGCGGACGGTGAAGCTGGCGGCTCCGTCCACGGTCCGCAGATAGGAGGCGCCGTCGATCTGCCAGGCGGCACCGCCGGCCTGGAGGAGGGCCGAGCACCGGCCGCCGCCGAGCGGCACCCGCGCCGGTCCCAGCAGACCCTCGAGGATCCCCCGGGGATCGCTGCCGAACGCGGCTTGAACGGTGCCGCGCAGCAGGCCGAGGTCGAGGAAGCCGAAGTCGCGGTGGAACGACTGCCCGGCGTCGAGGGCCATGCCGAGCACCGGGCCGGGACGTGCGTGGAAGGGATAGACCCCGAGCCGCAGGCCGACGAGGCCGACGCCATCCCCCTGATCGCCCTGGATGAGGCCGCCCGTGGGGTTGCCGGGCGGGGTGAAGGTGAGCTCCGGGGCGGCCAGGTTGGGGTTGGAGTCCGCCCCGGCCGAGAGCCCCACGGCGCCCTCCCACAGGCCGCGGTCGTCGATCGCCCGCGGGGTCGGCCGCCACTCCGGCGCCTCGACGGCCAGGGCCTCGCCCTCCGCGGCTTTCCTCGCGGCCGCGAGGTCCGCCAGGACGCGCTCGCGGTCCACCTCCGGGCGCCGGCGGGCCGCCAGGCTCGCCTCGATCTCCGCCGCGGCCTCCCGCGCCCGGCCCAGACGCAGCAGCGCGAGCCCTCGCCAGTAGCGGGGCGTGCCCTCGGCCGGATTGAGCTTCGCGGCTTCTGCCAACCGCTCGAGAGCCACCGCATCGTCACCCTCCTCGAAGGCGAGGAGCCCCTCGGCCAGGGCCACCTCGGCGGCAGCCCCCTGGGATACCGGTGTTGCGGCATGGCCTGGGTTCAGAACGGCAAACGCCAGGATAAGGAACAGCCAAGACGCCAACTTGCGAAGCATGCAGGCACCTTCTCTCTTGGGTAAAAATCCAGTATACAATGAATCATTCGTTTCCAAGAGATAGTCCTTATTGATATCCTTATTGGCATCTCTAGCACTCGTTCCAAAAGTTCGTTCCCGGGTTGCTGATTTAATTTTCACCGGGTCCGGGATTGCATGATTAGCTTGGTGTAAATAGTTACAATTGCCGACACGCGCCGAACCGTTCGATCCAGGGAGGCTACGTGCCAAAGCCCGAGTTCGATGTTTTCCTTTCGCATGCGAGCGCCGACAAGCTGGTGGTCGAGGAGCTCGCCCGGATCCTCAAGCGGCGGGGGATCGAGCCCTGGCTCGACGCGTGGAACCTGGTGCCCGGCGAGCCCTGGCAGGAGGCGGTCGAGAAGGCACTGGAGTGCTGCGCGGCCTGCGCCGTCCTCCTCGGCCGGGACGGCACCGGACCCTGGCAGAACGAGGAGATGCGCGCGGCGATCGAGCGCCAGGTCGTGCGGCCGGACGGCTACCTCGTCATCCCGGTGCTGCTCCCCAACGCCGAACGGGGCGAGCGGAGCCGGCTGCCCGCTTTCCTCGTCCGCCGCACCTGGGTCGAGTTCCACGATTCGCTCGACGACGAGCGCGTCCTCCACCGCCTGATCTCCGGCATCCGGAGAGTCGCGCCCGGCCAGGCTCCCGGCGAAGCGGTGGCCGAAGGAGCCTGCCCCTACCGCGGCCTCCGATACTTCGGCGTCGAAGACTCGCTCTTCTTCCAGGGCCGGGAAGCTCTCACCGGCTGGCTGCTCGCCAAGCTCCGGCCGTCCCGCTTCGACCATCGCTTCCTTGCCATCACCGGCCCGTCGGGAAGCGGCAAGTCGTCCCTCGCCCGCGCCGGCCTCCTGGCCGCCCTCGGCAACGGCGAGATCCCCGGCAGCGCGGAATGGCCCGTGGCCGTCTGCCGGCCCGGCGCCCAGCCGTTGGAGAACCTGGCATTGGCCCTGACGGCCGCGCTCTCGCCCGGCAGCTCGGCGGCCTCCCTGCCTGGCATGATCCGGGAGCTCGGCGCCGATCCCCGGATGCTGCACCTCACCACCCGCTTCGCCCTGGGCTCCTCTCCCGACCGCCGCCTGGTGCTGCTGATCGACCAGTTCGAGGAAGTCTTCACCCTCTGCGCGGACGAGTCGCAGCGCGCGGCCCTGATCGCCAACCTTCTCCACGCCGCGCGGGAGACGGACGGCCAGACGGCGGTCGTCCTCACCCTGCGCTCCGACTTCTATGGCCGCTGCGCCGCCTATCCGGAGCTCGCGGCGGCCCTCTCCGACCGCAACGACCTCGTGGGTCCGATGACCGAGGAAGAGCTGCGCGGCGCCATCGAGAAGCCCGCCCGGACCGCCGGCCTGGAGCTCGAAGGCGGCCTCGCCGATCTCCTGATCGGCGAGGTCGAGGGCCAGCCGGGGTGCCTGCCGCTCCTCCAGCACGCCCTCCTCCAGATCTGGGAGCGGCGGGAAGCCCGCAGGCTCACCGTCGCCGCCTACCGCGAGATCGGCGGCGTGGCCGGCGCCCTCCGGCAGCACGCCGAGCAGGTCTTCGCGAGCTTCACGGGCGGCGAGCCCGAAGCCTGCAAGACGATCCTCCTGCGGCTCGTGCAGGTGGACGAAACCGGCAACGTCACCAAGCGCCGCCTCGGCTTCGAGGAGCTGGTCCCGCCCTCCGATCCCGAGCCGGACCGCCGGGCCGCGGAAGGCGTGATCGCCCGGCTCACCGCCGAGCGCCTGCTGACGGCCGAGGCGGCTGGAGAGGACCGGCACGCCACCGTCGAGCTGGCTCACGAAGCGCTCCTCTCCTCCTGGAAACGCCTCGAGGACTGGATCGACGCCGGCCGCGAGGCCCTGCGCACCCGCCGCCGGTTGGACGAGGCGGTGCACGAATGGCAGGAGAGCGGCCGCGAGCCGTCCTATCTGTATGCCGGCGCCCGGCTGGCCCAGGCGGAGGAGTGGGCCGCGGCCAGCCCCGGCGAGTCGAATGAAGAGGCCCGGAAGTTCCTCGCGGCGAGCACCGCCCAGGCGAGCCGTCGACGGCGGCGGACGATTCTCCTCCTGGCATCGGCAGCCGCCGTGGCGGTGCTCGTCGCCACCACGATGGGGTGGCTCTGGAACCGGTCGGAGCGGCAGAGACGGACCAACCTCGCCTCGCTGATGGCGGAGCAGGCGAAACGGAACCTCCCCTTGAACCCTTTGATCAGCCTGTTGCTGGCAACGGAAGCCCTCCGTGGGGGGAGAGATCTCCCAACGGCCAGGGAAGCTTTGCTGGGAGCTCTGGCCCTCTCCGACGCACAGCCTCTCGGAAGACCTGGGATCGTGACCGCCGCCGCTTCAGCGGACCGGCTCTCGATGGCGACGGCCAGCCGGGACGGCACCGTGCGAATCTGGGGCTTCGCGCCGGGGGCGCCCAAAGCTCCGGAGCGAGCCCTTCGTGTTGAAGGGCCGGTCACCGGTCTCGCCCTGAGCAGCGACCGCCGCTGGCTGCTGGTCAGGAACGGGGATGCCGACGTGCGGCTCCACGATTTGAAACAAGACCTGACGAAAGAGGACCAGGGAACCCTGCTGCCTGATGAGAACTGGCGGCCCGGCGATCCCTTCAGCCTCGACAGCCGCTGGCTGATCACCCAACAGTGGGGCAAGGCGGTGCAGCGCGACCTCGCGGGCGGCTCCAGGCCGCCAGCCGCTCCGAGCTTCCCTTCCATGCCACCCCAGGACTCCCGGCGGTGGCTTGCCACGGGGATGGACAACGGTTCCGTCCGCCTGGTGGACAAGACGTCCCCCGGCCGTGACCCGGTCGAATTACCCGGCCAGGGCCGGCCGGTGAAATTCCTTTTCTTCGTCCATGGAGACCGTTGGCTCGTCACCCAGGCCGGCGAAGAAGCCCCGCGGCTGTGGGACCTCAGCCGCTACCTCCAGGCCGACAACTCCCCGGTCGCGGCCGTCTTACGGGACGGCGGTTTTCTGGTCCGGAACCCCGTCAGTGGAGAGCTGGCGCCACGGGCCGGTTCGTGGCGAGGTCCCGTCACGGCCCTCGCCTTTCATCCCGAGCGCCGCCTCCTGGCCCTCGGCGGAGAGGGGGCCGCCCGCCTCTGGGATCTCCGGGGCGGCGCGCCGGAGGTCGTCAGCACCGATCCCAATGGACAGTCCGTGTCCGCCCTGGCCTTCGGCTCCAGGCCCCCCAGCCTGGCGATCGGCTGGAACAAAGGCCGGGTCGTCATCGTCACCCTGGACAAGGACGGGTTTCTCGCCGCACCCAGCCGCGACTCCGCCATCACCGCCCTCGCCTTCAGCCCGGACGGCAAGGCACTCGCGATCGCCGACGCCAACGGCAAGGTTTGGATCTGGAGCCCGGACGCGAAGGAGATCCCGCTCGACAGCCAGGACCGGGCCGTCCAGACGCTCGCCTTCAGCAGCGACGGCCGCCGGCTGGCCGGTGGCGGCAGCAAGGGCACCGTTCAGCTCTGGAGCCTCGACGGCTCGCGCCTGCCCATCGTCTGGCAAGGGCACGCCGGGCCCATCGCTCAGGTTTCCTTTGCGGAGGACGGCAAGGAATTGATCACCACCGGCGCGACGGACACCGTCCGCCGCTGGTCGCTGGACACGGACGCGTTGATCCGCCTCGCCTGCCGGAAGGCCGGCCGCAACCTGACCGAAGACGAATGGAAAGCCGTGGTTCCTCCAGGCGAGCGATTCCGGGAGGGAATGCCCTGCGGCTAGCTGCCGCTCATATCCTCCGCCCCTGGGCGGACTCTTCGATGAGCTTCTCCAGCCGCTTGAGCCGCGTCTCTTCCTTCTTGGCGCTCACCACCCACCAGACGGCGAGCTTCCGGTACGACGGCGGCTGCGCCTGGAAGAACTCCCACGCCGCCTGGTTCTGCTTGAACCGGTCCGCGTAAGGTTCATCGAGATCGCCAGTCCGCTGCTCGTAGGCGTAGATCCCCGACTTGTTCTCTTTTCGCGCTTCGAAGGCCCGCAGGCCCTCGGGACGCATCCGCCCCTGCGCGATCAGCTCCTGGGCGAGCTTGATGTTGACGGCGCTCCAGATGCTGCCCGGCCTGCGCGGCGTGAAACGGATGGTGTAGCTGCGCTCGTCCACACGTTTCCGGATCCCGTCGATCCAGCCGAAGCAGAGGGCTTCCGCCACGGACTCCGGCCAGGTCATGCTGGGCAGTCCGGACTCCTTCTTGTAGTAGCCGACCTGGAGCTCCTTGGCGGTGGCGTGGTGCTTCTCCAACCAGTCACGAAACTCGGCGGGCGATGGGAAGAATTCGATCTTCATTCAGGTTCGCCAGCCCTCGCCCTGTGTCCACGTCGGGATGAGCTCTAGCACGCTCGACGCCGAGCGGCTTTCCCATCCGATACGCTCGCTGCTAGTGTACCGCGACGATGAAAGCCCACGAATCGAATCCCGAGCGCGCCGCCCTGCTCGACCGCATCCACCGGCTCGAACGGGCCTCCCGGCCGCTGGAGCCCGGAGTCACCCAACGGCGCCGGCTTCGCAACGCGGCCATAGCCTCCTCCGAACGATTCCTCCGGAACATCGAGACCCTCAAGGCCTACGAAGACACCGAGGACAAGGGGAGCGGGCTGCTCCGGTCGCCCATCTCGGAGCACGGCATCCCCATCGAAGCCGCGATCGAGATCCTGGAGCACGACGTGGTGCGGCCCGGGGCGAACACGGCCTCGGGAGGCCACCTGGCCTATATCCCCGGCGGCGGGCTCTATCATTCGGCACTGGGCGACTACCTGGCGGCCGTCACCAATAAATACCCGGGAATCTTCTTCACCGGCCCGGGCCCCGTCCGCATGGAAAACATGCTCCTTCGCTGGGTGGCCGACCTGGTGGGCTATCCCGCCGAATCCGGCGGCAACATCGCCTCGGGTGGCAGCCTCGCCAGCCTGACGGCAATCGCAACGGCCCGGGACGCCCACGGCCTGAAAGGGGCCGACTTCGCCTCGGCCGTCGTCTACCTGACCACCCAGGCTCACCACTGCCTCGAGAAGGCCCTCCACATCGCGGGCATGGGCGAGGCACAGGTCCGCCACGTGCCGATCGACGACCGCTTCCGCATGCGCCCTGAGGCGCTGGAGCAGGCCATCGCCGCCGACCGCGCCCAAGGCTTGAAGCCCTGGCTGATCATCGCCGCCGCCGGCACCACGGACACCGGCGCCGTGGACCCGCTCGACGCCATCGCCACCCTCGCCGAGCGCGAGCGCTGCTGGTTCCACGTCGACGCCGCGTACGGCGGCTTCTTCCTCCTGACCGAGCACGGCCGGAGCCTGCTGAAGGGCATCGAGCGCTCCGACTCGGCCGTCCTCGACCCGCACAAGAGCCTGTTCCTCCCCTGGGGAGCGGGCATCGTGCTGGTGCGCGACGGCCGGTTCCTCGCCGCCACCCACGGCTACTCCGGCAACTATCTCCAGGATGCCCTGCGGGAGCCCGGCGAGATCTCTCCCTCCGACGTATCGCCCGAGCTGACGAAACATTTTCGGGCGCTCCGCATGTGGCTGCCGCTCATCCTGCTGGGGACGAAACCTTTCCGCGGGGCGCTCGATGAAAAGCTATTGTTGGCCCAATATTTCTATCAGGAGATTCAGGACCTCGGCTTCGAGGTCGGCCCGTACCCCGACCTCTCCATCGTCACCTTCCGCTGGGCACCGCCGGGCGCCAGCCTGGAACAAGCCAATCAGATCAATCAGGAGATCGTCGACGAGCTCCGGCGCGACGGCCGGATCTTCATCTCCTCGACCCTGCTCGACGGCCGGTTCACTCTGCGGATGGTGGCCCTGTCATTCCGCACCCACCGGCGGACGATCGACCTGGCGTTGGAGATTCTGCGTGAGCGGGCGATCAGGATTGGGGCAACGTGAGCCCGCGGCCTCGGCCCGTGCCTGGCGGCACGGGCCTCAAGGGAGCACGATCACTGACGGGTGATCGTGAATTTGCCGAAGCTCACTCCGAGCTCGATGCCCGTCCCGCTGCCGGCCAGCGCCAGTGAGACCTCGCCCTTGGTCATGACTCCCGCCTCGGACGACTTGCCCGCGCCCGCGGCGGCGCTGCCGTTGATGTAGCGGCCGAACAGCTCCTTGATGTCCCCGACTTCAGAGAACGTGCCGTGACCGTCGCGGACGGCGGATTTGCCCGCCGTCAAGCCGCCACCCTTGGCCGAGAGCTTCACCGTCGCGGTCTGATTGTTGTCGCAAGTGATCGTGCCCAATCCGCTGGCGGTCTTGTAAAAAGCGGACCAACCTTTGAGGTTGTACTCCATGCGGCAGACCGTCGTCGTCGAGACGGCCTCGGCCGGCGCGACCGCGAGGAGGGAGAAGGCCAGAGCCGACAAACCTAGAACCATAAGCTTTTTCATGAGAATCCTTCCGTATGTGATAGTCCCTCGGACAGCTCCGGCGCGCAGCACCTGCCACGCAAGAGGGTCGGAACTCTATAGTTAGACTGAAAGAGGTATGTGCAAGAAGCGAGCCGGCGGCGTTTCACCGGCCCGAAAGTTCCCTCAGAGTCCCTGGGGTCAGGATTCGATCATCTCAGTTCGTGCGATCGATCGAGCGGTAGCTGTCGTAGCCGTCGTGATGCAGCACGTAGCTGAAGCTTCGCCAGGAGTGGCAGCTCCACACCGACGAGTTGGGGGGTATGCCCGTCGTCCATGGTGAATACATAACTGCAGCAGACTGCAGGAGTATGCGTGCAGTCTCTCTGTTGATCCCGAATGCCATCCCGAAGCCGAGGGCATACACTGCGCTATACCTTGCGCCTACTAGCAGCAACCCTATCTTCCTGATTCTCGCGGCGGCCCGGCAGCTTCGCCGGGCCGCCGTTCCTCGGCTTTCCGATCCGCTCCAGGGAGCTCGCCCGAAGGGCGAGCTCATGCGTAGCCGGCGCCATGAGGCCCAGCACTACAGGCGCCCGGCGTTGGGGTGCCTATGGAGGTGTTGCCTACAGGAGCGGTTCATGGGGTTGACCGCCAGGACGCCGATGTCCGCGGCGCGCCGTCGTCCGCAGCATGACTCTTTTGAAGATGCGACTTTATCTATGCGAAACCTCCGCATACGTCTGGATCAGTTTGGTGTTTGGAAGTGTCCCGTTCTGGCCTCCAGCCGTACCTTACTAATTGAGGCTGTTCTGATTCCTGGATCGGGGAGCCCTCTTGTTCCGTGCGGGGGGTTGCGCGATGTACGAATATAAGTTCGTCCGTTTAGGAGAAGGCCTGATCGCCGCCAAGCGGGAAGCGGAAGACCAGTATCAGACTGTCGTCCTAGAGCATGCCAGGCAGGGCTGGAGGCTGGTGCAGATCTTTGCTCCCCCTACCGGCAGCGCGGGGCGGGCCCTCTTCTTCGAGCTGATCTTCGAAAGGACAGAAGCGGCAAGACCTCAGGGATGACCGCGGCCCGCCTTTCTGGCGATGTCTCAGCAACACGGGAGGGTAACGATATGAAGAGGTTGGTCTCCGTTTCCTTGGTCCTATGGATCTCGCTGTTGACCTCGTCCCCAGGCGAGACCGTGATCATCGACGACCCCGTCCTGCGCTGCACGCGCACGGGTCAGCTCGCGCGGAGGCTCTGCGAGCTGCAGCTCGAGAACGCCCTCCTCAACGTCGGCGGCGCGGCGGCCCTGGCCTGCATCGGCGCCTTCTTCATCGGCAATCTGGCGGCCGCCATCCTCTGCCTCGCCGCGTTCGGAGTCGCCGCGTTCCTCGCCCTCAACCTCTACGAGATCTACCAGAACTGCGTCGAGCAGGCCGGCCTCCAGGAAGACGTCTGCATCGAAGTTAACTGCACCTAGAGCGTGCGCGAAAAGCGAGGACCCATGACGAAGGAACGCACCGCCCTGCTCCTGGTGCCGGTCATCTTGGTGCCCATCAGCCTGCTTTCCGGCCTGGGGCTCTTCCCGCTGCTCGCCGGCCGGCGGCCTGCCGAGGCTAGCGCCGCCGTCGAGGAATTGACGCCGGACAGCCGGTTCCCGAGCTTCACGCTCGGCCGCACCTCACCCCAGGCCCAGCCGGTCTCCAGCTTCACCGTTCTGGAGAACCGGATCTACTTCACTCAGGATGATGCGGAAGGCACGACTCGCATCGGCGTTCGGAGTCTCGAGCTCGCCGATGCAACCGGCCTGCCGCGCTGGATCTCCACCGATTTCCTCCCAGGCTCGCGGCCAGCCGCTTCGAGCTTCCAGGCCACAGCATCGGTCCTCTCCTTCTTCGACCCCGGTGCCCGGGCTCTCGTCGAAGCCGATCCTCATTCGAAAAAGCGGGAGCTGATCCCCGTCGGCTTCGCCGTCGTGGGAAGCTTCGGCCGCTTCAGGAGCGGCGACTTCCTCGTCGACTCGGGAAACATGGCGGATTTCCCCGTGTCGGACTACCGGCGGCTCAAAGGCATGATGTCCCCTCGCGAGGCAGTCGACCGCATCCAGCGCTGCCGGAAGGGCAGAGTCTTCCTCATGGGGCCCGGGTTCATCGTAAAGGACATCGCGATGAGCTCCTTTAACGGCCTCACCGCGGCCGAGAGCTCGCGCGGCGAGAAGTTCCTGGGCCGCTACAACGTACGGGTGGACCCTCGGAGGAAGATGGCGGCCATCTTCAGCCGTAACCTGCCCGGCGTCTACCTGATCTCCGACCGCGGAGAGAAAGTCCGGAGGCTCGACACCCGGAGCCAGGGCAGGCTCATCACGAAAGACCACCCTCTGGAGGAGCTGCTGGGCGTGGGGACTCGCTTCCTCTACCAGTCGGACGTGATCGTGGGCTCCGGCGACGTCCTGGTGGCCGATCCGGCTGGTGGGCTCCTCTGGCAGTTCGACATCGGCTCCGGCGCCACGCGCTCCTTCGCCCTCCCTTTCGAGGTGCAAAAGATGGAGCGCGAAGGCCGGTACCTCTACCTCTTGGGCCTCGGCGGGCGATTCGAGCGCTTCTTCTATCCGGAGTGGCAGGGATAAGCAGTTAGAGCCCCCGACGGGGCGCCGGGTGCTTCGCTGGCTCAGTGCAACCCCGGTGCGTGTTCAAGATGGTTTCTGCGGCTGGCAATGACAAGCCACACGCCAAAGCCGATCATCCATGCCGGCAGAAGGTAGTTGTTGGCCTCCGCTACGACGTCTACGGCCTGGGTAACGTTGCGCCACATGCCGATCAGGCCCAAGGCGCCGGTTGCAATACCCCACCAGCCGAGCCAACGGGGCGCTCGTTGATGCCGCAACAGAGCGATGCCGGAAAGCACGAAGAACACGCTGAAGCTGAGCTCGCCGATGAATTCGCCGACGAAATTGCCCAGGTAGAGGTTCAATCCATCGAAGATAGAGGCGAGCACGAGGCGCTCGCCTTCGGCCGCCGCACCCCACGCGCTCGCCAGCGCCCAATGCACACTCGGCCAGCGCATGAGTCCGAGCATCATGGTCACGGCCGCCAGAAATGCGAAGAGCGCACCGACGCGCATCGGGCCCGCTGCACGCTCCCGCAGAGCCTCGAACGCACCGATACCGGCTGGAATGAAAACGAGCGGAAGCACACCATAGAGCGCCCAGGCGGCCCGCCCTGCCGCCCCGGTTGCCAAAAGGGCCGGAAGCACATCCTGGGCACTGCCGTCGAGGACCTCTGGATAGTGAAAGCGAGCGGCGAGGTACGAGAACACGCCAAGAAACGCAACAGCGCCTCCGACGAGAGCGATGCCACCGGCAAGGATCGTCCCCCTTGCGTCGTTACGAGCAACTCGAACTTCCTGGACAGGCATCCGGTCTCCTTTCGAGACACTGCGTATTGGGAAATCTTCACTGGCTCAGCCGGCCGCTTCTTCGAGCAGAGCCAGAGCCACATCGTAGTCCATCTCGCGGGCGGCAAACTGCTGCCGGGCCTGCCTCAACAGACTCCGAGCCTCTCCAGTCTGCCCCAGCCCCGGCGGCGATGCGGCTCTCGAGCCAAATCCCGCGGAGGACGATGATTTCATCCCCATCTCTGCGGCACAATCACGAACTTCGCGGGCCAACTCGGCTGCTTCGGCGAAACGGCCCACATGGCAGAGTGTGAAGCCCAGGTTGCAGTGCAGCATGTTCTCGAGCCGTCGGTCGCCGGCACGCTCTACCAGATGCTGGGCTTGGAGAAGGACTTCAATGGCCCGCTCGTACTCGCCCATCACCTCCAGAGTGAAGCCCTTCTGAATCAAGGCAAGTTCCGGGCGGCGCCCCAAAGCTTCAGCCTGGTCAAGAGCGGCCAAGGCCTCGGGAAACCGGCGTTGGTCCCTGCGAAGCGCAGCCTCAAAATTGAAAAGCCGTCCGAGATTTAGCACACCAGCCGGATCGGAGCCTGGCCCCGGGACCCGCTCCGCGATCTCCTGGGCGAGGGGGTATCCGTTAGGGTTCTGTAAAAATCACGTCGAACGTTGGCCAGGAACGGATGGCACCTGAAGGCGAGCGCATCAATACGGAGGAAACGTAACGGAACAGATTCCCTGACGGGTCGGTCAGGTGGATCGTCCTGTAATGATACTGCAAGCGCACCACGCCCACCTGGGGGAGAGTGCGAATCTCGTTGGTTTGACTCACTCCGTCCCGGTTGCCGTCAACCCAGGCGCAGAGATCGGCGAAACTGGAGTCGCCGGCATCTACGGTGCCGTCGTTGTTACCGCCGAGCGCCGGCAGGTCCAACTCGGCGAGGGCTCGATATCCGATCTTCGCACGTCGTCCGGAAAGCAGCGGCGTCGCGAAGCCGAACAACTCGCTTCCATCGTCAATGACGCCATTGTGATTCCGGTCCAGGCAGAGGAACGCCTCGTCCTCGCCTGCCTTCGTCCAAGCGATCCGGTCCGGGATTCCATCCGCATCGATGTCGAAGCTGACGGCAGGATTTGGGCCCGACAAATGGAAGCCATCCTGCCTCAAGTCCAGAAGGATGGGACAGTTCTCGTCAGGAGGGTCAGGGTCGGGGAGAGGTTCGGGAAGCTCTATGCAATCCACCGGAGAGGCGTAGGGCACATGCAGATTGTCGGAGTTGACGTGGACCACCATCCCAGCACCGTAACAGTGGCCCCAAGTGCCTTCTAGATGACTGGCAAAGCTGTTCGCATAGCCTATATCTGAAACAATTTGCCCTTGGTAAATGATGCTGACTCCGCTATCTATGTCATAGACCCGATGCCCCAGGATGACCTGCGTGTTGTAGGCTCGGTCTCCGTTGGAGGTGTTATAGAGAATCGCTCTTGCGAAGGAGTTCACGAAAGGCCCTGTAAAGGGGTTCCCCACTGCGTCAAGGGTAATCGTTTCCCTGATAAAGACTCGGGGCTGCGCACCGCAGAGAGGAGCGAGGCTTAAAAAGAGAAGGCAGAATGCTGCTGCGTGTAGGCCCACTCCGCGCGGCATCATCGGCAGCCTCGTTCCAAAAACCGCAGGTGGTCAGCCAGTCCCGAATCGACACCGAAATAATCCAACTGGACCTGTGGGGCTAAAGCCTCATAGAGCAGGCGCAGGAAGGGTTCCTCACCGAATTCCGCCTTGGCAGCGGCTATCGCCTGGGCTCGGGCACGGCAGAAGTGGAGGGACCGAGCGTCAAGCTCGTAGCCGTTGGTCGGGATCGAGGGTGAAGGCCCGAGCCGTTCTTGGTCGGTCTCAAGCTTCAACAAGGGTGCCGCCACCTTCGCAAGCCGGGGCCAAAGGTCGCGGCCGAAGCCGAGGGCTGCCGCCCGCTCCTCGATAGGCCTTCTCAGCAGCTCTGCATGTTCCGCTCCCGGAGGGAACGCATCGGCGAGCAAAGAGGTGAACAGCTCCCACGGCAAAAAAAGCTCGGGCGTTTGTCTTCCATCAATTAACATCCTCTGGGGAGACTCCGCGCTTTTCTCGGGCACTGAGAAGAGCGGCTCGGAGTCGTCAACCGGAATGCGCTTGAACCAAGCTTGTGCTTTCTCCTGGTCGGCTGCGCGGGCCTTCATCGCCTCAGGGTCGAACCTTCGTGCAAGGCGCTCCTCGGTCGTCCACTGCCAAGCGCCCTTACCCGGCCGCGGTTGGACCTCCCCAGCCTTGGAGGTCTGGGAGGTCCTTACCTGGATTGGATGCTCGCCCTCGCGAGAGGCATGGGCCCTGGCATCGATGGACCAGAGCAGCCCTAGAAGGACCCCGAGCCACTTCCCTGCTTGTCTTGGCATGTCTGTGAACCCTCCCCTAGCCTAAGGATACTCTTAAGCAAGATTAGCGCAAGATAAGGAAGGCAAGGCGCGGTCCCAGACTGAATCCGAATGCCGGCAAAGGGCGAGTCAGGGACTCGCCCGCAAAGCAGGTCGGCTCCGAGCCAGCTAGACTAGAGGAATTTCGCGGCCATGCGCTCGACCACGCAGGCGGAAGCCAGCCGCCCTCTGGCCCCCGCCTGGAATTCAGATTAAGTTTTCAAAGAGCCAGCACGCACGTATGTCCGAATTTCGGACGCTCACGCCCGAATTTCTTGCGATGACTTCTTTCCAAGGTGGCCTGCTCGAAGCGGACGGGAATATAGCTCCGGACCCAGGCTCCGTCAAGCCTGAATTTCCCAAAAGACCCCCTCCAGTTTTCAAAAGACCTTTTGGCGAGGGGAAAAGTCTTTTGCTTCTGGTTTTGATCAATTGGCCGCAGATTAAGTCAATTCTCCCGAGAAAAGGCTTGCAGCCTTCCGGAAAAGAGGATTATGCTCAGGTTCGCAGCGATCGGGACCGAGAAAAGAGCAATGACTCGGGAGAATTGACTATTCCGCGCGAGAGAAACGCTTTTCTCCCGAGAAATGACTCTAATCTGCGCCGGATTGGGTTTTTCTGGAGATCCCGGAGCAATTCCGGGCTCAAAAGGGTTTATCTCCGAGCTGGCTGGCTTTTGCGGGATCTTTGACAACTGAAGGAATGTACAGTGCCCTTTTCAGGGCGCCATAGGGCTTTGGCGCAAGCTCCCCCGCGAATGGATCGCGGGGGAGCTTTGCCTTGACGTCACGGACGGTTCAACCCGCCGCGGTTGAGCAGGACGTCGCCGCGTCCCCTCCACCGCCCGAGCGGATCGCGCTGGCCGCGTCCGCCGGGTTGCTCCCGGCGTCCTCTTCGTCGCCGTCGAGGACACCATCCTGGTCGCGATCGATGCCGACGCGATGTCCCGAGCCCGGCGGGGTGCAGGTGTAGGTCAGCTCACCGCCGTTCTGCAAGGCGCGCAGACGCAAGCTGAGATCGGAGAGCGGCGCGTCGCACCGCCGGTTGCCGACGAAGCGGTTCGAAGCGACATCATAGAAATAGCCTTTTTCGCCTTGGTTGCCCCCGCCCTTGGCCACCAGATCACACTCGCCCGCCTTGGCGCGGTCGATCAGGAGGTTGATCCGCGCTGCGACGATGGCTCCGTTCCAATTCGTGAGCGTCGTCTGTTGTCCGACGATGGGTGCAAGGTTGCTGTCGAAGGCGAGCTGGAAATCTTCGACCTGCCGTTTCAGCAGCTCGCCGGCCGGCCCGGGCGGGAAGCCGCCGGGAGTGCCCGGAGATTGGTTGAAGCCCCCGTTTTCCGAGGTGATGCTGATGAAATTGAAGACCGTCGGGATGGCCCCGTCGTGGTTGAAACCGAAGCCGCGGACCTGGTCGCCCAGGAAAGCGTTACTGGTGGGGATGAGCGGGCTGGTCGCCAATCCGAACATGCCGACCTTCTGGTACTGATTGCGGAGGTGCGGCGTCTTGAATCCTTCCACCCCGCCATCGAAGGTATAGCGGCCGTCGGTGCCGAAGAAGCCTGGCGCGGCCACGCCTGCCTGTTTGTTCGCGTCGCGATCGATCACGTGGCAGGAAGCGCAGGTGCCTTTGTTGCTGAAGTCGGAAATGTTGTTCATGAAGAAATCGCGCCCCACCTGCTGGGCCGGGGTGAGCCGGTTGGAGAGCATCCGGACCGGGTTCGGCGGGTAGGTGACCTGGAGGATGAAAGCGGCGAACGCCTCCATGTCATCGTCGTCGATCGGTCCGTCGCGTCCCAGGAGGTTGGGGAAGGCGCCCTGGAACTTTTTGAATCCCGCGACCTCGTCGAACGTGCCGCCGTCCGGCTGCGCGCTGGGGTTGTCGTTGCCGCCGGTGCGGTCGCCGCGCCAGTGCATCGGCCCGTGGTTCGCCATGCCGCGGAGGCTCTGCGTGGTCATCGGCCCCTTCATGGGGTGATGGCTGTCCAGCAGCCCGACAGCCGAGGGCGGGATTTCGAACGGCCCCGGTATGGGCTGCACCGTGCCGTCCGGGTTGCCGAGGTCCCAGGCCAGGCTGTCGAAGTCGCCGGAGACATGGCAAGTGCCGCAGGACGAATCCCCGTGGCTCGAGGAGAGGGACGTGTCGTAGAGGAACGGCCGGCCGGCGACCACGCTCGGCGGCTCGGGATTGTGCATGGCGACGTGCGCGACCTCCGCGCCCGAGACGGTATCGACGACCGCGATCGAGTTGTCGAAGCGAGTCAGCGTGTAGAGGCGATTCTTGTCCTCCTGGAGCACCAGGCCGGTGAGGCCGCCGCCGGACACCTTGATCTGGTTGGCGGTGCTCGGCGTGAACGTGTTGTTCTCCAGGGCGCTGGTGTCGAAGATGCCGATCTTGGAAGTGCCGAGCGTCGCGACGTACAGGGTTCTGCCGTCGCGCGTGACCGCCATCTGCTGCGGGATAGCGAGGCTCTTGTCGTTCTCGGCGTTCGGGATCGCGTCGCAGCAGGCGGCGTAATTGATGTGCTTGTTGAGATGCCGCGAGGTGACGCTGCCTCCCTGGCCGAGGACGGTGATCCTGCTTTCGTGGAGGTGGCCCCGAATGCTGTGGCCGGCGAAGGTGCCGGGCCCCTCGAAGCGCTTTTCGTTCCCCGCCTCGGTGTTCGAGACGTAGACTTTCCCGCTCACCGGGTTGACCACCATGTTGTAGAGGATGGTGCCGACGCCCCGGTAGAACCCGGCATTGCCGCCGACCTGCGCCGGCGGGTTGGCGTTCGCGTTGATGACGAAGACGTCCTTGTCGGGCAGGGTGAACCGGATTTTGTCGTCCCAGACCCGGTTGAGCTCGTCGACCCAGTGGGTGCCGTTGAACTTGACGATGATCCCCACTTCCGGTCTCGTGGCGCCGTCGGCGTTGGTGTTGGGCCCGGGCACGCCCCCCGCGGCTTCCCCGCCGTCCGGAACCAGGAAATCGGCGACCGTCGTGGTGCGGTTTCCGGAGTGGAACGCCGCCGCGTAGACCTTGCTGCCGTCCGGGCTCACGGCCAGGGCGCGCGGAGTGTCGCTGAACAGGGTGAGGATGGTGAGCGGCGTGCCCGTGAGGGTGATGCCGAGGTTGTTCGCGTCGAAGACCCAGACGTCGGCCCGGCCGACGCCGGGAGTGGTGAGCTGAGGATCGTAGGGAACGTTCTGGCCGCGGTGGGCGGTGGTGATGAAGGCGCGGTTCTTCCCCGGCCCGCCGAAGACGATGTCGCGCGGCTCATCGCCCACGAGCAGGGTGCGCACGACGCGGCCGCTGTGCCCGCCCGGGGTCAGCTCGACCACGCTGACGCTGTCGGAGAGGTGGTTGACGACCCAGATCTCGTCGTCGCTGCGCACCGCGACGGCCACGGGCTCGAGGCCGACGGGGATGGAGGCGCGGCGCTCCAGGCCGTTGTTGTCGATGCGGAAGACTTCGAGGCGGTTGTCCGGCGTATTGGCCGCGAAGAGGTACTTCCCGCTCGGCGACAGCGCCAGAGGGCGGACCTGGCCGCTCTCGAAGAGGGTGAAGCTCCCCGGCCGGCCCCCGACCGACTTCAAGTCGGCCAGCCGGGCTCCAGCCGCCGCGGCTCCCGTGGGAAAGGCGGCGGCAAGACATGCGAAGACGAATAACGGTACGACCAGAGATGTGACCGAACGGCGTGCGAGATACGGCATAGCCATGGAACCTCCTGAGAGGCGTTGCATCCGCGCACCCTGGACCCTCAGGGGAAAGGGAAATTCTCTCTGAGGTGTCAAAGAGCAACGAATTGTCTAAATTGGACTAACGCCTGGAGGTCTGGATTCCCCTCACCCTGCCGGAGAGTACCTTCTGGAGCTCCTACCCGTAGCTCTCCCGGTGGATCCGCTCGTCGGGCACGCCGAGGCTCTCCAGGGCGTCGAGGGTGGACTCCAGGAAGCGCGGCTGGGGCTTGGGGTGGAGGTTCACCGGTGTCTCAGAGCTGGCTGCGGGCGACGAGTTGGGCTCGGCCATGGTGTCTCCTCCTGGGGGGAGTCTACTGTGAGTTCGTACTCCGCCCCGCTCAGGCCTGCGGAAATCACCAGATGTGGATTAAGATCGAGGTTGCCATGGAAGTCACCCTCAGCCTGCCAGAAGACATTTCCGAATCCCTCCAAGGGCGATGGGGAAATGTGTCGCGCCATGCCTTGGAGACGATTGCCGTGGAGGGCTACCGGACGAGAGCGTTGACCGAGACGCAGGTCAGGCGTCTCCTGGGGCTCGAAACCCGGTTCGAGGTTCATGCGCTGCTGAAGGAGCACAAGGTTCCCCTCCACTACACGGAATCGGACCTGGAAGAAGATCTCGCCGCTCATCGGGACCTCGGGATCCTGTCCGGTCGATGATCGTCGTCGCGGACAGCGGGCCACTTCACTACCTCATTCTCCTGGATCAAACGGAGCTTCTCGAACGCTTCTACGGGCAGGTCATCGTCCCGGAAGCAGTTCTCCGGGAATTGACTTCCGGCAGCGCCCCCCAGGCGGTGAAGGGCTGGCTCTCTGAGCCTCCATCCTGGTTTCGCGTCCAAGCGGTCCCTTCCAACCAGCTCCAACTCGTCACGGTCGCTCTTGACCTCGGGGAACGAGAGGCGATTGCCCTCGCGCAGCTCTTGCGAGCGGATCTGCTCCTGATAGACGAGCTCTCGGGACGAGCCGAAGCCCGCAGGCGGAATCTGAGAGTGACCGGCACTCTGGGCATCCTTCGCGCAGCCGCCGAAAGAGATTGGATCGATGTCCCAGGAGTCCTGGCCCGCTTGCGCGATACGAGCTTCTATGTGGACGAAAAGCTGATCAACTCGATCTTCGGCAAGTGGCTGGGCGGTCAGAACCCCGATCGTCAGGGAACCTGTTAGTTAGAGCTCGCGCGCTGCCGGGTTTCGTCAAAGGGGAAGGGACGGATCTCACTCCCTCACCACCGGCCGCTCCCCCGTGACCTCGTCCTCCGCCGGGTGCCGCCACTCGACGCTGTAGACGGGTACGGGCTGGGCCTTGCCGCGCAGGGGCAGGGGAGTCAGGGCCGAGACGGGCGGCGGGTAGGTGAGGCCGGCGTAGAGGGGCTCGGCGATCAGGATCTCGCCGGGCTCGGCCTCGGAGCACAGGCGCGCGGCCGTGTTCACGGCGTCGCCGATCACCGTGTACTCGAGCCGCCGGGCGCTGCCGATGTTGCCCGCGAAGACCTCGCCCAGGTTGATTCCGATGCCGATCGTCAGGGCGGGCCGGCCCTGACCGGCCCATTGCTCGTTGAGCCGCGTGAGCTTCCTCTGCATGGCGACCGCCGCCCGCATGGCCCGGTCCGCGTCGTCGGTGCCGGCCAGGGGCGCGCCCCACAGGGCCATCATGGCGTCGCCCATGAACTTGTCGAGGGTGCCGCCGTGCTCGAAGACGATCTCCACCATCTCTGTGAAGTAGTCGGTCAGGAGGGTCGCGATCTCGTCCGGGCTCATCCGCTCGGAGAGCGAGGTGAAGCCGCGGATGTCGGAGAACAGCACCACCACCTGGCGCTTGGCGCCGCCGAGCTGGATTTCCCCTTCCTGGCCGGCGATCTGCCGGGCGAGGTCGGGGGCGAAGTAGCGCTGGAAGTTGGAGAGCACCACGGCCTCGCGGCGCATGCGGTCGATCAGCAGGCTGTTCTCCATGGCTACCGCCGCCATGCCCGCGAAGGCGGTGAAGAAGTCCAGGTCCTCCTCGCTGAAGGAGTGGGTGTTGGCCAGATGGTCGAGATAGATGATGCCGAGCACCGTGCCCTGGCTTCCCAGCAGGGGCGCGCAGAGAGCGCTCTGCACCTTCTGGCCTGTGCCGCCTTCCTCGAAGCGCTCGTCCTCGGGCACGTTCTCGGAGAGCACCGCGACCTTCTCCGCGACGGCCTTGCGGGCGATCGCCCGCGGCACCCGCCAGCTCCCGGCCGGCGACTCGACGCGGGTCCGCCAGAGCCGCCGCACCAGCTCCTCGCCGTTCTCCCCGCCGGTCATGATGGCTACGCGGTCGACGTCCATCACCTCGAACGTCAGGCCCACGACCCGGTCGAGCAGCCGGTCCACCTCGGTCTGCTGCGAGAGCTCCTTGGCAATATCGAGGAGAAGATTGAGCTTGCGCGCCTGGCGTTCTTCCAGGGACTCGCCGCCGATCCTGAGCAGCGACGCACCCCGGGGGCCCGTCTCGAGCTGGGAGGCGATGTCCGCCTGGCCGCGCACCGGCACCTGGCGGAGGATCGTCGCGTCGAGCGAGCCCTCGCCGGAGAACTCCTCGGAGGGCGGGAGCGGCTGGGCCAGCGGCTGCTCGGCCACCACCTTGAAGTCCACCTTGCCGAAGGCGATCCGGGAGCCCGGGGTCGCCAGGGCGTCGATGACCCGCACGCCGTCGAGGTACGTGCCGTTGGTGGACCCCAGGTCCCTCACCCGCACCCCGGCCCCGGTCAGCTCCAGCTCGGCATGCCGCCGCGACACCGTGGGATCCTGGATCGGCAGGTCGCACGCGGTGGACCGCCCCACGAGGAAGGGGCGGCCGCCCGTCACCAGGACGGACAAGCTTCCGGCGATGGCGACGATTTTGATTGCCAAGCAGACCTCGCTCCGGAGCCTGGCCGTCCAGGAGCTCTGGAATCGTTTACGGTTCTAATAGACAAAGTGTCGGTGCCCGCGGGAACCGGGCCGCGCCGCGGCCTCGCCATCCCGGAATTCCCATCCCTCGATCCCGGGTTGAACGCCCTGAGCCTCTATGTTACCCTTCGCGGGTCCGATGGGGAGGCTCATTGGACATGTGGCGCATTCGTCTAGGGGTCCAGGACGCCGGCCTCTCACGCCGGTAACACGGGTTCGAATCCCGTATGCGCTACCACTTCCCTCGCCCCATACCTCGACCTCCTGCAGCCATCCAAGTGCCTCTCCGGAGCACTCCGTTCGCCTTTCAGAAGTGACCCGTTCGTGAGAAACGACCTTCATCCCCGTGGTTATCTTCTCGGAACGGACAGCGAAGACGGCCTCGATCCCTCTGCCCGCGGCGTGCTGCCAGGGATTGTAGGCACCGCCGGTTTATAGAGCGTCACCAGGCATCCTCCCAGGGCGGCGAGCAGCAGCCCTGCATAGAACTGCCAGCGGACCGCGGCCCAGCCTCCCGCCGGCGGATGGAGGATCAGCGAGTAGAGGGCATTGACCACCGGCGCACCACCGAAGACGATGGCCATCACCACGGGCGGCGTCCCCTTCGCGCCGAAAGCCAGCAGGACGCAGAAGGCGCCAATGGCTCCCACGGTGCCGGCCAGCAGCGACCAGAGGGCTCCCTTGACGGGGAAGGCCCAAGTGGCCCCCTGCACCTTGAGCACGAGCAGGGGCGCGAGGACCGCCGTCAGGAAGTACGCCAGCCCCACGAACAGAAAAGCCTTGTAGCGCCCGTTCACGGGATCGGCCATGCCCAACTGGCCGGTGTGGAGGAAGGCGCCGTACAGCCCCCACGAGATCACGGTCATCAACGCGAAGACGAGCCAGCCCATGCAGAACCTCCTCCAGGTTTCATCGTTCCTCTTTGAGCACCGGCAGCAGGGGCGCTTTCAGCGCGCTCCGCACCGCCGCGGCGCAGGAGACCAGCCCCACCGCCACCACGGCCAGGATCGTGGCCATCAGAGGCGCCCAGGGCAGACGGCCGAAGCCGGCCCCCAGGTGCGGCGCCACCGCCAGGAGACCCGACACCGTCCCCACGGCCACGCCCAGCAGCAGCAGGAAGCCGTTCTCGGCGACGACCATACCGGCAATCCGGCGGCGGCGGAAGCCGAAGGCCCGCAGGGTCGCGAGCTCCCCCCGCCGCTCGATCAGGCTGCGCAGCAGGGCCACCCCGAGTCCGAGCGTCCCCAGCAGCAGGCCGAAGCCGCCCAGCGCCTGGAACGTCGACAGGTAGGTGTCCTCCACGGCATGGTAGGAGGCGAGACGCTCCGCGGTGGTGGAGACGTCGAAGCCGTAGCGGCTCAGCCCTTCCTCCATGGCCTGCGCGACCTCGGCCAGCCGGTCCTCGGGCGCGTCGATCAGGAAGAAGGACCGCCGGGCGAGGCTCGGGAAGTGGCGCAGGAGCGCCGCCTCGGAGACCAGCACCTCGCTCTGGAACAGGCTGCGCTCCAGCAGCCCCACCAGGCGGAGCCGCACCGGCCGGCCGGACTCGCTCTCCAGGGCGAGCTCGTCGCCGACGCCGAGCTTGAGGATCCAGGTGGCGGAGTTGGCGTCCGCGACCGCCGGGATCACGTCCGGCCCGAGGTCTTTCTCCAGGGAGCTCAAACCGGCGAAGTTGGGAGGAGCTCCGAGCAGCCGGGGCCGGGTGGGGCGGAAGAGGTTGAGGCAGCTCACGTCGTCGCCCGGCACCGTGTACAGGGAAAGGACCGAGACGCCCTTGAGGCCTGCCTCCTTCACCGGGTCCTGGACCACGGGCACGGCGGACACGGCATACAGCGGGAACTCGGCCTCGTCGTCCCCCGCCTGGCGGCGGTTGGCGGCCACGGTCACCAGCACGAAGCAGGCGCAGGCGACCAGCGCGACGGATAGAAGGCTGCGGCCCGGGCTCGCCGCGCCGTTGCGCGCGGCCATGCCGGCCAGGGTCAGGTGGCGCGCGGGCCGGGGCCGGCGGAGCCAGAGCGAGACCAGTGCGAGGCCGGCGACGAGCAGCGAAGAGCCGATGCCCATCCAGAGGGCCGGGGAGGACACCTTCCAGGAAAGAGCCAGGAGCACCGCGGCGGCGAGAGCGGCCCCGGGCGCCAGGCGCCGGGCGAGCCGGCCCCCGCCGGACCCGGCCGCGGCCGTCGAGCCGGCGAGGAGGGCGGGCGCCGGCAGCTTCGAGAGCCGGCGAACAGTCCAGGCCACGGCGAGCAGGACCGTGGCCACCGAAGCGGCCCAGCCGATGGCGAGGCTCGCGGGGCTCACGTGCAGGAACAGGCTGGGCGTGCCCACGGCCGGGAGCCACCAGCTCCGTAGTCCCGCCATGAGGAGCCAGGCGTACCCCGCGGCGCCGGCGAGGCCCAGGAGCGAGCCGAGGCCGGCCAGCACGGCGCCCTCGGCCAGCAACCGGCGGCGGACCTTGGAAATCGGGTAGCCCACGGCCAGCAGCAGCCCCAGCTCACCGGCGCGGCGCTCCACCGACAGGCTGAACAGCAGCCCCACGAGCAGCACGGCCGAGAGGATCAGGAAGAAGCTGAACGCCAGGAACAGTCCGGCGAAGTCCGTCGATCCCGCCGCCGCGGCGAGCCCCGCCCGTTTCACCGGCTGGAACACCATCCCGAACGGTTCCAGGGGCACCTTCCGAGGCAGCTCGCGGCGGAGGCTCTCCTCCATCTCGATCGGAACGCGGACGGCGGTCAGATCCCCGAAGCGCGTGCCCCACAGCCGCCGGGCGGTCGCCAGGGAGACGAAGGCCTTGGGCGCGGCGCCGTACCTATCCCAGTACTCCTCGTCCTTGGGACGGATGACGTCGAGGTCGACCGGGAAGGGCGGGTCCCACGCCGACATGTCGTCCGCGTTCTCGATGCCCGGGAAGCTTGGAGTGAGCGAGCGGTCCGCTCCCAGGCCTGACATCTCCAGGATGCCGCGGAGCCGCAGCGTGGCCTTGCGCTCCAGCAGCCCGCCCCCGGGCGCCATGACGAGGTAGCTCATCTCGACCGGATCGCCGGGCCCGGCCTGGAGGTCGTCGGCGGCCCAGCGGTTGAGCAGGATCTCGCCGTCCCCCACGCTCAGGTCGGAGAGACCGGAAACCATGGAATAAGGCAGCAGCCGTTCCCCCACCTGCAGCCCCGTGGCCAAGTAGGTGAAGACCCGGCTGGCGGGGACGTCCCCGACCGCCTCGGCGGCGGCCGGATCGAGGAAGAGCTCCTCGCTCTCCAGCGAGACGTGGCGCTCGCCGCGCACCAGGCGGAGCCCGAGGTCCTCCATGCGCAGAGCGGGCTGGAGATCGGCGGAGCCCTCGCCCGCGGCCGCCAGCGCGTTGACCTTGCCCGGCCGCTCGGCCGCGAGCTGGAGGGCGGCGAGCGGCACGAAGGCGGTCCACGTCCGGGCTTGGTGGGCGGCGAGGCCGAAGCGCCCGAGGCCGCGGTCCGGCAGCACCCGCGCCACGGTGAAGCGGCGGGTGGCGAGCACGTCGTCTGTCTCCTTCTCGCCGAGCAGGGTCTCGCGGGGGATCTCCCCGGGCCGCTCGAAGGAGAGGAGGACGTCGTCGCCGGGCGCCACGCCGAGCTCGCGCCCGAGGGGCTCGTTGAGAACGACCGGCGGAAAAAGCCCAGAGCCTCCGGCCAGCTCGGGGAAGGCGGTGCCGTACAGCCCGGCGAAGCGGGCGTCGACGCCGTAGATCGCCACGCCCGCGGCCCGCGCGCCGGAACCGCCATGCACTGCGGTCCCCTGGAGCGCGATCAGGGGGGCCGCCTTCAGGTCCGCGGCCAGCTCCTCGCGGAAGAAGCGGGAGGAGACCAGGACGCGGTCGATGCCGCCGAGACGCTCCAGCGTGAGGTCGCGCAGACTGCCCCGCACCGAGTCGCCGGTCAGCAGCGCGCCGGTGAGCACGGTGGAGGCCACGGCCGCTCCCAGCGCCACGGCCAGGCTGGCCCGCCGGAAATGGGTCAGGCCGCGGAAGGCTGGGTGCACCGTCCCTCCACCAGCTCGCAGCGGCGGGCGAAGCGCGCGGCGAGGTCGAGGCTGTGGGTCACGGCGATCAGGACGGTCCCCTCCGCCTCGTGCAGCTCGAAGAGGAGGTCGGCCACGGCCGCCGCCGCGGCGCGGTCGAGGCTGCCCGTGGGCTCGTCGCAGAGCAGCAGGCGGGGACGGTTGAGGAGCGCCCGGGCCACCGCCGCCCGCTGGCGCTCGCCGCCGGACAGCTCGGCGGGCCGGTGGCCCATCCGGTGGCCGAGGCCGACCCGCTCCAGCAGCTCGGCGGCGCGGGATTCCATGCGCGGACCCGGGAAGGCCAGGGAGGGCACCAGCACGTTCTCGAGCACCGTGTACTGCGGCAGCAGGTGGGAGTCCTGGAAGACGAAGCCGATGGTGCGGTTGCGGAACCAGGCCAGCTTGGGCTCCGGCAGCCCGAAGGGGTCGGTGCCGCCGATCTCGATCGTCCCCGACGACGGGCGGTCGAGCGAGCCGATCAGGTGCAGCAGCGTGCTCTTGCCCGATCCGGACGGGCCGGTGACCGCCAGGGCCTCCCCCTCCCCCAGCTCGAACGAGACCCCGCGCAGGACCGCCACCGGCTCCGAAGCCGCCGAGGCGATACCGAAGCTCTTGTGGACGTCGCGCACGACCAGCACTACGCGGTCGCCCTCCGGGCCGGCTCGGCGAGCAGCCGCTCGTAGACCCGGAGGGTGGCTTCCGCCTCGGCGCGGTCGTCGAAGCGGTCGCGGACCGCCTCGCGGCCACGCTGCCCCAGCTCCCGCCGCAATCCGGGATCGCGCAGCAGCGTTTCGATGCCGCGCGCCAGGTCCTCGGTGGACCCGGGCTCGACGAGCAGACCGCCGCCCGTAGCCTCGATCAGCTCGGGGAAGGCGCCGTGGCGGGGCTGGACGACCGGCACGCCGTTGGCGAGCGCCTCCAGCACGAAGAGCCCCTTGGGCTCGCGGTAGGCCGTCGGCACCGAGAGGACGTCGAGCGACTGGAGGAAACGGATCTTCTCGTCCCGGTCCACCTCGCCGACGCGCTCGTAGAAGCCCGACAGGCCCCAGCCCGCGATCCGAGCCTCGAGGTCCTCCAGGTAGCGCCGGTCCCGCTCGCCGAGGTAGCCCGCGACCCGGAGATGGATCTGCCCGGGGAGCCGTTCGGTCAGGAGCCGGAACGCTTCCACCAGCAGGTGCAGCCCCTTCTCGGGACAGATGCGGGCGAGGTAGCCGACGGTCAGCCGATCGCTCTCCGCTTGGGGCTCCGCGCGCGGCTCGCCGCCGTGGCCCTTGAGGGTCAGGCCGAGCGGCACGACGAACATCCGCTGCCGGTCGATGCCACCAAGGTACTCGGCCATGAAGTCGGCGTACCAGGCGCTGTTGACCTGGAAGGCGTCGACGTCGCGGGCCCGTTCACTCAGCACGCCGCGGACTCGGGCTCTCCAGGGCTCGCGGAGCTGGTCGAGGAACAGGTCCTCGCCCTGGAGGCTGCAGAGCACGGGCACGCCCAGCTCCCGCTTCAGGCTGCGCGCGAAGCCGGCGAACATGGAGTTGGTGAGGTGCACGACGTCCGGCCGGAAGTCGTCCCGCAGCCAGCCCACCAGCTTCGTCAGCTCCTTGGCCTGGAACCCCGCCTCTCCCTGGAGGATGGAGTGAGTGAGGTCGCCCAGCTCCGTGGGATCGGTCGAGGCGCCCAGCCGACTCGCGCGCTGGATCAACCCCGGCCGGTCGAGCAGCCAGTCGAAGGCTTCGGGCGTATGCCGGAAGGCCGCGGCCTTCTGCTGCAGGTAGACGTTGAGGGCACCGAAGAAGACGCGGTCGAGGCTGATGCCCGGCTGCTCGGTGCGCAGCGGCGTATAAGTGGGGACCAGCGCCACCTCGTGGCCCATCTTCTGGAGCGCCGCCGCCAGCGTGTTGTCGTGCAGGCAGCTCCCGCAGTACATGCCGGCCGCGCCGGCGGCGATGTAGGCGATCCTCATCAGAAGAACTTGTCCAGCGTCTCCCGCTTCGGCGGTTGGGTCAGGAGCGAGCCCACGATCATGGCCGCGGTGGAGACCAGCAGCATCAGGGCCACCGGCATCACGCCCGAGTCCGCGATCGTGTAGTCCGCGGACTTCCAGCCGTGGGTGACGAAGTACAGCCAGAGCACGACCACCGAGACCGTGGAGGCGAAGGCCCCCCACTTCGTGCTGCGCTTCCAGAAGACCGCGGCGACGACCACGGGGAACAGCGCGGCGAAGCCGGTGAAGCACCAGACGCCGAGCTTGAAGATGCTCCGGTCGACGACCCGCGACAGCAGGTAGGTGGCGATCAGGATGGCCACCATGAACAGCCGTCCCACCAGGATCTGCTTGCTCTCGCTCATCCGGTCGTGGAAGCCGTAGTGGCGGACGATGTCCTGCGTGAACATGGTCCCTAGGGAGTGCACCTGCGAGTCGAAGGAGTTCATGATCGCGGCGAAAACGCCGGCGGCGAGCAACCCCGCCAGCACGCCCGGCGCGTGCCGGTCGATCATCTTGACCAGGATCGAGTTCGCCGCCCCCGCTCCGAGGTCGGCGAAGTCGAGGCGGGCGAGCACCCCCAGCAGCACGCTCGGCACCCAGACGATCGCGATGCAGATCGGGTAGAAGGCGATCGTCGGCCGGAAGGAGGCGGCGTTCTTCGCCGTCAGCCAGTGGATGAACATGTGGGGGAACATGCCCACCGAGAGCGGGATGCAGGTGTAGGTGAGGAGCTTCAGCGGCTTGATGTGCTCGCCGCGCACCAGCATGTCCGGGTGCGTCGCGGCGAGCCGCGACATCGCGGCCGAGAGCCCGCCGAGCCGGTCGACGATCACCCAGAAGGCGATGAAGCCCAGGGCCAGCAGCACCATGGTCTGGAACACGTTGACCCAGATCGTGCCGCGCATGCCGCCGTAGGTCACGTAGGCGAGCACCACCGCGCAGATCACCAGTCCGCCCACCCAGTCGGGCACCTGCCCGTCCGTCACCTGGGTGAGCGTCGTGCCGCCGCCCATGACGCCGATCAGGAGGTAGGGGATGAGCAGCCCGACCTGCACGACGAAGATCAGCAGACCGAGCCCGTTCGAGTCCCACCTCTCCCGGAAGTACTGCACCGGGGTGAGATAGCCGCGCCGCTTGCCGAGCGCCCAGACCCGTGTGCCGATGAAGAAGAAGACCACCGGGATCACCAGGCCGGACGACGAGGCCATCAGCGAGAAGACGCCGATTCCCTCCATGTACGACTCGCCCGAGGAGCCCAGCAGGGCGAACGCGGTCATGTTGGCCCCGAACAGCGACACCAGCAGGATGAAGGGCCCCAGCGTGCGCGCGGCGACGAAGAAGTCCTCGCTGGTGCCGCGGAAGAAGCGATGGCTGAAGAGCCCGATCACCAGCACGATCGCCAGGTAGACGATGATGATCGCGAGGGTCATCGGTTGGGCTCCCCGGTCTCCCGGTCCAGGTGGTCCGGCCAGGCATGGATCACCAGCAGGGTCAGCACCACCGACGCCGCGATGCAGAAGCCGATGTGGTAGGCGAGCCCCGCCGGCAGCCCCAGGACGAGCCGCGGGTCGTTCCACAGCCAGAGGTCGTTGTGCAGCAGGTACAGCGCCACCAGGGCGAGGTACAGCAGCCGTTTCTTCAAGTGTGAGCCTCCAGCCGGGCGGCCTCGGGCAGCCGCGCCATCTGCCCCATCGAGTCGAAGAGCCCGTTCGAGGACCGGAACACGTTGCCCACCAGCAGGTGGATGAGGTCGATGCGGCAGTCGGGGAAACGCGCGAGGAACTTCGCGAAGCTGAAGCCCGGCTCGTAGAAGGCGTAGACGAGCTTGCGCATCGCCTCCATGCCGGCCAGGAAGTCCGGGCCATGAGCCCCGAGCCGCCCGGCCGAGAGGTCGCCCGCCTCCAGCGCCGCGTGGACCGAGTCGGCGGCGAGCTCTCCGGACTTGAGGGCGAGGAAGACGCCCGAGGAGTAGATCGGGTCGAGGAAGCCGAAGGCGTCCCCCACCAGCACCCAGCCGTCGCCCGCGATGCGCGACGAACGGTAGGAGAAGTCGCGGATCACCTGCACGGGCATGGCCTGTCGGGCGTCCGCGACGCGTTCCCGTAGCGACGGGCAGAGGGCCACCTCCTCGTCGAACACGGCCTGCGGATCGCCGGCGCGGCTGGTCACCAGGTGCTCGATCGAGCCGACCACGCCGACGCTCACCCGGTCCTCGGGCAGCGGGATGTACCAGAACCAGCCGCCTGGGCTCTGGGTATAGAGGACGAGGGTCGCCCCCTCGTCGATCCCGGGATCGCGCAGCGCCCCCTCGTAATGGGTGAAGAGGGCGGCCTTGCGCAGCTCCGGGTCGGGCCGCATCAGGCCCAGCTTCCGGCCCAGGAACGCGCTGCGGCCCGTCGCGTCGACGACCACACGGCAAGACAGGTTCGATCCGTCGTCGAGCTGGACGCCCACGGCGCGGCCGCCCTCGCCACCCTCAAAAATCACGTCCTTCACGCCGACGCCCCGCCGCACCTCCACCCCGTGCTCGCGGGCGTTGTCGAGCAGCAGGGCGTCGAACTCGCTGCGCAGCACCTGCCAGGTGACCGAGCTCTCGCTCGGGTCGGTCTCCTGGAAGTAGAACGGCGAGGAGGCCCGCCCCGACCTGCCATAGAACTGGACGCTGTATTTACGCGGGAAGTGGCTCGCGTGCAGCTTCGGGAGCACGCCGAGCCGCTGAAACGTCGACCAGGTCGCGGGCATCAGCGACTCGCCGATCTTGAACTTGGGCTCGGCGGACCGCTCCAGCAGGAGCACCTTGTGCCCCCTCTGGGCGGTCAGGGTCGCCGCGGTGGCACCGCCGGGGCCGCCGCCGATCACGATGACGTCATATTCGGTCAAGAGTCTTTCCTTTCCTGCCGCGGCAGACCGATCCGGTAGGCCAGACTGCCGTGCACTGCGAAGCCCGGGGCCGGGATCACCGAGGTGGCTCCGAAGCCGCGGGTGAATTGCTCCTCGCCCGTGAGGTTCTCGAAGTGGAGCCCGAGGCTCCAGCCGCGCAGGTCGTAGAACAGGGCGGCGTTCAGGGTGAAGGTGTCGTCCAGCTCGAAAGCGTTGTCCTCGGCGATGAACTGCTCCGAGAGCCAGCGCCCGCCGAGCCCCGCTCCGATCCCGTTGCCGAAGCGCCGGCTGACCCAGAGGTTCGCCAGGTGCTCGGGGGCGAACGCCGGGCGGTTGCCCGAGCGGTCGAGGGTCGTGAAGGCCGGCGGATTGAAGCCCGTGAGGACGAGCTCGGTGAACCGGGTCAGCTCCGCGTCGGTGTAGGCGTAGGAGAAGAACGTGCGCAGGCGCGGCAGCGGCTCGGCCGCCAGCTCCAGCTCGGCGCCCCGCGAGCGCTGGCTGCCGGTCTGGCGGGTGATGCCGGTGCGGTCGGGGATGGCCACGTTCTCGCGCCGCAGCTCGTAGAGGGCGAACGTCGTCTGCGCCTTGCCGCCCCACAGGTTGGCCTTGACGCCCGCTTCCGCCTGCTCGCTCTCCTCGGGCTCCCGCTTGCCGATCACCCGGCTCGACGGCGGCGCGAAGCCCCGGCCGGCGTTGGCGTAGAGCGACAGCTCCGGCCTGGGCGACCAGACCAGGCCCAGCATCGGCGACACCCGGGAGAAGCTGCGCTCGGTCGAGGTGACGTCGTCCTGGTAGTCGATCGAGTCGAAGCGCGCCCCCAGCAACACCTGGAAGCGGTCCGACAGGGCGATCTGGTCGGTCACGTAGGGCGCGATCACCACGCTCGCCGCGTCCGCCGCCTGCGACTGGCCGGGGATCAGGAAGACCGGTCCCTGGGCCAGCTCCACGGGAGCCACGAGCCCGATGTCGGGCAGCAGGCCGACGTCGAGGGTGAAGCGGTCGGTGAGGCGGGTGACCTCGACTCCCGCGAGGAGTTGGTGAGTCACGCCGCCGGTTTTGGCATCGAACACGGCCTCGAGCTGATTGCCCAGGAACTCCTGCCGGTCGTCGAGCAGGATCAGAGAGCGCGAGACCATGCTCCCCTCCACCGTGGGGAAGACGCCGTTGAAGATCGTGGCCGCTGAACCCCAGTCCAGGCTGCGGTAGTAGACCTTGTCGCGCAGGGTCAGACGGCTGGAGAGCTGGGTCTCGTAGTCGGCCTGGGCCCGCCGGGTCTTCTGGTCGGAGAGGTCGTAGGGAGACTGGTACGAGCGCGTCCGTGGCACGTCGGCGATGTCTGACGCGATCCTCGGCGCGCTCCCCGGCCGGAAGAAGTCCGTGACCAGGGGCAGCCCCGAGTCGGGTGCGAAGCTGGTGTCCAGGAGCTCCAGGTTGACGTGCAGCGAGCTGCTCTCGTCCGGACGCCAGGTGAAGCCGGGGTTGACGGCACGCACCTCGCTCGGCCGGTCGCGGTAGCCGTCCGACTCCTGCCAGAGCCCGTTGAGGCGGAAGCCGAGGTCCCCCTCGCCGCCCAGGTTCCAGTCGACCTTGCCGCCCTGGGAGCCGAAGCTCCCGCCCGTGAGGTCGAGGCTCAGGAAGCCGCCGGGCTCCGGCTGCCGGCGGACCATGTTGATCGTGGCGGCGATCGGGCTGCCGCCGTAGAGGAAGCCGCCCGGCCCCTTGAGGACCTCCACCCGCTCGACATTGTAGAGCTGGTAGAAGCTGATCTCTGGCTCGGCCGCGCCGTCGACCAGCACCAGGCCGTTGGCGATCGAGTCGAAGCCGCGCACCACGAAGAAGTCGGCGACGCCGCTCTGGGTCTGGACGTTGACGCCGCTGACGTTCCGGAGCGCTTCGCCCAGCACAGAGCTACCCTGCTCCTCCAGCAGCCAGCCGGTCACGACGCCCACGCTCGCCGGGGTCTTCAGCAGCGGCAGCGGCAGCTTGGCGGCGATGGTGCTCGACTCCGGCACGTAGGGGAGGCTCCCCTCGACGAACAGCACGTCCTCGTAGGTCGTGGCCGGCGGCTCCTCTTCCTGGGCGACTTCCTGGGCGAGCAGCGGTGCGGAAATCAGAAGCACCGCGAGCGCAACGGCAACCTTGTTCATCGTCCGGTCCTCACCGGCGCCGTCGCGGCGCCTTTCCAATCGAGGGCAATGAGCTGCTCCTCGTTACGCACGTAAAGCCGGCCGTCGGCCAGCGACGGCGAGGTCCAGCACTTGCCGTCGAGCACCTGGGCGCTCCCCAGCTCCCGGTACTCCTCGGGCGTCGCCGGCAGCAGCGCCAGCTTGCCGCGGTCCGACAGCACGATCAGGTGCCCGCCGGCCAGGATCAGCGAGCCGTGCCCGAACCCGCGCTGCTTCCAGCGCTCCTTGCCGGTGCCGGCTTCCATCGCCTTGAGCGTGCCGTCGTCGAAGCCATAGAGGATCCCGTTGTGGAGCACCGAGGAGCTGAACTGGTTCTTCATGCCCCGGCTCTTCCAGACCTCGACGGCCGAGGCGCCACCGTCGCCGGCGCGGATCTGGAACAGGGTCGAGCCCGTGCCGTAACCGGAGGAGACGAACAGCTTGTCCGGCGGGAAGAAGACCGGGGTCGCCGCGTTGACGTCGTAGTCGGTCTTCCAGGGGCTTCGCCAGAAGAGCTTGCCATCCTTGGGGGAGACGGAGACGATCGCGTCGGCGGTGAAGACGATGATCTGGCGCACGCCGCGCACGGTGATCGCGATCGGCGCCGAGTAGCCGGCGCCGTCGTTCTGGGAGGTCCAGACCGGCTTGCCGCTCGTCTTGTCGAAAGCCACGATCGACTTGTTGCCGGTCCCCCCCACGTTCACCACCAGGAGGTTGCCCTCGACGAGCGGCGAGGTCGAGACGCCCCAGCCGGGCGGGTTGGCGCCGTACTCGCCCCGCAGGTCGTGCTGCCAGGCCACCTGGCCGTTGGCGGTGCGGAGCGCGGCCAGCTTGCCGCTCGCCGACAGCACGTACACCAGGTCGCCGTCGACGGTCGGGGTGGAGCGGGGGCCGTTGCCCTGTCCGCTCTCGTACTTGCGGTCAATGCGCACGCGCCAGACCTGCTTGCCCGTGGCGGCGTCGAGCGC
The DNA here is from genome assembly GCA_035266085.1 of Thermoanaerobaculia bacterium. GTDB lineage: Bacteria > Acidobacteriota > Thermoanaerobaculia > Multivoradales > UBA5704 > DATARR01. The sequence continues at coordinate 49,816 of DATFNZ010000136.1, forward strand.
GGCGGCGACCTCGTCGCCCCCCTGCCCGGCGAGGGTGAACAGGCGCCCCTTGGCGGACACGACCTGCGAGTAGCCCTCCCCGAGCGGCACCTTCCACAGGACCTTCGGGCCGCTGGCGGGCCAGCTCTTGAGCACGGCCGTCTCGGGGGAGATGCCGTCCCGGTTGGGACCGCGGAACTGGGGCCAGTCCGCGGCGAGGGTGATATCAGCGACGCCCGCCGTCAGGCAGAGAGCCAGCATCAATTGGGTATGGAGACGGCGCATGGCTTTTCTCCTAGGTATAACGGGCATTCCGGTATTGCTCGTCGTAGAACGCGGGCAGCAGGCGGTCCACCTGGAGGAGACCGGCGCGGGTGAGCGCGACTGTGTCGCCCTCGACGCGCAGCATCCCCTCGCCTTCCAGCTTCTGCCATGCGGGAGCGAAATCGGCGAGGATGTCGGCCCCGAACTTCTCGCGGAACCCGGCCGTCCGCAGGGTGCCGAGCTTGAGCTGCAGGATCAGCTCGCGCGTGAGCCGCTCGCGGTCGTCGATGGCCAGCCCGCGGCCCAGGGGCAGCTTCCCCGCCGCGACGGTGGCGAGGTACTCGCCCCACTGCGTGACGTTCTGGAAGTGGACTCCGCTCAGGTGCGAGAACGAGGCGACGCCGGTGCCCAGCAGGTCGCAGCCATGCCAGACCGAGTCGCGGTAGACGAAGCTCGACGATTTCCCCTTCGGGCGGACCATCGTATAGGCGGAAGACAGGACGTACCCCGCGGCCGCCAGCTCCGCGAAGGCGTAGTCCTGCCACTCGCGCTTGGCCGGCCAGTCGGCGAGCGGCCGGTCGAAGCTCCCGCCGAGCACGCTCTGCGAATAGACCGTGTTGTACGGCAGCTCCATCTGGTAGATCGTGACGCTGTCCGGCTCGACCTCCACGGTCTTGCGGACCGACTCCCGCCAGGTGTCCCAGGTCTCGCCGACCATGCCGGCGATGAGGTCGATGTTGAGCTGTTCGAACCCCAGCTCGCGAATCCAGGGCAGCGTGCGGTAGATCTCGGCCGACACGTGGGCGCGGCCGTTCTCGCGCAGGATGTCGTCGACGAAGCTCTCGATGCCGAGCGACAGCCGGGTGACGCCGATGCCTCGGATCGCCTCCAGCTTCGAATGGGTGAGCGTCCCCGGCTCGCACTCGAACGTGATCTCCTCGGCGCCCGTCCACGGCAGCACCGCCTGGACCCGCGAGACGAGCCCCTCGAGCTGGCGGACGCTGATGTAGGACGGCGTGCCGCCGCCGAAGTAGACGAACTTGAGCGGCCGGCCGGCGACCGCCGGCTTCTTCGCGAGCATCTCGACCTCCGATGCCAGCGCGTCGAGGTAGGTGCCGATCTCCCCCGCGTCCTTGTCCGTGTAGACGCGGAAGTAGCAGAACTTGCACCGCTTGCGGCAGAACGGGATGTGCAGGTAGAGGCCGAGCGGGGTGCCGGGGACCGGCGGCGCGTCGAGAGCCGCGTGGACGTCGGGGAGGTTCTCCGGGCTCCACGCGCCGAACGGCGGGTAGTTCGACACGAAGACGCTGCCGATCTCGGGATTATCTTGAGGGATATCGAGAGGCGCCGCGGGCGCGGGTTGAGTCATTTTCTTGCCTTTGCTCCAAAGCAGTAGAGAGTGCCATCCATGGTTCCGATCACCAAGCGCCCCGCGCCGACCGCGGGAGAGGCTTCGACGGAAGCCCCGGCCTCGAAGCGCCAGACCGGCTGTCCGGTCTTCAGGTCCAGGGCGAAGACCGCCCCGTTCTTCGCCCCTGCCACAACCCGGCTCCCGACCACGACCGGCGAGGCGTCGATGGCCGAACGGGCGGACCAGTTCCAGAGCTCCTTGCCGCTGGCGGCGTCGAGGGCGTGGATCATCTGGTCCCGCCCTCCCACCACCACCGTGCTGCCGGCCAGCGCGGCCGAGGAGTAGAACGGGAACTTGCGTACCGGGTGCTCGTACGTCCAAAGCACCTTGCCGGTCTGCCAGTCGACGCCCTGGAACTTGTTCTCGAAGGTCCCCAGGAACGCCCGGCTCTCGGCCAGCGCCGGGCTCGCGGCCACGTAGCCGCCCAGTTGCACCCGCCGGACCTCCGAGCCGTCCTTGACGCGCAGCACGCGCAGATAGCCGTCGCAGCCGGCCGAGATCACTACGTCTCCGGAAACGGCTGGCGTGCCGTGCACGTACCCGTCGGTCTCGACCTTCCAGACGACGGAGCCGTCCTTGGGCGACAGGCAGTAGAGGAACTGGTCGTAGGAGCCGAACAGCACGCATCCGGCCGCGAAGTTGGCCGAGGAGACGATCCCGGCCTCCGCCTGGAAGGTCCAGCGGACCTTGCCGGTCTTCGCGTCCAGCGCGTAGAACGTCCCCTTCTCGTCGCCGAAGTAGACCGTCCCTTCGTGTACCGAAGGCGACGACTTGATCTGATCCGCGGCCTTGTGCTTCCAGCGCGGCTTGCCGGTCGCGAGGTCGAGCGCGTACAGGTGCCCGTCGAGCGACGCGGCATAGACGGCGCCGTCCGAGATGGCGGCCGCGGAAGAGAAACCGCCTCCGGCGCGGAAGGTCCAGAGCGGCTCGGGCTTGGCGGGCAGATCGCCTTGCGCGCGGCCAGTGAGCTGAGCGTCGCCGCGGAACGTGGTCCAGCCGGGCAGGCTCGGCGTGGCCGCGACCAGCAGCACGAGCAACAGGCCGAGCAGCGGAGCACGCATCAGAAAGCTGCCTCGTAGAACGACAGCAGGGCCGCCGCGTCGACCGGCCGCGGGTTGAAGCCCGCGGTCCACTGGCGCGAGGCCGCCTCGGCGAGGAGAGGCAGGCTCTCGGCGTCGACGCCGCAATCCCGCAGCCGCTCGGGGAGACCCGCCATGGCGCGCAGCTCCTCGACCCGCGCCGCCAGCTCGCCGGCGAAGAGATCGCGGTATCTCTCTTCGCCGTTGAAGCGGACCACGTGCGGGAGCATCAGGCCGACGGCCACGCCGTGAACGATCCCGAAGCGCGCGGTCAGGGGATTGGCGCAGGCGTGCGCCGCCCCCAGCATGGAGGCTTCGATCGCCGCGCCCGCGAGGTGGGCTCCGAGCAGGGTGTCCCCGACCGACCGCAGGTCCTCCGGGGAGTCGAGGGAGGCCTCCAGGCTGGCGGAGAGCAGGCGCCAGGCCTCCCGCGAGAGCATCCGGGACACGGGGTTCGAGGGCGAGGTGACGTGGCTCTCGACCGCGTGCGAGACGGCGTCGATGCCGGCCGTGGCCGCCACCTGCCGCGGAGCGCTCGCGGCGAGCCGCGGATCGAGGATCACCTCCCGGAAACGGGCCTTGCGGTCGCCGATGGCCATCTTCTCGTGGGTCTCCGGATGCGAGATCAACGCATAGGACTGGGCCTCGCTGCCGGTGCCGGCCGTGGTCGGCACGCCGATCGACGGCAGCATGGGCCGCGTAGCCTTGCCGGTGCCCCGGTAGTCCTCCATCCGGCCGCCGTTGGTGAGCAGGAAGTTGATCCCCTTGGCGCAGTCCATGGCGCTGCCGCCGCCGAGGCCGACCAGCAGGTCGGGGACGAAGCCTGCGGCGGCTCGCCGGCCCGCCTCGACGTGGAGCGAGGTCGGGTTCTCCGCCACGCCGTCGAACACCTCCACCGCGAGCCCGTCCAGCGAGGCGAGCGCCGCATCGACGTGGCCGGCGGAGCGGACGCCGCGGTCGGTCACCACCAGCACGCGGCGGCCCCCCAGCTCGCGGGCGAGCGTGCCCAGGAGGTCGAGCGCGCCGGAGCCGGCGTGGACACGGATTCCGCCAATATCGGCCGACCAAGTCATGCCCGCACCTCGGCGAAGACTGCAGGGGCCTGGATCGCCCGCTGGCGGTAAAGATGGGCGAAGAGGTTCCCCTCGTGGGGCTGGTCCCAGGAGACGCGGGAGGTCGGGACCGGCCCCAGGTTCAGGCGGTCGATCCATGGGCAGTCCAGGAGCTCCCTCTGGAAGCGCGGGTCCTCCGTGAGCCCGGTGGCGACCAGCGTGGGGCCGATGCGCGCGAGCATCTCCGCCCGCGGCACCTCGACCACCGAGGCGAAGGGAAACAGCAGCTCGGTGTTGGCGAGCGGATGATCGGGGTCCTCGCACCAGACCAGCGTCGGCAGCAGGAAGGTACAGCCTCCCGCCTCCGCCACCCGGCTGTGTCCCCGCATCTCCGCCGTGAGATCGACGGCTCCGGGCACGCGGAGCTGCCGGTCGATCAGGTCCGAGAAGTGATGCGCCACCTGGGGACGGGGGAACGCGGCCAGCCGGGCTTCGGGATGATCGAGCGGCAGCGCCTCGATCGCTGCCAGGCGCGCGGCGAGCGCCTCCGCTATCTCTCTTCCTCCGCTGGAGGTCCAGACGCTCGAGGCGTTGAGGCAGGAGCGGCCGCCGTTCTCGGCGATCGAGGTCACCAGCAGGTCGAGGTGGCGCTGCCAATGAGGCGCCTGGTCCTCGCCGAAGAGCACCTTGCTCCAGCCGGGGCCGTGGATCTGCACCCGCGGATCGCCCTTCCAGGGGCGTACCGTGGCCTCGTCGCCGAACAGCATCGACCGGCCGCACCGCAGGAGGATCTCGCCCGCGCCCGCGTGATCGCTCGGATAGAAGCCGAGTGCGGCGGGCGGCAGGCCGGCCGCCATCAGCGCCTGGCAGATCCGGAACGGGGTCCAGGGCTCCTCGCGCCCCGGCTTCAGCGCCACCGGCACCTTGAGGGCCGGAGCCGGCAGCCAGAGGTTGTGGACGCCCGGCGAGTTGCTGGGGAGAACGGCTCCGAGCACCTCGGCCTGGGGAAGATAGGAGAGGCGGCGCCCGTCCTGCGTGCCCAGCCCCGAGTCGAGCACGGAGAGATCGAGCCCCCGAGTCAGGCCGGCGAGCACCGCCTCCATGCCTTCGAGCACCGTGCGGATCTTCTCCATGTTGAACCGGCAGAGCGTCTCCGGCAGGCCGGAGGTCGCCGAAAGCAGGCGCACGTACTCATCCGGAGACTGGGGCAGATCGGCTTCGGCAAAGAGACGGGCCGCCCGGCGGTAGATCGCCAGCAGCTCGCGGATGCTCAGCTCCCGAAGGCTGTGCCGCGTCTCGGCCAGGTCCTTCGCGATGAGCCCGGGGTTGGCCTGCGAAACCTCCGCGATGGCTTCCCCCGTGCGGAAGTCGCGCAGCGGCCGCACGTCCAGGCTGCGATAGGGGCGTCCGCCGCGGAGTAAAGGCAAGTGCAGCATCAATAATTGATCCCCATCAATTGATCCCCATCAATACACTCCGACCACCACGGAGTCCTGCAACTCGGTCAGGAGGCGCAGGTTCGTCACGCCGTCCCACGGGTAGCGCTCGATGGGCTCGGCCCGCTCGCCCTCGTCGCGCTCCAGGAAACGGGGCATGAAGAAGTCGCGGGTGAGCGTCGTGAGCATCACCCGCCCGGTCTGCCCGTACTCCACGGCGCGCTCCGGGTCTTTCGGGTCGACCAGCTCGAAAACGGCGCGCGGGGCCGGCGGGTAGTAGGTGATGGCAAATCGATCGGTGGAAGAACCGTCGGCCGGATCAAACGGCTTCGGGCAGGCGAGCCCCATCAGCGTGTTGCCGTACGTGGGGACGAACTCGATCCCCGGTACCAGCTCCTCGCGGGCGAAACGGTTGAACTGGGCGTTCATCTCCGTGCCGCCGCAGAAGATGCCGCGGATGCCCAGCTTGGCCAGCGACACGCGCTCGCAGAGGGCTTCGAGCAGCTTCGGAGTTGTGAAGAGGCAGCGGATCTCGTGCGCGCGGAGCACCGTGAGCCCCTGCTCGATCACGTGGTCCTTGTACTCCCGCATCTCGCGGAGGCGGCCCTGCTTGATCAGGCGGTTGACCCAGCGCGGATCGAGATCGACGTGGAAGCAGATGCCGCCGCGGTGCTGCGCCAGGTGCTCGACGGCCAGCCGCAGCCGGCGCGGCCCGGTGGGCCCGAGCATCAGCCAGTCGGCGCCCGGCGGGAAGCCTGCCTCGGGCAGCTCGCCGCTGTACCGCTCGTAGTCGATCTGGAAGTCCTCGATGTTGACCCGCGACTTCGGCACTCCGGTCGAGCCGCCGGTCTCGAACACGTAGGCCGGCCGGCCCGCCAGGCCCTTGGGGATCCACCGGCGCACCGGGCCGCCGCGCAGCCACGAGTCCTCGAAATGGCCGAACAGCTCGAGGTCGTCGTAGCCGCGGACGTCCTTTCGCGGATCGAACCCGAACCCGGCGGCCCGCTCCAGCCAGAACGGACACCCGGTCTTGGGATCGAAGTGCCAGGCCACGACCTCGCGCACGTGGGCATCGAGCCGCGCGCGGGCTTCGGCCACCCTCTCCGACAGCGAGGAGCTCGTCAGGACATCCATTACGGTTCTACGGGAGGCTTCGCGGGAGGTTTCGCAGGGGGGTTCTCGGCAGGTTTCTCGGCAGCGTTGGGCTTCTTCTCCGGCGCCTTGCCCTTGCCTTCGGCGATCGCGAAGAGCGTCGAGCGCGAGTTGATGTAGAGGACGCCGTCCTTGGCGACCGGCGTGGTGTAGATCGAGCTGCCCATGTTCACCTCATGCAGCAACTCCTTCTTCTTGCCTGCCCGCATCACCACGATGTCGCCATCCTCGTCGCCGAGGTAGACCTTGCCATCCGCCACGAACGGGGAGCCCCAGACCGCGGCGAAGACGTCGTGCATCCAGAAGTGCTCCCCGGTCTTGGCGTCGAGGGCATGGAGGTGGCCCGAGAGGTCGGCGGCGTAGAGGATGCCGTCGGCGATCGCCACGGTCGAGATCGTGCGGTGGAAGTCCTCGCCGCCGCGGTGCCAGACCACGGCCTTGCCGGTCACGTCGCCTTCCATCGAGGCGTCGACGACCCACAGGTGGCCGATCCCCTCGCCGTGCTCCGGGTCCTCCCCGACGCCGACGTAGACCTTGTCGTCCCAGACGACCGGCGTCCCGATGATGTTGTTGCGGGTGGCGGCGCCGCCGATCTTGTACACGGAATCCTTGGGATTGCAGTCGAACTTCCAGATCAGCTTGCCGGTCTTGGGCTCGAACGAGTAGAGCCAGCCATCGCCGCCCGGGAAGATCACCTGCGGCTTGCCCTTGATGACGCCGTAGGCCGGGTTCGACCACTGTCCGTGCAGGATCTTCTCGCGGGGCAAGTCGCTCTCCCAGAGCAGCTTGCCGGTGTTCTTGTCGAGCGCGATGAAGCTCGGCGCCTGCGGCGCGGGCACGTTGACGTGCCCCTCGTCCACGCCGTTGCCGGTGACCGTATAGAGCGCGTCGTCCACGATCAGCGGGTTGCCCGCGGCCAGGTTGTGGGGGAAGACGTCGAGCTCGCCGATCATGTCGACCTTCCACAGCACGTCCTCGTCGCCCTCGCCCTTCTCGGTTTCCGTCGCGAACGGGCCGTCGTTCTCCTTGTCGAGGAACCCTTCCGTGTCGGCCGCGATCACCTCAGCGCGGTTGGAGATGTACCAGACGCGGTCGCCCTCGACCGCCGGGCTTGAGCAGATGCCCTGGAGCGGCCAGTCATTGACCCGCCCGGCCGACAGCTTGGGATAGGCCGACTGCCAGAGGAACTTGCCGTCCTTGGCGTCGAAGACCATGAGCACCCCGCGGTCGCCGGTCAGCTTGGGGTTGCGCAGCCCCTCGTTGTTGGTGCCGACGAAGACCTTGCCGTCGCCCAGGACCGGCCCGCCGTAGCTCTGCGAGCCCAGCTTGGCCTTCCAGAGGATGTTCTCGCCCGTCTCCGGGTTCCATTTCGCGGGCAGTCCCTTCTCCTCCGAGGCCATGTTGCGCGCGGGGCCGCCGCCGAACATCGACACCTGCGCCAGGCTTGGGGCGGCTGCCAGGAGCAGCCCCGCCGCAATCAGCTTCTGAATCTTCATGGGTTGTTCACCATTACCTGAAGGTTGTCGTAGTAGATCTCCGCCGCCGAGTAGCCGTAGATCCCCGGGCTCCCCTGGCGGACCGGCTGCGGGTCTTCGGCCGTGATCGTCCACTCCTGCGGCTCGGGCTCACCGCGGCGCCACACCTTGCCGCGCAGGAGCGCCTTGTCCCCCTGCTGGTCGACGCGGAACTTCATCGTGTACCAGACGTCCGGCTCCCACGGGAACGGCACCGACTTCTCCAGCCGCAGATCGGAGGCCCAGCCGCGGAACTGGATCTTCTGGTGATTGCCCATCAGGTCCATGTGGTAGCCGCTGTTGATGAGCCCCTGGTCCGGCCGGCGCCGGCCCTTGACCGCGCCGCGCAGGTCCGCCTGGACGGTGTAGTTCGAGAGCTCGTCAGGACCCAGGAAGACATCCGAGCGGTCGAGCCCGACCGTGACGGGAGGCTTCGACAGGACCTTGCCGCCGTCCAGCTCCTTGACCGGGAACTTGTTGCCGGCACCGATCCACCAGGGCGGCGTCTTGCCGGCCTCGATCGCCTCGAAGTCGTAGCTCCAGGGCAGCGGCGGAACCACCCGCACCCGCGCCGCGCCTTCCAGCGCCCCCGCCTTCACGGCCACCTTGCCGGCCTGCGGCTTGCCGGCGTCCGGCGTGAAGCCGCCGTTCTCAAGCTTGCCGGCCAAGCCCTGCAACGACCACTCGGCGGCCGGAGAGGAAACGGCGCGGCCCTGGGCGTCGAAGGCCCGGACCTGGAAGCGCGCCATCTGCCCGGGCTGGATCAGGACCTCGGCCGGGACGACCTGGAGCACGGCCGGCTGCGCGTCCTTCGGGGCCGGAGCCTCCTTGAGCACCACCGCCTCCCCCTTCGCCGCCTTGAAGGGCTTGCTCTTGTCGCCCAGGCAGAAGAGGCCCGCCTCGGTCGACAGGTAGACGCGGCCGTAGGCGATGGCGGGAGACCCGTACAGCTCCGCGTAGCGGCCGGCCGGGCCCTCGGTCGTGTCCTGGACGGTGATCTCGTCCGTGTCGAGCGTCTGCACGCCGTCCGGACCGGGCTTCAGGATGTGGAAGCGGCCGTTGAGCTCGGTGACGTAGATCTTGCCGTCGGCCCAGACCGGCGAGCCCTTCCCCACCGTCCCGAGCTTGTGCTTCCAGAGCTGGCGGCCGGTCTTCGCCTCGAAGGCGAAGAGGTTGGCCGAGTTGTCGATCGCGTAGAGCCGGCCGTCGTGAAACAGAGGCGAGGAGAAGCCGGCGCCCAGCTCCTCGGCCCGCCAGCGCTCGTGCGTCTTCGTCACGTCGCCCGTGCCGGTCGCGTCGATGGCCACCAGCCGGCCCATGACCCCCGGCGTGTCCACGTTCTCCTCGCTGTGGGAGGCGTAGACCGTGTCGCCGTCCACCGCGACCGTGATGTTGATGCCGGCCTTGGTGATCTGGAAGCTCCAGACCTTCTGCCCGGTGCGCGCCTGGATGGCATGGATCCAGCCGTCGGCGTGGCCCTCGACCAGGAGCCGCTGCGGTTGTCCCTGGATTGGGACGACCACCGCCACCGGCGTCGTCGAGGTATTGAGATCGTACGGCTGGCCGCCCGGGGTCGAGGCCCAGAGCAGGCCGCCCGTCTTCTTGTCGAAAGCGAACGTCCGGTGGCGGGGCGCGCCCTGCTCCCCCCAGCCGGTGTTGACGAAGGAGAGGATCAGCCGGTCCTCGTCGATCATGGGGGTGTGCGTGCGTCCGCCGAAGCCCGAGTAGAGGCCGAATTCCTCGGTCAGCTCGCGCGACCAGAGGACCTTGCCCGCGCGGTCGAAGGCCACGAGCAGCCCGCCCACGCCGTGGGTGTAGAGGTTGCCCGTCTCCGGATCGCCGACCACGTTGGCCCAGCCCACCCGGTTGAAAGGGACGGTCGAGAGGTAGACGTCGAGCCGGTGCTCCCAGAGCTTCTTGCCGGTGCCGGCGTCGAAGCAGGCCACGGTCTCCTGCTTGTGGAGCCCCTGGCCCACCCGGCCGTTGGCGCAGACGCGGCCGTCGAACACGACCGGGGTGGAGCGGCCCACGAGGTCCGCCCGCCAGACGAGGTTCTCGCCCGCCGGCGACCAGCTCGAGATCAGCCCGGTCTCAGGCGAGACCCCGTTCTGCCGGGGACCCCGCCAGGACGGCCATTCGCCGGCCGTCAGGGGCTCGCCGGCCGCGAGAACCAGGAGGACCAGCACGGTCCTCGTCGAGACAATGAAGCGCATGAACTCCTCCCGGGCTGCCGCCCATCCGGCTGCCTACCCATGGTACGTAGCCCCGGGAGGAATGTTATCCCGCAACCCCCCTCCGATCGCCCGAACCGTGTAAAAAATCGGTAAACAGCTCAATTTGCTGGCTTTATCGGCGGCCTCAAGCAGGCTTGGCCTTCAGATCGTAGACATAGAGGTTGTCCTGCTCCCGCAGGTAGAGCTTGCCCCCGGCAACTACGGGGTGGGACCAGCTTGGATTGTGGACGTCCGGAACCGAGAACGCGCCTTTCACCTGGTATCCCTGCGGCTTGGCTTCGATCAGGACCACGCGGCCGTTCTGATACCGGAAGTAGAGGTGGCCGTCGGCGGCCGTGACCGCGGCGGAGCCGGTGCCGCCGTGGCTGACGTCGCCGCCCTCGCCGCCCCAGGCCACCTTGCCGCTCGCCATCTCGACGCAGATCGGATAGCCCCGGTTGTGCCCATGGCCGCCGTACAGGTGCCCGCCGACCAGGACGAGGCCGCCATGGTGGTTCTGCAGCGTCTTGGAGCTCAGAAAATAGACCTCCTGCGCCTGGACGCCCTCTCCGGAGCGGCTCAGCTTCAGCAGGGCGCTGCCCGTCTGGTAGCCGGTCGAGGCGAAGATGTAATCGTCCTTGACGACCGGCGTCGGAATGTTCGCCACGTCGTTGGCGACCTTGTTGTAGCCCCAGAGGAATTTGCCGTCCTGGGCGCGCACCGAGACCAGCCCCCGGCCGGTCAGTTGGACGTACTGCTTGACGCCGGCGCCGTTGGAGATCATCACGGAGGAGTAGCCGGCGCCGTCCCTTCCCTTGTCGCCGAGGCTCGGCACCGCGGCGCGCCAGATCTCCTTGCCGGTCTTCTTGTCCAGGGCGGCCAGGGTGGCGCCGGCGGCCCCCGGCGTCACGATCAGCCGGTCGCCGTCCACCAGGGGAGATTCGGCCCATTTCCAGCTCGACATGACCCGGCCGCCGAAGTCGCGGGCGAGGTTCTTTCTCCACACCTCCTTGCCCGTGGCCGCTTGCAGGCAGACCAGATCCCCGTCGGTGCCGAGGGCGTAGACCCGGTCGCCGTCGACCGTCGGCGTCCCGCGCGGTCCGCCGTACTCGTCCTCCCAGATGGGGCCGACCTTGGCCGTCCAGGCGATTTTGCCATCGGCGAGGCTCATCGCCACCACCTGCTGGCTACCCTGGCGGTCGCCCAGGGTGTAGACCCGCCCGCCGGAGATGGAGAGGCTTGAGAAGCCGCCTCCGAGGCCGCTCGCCTTCCACGCCAGCGGAGGGCCGGACTCGGGCCACTTCGTGAGCAGCCCCGACTCCTGGGCGACGGCGTCCCGGTTCGGGCCTCGCCAATGGGGCCACTCGGGCGAGGCGGCCGGAGCGGCGGCCACAAGAACGGCAGACGTTGACAGGATGAGAGCGAGAGCGGCGGCCGGTCGTGGCGAGAGCTTGAACATCCCGGACCTCCTTTTCAACCCGCCAATGGGTTGGGCTCCATCGTACAGGGAGCCAGTCTCAAGCAGACGTAAATATTCTGTAACGGTGCGGACGAGCATGGACCGTGGATCCGGCGAGCTCTCCGTTCGTCCTGTACGCACCCTGCTCTTCGAATAGCCTCTGGAGGCTCCCCCGGAAGAACGGCTGGCGGGTCTCAGCCGTTGAGGACCAGATGCCAGGCTGTAGAATCAGCGGATCAATACCAGCAAAGCACAGGAGACGGGTGGCGACCGTTCGGCACCTGAATCCAACCCTTTGCTTCTGTGAGGATTTTCGATGCTCGGACGCCGTTTCCTGGTTCTTTTCGCCCTCGCCATTGCCTTGTGCGTTTCCGCCGCCGCGGAGGATGTCGTTTTCCGCGACCTCTCGATCGGGTCTCTCGAAGCCCTCCCGCCTCGCGGCGGCGGCTGGGAGATCCCTCTGCCGCGGCACTTCCGAGCTCTGGAGGTGGACGTCAACGCTCTCGAGGGCCTGCTGGGCCGGGCGCCGGCTGAGGGCTCGGCGGTGGCCGGGGCCGCGCCTCTCCTGATCCCCCTCCCTTATCCGGACGGCACGAACAGGCTCTTCCGCGTCGAGGAGTCGCCGATCCTCGAGCCGGGTCTGGCGGCCAGCTTCCCCGAGATCCGCACCTATGCCGCCAAGGGGATCGACGATCCCACCGCGACCGCCCGCCTGAGCCTCACTTCCCTGGGCTTCCATGCGATGGTGCTGTCGACGTCGGGCACGGTATTCATCGATCCCTACCGCCGGTGGGATGCGCGGTACGTCCTCTCCTACCTCAAGGGGGATGCGCGCAAGCCGGAGGGGGACGACTTTCGCTGCAACGTCAAGGGCGAGAGCCCGGAGGAGGTCTCCGCGTCCGCGTTGGACGTGCCGCCGGTCTCGCCCGTGTCGATCGCCGCCGCCTCGGGGACTCAGCTTCGCACCTATCGCCTGGCGCTGGCCGGCACCGGGGAGTACTCGGCCGCGGTCTGCGCGCCCAATCCGGCGGCCGTCGCCTGCTCCTTGAACGCCATGGCGGTGTCGATGAACCGGGTCACCGGCATTTACGAGCGCGAGGTGGCGATCCGCATGGTGATGGTCGCCAACAACAACCTGATCGTCTATACCGACGGCGCCGCCGATCCGTACAGCAACGGCGACGGCCCTACCATGCTGGGGCAGAACCAGAGCAACCTCAACAGCGTCATCGGTTCGGCCAACTACGACATCGGCCACGTCTTCTCGACGGGCGGCGGCGGCGTCGCCAACCTGGCGGTGCCGTGCACGAGCAGCAAGGCGCGCGGCGTCACCGGCCGGGGCGTCCCGATCGGCGACCCCTTTGACGTCGACTACGTGGCCCACGAGATGGGGCACCAGTTCGGCGGCGCCCACACCTTCAACGGCACCACCGACAATTGCAGCGGCAACCGCAGCGGCTCGTCGGCCTTCGAGCCGGGCAGCGGCACCACGATCATGGCCTATGCCGGCATCTGCGGCGCGGAGGATCTCCAGCCGCACAGCGACGACACCTTCCACCCCCGGAGCTATGACCAGATTCTGACTTTCTCGACCGGGGCCACGGGGAGCTCCTGCGCGGTCATCACCTCGACGGGCAACAATCCGCCCGCGGTCAGCGCCGGCGCGGCCTTCACCATCCCGCGGCAGACGCCGTTCACCCTGACCGGCTCGGCCACGGATCCGGACGGCGACTCCCTGACCTACATGTGGGAGGAGCTCGACACGGGCTCCGCGTCTCCGCCCAACAACGACGTGGCCGCCGTGCGGCCGATCTTCCGCTCGTTCGTGCCGCTGACCGTGCCGAGCCGCACCTTCCCGCGCCTCTCGGACATCCTCGACAATGTCGAGACCCTGGGTGAGTCGATGTCGACGCGCAACCGCACCATGACCTTCCGCCTGACGGCCCGCGACAACCGGACTGGCGGCGGCGGGGTCAACTTCGCCACGACCACGGTGACGGTGAACGCCGCCGCCGGGCCGTTCGCGGTCACCCAGTCGGACACGGCGTTGAGCTGGACCGGCGGCAGCGGCCAGACGGTGACCTGGAACGTGGCCGGGACCAGCGCCGCGCCGGTGAGCTGCGCCAACGTCGCGATCCACCTGTCGACCGACGGCGGCAACACCTTCCCGGTCGCCCTCGCGGCGTCGACGGCCAACGACGGCTCTCAGGCCGTGACCGTTCCCAATACGCCGACGGCCCAGGCGCGCGTCCGCGTCTCCTGCGTGGGCAACGTCTTCTTCGACATCTCGAACGCCAACTTCACCATCACCGAAGGGGGCGGCGGCACCGGCGGGCTCCCCTTCGCCGACGGCTTCGAGAGCGGAAACGCGTCGGCGTGGAGTGCGATCCTGCCCTGAGGAGCCAGATTTCCTGGCTCAGTGGGTTTTCAGGAACTCCACGGTCGGGGGCAGCCCCTCGTCCAGCCCTCGGGGGTGCCAGTCGAGCTCGGTCCGGGCGCGGGCATCGTCGAAGGCCCAGTGGGAGGCGAGGCTGTTGAGCTGCTCGGAGGAGAAGGGCGGCCGGAAGCCGCGCAGCTTGTAGACGGGGCTCGAGAGGGCGAGCCCGAGCCGGGCAGCGCCCACGGGCAGGTTGAGCCGCGGCGCCTTGACGCCGCCGAGGGCGCAGACGCGGTCGACCAGGCTCCGCAGGGTCGTGACGTCGCCCGCCATCAGGTAGCCGCGGCCGGGCGGGGCCTTCGCCATCACCTTCAGCATCCCTCCGACCAGGTCGTCGAGATAGATCCAGGAGGTCTTGCGGTCCGCTCCCACCACGGCGGGGAAGCGGCCCTTGAGGAAGCCGCGCAGGATGGCGTTGGCGCCCTCCTTCTTGCCCGGCGGGCCGTAGACCAGGCTGGGGAAGACGGTGTTGACCTTGAGGCCCTTCTTGGCCCACTCCTGGATGGCGAGCTCGCCCGAGTGCTTGGTGGCGCTGTAGAGGGTGGGGAAGGGCTGCCGGACGGGCGCCTCCTCGCCCACCGCCGAGCCGTCGTCCGGGCTGCCGCCCCAGTAGGCCATGGAGGAGACGGAGAGGAAGCGCCCCACTCCCAGCTTATAAGCAAGGGAAGCGACGTTCTCGCTCCCCTCGAGGTTGGCCTGCCGCATCCGCTCGGCCGGCCCTGAGAAGTCGAGGTCGGCGGCGGCGTGGATCACCCAGTCGGCGCCGGACATCCCTTCCCGCATCGAGACGCGGTCGGCGACGTCGCCCACGAAGGTGGCGACGCCGAGCTGCTTCAGGGGCTCCGTGTTGCTGGTGGGCCGGACGAGGGCCCGCAGCTCATGACCGTCCGCCACGAGCCGCCGCGCCAGGGCGCGGCCGATGTAGCCGGTGCCGCCGGTCAGGAAGATCCGCATGAGAGGGTCCGGGGGATTGGGCAGGGGCCCAGGCGCGGGGAATCTAAAATGGGAATCCCCCATATATCGATCCTGTTGTACAGGGTGGAACGGGGTTCGGGAGTTGAACCCGTTCCGGAGTCAAAACTCCAACATTTCTCCTTCAGCTCCCTCTCCTCCCCCCGCGTCGGCTCCCTCCCCGATGCGGGGCTTTTTTTAGGCTGAATCGTCTATCCCCGCAGAAGCTGCCGCAGCACGTAGTGCAGGATGCCGCCGTGGCGGTAATATTGCACCTCCTGCGGGGTGTCGAGGCGCACCCGGACCTTGAATTCGGTCACCTTGCCGTCTTCGGCGGTAGCGCGGACGGTCACCTCGCGGCCGTTCTTGAAGCCGTTCCCGACTCCTTCGGCCAGGCCGGCGACGTCGACCACCTCCTGGCCGGTGAGCCCCAGGCTCGCCACGGTGTCGCCGCCCATGAGCTCGAGGGGGGCGATGCCCATGCCGACCAGGTTGCTGCGGTGGATGCGCTCGAAGGTCTCGGCGATGACGGCGCGCACGCCCTGGAGGAGCGGCCCCTTGGCGGCCCAGTCGCGGGAGGAGCCAGTGCCGTACTCCTTGCCGGCGAACACGACCGTGGGCACCCCTTCCTCCTTGTAGCGCATGGCCGCATCGTAGATCGACAGCGGCTCGCCGTCCGGCAGGTGGACGGTGTAGCCGCCCTCGATCTCCGGGACCATCCGGTTGCGGATGCGGATGTTGGCGAAGGTGCCCCGCATCATGACCTCGTGGTTGCCCCGGCGGGCACCGTAGGAGTTGAAGTCCTTGGGCGCGACGCCGTGGTCGATCAGGTACTTGCCCGCCGGGCTGGCGACCTTGATCGAGCCGGCCGGCGAGATGTGGTCGGTCGTGATGCTGTCGCCGAAGACGGCCAGCACGCGCGCCCCGTGGACGTCCTGAACGGGCGCGGGCTCGGCCGGCATGTCCACGAAGTAGGGGGGCTGGCGGACGTAGGTCGACTCCGGGTCCCAGGCGTAGGTGTCGCCCTCGGGCACGTCGAGGCCGTTCCAGTGCTCGTCGCCGGCGTAGACGTCCTTGTACTGCTCGCGGAACATATCGGAGTGGAGGGCGCGCAGGATGGTCTCCTCGACTTCCCGCCGGGTCGGCCAGAGGTCGCGCAGGAAGACGGGCTGGCCGTCCTTGCCGGTGCCGACGGGCTCGGTCTGCCAGTCGATGTCGATCCGCCCGGCCAGGGCGTAGGCGACCACCAGCGGCGGCGAGGCCAGGTAGTTGGCGCGCACGTCGGCATTGATGCGCCCTTCGAAATTGCGGTTGCCCGACAGCACGGCGACCGCCACCAGGTCACGCTCCTCGATGGTTTTCGAGATGGCGGGCGGCAGCGGGCCGCTGTTGCCGATGCAGGTCGTGCAGCCGTAGCCCACGAGGTTGAACCCGAGCGCGTCGAGGTAGCGGGTGAGGTCCGCCTCGCGGTAGTACTCGGTCACCACCTTGGAGCCCGGGGCGAGGCTGGTCTTGACCCACGGCTTGGTCGCGAGCCCCTTCTCGACGGCCTTCCTGGCGAGCAGGCCGGCGGCGATCATCACCGACGGGTTCGAGGTGTTGGTGCAGCTCGTGATGGCGGCGATCACCACCGAGCCGTGGCCAAGCTCCGCGGCGGCGGGGTCGCCGGCCATCACGGCCGCCTCGGGCTCGGCGACGGCGAGGCCGGCCGCCGTGCCGCCCGCGGCCTGCAGGCCGAAGGGCGCCGGGCGGGCCTTGCCGGTCTTTCCATGGGCGGTCATGACGTCGAGCTCCTTGAGGAAGGACGGCTTGACCTCGGACAGCCGCACCCGGTCCTGGGGCCGCCGGGGGCCGGCGAGGCTCGGCTCGACGGAGCGGAGGTCGAGCTCCAGGGTGTCCGTGTAGGCCGGCTCCGGGGAGTCCGGCGTGTGGAAGAGCCCCTGCTCCTTCATGTAGGCCTCGACCAGCGCCACCCGCTCGGGCGAGCGGCCGGTGAAGGCGAGGTAGTCGAGCGCGATCTGGTCGACGGGGAAGATGCCGCAGGTCGCGCCGTACTCGGGCGCCATGTTGCCGATGGTGGCGCGGTCGGCGAGGGGCAGGGTGGCGAGCCCGGGGCCGAAGAACTCGACGAACTTGCCGACCACCCCCTTCTTCCGCAGCATCTCGGTGACCGTGAGCACGAGATCGGTGGCCGTCGAGCCCTCGGGCAGCTCGCCGGCGAGGCGGAAGCCGACCACCTGGGGGATCAGCATGGAGACCGGCTGGCCGAGCATGGCCGCCTCGGCCTCGATGCCGCCGACGCCCCAGCCGAGGACGCCGAGGCCGTTGACCATGGTGGTATGGGAGTCGGTCCCCACCAGGGTGTCGGGGTAGGCGTAGAGCTCGCCGCCGATCTCCCCCTCCATGACCACCCGCGCCAGGTACTCGAGGTTCACCTGGTGGACGATGCCGGTGTCGGGGGGCACGACGTTGAAGTTGCTGAACGCCGTCTGGCCCCAGCGCAGGAAGGCGTAGCGCTCGCGGTTGCGCTCGAACTCGCGCTCGGCGTTGATCAGGAAGGCGGCGGCGGTGCCGTACTCGTCCACCTGCACCGAGTGGTCGATGACCAGCTCGACCGGCTGGAGGGGATTGATCCGCTTCGGGTCGCCGCCCATGGCCACCATGGCGTCGCGCATGGCGGCGAGGTCCACCACGGCGGGCACGCCGGTGAAGTCCTGGAGCAGGACGCGGGCGGGCATGAAGGCGATCTCCTGCGACGGCAGGGCCTTGGGGTCCCAGCGCGCCAGCGCCTCGATCTCGCCCGCCGTGACCACGGAGCCGTCCTCGCGGCGGAGCAGGTTCTCGAGCAGGATGCGCAGGGCATAGGGGAGGCGGGACACGTTCCAGCCCCGCTTCTCCAGGACGTCCAGCCGGGCCAGGCGGACCTCGCGGTCGCCCACCCGCAGGGTCGAGCGGCTTCCGAAGCTATCTTTCATGGGATCAATCTCCTCGGGATCTTTCCAGGCAACGGCGCGGGAGCGCCCGTCCAAAGATAACAGCTCGCCAGGATTTCTCCCATAGGCGGGGCAGCCGGGGTAAGATGGTCCCATGTCCGTGAGCGGCTCCGACCTCATCACCCCGGTCCTGCTGATGGCCATGCCCCAGGTGCTGGACCCCTTCTTTCACCGCAGCGTCGTTCTTCTCCTCCATCATGAGGACGAGGGGAGCTTCGGCTTCATCCTCAACCGTCCCACCGGTATCAAGGTGAGCGAGATCCTGAAGGGGATGGACGTCGGCTGGGAGGGCCGGGAGGGGGTGGTGGCCTACTTCGGCGGACCGGTGCAGCCGCAGCTCGGCACCGTGCTCTTCTCGCCCGTGCTCGACGAGACCTCGCCGGAGGACACCGCCACCCAGGTCGCTCCCGGGGTGGCCCTGACGCAGCACATCGGCGACCTCTCGCGCCTGGCGGAGGCGCCGCCGGACGACTTCCGCCTGCTCCTCGGCTACGCCGGCTGGGGCGAGGGGCAGCTCATGGAGGAGATCCTCCGCAACGACTGGCTGACGGCGCCGGTCACCAGCGAGCTGATCTTCGCCGCCGATCCCGAGCGGGTCTGGGACGCGGCCCTGCGGTCGGTCGGGATCGATCCCGCCGCCCTGCCCTCCTGGGTGCCGGGCGCCGGCAACGACGAGGAAGCGGCGAATTGATCCTCGGCGAGCCGGTCCCTATGAAATCGATCCCGCAGTTGATCCCAAAGAACCGGGCCCGATGAAGACGGAGCACCACCGATCCGCCGGCGGTCTGGTCGTGGCCGGCACCCGCATCCTTT
>DATFNZ010000137.1:0-6966 GCA_035266085.1 Thermoanaerobaculia bacterium
GAGCTGGTGGTCGAGCACGTGGAAGGTCTGGTTCGCCATCGGCCGGCCGTAGGGGATGCTGCGGGCCCCCGGCTCCACCTCGCCGATCGGATGGGTGATCGACCAGATGGAGGCTTCCGTGGCGCCGCCGAGGCTCATCACCTCGACGTTCGCCGTGACGTAGGGAATGGCGCGGATCCGCCCCGGCAGCGAGACGGGGATCCAGTCGCCCGACATCAGGATCAGGCGGAGGGAGCCGTGCCGGCCGCCCGTATCCAGAGGGTTGCTCGCCGCCTGCTCGACCAGCATCTCCATGAGCGCCGGCACCGAGTCCCACACCGTCACCCCCTCGCTGACCACGAGCTTGGCCCAGTGCTCGGGATCGCGCCGCCTGGCGGCCTCGGGGAAGACGATGACGCCTCCCGCCGCCAGGGTGCCGAAGATGTCGTACACCGAGAGGTCGAACGACAGCGAGGAGAGGGCCAGAACCCGGTCCTCGGGTCCCACCCGGAAGCGGCGGTTCATGTCGAGGAGGGTGTTGACGGCGCCCCGGTGGTCGATCACCACCCCCTTGGGGTGGCCCGTCGAGCCGGAAGTGAAGATGACGTAGGCGAGGTCCTCCGGGCGCTGGACGGCATCGATCTCCACTGACGCTGCCTCCTCTTCGCCCTCGACCCGGAACCGCCGGATCCCCTCCGGCCACTCTCCCGGCTCCGCGATGCGGTCGTCGATCCAGGGCTGCGTCACCACCAGCTCGACTTCGCCGTTCTCCAGCAGGTAGTTGCGGCGGTCGGCCGGCAAGTCGGGATCGACGGGCAGATACGCCGCGCCGGACCACAGCACGCCAAGGGTGCCGATCACCTGCTCCCACCCCTTCTCCATCACCACCCCGATCAGGGTGTTGGGCTTGGCCCCCGCCTCGCGCAGGCGCCGGCCGAGGGCCTTGGAACGCTTCTGGACCTCGCCGTAGGTGAGGGTGCGGCCCGGGGCCACCACGGCCACGCGGTCACCGTCCCCGGCGACCAGGGTGTGCATCAGCTCCGAGGCGGCCGGCCCGAAGTCCTCTTCCGTGTCGTTGACGGCGATCCGCTCGGCGCGCTGCGCCGCCGGCAGCACTTCGAAAATGGCGGCCCGCCAGGCGTCCTCGTCCGCGGCAAGCCGGTCGAGCAGCTCCCAGTACGACTGGAACATCCCCTCGATCAGTCCCTTGGGAAAGAGGTCCTCGACGACGTCCCAGTTGTAGACCAGCCGCCCCCGCTGCTCCACCACCTGATGGTCCAGCCAGACCTGGGGCGTCTGGCTGATCACGTACCCCTCTTCCCCCGTCATCCCTTCGTCATCGGCCCCCTCGGGCGCCGCCGAGCCTCCCCGGGAAGCCGTCTGGGTGAGGGTGCTGGTGAAGACGACCGGCATGGCGGCCCGGGAGAGGCCGCCGTGGGTGCGGGCCAGCTCGCGCAGGACCCGCACGCCGCTGACGTAGCGGTGGTCGAGGTCCTCCCAGAGCTGGGCTTGAGCCCGCCGCGCCCGCTCCTCGAAGGAGCCGGGGATGGAGGTGTCGATCGCCAGCAGGGTCAGCGAGGTGAAGTCGCCCACCACGTCGTTGACCTGCCGGTGGATGGGCAGGCGGTTGAACAGGGTCAGGTTGATGGTGAAGCGCGGGCTCTTGCTCCAGGCGCCCAGGACCTCGGAGAACGCGGCCACCAGGAGGGACGACGGGGTCAGCCCGGCGCGGCTCGCCCGCTCCTTGAGCCGGTCCCAGGTGGCGCGGGGGAGGCGCGCGGAGTGGCGGACGAAGCGCGGGCGCCCCAGCGACGCGGGGCTGCGGGCGAGCGGCAGCTCGGGCGCGGGAGGCAGGTCGGCCAGCCGGCCGCGCCAGTAGCCGAGCGCCCGCTCGAACGCCGGCGACTTCTCGAGCTCCAGGGTCGTGATCACGTAGTCGCGGAACGACAGCTCGAGCGGCGGCAGGTCGGCCTCGGGATCGCGGTAGAAGCGCCCGAGGTCGCGGGTCAGGATCTGCCAGCTCCAGGCGTCGCCGATCAGGAAGTCGAAGCCGATGTGGAAGCGTGTACGCTCCTCGTCCAGCCGGCTGGCGCGCACGTCGAAGAGAGGCCAGCGGTCGCTCGGCAGCACCTGGTGCGACATGTGCCGGCGGACGGCGTCCAGCTCGACGGCATGCTCCGCCGGGTCCTTGCCGCGGAGGTCGAGGACCTCGATGCGGTAGGGAGGCACCGTCGCCAGGATCTGCTGGTTGCCGTCCGGCTGCACGAAGGCGCGCAGCATGTCGTGCCGGTCGATGAGGCGCTGCCAGGCGCGCTCCATGCGGCCGACGTCGAGCCCCCGCGTGTTGACCTCCATGTAGATGTGGGTCGCGACCTGCCCCAGCTCGAAGGCCCCGGTGCGGCCGATCCAGTAGGCCTGCTGCACGTCGGTGAGGGGGAACGGCTCGTGGCGGTGGGCGGGGTCGGGCACCAGGACGGGCAGCGCGGTGGACTCCTGGGGAGCGCCCTCCTGCCGGTGCTTGCGGATCGCCGCCGCCAGCCCGGACACGGTCGGCGTCTCGAACAGGTCCTTGAGCGGCACGTCGACGGCGAGGGCCGAGCGCACTTCGGAGGTGATCTGGGTGGCAAGCAGCGAGTGGCCGCCGAGCTCGAAGAAATCGTCGTAGAGGCCGATGCCCGAGATGCCCAGGGCGCGCTCCCAGATGTCCGCCATGGCGCGCTCGGCCTCGCCCGCGGGCTCGACCCAGGCGGTCGCGAGCTCGGGCCGCGAATGACCGCGCGGCTTGGCGGGAGCGGGAGCCGCCTCCGCGGCCGGCCCTGCGGCCGTCTCCGTGCGCTTTGCCCCGCCCGCAACCGTCAACCGGACGGGCTCCAGCCAGAAGCGCTGGCGCTCGAAGGGATAGGTGGGCAGCTCCACACGGCGCCGCCGCTCGTGGGTATGGAAGCCCGCCCAGTCGATGCCTACTCCGGCGAGCCAGAGCCGGCCGAGGGCGTCCGCCAGCGGCTCGCCTTCGGCTTCCTGGGCATGGCGCATGGAGGTGACGACCTGCCGGTCGGGGGCCGAACCGCGGATCAGGCTCGCCAGCGTCCGTCCCGGCCCGACCTCCAGGAGCACGCGGGAGCGGTCCTGGAGCAGCTCGGCAGCGCCGTCGGCGAAGCGCACCGTCTCGCGCAGGTGGCGCACCCAGTAGCCGGGATCGGTGGCCTGGCCGTCCTCGATCCAGGTGCCGGTGAGGTTGGAGACCCAGGGGATGCACGGCGCCGAGAGGCGAACCTTCCCCACCTCGCGGCCGAAAGCTTCCAGAATCGGGTCCATCATGCCGGAATGAAAGGCGTGTGAGGTGTGGAGGCGGCGGGCCTCGACACCCTCGTCCGCCAGGCGGCGCGCCAGGGCTGCCACCTCATCCGTGGGGCCGGAGATCACGGAGAAGGCGAGGCCGTTGACCGCCGCGAGCGACAGGCCGCCCGCCAGCAGCCTCTTCGCCTCCTCCTCGGGCCGCGGCACCACCAGCATGGCCCCCGGCGGCAGATCCTGCATGAGCCGGCCGCGCGCGGCGACCAGGGCGAGCGCGTCGCCGAGGGAGAGCACGCCCGCCAGGCAGGCCGCCACGTACTCGCCGATCGAGTGGCCGATCATGGCCGCGGGGCGGATCCCCCACTCCCCGAGCGCCTCGGCCAGCGCGTACTCGACGGCGAACAGGGCCGGCTGGGCGAGGGCCGTCTGCTCCAGCCGGCCGGCGTCCGCCTCGCCGCCGTAAAGGACGGTCCGGAGATCGAGCCCGAGATGAGGCTGCAGCAGGCGGGCGCAGTCGTCGAGGGTCCGGCGGAAGACCGGCTCGGAGTCATAGAGCTCTCTTCCCATGCCCGGGTACTGTGCACCCTGGCCCGGGAAGAGGAAGGCCACGGGGCGCTCGCGCCCCTCCTGGGCCAGGGTCAGGAGCCGCTGCGGGTCGCGCGACGAGAGGGCCGCGACGGCGTCCTCGCGGTCGCGGCAGACCAGGAACCGCCGGTACCTGAAGGCCTTGCGCCCGACGTGGGTGGTGTAGGCCGCGTCGGCCAGCGGCAGCTCCGGATGCTCCTCCAGGTGCCGGGCGAGGTTGCCGGTCGCGGCGTCCAGGGCCGCGGGCGTGCGCGCCGAGAGGAGCAGGAGCTGCCACGGCCGGGACGGCCCTGAGGGCTCGGGCTCGGGCGCCTCCTCCAGCACGGCGTGGGCGTTGGTGCCGCCGATGCCGAACGAGCTGACGCCGGCGCGCCTCGGCGCACCGTTGGCCGGCCACTCCGTGAGCGCGGTGCTGACCTTGAAAGGGCCGGCCGCGAAGTCGATCTGGGGGTTGGGCCGCTCGAAGTGGAGGCTCGGCGGTATGGCCCGGTTGCGCAGCGCCAGCACGGCCTTGATCAGACCCGCCACGCCGGCCGCCGTGTCGAGGTGGCCGATGTTGCTCTTGACCGATCCCAGGGCGATGGAACCCTGCGTTTCCGGCCCCATGCCGAAGGCCTTGGCGAGGGCCGTCACCTCGATGGGATCGCCCAGCGCCGTGCCCGTGCCGTGGGCCTCGACGTAGCCGATGGTGTCCCCCGAGACGCCGGCCGCGGCCAGGGCTTCCGAGATCACCGCCACCTGCCCCTCGACGCTGGGGGCGGTGAAGCCGACCTTCGCCGAGCCGTCGTTGTTGATCGCCGAGCCCCGGATCACGGCCAGGATGTCGTCGCCGTCCGCCAGGGCGTCCTCGAGGCGCCTCAGGGCCACCACGCCCACGCCGCTGCCGATCACCGTGCCCGCGGCGTCGTGGGCGAACGCCCGGCAGTGGCCGTCGGGCGAGTTGATGCCCCCCTCCTGGTAGCGGTAGCCGGAGCGCTGGGGCACCCGGACGGACACGCCGCCGGCCAGGGCCAGGTCCGACTGGTAGTCCTGCAGGCTCTGGCAGGCGAGGTGGATAGCCACCAGCGAGGTCGAGCAGGCCGTCTGCACGGTGACGCTGGGCCCCTTGAGGTTCAGCTTGTAGGAGACCCGCGGCGCCAGGTAGTCCTTGTCCGTGCCGATCAGGATCTGGTGCGGCGCCAGGGTGCGGAAGATCTCGGGATGGCCGAGCACGTTGTTGAGGAAGTAGGTGTTCATGCCGGCGCCGGCGAACACCCCGATCGAGCCCGCGAAGCCTTCGGGATCGTAGCCGGCACGCTCCAGGGCCTGCCAGCAGCACTCGAGGAAGACGCGCTGCTGGGGATCGGTGATCTCGGCCTCGCGCGGATTGAAGTCGAAGAAGGCGGCGTCGAACTCCTCGACGTCGTCGAGCACCCCGCCGGCGCGCACGAAGCTCGGGTCGCCGGCGACCGGCGGCCCCGTGATCGACGCCTCCAGCTCCTCCCGCTCGAAAAAGCGGATCGACTCGACGCCCGCCGCCAGGTTGCGCCAGAACTGCTCGACGTCCCGGGCGCCCGGAAAGCGGCCGGCCATGCCGACGATCGCGATGGAGAGGTCGTGGGTCTGCGAGTCCGTCATCGAATTCAAGCTCCTGAAGTACGTGATCTGTTCCGTGAGCGGGCGGCTTCCCGCCGCCGGGCCCCCCGGTCCTGTCCCCGCTGGCGGGATGCCGGCGCCGCCTCCCCCGCCTCCAGATACCGGGCGAGAGCCCGGATCGTGGGGTACTCGAACATGGCGACCAGCGGGAATTCCCGGCCGAGCGCGCCCTTGAGCCGGTGATAGACCCGGACGGCCAGCAGCGAGTGGCCTCCCGAATCGAAAAAGTTGTCGTCGATGCCCACGCGGTCGAGCCGCAGCAGGTCGCGCCAGGCGTCGGCGATGAGACGCTCCATGTCGGACCGCGGCTCCTCCATCTCCGCCGGGGCGCCCCAGGCGCCGCGCTCGGGGTCGGGCAGGGCCTTGCGGTCGATCTTGCCGTTGGCGTTGAGCGGCAGGGCCGGCAGGGGGACGAAAGCCCAGGGCACCATGTGCACCGGCAGCTTCGAGCGCAGGAAGCCCCGCAGCTCCTCGACCGGCGGCGCCTCGCCCTGCCTGCCGACCACGTAGGCGGTCAGCCGCAGGTCCCCGGGCTCGCCGCCGCCGCGCGCCAGCACCACGGCCTCGGCCACGCCGGGATGGCGGCGCAGGGTGGCCTCGATCTCCCCCAGCTCGATGCGGAAGCCGCGGATCTTGACCTGATGGTCGATGCGGCCGAGGAACATTAGGACTCCGTCCGCCTGCTGGCGGACCAGGTCGCCGGTCCTGTAGAGCCGCGCTCCCGGGCGCCCCGAGAAGGGGTCGGGGACGAACCTCTCGGCCGTCAGCTCGGGCCGGTTCAGGTAGACGCGGGCGAGCCCGGCGCCACCCAGGCAGAGCTCGCCGGGCACGCCGGCCGGGGCGGGCTGGAAGCGGGCGTCAAGCACGTAGGCCTGGCCGCCGCCGATCGGCCGGCCGATGGGCGGCGGCCCCCCCTGGCGCTCGATCAGGGCGAACGTCGAATAGGTGGCGTCCTCCGAGGGGCCGTAGCAGTTGTAGACCCGCTCGACCGTGCCGACGCCGTAGATCTCGTCGGCCAGCCGGCGCGGCAGGGGCTCGCCCGCCAGCACGACGGTGCGCACGGAAGCCGGCAGCGATCCGCCCCGCACCAGCTCGGCGATGGCCGAGGGGACGGTGTTGACGAGCGTCACCCCACCGGCGGCGGGCAAATGCGGCAGGTGGAGCGCGTTCTCGGCCAGGATCAGCGAGCCGCCATGGCAGAGCGGGAGGAAGATCTCGAACACCGAGAGGTCGAAGCAGACGGACGTCGAGGCCAGCACGCCGGCGCGGTCGGCCGCCGGGTAAACCTCGCTCGCCCAACGCAGCAGGGCCACGGCGGCCCCGTGCTCGATCGCCACCCCTTTCGGCCGGCCCGTCGAGCCCGACGTATAGATCACGTAGGCGAGGTGGCCGGGATCGAGCGCCATCGGCGGCGCCGGCGGGCTCGCCGCGGTGGCCGAGATTGCCGCCCAGTCGCGGTCCAGGGGTATCCAG
>DATFNZ010000138.1:0-9601 GCA_035266085.1 Thermoanaerobaculia bacterium
CGGCGAAAGGGCTTCCCAGAGGGCGGGAGAATCCCGCTGAATCACCGCGTCGGCGTCGAGGATAGGGTCAAGGTCGGCGCCCATTGAATTTTCTCCAAGGGGACGGCTGACGCTCGCGCCAGCCGTCCGGTGCAGAGCCTCAGCAGAAGGTGTCGCAGAAGGATGGATGGCATGCGGAGGCTGGACAGGATCCGCACTCTGTCCGGAGCCTCGTCTCACCTCCAACCACCCGCTCCAGGCTGGGATCCTCCAGAAGCCGCAGCGTCTCCCTGCTCAGCGTTATCTTCTTGCTCTTGGTCTTCTTCATGGGCCGTCTCCTATAGACAGGAGGGACGCACAGCGCGCCCATCCAGCTTCTCACGGAGAAATCGCTTAAGTATTATAGGCCCGCTCCCCCGGTTGCAGGGCTGCGCTTATCCGACTAAAATTATGTTGATGGCCTCGCCCTCAAGGGTTGAGGCAAGGGAATTCCCAACGCGAGCGCGGAGGTTTCAAGGTGCGGCTCCCGCCCACCTTGCTCCGCGTATAGGCGCGGGACGAAATCGTACTCAGGAGGACATTGCATGGCCACCGCGACCGTCGAGACTCTGCAGTTTCAGGCCGAAACCCGGCAGCTCCTCGACCTGATGATCCACTCGCTGTACTCGAACAAGGAGATCTTCCTCCGCGAGCTGATCTCGAACGCTTCCGACGCCCTCGACCGCCTGCGGTTCGAGGCGCTGACGAGCCCCGAGCTCCTCGAAGGCGACGAGACGCTCGAGATCCGCCTGGAGGCGGACCGCCAGGCGCGCACGCTGACCATCCATGACAACGGCATCGGCATGAGCCGCGAGGAGGTGATCGCCAACATCGGGACGATCGCCAAGTCCGGCACCCGCGAGCTGGTCGAGCGCCTGAAGAAGGGCGAATCCCAGCAGTCGATCGCCGAGCTGATCGGCCAGTTCGGCGTCGGCTTCTACTCCTCGTTCATGGCCGCCGAACGCGTCGAGCTGGTGACCCGCCGGGCGGGCGATACGGAAGCGACCCGCTGGGTATCCACGGGCGACGGCACCTACACCATCGAGGAGGGCGAGAAGGCCGGCCGCGGCACGTCGATCACCCTCCACCTGAAGCCCGAGGACAAGGAGAACGGCGTCGACGACTTCAGCGACCGCTGGGTGGTCAGCCGCATCGTCCGCCGCTACTCGGATTTCGTGAGCTACCCGATCATCCTCAAGGCCGAGAAGGACCCCGAGATCGAGGACCTGGCGAAGGAGAAGGAGACCGGCGAGAAGCCCGTCATGCCACTGGAGGAGAAGGTCCTCAACTCGATGAAGCCGATCTGGACGCGGCCGCCGTCCGAGGTGACGCAGGACGAGTACAAGGAGTTCTACCGCCACATCTCCCACGATTGGACGGAGCCGCTCAAGACTATCGCCTACAAGGCCGAGGGGCGGATCGAGTACCAGGCCCTGCTCTTCATTCCCGCCCAGGCGCCGTACGACCTCTACTACGTGGCCTCGAAGCCGGGCCTGCAGCTCTACGTCAAGCGCATCCAGATCATGGAGAAGTGCGAGGACCTGCTCCCCCACTACCTGCGCTTCGTGCGCGGCGTGGTGGACTCGCCCGACCTCCAGCTCAACGTCTCGCGCGAGATGCTGCAGCAGGACCGCTTCATCACCCTCATCCGCAAGGGACTGACCAAGAAGGTGCTCGACGTCCTGGACGACATGCGGGCGAAGGACGAGGACACCTACCTCAAGTTCTGGGCCGAGTTCGGCCGGGCCATCAAGGAAGGGACCAGCTCGGACTACGAGAACAAGGAGCGGCTGCTCGAGCTGCTGGTCTTCCCGTCGTCGAACGACCCCGAGAAGCTGACCACGCTCAAGGATTACGTGGAACGGATGAAGGAGGGGCAGAACGAGATCTACTACCTGACGGGCGAGTCCCGCTCGCAGGTCGAGAACTCGCCCCACCTGGAGGCGTTCAAGGACAAGGGCTACGAGGTGCTCTACCTGGTCGACACGGTCGACGAGCTGCTGACCCAGTCGCTCAACGAGTACGGTGGCAAAAAGCTCAAGTCGGTGGGCAAGGGCACGGTCAACCTGGGCAGCGACGAGGAGAAAAAGCAGACGGAGGAGGCGCTCAAGGCCAAGGAGGAGCAGATGAAGCCGCTCCTCGACCTGCTCCAGCAGAAGCTCGACGCCAACGTCAAGCAGGTCCGCCTCACCAGCCGTCTCACCAACTCGCCCGTCTGCCTGGTGGGCGCCGAGCACGACTACAGCCCGCAGCTCGAGAAGCTCCTCCAGAAGGGCAAGGGCGGCGGCCCCAAGCAGCGCCGCATCATGGAGCTCAACCCCAGCCACGACATCCTGGCCAGGATGAGCGAGCGCTTCGAGAAGGACAAGGAGGATCCCCTCCTCGAAGACTACGCCCAGCTCCTCTTCGGCTACGGCCTGATCGCCGAGGGCGGCGAGCTGCCCGACCCGGTGCGGTTCAACCGGGCGGTGGCGGACCTGATGACGCGGCTTTAGGGACTGGATTCCAGAGGAGAGGGGGACGATGTCCCCCTCTCCCGCGCCGGGCGTATAACATAGCGGTCGCAGCAGGCCGTTCATGGAGATCCGATGTCCGACGCGATGGAAAAGGCCCTCCGATTCACCCGCATCCGGCTCGAGAACTGGCGCAACTTCCGGCACGTCGAGATCGATCTCCAGGGGCGTGTCTTCCTGGTCGGTCCCAACGCCTCCGGGAAATCCAATTTCCTCGACGCCTTCCGATTTCTCCGTGACATTGCCAGGCACCCCGGCTTCCAGCAGGCGGTCTGGCTCCGCGGGGGTGTCTCCAGGCTGAGAAATTTCTCGGCTCCAGAGGACTCCGATGTCGCCGTCGCGGTCTCGATCGGCTCGGACGATCAGCCGGACCTCTGGCAGTACGAGGTCCGCTTCCGTGAGGATCCCGCCGGGCGCCCAGTCCTCACAGCCGAGCGGGTACGGCGGGAAGGATTCGAAATGAACCGGCCTGACGGGGACGACCGGCAAGACCCCGCGAGACTGACCCAGACGGCCCTGGAGCAAGTGAGCTTGAACAAGGACTTCCGGGAGATCGCCGAGTTCCTGTCCAGGGTCTTCTATCTACATGTCGTCCCGCAGCTCGTCCGCGAGCCGGAGCGCTCGGCTGGAAGATCCGCAGATCCTTTCGGAGGGGATTTCCTGGAACAAGTGGCGGACCTCCCACCGGACCTCCTCCAGGAGCGGCTGAACTGGGTGACCGGCGTGCTGCAAGCCGCCGTACCCCAGCTCCAGAAATTCGATGTCCAGCGCGACGGACGGGGCCAGGCCCACCTCCGAGCCCAGTACCGCCCAAGTGGGCGGTGGCAGACAGAAGAGGATTTCTCGGACGGCACCCTCCGCCTTTTCGGGCTCCTGTGGGCCCATCTGTCCCAGCCCGCGGGTCCCCTCATCCTCGAGGAGCCCGAGCTATCCCTCCACCCCGAGGTTGTCAGCCGTCTGGGCCAGGTGTTCGCTCTCATGAGCCAGGAAGGGCAGGTGCTTCTCAGCACTCATTCGCCTGACCTTCTCAGGGATGAGGGCATCGGACTGGATGAGGTCCTGCTCCTCCTTCCCGGTGACCAAGGCACTGATGTCCGCTCCGCGGCTTCCTTCCCGGAGATCGTAGCGCTGCTCGAAGGCGACGTGCCCCTCGCCGACGCGGTCTTGCCCCAGACCAGTCCGCAGGGTGTCGAACAGTTCGTACGCCGGGCCGGCCATTGATGGCCCTCAATTGTGTCGTTGAAGGTCGTCCCGACGAAGCTGTCGTCCGCCGGCTGGCGAACGAGGCCGGCCTGCCTCTGGGCCGTGTTCACGTAAAGAATGGCAGGACCCAGATCAAGCTCAATTTGAACGGCTACGACAACGCTGCCCGGTTCGGCCCCTGGCTGGTGCTCGTGGATCTCGACCGTGATGAATGCGCTCCGGCCCTCCACCGGCTCTGGTTGCCCGACCCGAAGCCGCTCATGCTCTTCCGTATCGCGGTCCGCACCATCGAGTCGTGGCTGCTGGCCGATCGGGAGACGATCGCCGAGTTTCTCTCCATAGATTCCTCCCTGGTCCCCCTGAACCCCGAAGCCGAGCCCTCGCCGAAGCGGACGCTGGTGGATCTCGCGCGCAGATCCCGAAACCCCAAAATCCGGAGAGATCTCGTCCCCAGGCCAGGGAGTGGCCGGGCAGAGGGTTTGCTATACCCCTACCGCATAGCGGAATATGTGGAGCTCCTTTGGGATCCTGAAGCCGCCGCTCAAAGATCAGACAGCCTCAGGCGGTGCCGCGAACGCCTGCGAGAGCTGGTTCCTCCCGCCTGACCGGCACCGTCCCGAACCGCCTCTCCCGGCGGCTGAAGTCGCGCACGGCGTCGGCCAGGTCGGCGCCGCCGAAGTCGGGCCACATGCGGTCGGTGAAGACCAGCTCGGCGTAGGCGCACTCCCAGAGCAGGAAGTCCGAGAGCCGCTTCTCGCCGCCGGTGCGGATCAGCAGGTCCACGTCGGGGGCGGGACGGCCGTCGTGGGGCGTATCGGCGAGCAGGCGCGCGAAGGCTTCGCGGGAGAGCTCGCCCTGGCCGCGCAGGCGGTCGGCGGCGCGGAGGATGGCGTCGCGCGCCGAGTAGTCGACGGCGATGCGGAGATGGAAACGGTCCGCCGACGACGTCGCCGCCTCGGCCTCCTCGATCACCCGCACCAGCCCCGGCGAGAGCCGGTCCCTTCTGCCGATCACCGAGATGCGGATGCCGTTGGCGGCGCACTTGCCGGCCTCGGCCGTGAGATAGCTCCGGAACAGCCGCATCAGGGCCCGGACCTCGACGTCGGGCCGCCGCCAGTTGTCGGAGGAGAAGGCGAACAGGGTCAGCGTCTCGATGCCCAGCTCGCCCGCCGCCTCCACCACCCGCCGGACCGCCTCCACGCCCTCGACGTGGCCCGCCGTGCGGGGCCGCCCCCGCGAGGTCGCCCAGCGGCCGTTGCCGTCCATGATGATGGCCACGTGGAGCCCGGCTTCGGCCTGAGCTGAAGAGAAGGCGAGCCTCAGAGGCGCGCTCGACAAATTCCGGTACGTCACGTCATCTTCCCCCTTGAATAAATAACTTTGCCCCACAAAGTCCATGAGCGCGGCGCGGCCCCGGCTCATCCCTCCCGGGTGGCCTGGATGATCGCCTCCATGTGATCGAGGTAGCGCTCCAGGGCCCGGCGGCCGGGCGGCGTGAGCCGGTACTCCGTCTTCGGCACCCGGCCCTCG
Source organism: Thermoanaerobaculia bacterium (assembly GCA_035266085.1). Lineage (GTDB taxonomy): Bacteria > Acidobacteriota > Thermoanaerobaculia > Multivoradales > UBA5704 > DATARR01. The sequence continues at coordinate 5,265 of DATFNZ010000138.1, forward strand.
AAGAACTTCTCGCAGGCGACGTAGCCCGCCTCTTCCAGCTTGCGCGCGTGGACGCTCAGGTTGCCGTCGGTCGTCTTCAACAGCCGCTTGAGGTCGTTGAAGCTCAGATGGTCGTTGACCGCCAGGGCGCTGACGATGCCGAGCCGCATCCGCTCGTGGATGAGGCGGTCGAGGTCGAGCGCCGTCTGCGGGGCTGGACCGGCCGGACCCACTGGACCGGCAACTGCGGCCACGTCCGCGCTCTCCGCCTCGGCGGACCCGCCGTCGTCGTGTTTCAAGGCCCTAGCCACCGTGCCTCCACGCGATCACGATGCCGAACAGCACGTGCAGCCCGCCGAAGCCGGCGGCCAGCAGGGCGTCCCCCCAGGCGGCCGGCGCCACCAGAGCCACCGTTCCCAAGGCCATGAAGGCGAGGCCCATCACCGGCACAGTGCGCACCGAGAAGGCGCCGCCGGTGACCACGCCCGTGCCGTAGAGCAGGAGCCAGAGCCCGGGCAGCACGTCCATGTTGCCGGACGAGACCAGGACCGGCGTCAGCAGGGCGCCGGCGATCAAGGGCGGAAAGATGCTGAGCGCGAACCGGCGGCCAGGGCGGGAGAACAGATCGGTCTGGGAGCGGCGGGCCTTCCAGACGATGGCGGCGGTGGTGATGACGAAGGCGAGCAGGGCCTCCCAGAGCCAGGTCAGGAGCCAGCCCCAAGCCGTCGGCTGCCGGGACGCCAGGTACGCCGCCCCCAGCGCCGTCACGCCGGCCGCCACCTCGCCGATGCCGGACACCGCCGTGAAGAAAGCGGCGCCCTCCATCGTCTCGCGGATGAACCGCAGGTTGTCCATGGCCCGCAGGTGCAGGGCCGGAGGCGGAACGATGCGGGGGCGGGCGGGCTGCGGCTCGGTCACGAGAAAGACTCTACGGCCCCAGGGACGGAACGTCAAGCACTTTTTGGCGCAAAGCTGAACAAGCGCCGTCTACGCCCCCTGGCCTGCCGCGTGCCTCTTCGCAAGAGCCGCCACCATGCCGACCATGGACATCAGCCCCATGGACTTGCCCATGGAGAGCTCGCGGCCGAAAACCTTGTAGACGATGTCCTGGGGCACCTCGGCCACCTGGGCGGGCGGCGCCCCGGAGAGGGTCTCGTCGAGGAGCACGGCCATGGCCTTGGCGGAGATCCCCTGGGGGTTCTCGACGGCGAAATGGAAGTCGAGCGTGCCGTCCGGCCGCTCCTCGGTGAAGACGTACGCCTCGGACTCGCAGGCCGGGACCAGATGCTCCCTGGGAAAGGGCCGCCGGGAGATCCGCGGCGGCACGTCCTCGAAGCGTCCGGCGATATCGATCAGGAGTTGGATGCGCTCGCTGCGGTCGGGGACCATCTCGAGCATCTCCAGGGTCTGGGTCAGCTTCTCCGGTACGGCCATGTCGTCGCCCTCGTCCTACTTCTCGATGGGGACCCCCACCAGGTTGCCCCACTCCGTCCAGCTCCCATCATAGTTCCGCACGCGCTCGTAGCCCAGCAGGTGGGTGAGAACGAACCAGGTGTGGCTGCTCCGCTCGCCGATGCGGCAGTAGACGATGACGTCGTCATCGTTCTTGAGCCCCGCTTCCTGCTCATAGAGGGCCCGCAGCTCCTCGGCCGGCTTGAAGGTGCCGTCGTCCGGGTTGACCGCCTTGGCCCACGGCACATTGGCGGCGCCCGGGATGTGGCCGCCCCGCAGGGCGCCCTCGTTCGGATAATCCGGCATGTGGAGCCGCTCCCCCGTGTACTCGGCGGGGCTGCGGACGTCGATCATCGGTCCCCTGGACTCGACGTGGCGCAGCACCTCGTCGCGGAAGGCGCGGATCTTCTTGTCGTCCCGCTCGGCGGCCTGGTAGTCGCTCGCGGGGTAGCTGGGCGCCTCCTTCTCCAGGGGCCGCTTCTCGTTGACCCACTTGATGCGGCCGCCGTCCATCACCTTGGCCTTGTCATGGCCGAAGAGCTGGAAGACCCAGAAGGCGTAGGTGGCCCACCAGTTGTTGCGGTCGCCGTAGAAGACGACGGTGGTGTCGCGGGTGGCCCCGATGCGCCGCATGAGGGCCTCGAAGCCCTCGCGCCCCAGGTAGTCGCGCCGGACCGGGTCGTTCAGGTCGCGGGTCCAGTCCACCTCCACCGCGCCGGGAATGTGCCCGGTCGAGTACAGCAAGGGGTCCTCGTTCGACTCGATGATCCGGACCCCGGGGTCGTTCAGATGGCTCGCGACCCAATCGGTCGAGACCAGCACCTCGGGACGTACATAGCCACGGCTTTCGATTTCGCTCACGTCGCCCTCCTCATTTGTGACCAATCTTATCATCATCAACTTGGCCGCACCGTGCTCTTGCCGTCCCGGTATCTCGAAGTTTTTGCACTACTTCAAACATAGAACCATAGCTATTAGCGGCTTTGGTCCTTGCCCGGCGGGCGCCGTGGCTTGTGGGGGGCCGTGTCGACTGCCACACGAAGGAGATTTATGTCCAGCCGTAAGATCAGCCGTACCCTCGTCCTCACCCTTACCCTCTCCACGGCAGCTCTCTCCACTCCCCAGGCCGAGGCTGCCCAACCCCGGCGCGCCCCCAACCGGACGGGCACAGCAATCCAGTTGGAGGCTTCGTACCGTATGCTCTTGCAGAGTCTGAAACATATCTTCGTGCCGGCCTTGGGCGATGCTCCCATAAGGGAGGCGGATCCGCCCGAGGTGGATCCGCGCGAGGGCTCCGGCATCTGTCCGAACGGCCGTCCACCCGGGCAACATCCCGGCAGGAATTGACTTTCAGCCGTTCGCCGTAGCAGCGTACTCAAGCCCCCGTCCGGAGCCTCTCCGGACGGGTTTCCGATGCGGAGGAGGGGTGGTAGATGCAGGCCGGGCATCCTGACGGCGACACCCTGGAGAGGTTTTTCTCCGGCGAGCTGACCGACGAGGAGGACCGCGTCCTCGAGCGTCACGTGTTCACCTGCCCTAGTTGCGAGGGGCGCCTGATCGAGCTTCTGCCGGCCTCCCGCGGCAATGCCGGCGGGCACCGGACGGTGATCCGCCGGATCGTGGCGGAGCAGCCGGCGGCCCGGCGGCGTTCGGACCTCGAGGCCGAGCGCGCGGCGGCGGCCGCATTGTGGAAAGAGCTCCAAGGCCAGGAACGGAGACAGGACCGGGTCCGGAACGACCGCGCCTGCCAGACCTGGGGGCTCTTCGAGCTGCTCCTCGAAGAATCCCGACAGACCCTGCCGCAAGAGCCCCGGCAGGCCGAAAACCTCATACGCCTGGCCCTCGAAGTCGCCGAGCACCTGGATGCCGGCTTCTATGGCTCGGGCACCGTCGAGGCCGCCCGGGTGAAGGCCTGGACCCATCTCGGCAACACCCTGCGCGTCCTCGCCGACTTCCGGCAGGCGGAGCAGGCTTTCCAGACGGCGGAGTCGCATCTCTCCCGAAGCTGGCTGGACCCCGTGGACGAGGCGATGATCCTCGAGTTCAGGGGCGCCATGCGCCGGGCGCAGGGCCGCCACCGGGAGGCTCTGGAGCTCGTCGACGAAGCGATCGCCCTCTACCGCGAGGTCAACGAGCCGCACCACCACGGCCGGGCGTTGATGGTCAAAGGCCTGACGCTCCAGTACCACGGCGAGCCCGAAGCGGCCGCCGAATGCTTCCGCACCAGCCTCTTCCTCCTCGACGGGACGCGGGAGCCCCGCCTGCTGGTGGCGGGCCAGTGCAACCTCGTCGGCTGCCTGCACGACAGCGGGCGCCCCGCCGAGGCGGCCCTCCTGATTCCCGAGGCGAAGGCGCTGATCGCGCAGGTGGGCAGGCGCTCGGACCTGCTGCGGCTGAGCTGGGTCGAGGCCAAGATCTCGGTGGCCCTGGGGCAATGGGCCGCGGCCGAGCGGACGTTCCAATCGATTCGCGAGGGCTTCGTCGCGGACGGCCTGGCGTTCGACGCCTCCCTCGTTTCGCTCGATCTCGCTGCTCTGTACACCCGCCAGGGGAAGGCCGCGGAGGCCCGGCGCCTGGCGGCGGAGATGCTCCCCGTCTTCCGGTCGCGCGACGTTCCCCGCGAGGCCCTCGCCGCCCTGATCGTGTTCCAGCAGGCGGCCGAGATGGAGCAGCTCACGCTCGGCCTCGTCGAGGAGGTCGCCGCGTACCTGGAGCGGGCGCGTACCGATTCCAGCCTCCGATTCCGGGAAGGCGTGACGTAGGGCCTAGTACGACGTGCCCGAAGTTCGTTCCGGGTTTGCGCTGCACCGAGAGCCTGGACGGCGGAACGACGTGACGGTTGAAGGGATTAGCAAAGCGAGCGATTCCTCCGCCTCGGAGACGCCCCGACGCGGGAGGCCTCCGAG
>DATFNZ010000139.1:0-86943 GCA_035266085.1 Thermoanaerobaculia bacterium
GGCTGGCAAGGCGGCCGCGCGATGAGCTCCGAGGTGTCCCCCAACAGCATGGTCAGCGTTCAAGGCATGACCCGCCGCTACGGCAAGGTCGTGGCCGCCGAGGACGTGACCTTCGAGGTCCGGCGCGGCGAGATGTTCGGCCTGATTGGACCGGACGGCGCCGGCAAGACTACGACGATGCGGGTCATCCTCGGGCTGCTCGTCCCTCATGCCGGCTCTGTCCGCACCTGCGGCCTGGAGCCCGTGCGGCAGGGAGCCCAGCTCTCGCGGAAAATCGGCTACCTCTCGCAGCGCTTCTCGCTCTACGGCGACCTGACGGTGGACGAGAACATCTCCTTCTTCGCCTCCATTCACGGCGTCAAGGGATGGAAGCCGCGCCGGGACGAGCTCCTCGATCTCCTCCGCATGACCCCCTTCCGCGGCCGGCTGGCGGACCGCCTGTCGGGCGGCATGAAACAGAAGCTGGCCCTCGCCTGCACGCTCATCCACACGCCGGAGCTGCTGGTGCTCGACGAGCCCACGACGGGCGTCGATCCCGTGTCGCGCCGGGATTTCTGGAAGATCCTGGCCCACCTGCAGCGCGACGGCCTGACGCTGCTGGTGACGACCCCCTATCTGGACGAAGCGGAGCGCTGCCAGCGGATCGCCCTGATGGACAAGGGGCGGCTGCTGACGGTGGATACCCCCGCCCACCTCAAAGAGGAGGAGGGCGCCCCGATCGCCGAGATCCTGGCCCGGCCGAAGCGGGCGGCCCAGGAGCGGCTGCTCCAGCAGCCTGAGGTGGCCGACGTCCAGTCCTTCGGCGAGCGGCTGCACGTCACCCTGAAGGGCGTCGAACCCGCCGGCACCGAGGCCGCGGCCTCCCGCCTGGCCGCCGACCTCGCGGCGCAGGGCATCGAGGTGGAGTCCGCCCGCGCCGTGCTACCCACCCTGGAAGACATCTTCATCGCGCGCATCGAGGCCGGCGCGTCCGCCGAGGTGAAAGCGTCATGAGATCCAAGATCCTGTGGATTGCCGTCTTGCTGTCCGCCGCCTCCTCCCAGGCCATCGCCCAGGCCGGCACCACCGTCCGGCTCACCCTGGCCGAAGCCCTGGAGCGGGCCCGAACCAGCTCGCCGCGCCTGGAGTCCCTGTCCGCCCTCGAGCAGGCCGCCGAGGCTGCCGGGCGTGGCGCCCGTGCCGAGCGCCTCCCCCTGGTGGACCTCTCGGGCGGCTATACCCGGAATTCGGACATCGACGAGTTCCGGCTCACCGTGCCCGGCCTGGGGACGCGGACGCTCTTTCCCAATCTCCCGAACAGCTACCGTCTCCACGCCGGCGCCTTCCTCCCCCTCTACACGGGGGGGAGGGTCGAGGGCGCCATCGCCGTTGCCGACCGCCAGCGCGAGGCCGCGGCCCTGGACCGCTCCGGCGCCGTCAACGACCTCCTCCTGGAGACCCAGACGGCGTACTGGAGCCTGGTCACCGCCCGCGAGAGCGAGCGGGTGCTGCGGGAGTCCGTGGCCACGTTCGAGGCCCATGTCGCGGACGCGCGGAACCGCTTCGAGGTGGGCACGGCGGCCTCCAACGAGGTGCTTTCCGTGCAGGTGGAGCGCGACCGCGCCGAGCTGGCGCGCCTCCAGGCGGAGAACGCGGCCCTGGTGGTGAACGAAAGCCTGATCCGGCTGGTGGGCCTCCCCCCGGGGTCGCGGATCGAGCCGGTGGAGCCCTCGGCCGCGGCGCCGCCGGCGGCTGGCGAGACCGAAGCCCTGGTGACCGCGGCCCTGGACACCCGGCCTGAGGTGAAGGCCCTGGCGGCCCGGGCCCAGGCGGCTCGCGCCCTGGTGGAGATCCAGAAGTCCGCCTCGCGGCCCCAGGCGAACCTCGCCCTGGGTTATGACTACGCCAATCCCAATCCCCGGATCTTCCCGCAGACCGACTCCTTCCGGGGCACCTGGAGCGCCGGGGTGACGGTGGCCATCCGCGCCTTCGACGGCGGCCGCACCGCCGCCGCGGCGGCCCAGGCCGGGGCGCAGGCCGACGCTCTCGACCGCCAGCTCGACGACCTCAAGAGCCGTCTGCGCCTGGAGGTCACCTCGCGGACGCTCGAGCTGCGCACGGCCCAGGCGGCCCTCGCCGTGGCCGGGCGCAACCTGGAGGCGGCGCGGGAGAACCTGCGGGTCGTCCGCGACCGCTACCAGGAAGGGGTGATCTCCTCCTCCGAGCTCCTCGACGCCGAGACGGCGCTGCTCCGCGCCGGCCTCGACCAGACCTCGGCGGCCACCCAGGTGCGGGTCGCCCTCGCCAATCTCGACCGCGCGGTGGGCAGGTGACGACGTGAGCGGGGCCGCTCCCGCCCTGGAAGCCATCCACCTGGTGAAGCGTTTCGGCGACTTCACCTCGGTCGACGACGTGACCTTCGAAATCCACGAAGGGGAGGTTTTCGGCCTGCTGGGGAGCAACGGCGCGGGCAAGTCCACCCTGATCCGCCTCTTCTGCGCCCTGCTCAAGCCCACCTCCGGCACGGCCCGGGTGCTCGGCATCGACGTCGCCCGCGATCCGGAGGGAGTGCGCCGCCGCATCGGCTACATGACCCAGCGGTTCAGCCTCTATGACGAGCTGACGGTGCGCCAGAACCTCGACTTCTTCTCCGGCGTCTATGGATTGCGGGGCAAGGAGAGAGCCAACCGCCTGGCTTGGGCCGTCGACACGGCGGGCCTCGGCGGCAAGGAGGACCTCGTGACCCGCTCCCTGCCGGGCGGCTGGAAGCAGCGCCTGGCCCTCGCCTGCGCCGTGCTCCACCGGCCACGGCTGGTCTTCCTCGACGAGCCCACGGGCGGCGTCGATCCCATCTCCCGCCGCCGTTTCTGGGGTCTGATCGACGACATGTCGGCCGATGGGGTGACGGTGCTGGTGACCACCCATTACCTGGACGAGGCGGAGCGGTGCGACCGCATCGCCCTGCTGGACCGGGGGCGCCTGGTGGCCCTGGGCTCCGTCGCCGAGCTCAAGGAGGTCGCCTTCACCGGCCGTGCCGTGCTGGAGGTCGCCTGCCCGCGCTATTTGCGGGCCCAGGAGCAGTTGGAGAGCCAGGACTGGGTCTACGAGGCCTCCCTCTTCGGCGACCGCCTGCACGTTGTGGTGGCGGACGCCGGGGAAGGCCGGCGCCGCATCCTGGAGCTCCTGGAGCGGGACGGCAACACCCCCGCCACCGTGGAGCGGATCGTCCCCTCCCTGGAGGACGTCTTCATCCACTCCATCGAGATGCAGGACCAGCAGGGAGGACGGCCGTGAATCTCAGGAAGATCGCCGCCGTCGCCTGGAAGGAGCTGCTCCAGTCCGCCCGCGACCCGCTGAGCCTCGGCATGCTCCTGGGCGTACCCTGCATGATGCTCCTGCTCTACGGCTACGCCGTGAACTTCGACGTGCGCCATGTCGCTCTCGCCGTCCAGGACAACGACAAGAGCGCCGCCAGCCGCGAGCTCGTCGCCTCCTTCGTCAACTCCACCTACTTCGACCTCGTGGCCGACCTGCCGGCGGGGGCCGATCTGGAGGGCATCACCGAGCGCCGCCAGGCCCGGGCCGTGCTGGTGATCCCCGAGGAGACCGGGCGGGACCTCGCCGCCGGCGAGACGGTCCAGCTCCAGCTCATCCTCGACGGCGTCGATTCCAACACCGCCACCACCGTCCTCGGCTACGCCTCCGCCCTGGTGGCGGCCGCCAACACGGACCGGCTGGCAGCCGGCGGCCGGGTGCAGGTGGCGCCGATCGATTTCGAGCCGCGGGTCTGGTACAACCCGGAGCTCAAGTCCACCCGCTTCCTGGTGCCGGGCCTGATCGGCTTCATCCTGATGCTCACGGCCGTGCTCTCGACCGCCATCTCGGTGGTGCGCGAGAAGGAGCGGGGGACCCTGGAGCAGCTCCGGGTGACCTCCCTGAAGCCCGGCGAGCTGATCCTGGGCAAGACGCTGCCGTACCTGGGGATCTCGCTGATCGCCACGGTCCTGATCCTGGCGGCCTCCCGGTTCCTCTTCGGCATCGCGGTGGCCGGCCCCTATCTCCACCTCTTCGCGGCGACTCTGGTCTACCTGATCGGCGCCCTGGGCCTCGGCCTGCTCGTCTCGTCGATCGCCGACACCCAGGCCATGGCCTTCCAGGCGGGGGCGCTCGTCTCGATGCTGCCGGCGATCTTCCTCTCCGGCTTCATCTTCCCCATCCGCTCCATGCCGCGGGCCCTGCAGATCGTCACCTACGCGGTGCCGGCCCGCTACTTCAACGTGGTGCTGCGCGGGGTGATCCTCAAGGGCGCCGGCCTCGAGTCCTACCCGCGGGACATGGCCTTCCTGGTCCTCTATGCCCTGGCCGTCATGACCCTGGCCTACGTCCGCCTGGCGCGGAAGGAGGTATGACGTGCACGCGCTCCTCGCCGTGATCGTGAAGGAGTTCCTGCAGCTCCGGCAGGACAAGAAGATGATCCCGGCCATGATCATCGGTCCCCTGATCCAGCTCCTGGCCCTGGGCTACGCGGCCAACCTGGACGTCACCCGCGTCCCGATGGTCCTGGTCGACCAGGACCGCTCGCCGGAGAGCCGCGCCCTGGTGGAGCGCTTCACCGGCTCCGGCACCTTCTCCCTGGTGGGAGCCGAGGACACGGCGGAAGCCATCGATCCCTGGCTGGTGGAAGGGCGGGCGCAGATCGCCCTGGTCGTGGCCTCGGGTTACGGCGAGGCCATCGCCGCCGGCCGCACCCCGCAAGTGCAGGTGATCGCCGACGGCACGGACGCCAACTCCTCGGGCTTGGGCCTCGGCTACGCCTCCCAGATTTTGGCCCAGGCCGGAGCCGGGATCGTGGCCTCGCGGTTCGCCGCAACCAGTGCCCGCGGGGGCACACCCCCGGCCGTGGGGCGCTACGAGCTGGTGCCGCGCGTCTGGTACAACCCCGACCTCAAGAGCCGCTGGTTTTACGTCCCGGCCGTGCTCGCCATGGTGCTGATGCTGGTGACCATGATCCTGCCCTCCATGGCGGTGGTGCGGGAGAAGGAGATCGGCACCCTGGAGCAGCTCAGCGTCACGCCGCTTCGCCCCTGGCAGCTCATCCTGGGCAAGCTGACGCCGTTCCTGGTGGTGGGAATGCTGGACATGCTCCTGGTCACCGGCCTGGTGACGGGGCTCTTTCACGTCCCCCTGCGCGGCTCGCTCCTCCTGCTGGCCCTCCTGACCCTTCTCTTCCTGCTGACCACGCTGGGTCTGGGCCTCCTGGTGTCGACGCTGGTGCGCACCCAGCAGCAGGCCATGGGGCTCTGCGTCTTCGTCCTCATGGTCCCCATGATCTACCTCTCGGGCCTGATCTTCCCCGTGGAGAACATGCCCAGGGGGTTCCAGATCGCGAGCCACGTCATTCCCGTGAAGTACTACGCCAACATCCTGCGGGGTATCTTCCTAAAGGGGTCCGGGATCGGCGTCCTGTGGCCGGAGGCGCTGTCGCTGCTGGCCATCGGGGTGACGGTGCTGACGGCGGCTTCGCTGCGGTTCCGAAAAAACCTGGAGTGAGGGACGGTTTCCGATTTTGGTCGTAGGCAAGAGGCTATACCTTACCGGCATCTCTGGTGCATCTCGGATCGCGGCCTCGATCCGCCAGAAAAACCTCGGACCCATTGGAAAAAGGCCGCGGCCCATCAGAAAAAGACGCCGACCATTGGAAAAAGCGTCCGACCTATTGGAGCTCGCTCTTTCCTGGTAGAAAAAACCCTGTACCCAATAGGAAAACCTCGGACCCATCAGAAAAAGACGCTGACCCATCAGAAAAATACGCCGACCTTATGGGTTGGGGCGCCAATCCACTGGAAAAACCGGGCTCCTGATCTCTCCGCGCCGATTCAGGGGGAATACGGGCTGAGCTCACGGAAGCGGGCACGAAGACCAGGTTAGGCAGAGCGTCCTGACTAGACAACGGCGTCGTAGGACATGGTATTAGTAGGAATGACTGAAACGACGCCAGTGGCCGTGGTGACCGGGGCCAATCGAGGGATCGGCCTGGAAGTTTGCCGCCAACTCGCGGCGCGCGGGTACGCCGTGGTGCTGGGGAGCCGGGATCTGGCCAAGGGAGAGGCCGCGGTCCGGGGATTGCCTGGAGAGGTCCACCCTCGCCAGCTCGACGTCACCGATCCGGACAGCATCGAGCGGCTGCGGGCGGCGGTCGAGTCGGACTTCGGCCGGCTGGACGTGCTGGTGAACAACGCCGCAATCCTCTACGACACGTGGCAGCGGGTGGCGGACGCGGATCTCGCCGTGGTCCACGAGGCCCTGGAGACCAACCTCTTCGGGGCTTGGCGGATGTGCGAGGCGTTCCTCCCCCTGCTGCGCCGGGGGCGCCACGGCCGCATCGTCAACGTCTCCAGCGAATCGGGGTCCCTCGCCAGCATGGGTGGTGGCACTCCGGCCTATAGCGTCTCCAAGGTCGCCTTGAACGGCCTGACCCGCATGCTGGCCGCCGAGCTCGCGGGCTCTGGGATCCTGGTCAACTCGGTCTGCCCCGGCTGGGTGGCCACCGACATGGGCGGCGCGGGGGGTAGGCCCGTCGAGGACGGCGCCGCCAGCGTCGTCTGGGCCGCCACGCTGCCGGACGGCGGGCCCACGGGCGGCTTCTTCCGGGACGGCAAGCCCGTGCCCTGGTATGACTTCCCGGGGCCCCCTCCGTCCCGCCTATAATCCCGCCGTGCCGTACGTCTATATCCTCCGCTGCGGCGACGGCTCGCTCTATACCGGGATCACGCGGGATCTCGACCGCCGGCTCGAGCAGCACCGGGCCGGCCGGGCATCGCGGTACACCCGGTCCCATCTGCCGGTGACGCTCGTCTGGGTGCGCGAGGTCGGCTCGTGGAGTGCGGCCCTGCGGGAGGAGTTCCAGATCAAGGCGCTGACCCGGGCCCAGAAGGAGGATCTCCTACGATCCGGTATGCTTGCGTCGCCGGACTGCTGATATCCTTGGCTCGTGCCCAAGCCGGTCAATCCCAAGACTCTTCTGTAGCTCGCACCTGATGCCGCCCCGTCCTACCTTCAAGTCTGATTCGAGCTTTTTCGAGAAAGTTGTTGTTGGAGCCGTTGGTGCCGAGGCTGTCCGCCAGCAACTCGCCTCACTGGGCCATAATATCGCGGAGCTCGAGCGTGGAGCTTTGGAGACCAAGCTGTGGAAGGAGGTCAAGCGAAAGAGGGTCCGGATTCCCGATCTAGTATGTACAAGATGCGGCCAGAGGGTCGAATCGCGGGCCAAAACCCGCCCAGAGCTAAGCATGTCGCATTCACCCAGTGACCCCGAGCGGTCCTGGGATTCCGGGTTGATGCCTGATGACTGGATCGCTTTTCCTATCTGCGAATCGGCGGGTCGAAAGGATTGGATCCACGGACAACTCGCGAGAGGCGATTCGTACTGGCATGAGCGAAGATGGGCTCATTGGCGGCCTCAGGGAGCGATCAACATCTTCAGCGTTGAGAGCTTTGGCCGAAGCTTACCGAGGCCCAAGCCAATTAAAGGTGTGACTGAGGGATCCGAAACTCAGGTCTTCTGGCCTGCGGTTTTCGCCACTCTGGACGGAATTGTAACAAGGGTTGATGCGGATATGATCCGGTACGCTAGTGGCCCGGAGACCCGTGAGCGTTATGTCAAGCTTGCAGGCAATAGCCGAGGACTTTTGAGGCCAGCCGTTAGCGTTGGAGAGGTGATCCGCTCTCACCAGGTCCTCGCGGCAGTTGTTCCTCCTCTGTCAGAAAGGGAGCTTGCCTGCCGCAATGATTTAGATGAGGCCAAAATTGCTGGTATGCTTCGGTCTCGGCAACAGACAGTGCGGTATACAGGCTGCCGGCTTGCCAAACTGCTGCGGACCACTTCCATGCGGCAAGCGGTATTTGATATATCCAGGGATCCAGCCGAAGATCTCTATACCCGACTGGAAGCTCGTTCTTTCCTGGTGGCTGTTTCAGGAGAGGACGCACACGATGAGTTCGGTAGTCTTCTCGCGCAGGCAGCGGACGCGTCTTGGCGTCTCGAAAGCATAGTAACCCTTGCCGATACGCCGTCGGCTTCGACTGTGGATCTGTTGAAGTCTGTGATCGGAGATCCGGAAAGCCCTTTTTTTCTCCGAAGTGCGGCAGCTTGGGCCCTTGGCTACTTCCCAAGCAGAGATGCCTCTGTGGCCCTCGTCAAGGTTTTTTCCGACGTAGAGAGAGAGCTCCGATATGAGGCTGTCACCGCTCTTCTGCACTCCGGAGCCAATGCACTGGAACCATTATTGGAAGGCTTGGGAGAAGGACCGCAGGAGGTTGCTGCCGGGTGCTTCGAGGTCCTCCGGCGGCTTGGTGAGGCTCCCGTCGAAGTGCTCCTCACCCTTGCCGAAGAGGAGCGCGCCCCCGAGTGGGCGGTTTGGCTGCTTGCGAGTCTCCCTAGATCTCAGGTAGCTCCTGCTATAGCCTCGTGGCAAGCAAAGCGGCCGGACCTGCACTTCGCACTTTCGGTTTTGTGGTCCTTCTTGGAAAGTTGGGTGAGTGAAATATGGGAAAGAGATCCAGGCCCATAGCGCTAGCAAAAGGTTCTCCTGAGGGTGAGCCGCTCTATACGACCGCTCTTGGTTCTTTCTTTTTGGGGGATTCCCTGAAGCTGATGAAGAATCTAGAGGATGAAAGTGTCGATCTGGTCGTGACTTCCCCGCCTTTCGCTCTCCTACGAGAGAAAGAGTACGGCAACAAAGACCAATCCGACTATGTCTCCTGGCTCTGTCAGTTCGGTCGAGAGGTATTGAGGACCCTCAAGCCAAGCGGAAGCTTTGTTCTCGATCTGGGGGGGGCCTATCAAAGGGGCGTTCCCGTTCGCTCTTTGTACAATTTTGAGGTGTTGCTGAGGCTTTGCAAAGAAGAGAGATTTTTTTTAGCGGAGGAGTTCTTTTGGTACAATCCGGCCAAGTTGCCATCTCCCATCGAATGGGTAAACAAGCGAAAAATTCGCGCTAAAGATGCAGTGAATACCATCTGGTGGCTCTCTAAGACCGAGTATCCAAAAGCTAATGTGAGCAATGTTCTCGCGCCCTATTCGAAGAGAATGCAGCTCCTCTTGAAAGATGCGAAAAAATTTTATACTCCTAAGGACCGCCCCTCCGGCCATGGTATCAGTGCTTCTTTCGATAAAGATAACGGAGGATCTATACCGTCAAATCTTCTTCAAATCCCCAATACAGAAAGCAATTCTTCTTACATTCGTCTTGCTAAAGAGTTCGATCTCAAGGTTCATCCCGCTCGATTTCCCAAAGCTCTGCCGGACTTCTTTATTCGCTTTCTGACAGAGCCAGGGGATACCGTTTTGGACATCTTTGCTGGATCAAATACTACAGGCGAATCTGCGGAGGAGAACAACAGGCGTTGGATGAGTTTTGAGATCGAGAAGGACTATGCTATTGCGTCTGCTCTCCGATTCATGGACGATTGGCCCGCAAACAGAGTGCGCGATGCTGTGAAACAAATGGAGGATGGCTTTAGGCTCCCCGCTGCGATTCTGCCGTTACAACCCGCTCTTCTTAGTAGTCTTGTCGGCCAATAATTATGAGTGATCCTCGTCTGTGCCCCCCACTCCCCTCCTGACCTGCGACTCCATCGGCAAGGGCTACGGCGCCCGGCCCCTCTTCGAGCACCTGTCTTTCAGCATCTCCGAGGGCGACCGCGCGGGGCTCATCGGCCCCAACGGCTCGGGCAAGTCCACCCTGCTGCGCATCCTGGCCGGGCTCGAGGAGCCGGACAGCGGCATCCGCTCCCTCCGCCGCGGCACGCGGCTGGGCTACGTGCCCCAGGACCCGGCGTTCCCGGCGGGGGCCAGCGTCGAGGAGGTCGTCCTGGCGGCGCTGGCGGGCGACCCTGCGGAGGACTACGAGAAGGATTCCCGGGTGGCCGTCACCCTGGGCAAGGCCGGCTTCGACGATCCGGCCCAGCCCGTGGACATCCTCTCGGGCGGCTGGCGCAAGCGCTTGGCCATCGCCCGCGAGCTGGTGAAGGAGCCCGACGTCCTGCTCATGGACGAGCCCACGAACCACCTGGACGTCGAGGGCATCCTGTGGCTTGAGGACCTCCTCCAGAGCGAGCCCCTGGCCTACCTGGTGGTGAGCCACGACCGTTGGTTCCTGGAGAACGTCGCCGGCCGCATGCTGGAGCTCGACGCCCGCTACCCCGACGGGCTACTCCAGGGCGAGGGCGCCTATACCGACTTCCTGGAGAAGCGCGACGAGATCCTGCGCAACCAGGCCGAGTACCAGAATTCGCTCGCCAACAAGGTCCGACGCGAGGTGGAGTGGCTGCGCCGGGGCGCCAAGGCCCGTACCACCAAGGCCAAGGGACGCATTCAGGAGGCGAACCGCCTGATCTCCGAGCTGGCCGAGATGCGGGAGAAGACCGGCGCCGCCGCCAACGCCCGCGCCGGCATCGACTTCAACGCTTCGGACCGCAAGACCAAGAAGCTCCTGGTGGCGGAGGAGATCTCCAAGTCCTTCGGCGACCGCCGGATCCTCCAGAAGCTGGACCTCAAGCTCACGCCGGGGACCCGCCTCGGCTTGCTGGGGCCCAACGGCAGCGGCAAGACGACTCTCCTGTCGCTCCTCGACGGCACCCTCGAGCCCGACGCCGGCACCATCACGCGGGCGGAGTGGCTGAAGATCGTCCGCTTCGAGCAGAACCGGGAGACGCTCGACCGGTCGGTCTCCCTGCGCCGGGCCCTGGCCCCCGAAGGCGACTCGGTGCTCTACCAGGGCCGGCCGGTGCACGTCGCCTCCTGGGCCAAACGGTTCCTCTTCCGCACCGAGCAGCTCGACACGCCGGTCTCGCGCCTCTCCGGCGGCGAGCAGGCCCGCATCCTCATCGCCCGCCTGATGCTCAAGCCGGCGGACCTCCTCATCCTCGACGAGCCCACGAACGACCTCGACATCGCGACCCTGGAGGTGCTGGAGGAGAGCCTGATGGAGTTCCCCGGCGCCCTGGTGCTGGTGACCCACGACCGGTTCCTGCTGGAGAGCGTATCGAGCGTGGTGCTCGCCCTCGACGGCCGGGGCGGCGCCACCTTCTTCGCCGACTACGCACAATGGGAGTCCGCCCGCACGGCCGCTCCGGCACCCTCGAAGGCCAGCGCCTCCAAGCTGCCGTCCGCGAAGCCGGGGAAGGATTCCAAGCGCCTCACCTACAAGGAGAAGCAGGAGTGGGAGCGGATGGAGCTGACGATCCTGGAGGCCGAGGAGAGCCACACCGCCGCCCAGGCGGCGGTGGAGGACCCCGCCGTCGCGAGCGATCCCAAGGCCCTTCAGGAGCGGTGCGAAGTCCTGGAGAGGAGCCTTAAGGAGGTGGAGCGGCTGTATGCGCGGTGGGCGGAGTTGGAGGCCAAGCAGAAGTGAGAGTCGTTACCGGGCCAACGGCCTGGGTTCCTCAGCCCAGCCCATCGGGCTGGGTTGGCAGGCGCCAGCCCAGGGCGTTGCCCTGGGCTGAGGGATCGCGGCCCGTTGGGCCTCAAAGACCGCTGCGTTTTGAAAACCCCGTCAACCCGATCCCCCTGACCCCCATCGCCTCCCTCGCCCGCGGATCGCACAGCGCCGCCGTCTCCCCCTCCCAGGCGTAGCCCCAGTTGTACGCCTGGGCGAGCGCCCTGTCCCCCAGGCCGGGATGGCAGACCAGCTCCGTCAGCCCCTCGACGTCCGCCAGAATACGTTCGAGCTTCTCGACCGTCAGCCCTCCCGCCGCGACGACGCCGACCGTGCGGTCCGTGGCGCGGACGGCGCTGCCCAGGTGCTGCCGGGCTCTCCGGCCGATGCGGTTGAGGATGCCGATCTG
The DNA here is from genome assembly GCA_035266085.1 of Thermoanaerobaculia bacterium. GTDB lineage: Bacteria > Acidobacteriota > Thermoanaerobaculia > Multivoradales > UBA5704 > DATARR01. Next base: position 11,827 of record DATFNZ010000139.1, read on the forward strand.
CAGGGAGCGCGGGGAGAGCCCGCGGGCCGCCGGCTCGTTGGGGATGCGCACGAAGGGGATGCGGTGCTCTGCCGCCAGCCGCAAGACGATCTCGAAGATCCTCGGCAGGACGTGCAGGTGCTGGTGACTGTTGGCGTGGACGAGAGGGAGCCCGGTAGCCTGGAGGCGCTCGATCTGACGCCGCAGCTCCTCCTCGACCTCGGCGGCGGCAAAACCGCCCAGCAGGTAGCGCCGCGTGAAAGCCCGGAAATCTTTCAGGAAGGCGCCGCTTCCGTCCACCAGGGACGGCACCCGTGCCGCCGGCGACAGAGGCCGCTCGCCCACCAGGGTGAGATGGACGCCGACGTCCAGCCCCGGCCGGTCGCGCAGCAGGTCCGCCGCCGGCTCGAAGTGCCGGCCGTTGGCGACCACGCTGCAGGCGGTGACGATCCCCTCGTCGTAGGCCTTGAGGGACCCGAGGGTCATGCCGGAATGGAGGCCGACGTCGTCGGCCGTGACGACCAGGGCTCTCAATGGCCCGGCGTGGGCGCCTCGACGGGTTCGGTGGAGGCGGCCTCGCGCCGCTCCTTGCGCCGCGGATGGCGCATCTCCGGGTAGAGCGTGAAGAGCTCGCGGAAGATCTTCAGGATCACCGCGGGCGACGACAGGGTCGAGCGTCCGCGGGTGCGCGGGAAGTAGTCGAGGCCGAGCTGCTGGATCACGAAACCGAGGTTCTTCGCCTTGACGATCAGCTCGGCGTCGATCAGTGAGCCCTCGCTCTTCAGCTCGACCGCCTCCAGCACCTCGCGCCGCATCAGCTTGAAGGAGAAGTTGATGTCCCGGTGAGGCCAGCCGAAGAGGACCCCGATCAGGGAGTTGTAGAGGTAGGAGTAGACCGTCCGCCGGAATCCCTCGGTGGTGCGGTCCAGCCGGTAGCCGGCGATCAGGTCCGCCCGCGTCACCTTCAGGGCTTGGATGGCGCGGCCGATCACCTCCGGATCGAACGGCAAGTCGGCGTCCATGTAGACCACGAGGTCCTTGCGCGCCGCGGCGTAGCCCGTCTTGAGGGTGGCTCCCAGCTTGCGGTTCACCGCGTGCTGCAGCAGGCGGATCCGGGGGTTGGCCCGCGAGAGGCCGGCGACGATCTCCGCCGAGCGGTCCGTCGAGGCGTCGTTGACGACGACGATCTCGTAGTCCCCCCCATGCCGCTCCAGGGTCGCGACGGCGGAGCCGATGGCGTGCTCGATGTTCTCCTCCTCGTTGAACATGGGAATCACGAGGGAGACGGAAGGCTGCTCTTGGCTCATGGAGGCGCTCCAGCTTAGCGGTGGATCCGCTCCACGGCAAGGAGCTGGACGGCGAGCCGGCGCCCGTCGCGCCCCGAGGGGACGAACGACCGCGCGGAGCGGAAGGCGATCTCCACGGCCCCCGTGTGGGGAATGGTCAGCTCGACCGTCCGCCCGGTGCCTCGGGGGACCTCCACCGTCGCGGCGGGCGTGCCGTCGACCGACACGGTCACGGAGTTCGAGGGGAAGGGGAACGCCGGGTCGAGCCCCAGCTTCAGGGCCACGGTCCGGCAGGTGCCCCGCGGGAAGATCCGGAGGGCGGCGTCGGCGTCCATCCACCGCCACCGGGCCTCCCGGTTGGTGGGCTCCCAGCCGTGGATGCCGCGCACGATCAGGAAGCGCTGGCCCTTGGGGATGGGGCTCAGGGACACCACCCGGTAGTGGTTGCGGGTGAGCCGGCGATAGGCGTCGGAGTCCGGCCAGCGGAAGGTCACCGCGCCCGGCCAGCCGCTCTCGCCCTCGGAGAACAGGTAGAGGGGCGCCCGGGGACGGCGGGCGGCCCGGCGCAGCCCCTCGTCGACGGGGGCGAGGTCGTGGCCCGCCAGCAGGTAGGAGGCGTGGGCCTCCATCTCATGCTCGACGAGGAACATCGTCTTCGCCGTCTGGTGCCGCTCGACCCACGCCACCGCCTGCGCCGGCGGCGACGGGGTGGCGGAACGGACCCGGAGCACGGGCCAGGCGTAGGCGGCGGAGGCGGCCAGAGCGCAGGCCGTGAACACCCAGACGAGAGCCGGAAGCCGCCAGAGGCCCGCCACCGCCTCGAACCCCACGGCCGCCGCGAAGGCGATGCCGAGCACGGCCGGCAGCGCGTAGCGCACGCCGTCCGCGGGGTCCATCACCAGCAGGCAGACGGCGAGCTGCGCCCCGCTCAGCACGGCCAGGGGGAGCACCGTCTTCCTGCGGAACCGCAGGAGCCCTGCGCCGCCCGCGAGAGCCGCCAGGAGCACCGGCAGCGACAGCCAGCGGGCACCCCACGGATGCCCTACGAAGATTGCGAACACCCGCGCCCGCGAAACGGTGCGGGACGACGTCGCGTCGTGCGCCGCGACATAGGAGGCCTGCCGGGCCTGGTAGTCCAGGAATCTCTCCAGCCCGCCGGTCGCCGCCACCAGGGGAGCGAACCAGAGGAGAGAGACGAGCGTGAAGGCGGCCACGGCCTCGCCCCGCCGCCGCCAGGTGGGCGCCTGCCACAAGGCCGCCGCCAGCATGGGGAGCACGGCCATGGCGAGCTGCGGCCGGCAGCCGATGGCCGCGGAAGCGCACGCGCCCAGGGCCCAGGCCGCTCGCGCCGAGCCCGCCTCCGCGAGACACACCGCCGCCCACAGGGCCAGGGCGATGAACATCAGCGCCGGCGGGTCCGACATGGGCAGGGGGCCCTGAACCAGCATCACCGGCGAGAGCAGGAAGAGCAGCGCTCCGATGACCGCCACCCGCTCGCCTGCCGCGCCGCCGGCGATCCGCCGGAAGGCGGCCACGAGCGCCCCATAACCCACCAGCGATGAGACGAAGCTCAGGGCCACCAGACTGATGAACGGGTCGTGGAAGACGAGGTTGAGCAGCTTGCCGAGCGCCACCAGGAGAGGGTAGCCCGGCGGATGGGGCCGGTGCCCCAGGGGATCGAACCTCTCGACCCCGCGCGCGAAGAGGACCTCGTCGAGCTCCCACAGGCTCTTGGGCAGCGTCAGGGCGCGCACCACCGCCACCAGCGCGAAGCCGGCCAGTGCGACGGTTGACCCCGTTGACACCGCTGGCGCGGGAGGATATTCAGTCCGCGTGTCTTCCATCGGCCCTTCGATCGGATATTTCCATGCGTTGTCCCTGATACGGCGCACCTACGGAGCCGCGCCCCCAGCGACCCGTTTCCACGTGCTCGGGCGCTTTCTGACGTGCCCGTTCCTGCGGGTGCTGGAACACCTTCCACCGGCGGCTCGGGTCCTGGATATCGGGGCTGGGCATGGAATCTTCGCACATCTCGCCCTCGAAGGGGGAGCCCGCGGCGTCGTCGCCGTCGAGCCCGACCGGCGGAAGATCTTCCTCACCTTCGCCCGGCCGGGCCTGCACGTCGTGGGCGGCTTTGACGATGCGGTCGGCGGCCTCTTCGACGCCGTCAGCCTGTTCGACGTGCTCTACCGCTTCCCCGTCGCCGAGTGGGACGCCCTGTTCCGCTCCGTGCGCGAGCGGCTGGCGCCGGGCGGAGTGTTCCTGATCAAGGAGCTGGACCCCGAGCACCGGGCCAAGCAGCTCTGGAACCGCACCCAGGAGCGGATCTCCGACCGTATCGGCCTGACCCTGGGCGAGGCCTTCAGCTACGAGACGCGGGGGCAGATCCGCGACCGCCTGTCGAACGCGGGCTTCGCGGGCTTCGAGGCCGTGGAGATCGGGGCGGGGTACCCCCACGCGCACATTTTGTATGTGGGGCGGAGGTAGGAAGGACTGCAAAGACAGCAGGGACTGCAAGGACAGCAAGCAAGAACGTCCTTGTCGTCTTTGCAGTCCCTGCTGTCCTTGGTTACCCCTTCCTCTGGTCGATGAACTCCTCGATCAACGCCCTGGCGATCGAGTACTTCGAGGGCAACCCGGGCAGGTCGTCCACCGTGAACCAGCGGGCGTCCTCGATCTCCCCTTCCTGGGGCGTGATCTCGCCGGATTCGTAATCGGCCACGAAGCCGATCATCAGCGAGTGGGGAAAGGGCCAGGGCTGGCTGCCGAAGTAGCGGAGGTTGGTCACGGCGATGCCGACCTCCTCCTTGATCTCGCGGCGGACGGTCTCCTCGAGCGACTCGCCGGGCTCGACGAACCCGGCGAGGGTGCTGTAGACGCCGGGCGCGAAGTGGGGTGAGCGGGCGAGCAGGATCTGGTCCCCGCGCTCGACGCGCACGATGACGGCGGGGGAGATGCGGGGGAACTGCTGGAGGCCGCACACGGGGCAGGTGCGCGACAGCTCCGCGGGCTGGCGCTCCGTCCGGCTGCCGCAGCGGCCGCAGAACCGGTGGTTGCGTTCCCATTCGACGATCTGCACCGCCTTCCCGGCGAGCTTCCAGACCTCCTCGTCGAGCCGGCCCCACAGGCGGCGCAGCCCTTCGAAGGCCATCCCCGCCGGCGGCTCGGCCTCCGCCGCCAAGCCGGCGGCGTAGCACGCGGCCTCCTCCAGGAAGCCGACGGCGTGCGTCTCTCCGGCGTCGAGGACGCCGAGCCCGAGCTCCGCCCACTCGCCGCCGCCCGGCACGCGTGCTCCGGCCCCCTCCTCGCGGACCAGCAGCTCGGTGCCGCGGAAGACGAACCAGAGGTCCCGCTCGCCGCCGGTCACGAACGCACGCAGGTGACGGTCGTCAGGTACTCGGCGAACCGCTCGTTGAAGAGGGCGCCGGGCCTCTTCTGGCGCAGGAGCCTCACCGCCTCCTCGCCCGGTATCCCCAGGTTGGTGAGGATCAGCCCCGCCAGCAGGGCCGAGCGGTTGAACCCCATGCCGCAATGGGAGAGCACCCGGTGCCCGCTCTCGACCAGCGAGGCGCCGAGCCGCGCCACGGCGTGGAGCTTCGCCGCGTCGGGAAGGTCCTCGTCGTAGATGGGGAAGTAGACGTAGAGGATGTGGTTGGGGATCGTGGGGACGCCGGTGTCGAGCTCCCCTTCGAGGTCGATGACGACGGTGATGCCGTGCTCGTCCAGATACTTCCAGTCCTCGATCTTGGGGGACAGGAAGAGGCAGCCGGCGTCGTCCAGGCAGATGATGTTCATGTCAGACCGCCTGTCTTTTAGTTTTCATAACCGCCAGTACGCGAACTCTTTTCCCTGGGGGTCCCAGTAGATGTGGAACGCGTCGCACTGGTCGTCGCTCAGGTTGATCCCCATGCCCTTGCGGGGGTGCCCGGCCTTCGGCCCCTCGTTCTCCTCGAGCGGCTCGAGGGCGATCCTGGCGTTCTTCGAGCACAGCGCGTCCTCGCCGCCGTCCCAGGGGAAGTCCAGGGTCCAGACTCTGCCGTCCGAGCCCAGGGGACCGTGCACGATCCCCACCACGAAGCGGTCCTTGCGGATTCCGGACAGGGCGTAGTCTTCGCCGCCGTCGAGGTCGAGATCGGCGTGGAGGAGACTCTTGCCGTTCCAATCCGTGGCCGGATCCTTGAGCTTCAGGGCGTCGAGGGCGGTGCGGGACCCCGCCGCCGGTTCAGGGGCCCGGTTCCCGGCGCAGGCGGCGAAGAGGCAGAGGGCGAGGAGGAGGATCGATTTGCGCACGTGGGGATCATATCCCTACCGCGCCACCGCCACATCCTGCTTCCTCAGATACTGGTCGATCATTACCGCCGCGATGTTGCCCGTCCCCATGGCGACGGCGACCTGCTGGGTCATGGGGCGCAGGTCGCCCGCGATCCAGACGCCGGGCACGTTGGTGTCCCCGCGCTGGGACTGGGGGTTGGCGTGGTAGCCGGTGGCGGCCATCTCCACCCCGAGCTGCTCGGCGAGATCGGTGCGACCCCGGGCCTGGCTGGAGACGAAGAAGGCTTCGGCCTCGAGCACCGTCCCGTCCTGGAGCTCCAGCCCCTCGAGCAGGCGCTTGCCGCCGATCAGCCGCTTGATCTCCCCCTCGATCACGGGGATTTTGCGGTCCCGCAGCCGCACGGCCCAGTGCTCCGAGAGGTCCCGGCCGGCCGTCAGGAGCACCCGCAGCCGCTCGGTGAACCGGGAGAGGCCCACGGCCATGCCCGCCGCCCAGTCCGCCGGACCGGCGCCGATGACGATCGTGTCCTTGCCGAACAGCTCCGGCCCCTCGCAGTCCGAGCAGTAGAAGAGGTTGCCCTTGCCGGCGTAGCCGAAGCAGGGGGTGAAGTCGCCGTCCACCGTGGGGTGGAAGCGGGCGACCCCGGTGGCGAGCAGCAGCGTCCGCCCCCGCCACTGCTCCCCCTTGCTGCCGGTGAGGAGGAAATCCCCTTCCTGCCCCGCCGCCTTCACCACGCTGGCGATTTGAAGCTCTGCCCCCATCTCTTTCGCCTGGGCCTTGAGCCGCTTCTGGATCTCCGCGCCGGTCGCCTCCGGCATGCCGGGCACGTTCCAGAGCTTCTCGAGGGTGTAGAAGAGAGGGCCCGTGACGCGGTCGATCACCAGCACCTTGCGCTGGTGCCAGGCGAGATGGAGCCCGGCGGTCAGGCCGGCGGGGCCGCCGCCTACGATGAGGGTGTCGTAGAGATGCATGATGGAATCCGACGATAGCATGGGGGCTCGGCGGAGATGCTGACGGCCCGAAGCCACCATAGCCTGCTGCAAAAAAGCATGCAGCGGCATACTATGCACCGATGCCGAAGATTGATGTCTACGAAGAGGAAATTCTTGGTGCGTTCGAGGAAGGGAAACTCAACTCCGTCGCTACGAAAGAGGATCTCGCCAAGTTCAAGGCCGCTGCCCGTGCCACCGCTGTCAAAGACCCACGCGTGAATATCCGTCTGTCGCCCCGTCGAACGTCCTGACCAAAGCTTCGACCTCCGCGAGGGCCGTGCGGAGGGACTCCGGATCGGCGACGATCTGAGCGGCCCGCTGGGGGATCTCGTCCCAGGTGCGGCCGTCGAGCTCGCGGCCGGCGCGCTTCTTCTGCCGGCCTCCCCACTGCTTGAAGAAGAACGGCACGCCCGCCTGCCGGCACTGATCGCGGACCTCGCGGATCCAGGACTCGTCGACCGGCCGGGCGCCGTGACCGCTTTCGCCGCCGGCGATGACCCAATGGATGCCGGCGAGGCCGAAGGCGCCGAGCGACTCCAGGAGGGGCTCCACCGAGAGGAAGCGCATGGCGGCGGGCGCGGCCCGGAGATGGTCCACGCGGGGCAGGCCCTGGCTCCGGTTCTCGACGCTGACGCCCCACCAGATGTGGGGGGCGCCGGCCACGAATTCCAGCTTCGAGCCCAACAGGTCGCGCATCCTCTCCGAGCGCTTGGTGAGCACCTGGTAGGTGTGCCAGCTCGCGAGCTGCATGACCCGGGCTACCTTGACGATGTAGTCGTCGGGAACGTCCTCGTGGAACAGGTCGCTCATGGAGTTCACGAAGATCATCCGGGAGCGGCGCCACTGGAGCGGTTGATCGAGCTTGCCGGGGATCAGGCGGACGTCGAAGCCTTGCTCATAGGGATGGCCGGGCACGCCGCGGAAGCGCTCGGCGAACGTCTCCGCATAGCAGCGTGCGCAGCCGGAGGTGATCTTCGTGCACCCCCGGACCGGATTCCAGGTGGCATCCGTCCACTCGATGCTGGTTTGGTCGCTCACTTCGAGGAGAACGGCCTTGGGGCCGCCCGGCATTCCGGGCGGCCCGGGGGAAGGGACTTACCAGGTCCAGAGAATGCCGGCGTTGACCGCGAAGCCGTCGAGGTCGATGGCGACCTCGTCCCGCAGGTCCACGTTGTCGTTGCGCTCCCGCACCAGGGTCGCTTCGGTGCTGCGGTAGAGCGCCGAGGCGAAGAAGTTCGCTCCCTCGCGGCTGCCGAAGCGGGAGCCGACGGAGGCATGCCAGCCCGTCTCGTCGTCGACGTTGAAGTTGTTGCGGGTCGTGTCGAGCAGGAAATAGGTGAAGCCTCCTTCGATCCAGGCGTCGAAGGGGCCGTTGGGGGCAAAGTTGAACTGCAATCCGGCTTCGAGCGGGACCACCTTCAGGCTTTCTTCCTGGAACACCGGGTCGTCGTCGTCGAAGATGGCCGAAACCGGGTCGTCGTCCAATTCCTGGTAGTAGGTGGCCGCGAGGCTGAGGCTGAGCGGGGACGCCCCCAGGGGGATGCCGACCCCGATGCCGCCGCCGAACGTTTCCTCCACGTCCGCGGTGTTCCAATACGAGCCGTAAAGCTTGAAATCCGCCGCTCCGGCTGCCGAAGCCAAGACAAACATGACCGCAACGATCCCCAGAACCCTTTTCATGTTGTACCTCCTTTGCTGCAGGCAGGCAGAGCCCACCACCTCACCCTTGTTGATACCGGCCGCAGGCGGGACGATCCCGTCTCGGCCAAGCTCAACCCTTTGTGCAAAAAGAGTGCCGTAGTTAAGGGACGGGGAGAATAGAGGAGGCTCCGGGAACTCTTCTTTCGATCTGTAACGAAACTTCTCCGAACGCCGCCTAACCTCCCGCAAGAGCCCGCCAAAGGGCTCGCGCTCATGCTCAAGGAGGAGTGTCGCTATGAAGAGACTGTCTGGCCTTTCCCTGATCGTCCTGGTTGCCCTGTTCGCTCTCGCCGGCTCGGCCAGCGCCCAGGCTCCCGTCAATATCGTCTATCCGATCAACGGCGGTGTGTATCCCATCACGGATCCGGGCCCCGGACCGCTCTTCTCCCACTACTTCACGTCGAGCTTCAGCGTGACCTGCCAGGGTGACCACAGCGTCCAGTGGGGTTTTGACGGCGGCCCCGCGGTCGGAACGGCGACCTTCTATGACATGTTCAGCGCCCAGTTCGTCCACAAGCTGCCGGGCGGCACCCACACCTTCTGGGTGACGAGCAACTGCGGCTCCAGCCGGGTGAAGTTCGACATCGGCAACTGAGCCCTGCCGGATTGAAGGGGAGCGGAGGAGGAGTTAGTTTCTCCTCCGCTCCATCGCACGCTCAAGTGAATGGATTGGCGAAGCGGAGTTTTGGAAACTGCTCGAAGTCTCTGTCTCTGGTCAGGAGGGTCGCATCATGCTCAAGGGCAAGGGCGGCCAGGTGAGCGTCCATGATCAGTTTCTTCTTGGGGCCGATCTCAAGGAGCAGACCGCGGAGGATCTCCCAGTGCCGGTCCCCTGCGTGGAGGAGGCTCGTCGTCGGTTGCGCGAACCAGTCTTCCACGATGGTGACGATCTCGTCGATGGAGAACGGATCTCGGAAGATCTTGGGGTTTGTTGCGATACGGAAAAATGCCAGCACCGTAGGCCAAGAAAACCCCACCGGCTCCGGGCCTGTAAGAGCCTCTGTGAGCCAAAGGCGGGCAGGCTCATGGACGGGACTGGACCGATCGTAGGCGTAGAGAAGAAGATTGGCGTCTATGAAGATCACCGATGGGCAGGCCCTTCCGCTCGCTCCAACAGCTCATCAATATCATCGAGGTTGATGCCGGGCCGGGCGTTCAGGGCCTTCGCCCGAACCTCGAACGGCCTCGGCGTTTTGATGAGTCGCGGACGGACCGAGGACCGAAGAGAGTCGTTCACCGCCTCTTCCAGAGAGCGCCCGCTTCGGTCGGCGGACTTCTGGATCTCCGCGGCAACGTCTTCATCGAGCGAGATGGTGACTCGTACAGCCATACAAAAATACTAGAAGAGGAGTGCCGGAGTGTCAAGGGGATCTCAGCGAGTCTCCCCTTGCCGCAACCGGCACCGCCCGTCAAGGCCAATCAAGGACAACGGGCTGTAGGGGCATCCCTACTTACGTTCCCAGAAGTCCTTGCCGAACCGGTCCGCCAAGGTCTTCCCCACGCCTTCCCGGCGGATCCACTTCTTGATCCACCAGTCGGGGTCATAGGGTTCGTCGATATCTTCGATCGGCCGGCCGAAGCCGGGGAGGTCCTCGAACCTCTCGTGCTCCATGGATTCACGAATACGGTTGTCCGCCACGATCTCGACCGCGCGGCGGGAAAAACGGTTGCTGCTCATGGGGAAATTATGCCAGACGAGACGCTCGGCACTCCACTGATCTCCTACCTCAACAGCTCCTCCGCCAGCACCGTGGCGTTCCTGATGCAGTCCGGCACCGAGATGCCGCCCAGGTAGTTGCCGCCGAGGCGCAGGCCGGGCAGGGCGCGCTCGATCTCCCGCGCCCGCTCGACGAAGCGGCCGTGTCCAAGCTCGTACTGGGGAATCGCCCGCGGCCAGCGGCGGACCAGGCGGAAGGCCGGCTCGCCCTGGAGGCCGAGCGGCCCGCGGAGCTCGCCCACGATGGCGGCGACGGTCCGCTCGTCGTCCCAGCCCACGATTTCGGGATCGGTGCGCCCGCCGGCGAAGGCGGCCAGCGCCACGTGCCCCGCGGGAGCCCGGCCGGGGAAGATCTCGGACGGGAAGAGGCAGCCGAGGGTGCGGAGGCCCTCCTTGCGCGGCGCCAGGAAGCCGAAGCCCGCCAGGGGATGGGCCACGGCCTCGCGCCGCCAGCCGAGCGCGAGGATGGCCACCGCGGCGTAGGGGATCTCGCCCAGGAGAAGGCTGGCGCCGGAGGAGGCCTCGTCCAGCAGGCGGGCCGCGGCGTCGGCCGGCACGGCGAGCACGACGCGCTCCGCCTCCACCGGCTCGGCGGAGGTCTCGATCCGGAAGCCTCCGTCCGCCAACCGGGTCACCGCCCGGCAGGTTACGCCGGTGCGGACGTCGCCGATCTCCCGCGCCAGCCGGCGGGGCAGCTCCTCGAGCCCGCCGCGGAAGGAGAACATGGCGCCGCCGGGGGCCGGCCCCTTGCGCCGGGCGAGCGCGCCGCGGATCAGGCTGCCGTGCCGCTGCTCCAGGCCATGGATCTTCGGCACCGCCCAGCGCACCGACAGCCGCTCCGGATCGCCCGCGTAGACGCCGGAGACGAACGGTCCGACGGCGTAGTCGAGGAACGCCTGGCCCAGGCGGCGGCGGACGAACTGGGCGATGCTCTCCTCGGCATCGCCTGGGGCTTTACCGATCCAGGGCTCGCGGAGAAGCCGGAGCTTGGCGCCCGGAGGGAACAGCGGAGTGGTGAGGAAGCCGCCCGGTCCCGCCGGCAGGGGGACGAGCCGGCCGCCTTTATAGAGGTAGCGCTGCTTGGCCGACGGCGCGGCGGTGATCTTCTCGCCGTCCAGGCCGGAATCCCGGATCAGCCGGCCGACGCTCTCGTCGTTCTCGAGGACGGTGTTGGGCCCCAATTCGAAGCGCCAGGTGCCATCCGGTCCGTCCGACCAGGTCTGGATGGCGCCGCCCACGCGCTCCGACGCCTCGATCACGGCCACGCGCCGGCCAGCACGGGCGAGATGGAAGGCCGTCGTCAGGCCGGAGATCCCGCCGCCCACCACCACCGTGTCCAGCCGGCCGCCGTTCATCCCCCCGAGCTTATAACGCCCGGCCTCGCCTCAGACCGGCACGCACTTGCAGCAATCCGGCGGCGTGAGCGCCGGGCGCTGTCCCTCCGGGCAGGCCGCGCAGCGGACCGTCGAGCAGTCGACCTTCTTGTCCCCTGTCATGCCCGGGTCGTCCGTGGTCCCTCCCCTGTTCGAGGCGCAGGCGCAGAGCGCCAGCATCCCTGCCACGACCGCCAGCTTCCACAGACTCTTCATGACGAGCTCCTTTCCGGCTGTCCGGCCCGATCCGGAGCCTGGACGGGTTGATTATAGAACTCTGAATCAATTCTGAATCAAAGGCCGAGGCCGGGGATCTCTTCGAGGTGGGGCAGGGGGGCGTCGAGGACGTCCGAAAAAAGGGTGAGGACGCGGAAGGTGATCCCCCAGATCGAGTACTCGCGGAAGCGGATGGCGGGGTAGAGGAGGCGCGCGCCGCTCCTCTCCCATTCGAGACGGTCCGTGTTGCGCGGGTCCCAGAGATGGGTGAGGGGAATCCAGTACGCCTCGGCCACCTCGTCGCTGACGACGAACGGCGCGAGCTCCTCGCCGAGGTAGTAGACGAAGGGCGAGAGGACCATCCGCCGGTCGCCGCCGCCGAGCCGCACCAGGACGTCCGAGAGGGCGCCGATCCAATGCTCCCCGGTCAGGTCGAGGCCCACCTCCTCGAGCGTCTCCCGTTCGGCGGCGGCGCGCGGGCCGGTGTCCTCGGGCGAGGAGCGGCCGCCCGGCAGGGCCATATGGCCCGACCATGGATCGAGCGGGTGCTCGGCCCTCCGGATCGCGCACAGGGAGAGGTCGCTGCCGGTGCCCGCGAGCACCAGCGCCACGGAGGCCTCGGCGTGGCCGGGCTCGCGGGCTACCAGGGCCGGCTGGTGGCGCCCGAGGGCCTGGCGGATCTCTTCGACGGTGAACGGCATGGGGGAATGATAGACAAGATCACCGGAACTCCTGGCCGAACCGGGCGATCCGCTGCCGGATCTCGTCCGTGATCTTCCGCAAGGCTTCCAGATCCGTCGGGCTGAGATGGCTCTCCAACTCCTGGAACAGGGGCCCGAGGTCCATTCCGTACCGTTGCATCAGGGTCAGGATGTCGGTCTCGTAGAGGGCTACTCGCTGAAAGTCCCCCTGCCGATAGAGCGACGGCAGCGCGTACAGCTTGAGGAGGACGAGGCCTTCCGGCGTGGCGCAGGGGATCTCCCGCTCGACGAAGCGCTGCCTCGTCGCATACTGGCGGCGCACCGTCTCGAACAGCGGATTGCTGGTCAGGAGCAGGTCGATCCGGAGGCCGTCGAAGCTGCCCCGCGCGAAGTCCTTTTCCTGGCTGGTCTGCTGGATCTCGGGGAGGCGTTCGAGGGCAGAGAGCGCCATGATGAGGTCGATGTCCTCGGTGTTGCGCCCGTCCACGTACTGCAGCAGGGCGATCCCGCCGACGAGCAGGTAGTCGGTCCGGCGTTCCTCGAGCAGGGTGAAGAGGCGGTCCGCGGCATCCAGGAGTGCGCTGTCGCTCAAGGTCCCTCCACGGGGGTTCCTGAAGTTGAAGAGGAGGGCGTCCCGGACGACCTTGCCGATGTGGACTGCCCTGGGAGCGTGCGCCGTTTTCATCCTTGCCTCTTTGAATCGCCGCCTCTTTGAATCCGCCTCTTTGAGGATTCTACGGCAACCGCCGCCCCCGCGATCCCCAAGCCGAAGAGGACCAGCCCCAGCGTCCATCCCCTCGGCCGGTAAACGAGATGGACGGCGTGGCGGCCCGGCGGCACCTCGAAGCCGAGGAAGCCCGAGCTCACCTCCAGGGCCGGGCTCCTCCGGCCTCCGATCTCCACCCACCAGCCGGGGGCGTGGGAGACGCTGGAGACCACCACGCCGCCCGCCGGCGACTCCACCTCCAGGTCGAAGCGGTTGCTGCCGGGCCGGATGGAGCGCACGGCGCCTTCCTGGAGAACCGTCCCGCCCCGGCCGCCCGCCGCCACGCCGAGGTCCCGGAAGTCCTGGATGGCGCGCCAGCTCAGGGTCCACGCCAGGACCTCGTCCGCCTTCGCCACCCTCAGGAAGCGCCGAGGCATGAAGAAGAGGGGGAGGGCCTGCGGGTTCTCCCAGACCCGGCCCCCCACGCCGTTGAAGACTTGCCGCCAGGGCGGCGGCAGGTGCCGCCGGTGCCGGGTCAGCCGGTAGCGGACGGCGAGGTAGCTCTCGGCGGCGGCGCGCGCGCGCCGGTCCGCCGTCTCCACCCGGCGGCGCACGAAGCGGGAGGAGCCGAAGGGATGCATGGGATCGGCGCTCCGCGCATCCCAGAGGCCGAACATCGCCGGCAGGTTCGGGTGCAGGTCGTAGCCCTCGCCCAGCACCCGGAACGGCTCTGGAGCCCGCCGCGTGCGGTCGATCAGGAAGGCGAGAGACGGCGGCGCCGTCAGGGTGAGCCCCGCGGCGGGAACGGGGTGGTAGCGCACCCCGAGCAGGAAGAGGTCGAGCACGAGGGCCGCCAGGGCCACCCCGGCGAACCCGCGGCGGCCGGCCGGCAGCAGCAGCGCCGCCAGGGCCGCCGCCGTGCCGCAGAGGACGGCCACCCACCAGGCGGTCTGCCAGGGAGCCCCGCCGGGAGGGGGAAACGCGGCGAGGGCGATGCCGGCGGCGGCCAGGGCCGCCGCCCCGGCGATGCGGCTCCGGCGGTCCGCCGCCAGGCGGCCGACGCTCAAGCCCCCGGCGACGGCCACCGCCAGCACCCAGAAGAGGCGCAGCCGGGCGATGGCCCCTTCGCCGATCAGCGGCAGGGCATGGACGGCGTCGAAGAAGGGGGAGATCCGCAAGGCGGCAAGGAGCGCCAGCAGGCCGCAGCCGAGGATGGCGGCGATGCGGCCCCGGAAGACCAGGGCTCCCGCCGCGGCCGCCGCCAGGGCGACGAGGCCGGCGTAGGCGCTGCAGAGCTCGTTGAAGTTCGAGGTGGTGATGAAGTTTCCGTCCCGCGGGCTGCCGAGCGCCAGGGGGGAGATCACCACCCGGGCGAACCGGGGCTCGAAGCGGGGCGGCTGCATGATGTCCCCGAACAGGCGCACCTTTTCCATCCTCTCGCTGTTGGGGAGCTGCTCCAGCACGGGCAGGAGGATGGGGGCCGAGAGGCAGCCCGTGAGGAGGCCGGCGAGCAGGAGGCGGACGGCGAAGCGCCCGCGGCCCGGCGACCGGTCCAGCGCCAGCGCGGCCGCGACCCCGGCGGCGGCCAACGCCGCGAAGCCCATGGTCTCGGGCTGGCCGCTGGAGGCCAGGCCGAAGCCGCAGGCCACCAGCCCCGCGAAGCTCCGGCGCTCGCCATGGCGCAGCGCGATCAGCCCGAGCAGCAGGCCGGGGAGGAAGGCCGCGGCCATGCCCAGCGGGTGATAGGCCCATGGGATCAGGTACGTCGAGAGGGCGAAGGCCACGCCGCCGAACGCCGCCCCCGTTCCCCCGGCCCCGAGCCGCAGCAGGAGGGCGTGCGTCAACAGCAGCGCCAGGAGCACCTCCCAGGCCACGGTGACCGTGAGCGCCCGCGCCGCCGGCAGCGGCAGCGCCATCAGGTGGAGCGGCGCGAACGGCGAGGACTGGGCGTTGGCCAGGAGCGGCTGCCCGCAGCCCATCTCGTGCGACCAGAGAGGCGCCTCGAGGGCCAGGAGCCGCTCGCGCACCTGGGTATGGAAGGGGAGCTGCTCCAGGAGGATGTCGACCATCAAGCCGTTGATCGCCGCCGGCCGCTTCTCGACGGTGTCGCGCCACGGCAGCCAGCGGTAGGCGAGGTCGGTCGCGACCTGCGGCCGGCCGGTGAGCAGGGGAACGGCAAAGAGGGCGGCCGAAAGCGCCACATACGCCAGACCGGCCCGCCAGGGGACCTCCGGGCGCCAACAGCGCACGGCGGCCACCAGGAGCGCGGCTCCCAAAAGGAAGACGGTGAGTGAGAAGAGAGGAGCCAAGCGTTGCCTACTCTACTGGATGTGCGGTCCTCCCCGTCCCGGTCCCCCTGCCAGGACGCACTGTACTTCCAGACTTTCACGCCAGGGGGTGGAGGGCCCCGGGCGAGCGAATTAGGGTCCATCTGCGACTTTGCCGTTCTGAATCTCATATTCTTTTGTCTGGGGGTTAGTCATGTCGAGAAACGTCTTCTTCTACGCCGCCGTTCTCCTCCTCTTCGGGACGGGGATCTACTTCATCCTGGACTACGGCTCGCGCCTGCCGCCGCCAGCAGCGGCGCCGCATGCGTCGGCTCCCGCGGCCGCCCATCCGGGCTTGGCCCCGAAGGAAGCCGAGCATTCCGGGAAGGGGATCGCTGCGAGCTTCGTCGAGAACCTGCGGGCGCCCTTGAGCATCCTGCTGCTCCAGATCATCGTCATCGTGGCCGCCGCGCGAGTCCTCGGCGCGCTCTTCCGCAAGATCGGACAGCCGCCGGTCATCGGCGAGATGGTCGCGGGGATCCTCCTCGGCCCCTCTCTGCTCGGGCTGGTGGCCCCCGCGGTGCAGACGTTCATCTTCCCGGCGTCGTCGATGGACCCCCTGCGGATGCTCAGCCAGATCGGGGTGATCCTCTTCATGTTCGTGGTCGGCATCGAGCTCGACGTGGAGCACCTCCGCCAGAAGGCGGACGCGGCGGTCCTGGTCAGCCATGCGAGCATCATCGTGCCGTTCTTCCTGGGGTGCGCCTCGGCGCTGCTGCTGTACCGCACGCTGGCGCCCGCCGGGGTGCCGTTCAGCGCCTTCGCCCTGTTCATCGGGGTCACCATGAGCATCACCGCCTTCCCCGTGCTGGCGCGCATCATCGAGGAGCGCCGGATGTCCCGCTCCTACCTCGGCACCACCGCCATCGCCTGCGCGGCCGTGGACGACGTCACCGCCTGGTGCCTGCTGGCCGTGGTGGTCGCCATCGTGAAGTCCAACGGCATGGGCGGCTCGCTGCTGACGATCGGCCTCACCCTGCTGTTCATCGCCGTGATGCTCTTCGTGGTCAAGCCGCGGACGGCCCGGCTGGTGGGCGAGAGCTCCGAGGGCGGCCAGTCCGGCAGCATCGGGCTCCTGGCCGGGATCTTCGCGTTCCTCTTCATCTCGGCGCTGTGCACGGAGGCGATCGGCATCCACGCTCTGTTCGGCGCCTTCCTGGCCGGCGTCTGCATGCCGGCGGACTCCGGCCTGCGCAAGTTCCTCCGCGAGCGTCTCGAGACCTTCAGCTCGGTCCTCCTGATGCCGCTCTTCTTCGCCTTCACGGGCCTGCGCACGCAGGTCGGCCTGCTCAACGACTGGGGGAGCTGGCTGATGTGCGCCGGCATCATCGCGGTGGCGATCGCCGGCAAGCTGGGCGGCAGCATGGCGGCGGCGCGCTGGACAGGCATGAGCTGGGGCGACTCCTTCTCCCTGGGCGCCCTGATGAACACCCGCGGCCTGGTCGAGCTGATCGTGCTGAACCTCGGCTACGACCTGAACATCCTCTCGCCGCGGATCTTCGCCATGCTGGTCCTGATGGCGCTGATCACGACCTTCATGACCGGTCCGCTCCTCAACCTGCGCGTCCTGCTGGAGCGCCGGAGGGCCATGGTGCCGGCCGCGAACCAGACTCTGGTGTAGAGGGGGCCCCGGGAGCGGCGAGTTTGGATAGACTGTCACCTCCTTCAAGGAGGTAACGAACTCATGCGCTCAGTGCTCCTCAATATGACCGCCGGTGGCTTGCTGCTTGCCGGGCTCGCCACCGCCCCGTCCCTTTCGATCGCCCAGGCCCCGCCCGCCCCGGCATTTTCAGCTCCCACGGCATCCTCCACCGCCGTGCCGGCGCACGATAAGAAGCCGGCCGACAACTTCGATTCGCAGAAGGCCCTGGCCGACCTGAAGAAGGCGATCGCCGGCAAGGAGGAGCAGCCGGCCGAGACGGTGTTCAAGAACGTCCAGATGTTCAAGGGAGTCCCCGCCGGCCGCCTGCTGGGAGCCATGAACGCCTTCAGCAACGCCCTGGGCGTCACCTGCAAGAAGTGCCACGACGTGCAGAACTTCGCGAGCGACGACAAGCACGAGAAGAAGGCCGCCCGCGGGATGATGACGATGACGAAAGACCTCAACGTCAAGTACCTGCAGACGATGGAAGGCCTCGACAAGGACGCCTCGGTGAACTGCAACACCTGCCACCGCGGCCACGCCCACCCGTCGGAGGGGATGAAACCGCCCGCGAGCGGCCGTTGACCGTCGCCTCGGCAGCGGCAGTCTTTAACGCTTAGGCTGCGATCAGGTAGCCGGAGAGAGCACGCAACAGGCGCCGATGGCGTTCAGGAGATACCGCGCCAATCGACCCGGCAATCCTGCCGCGCGGCAGAATGGCAAGAAAACCGAGCCGGATCAGCGATTCTGAAAGGAGACCGCTCGACCTGAAGTCGGGATCGGCCAGGGAGATGACTTCGTCGAAGTTCTCGATCCTCTGGTGAAACCGGGTACTGACTCCGCAGACGAGAACGTCGCGATGGGAGGGCATGCCACGTAGGACGATCACCGGGCGGCTCTTGGCCCTTTGATCGAACTGAGGCATGACGGCCAGCGCGACATCACCCTCCTTCATAATCAGGATTCGGCTCGATGATCAGATTCAGGGGGTACTCCGGCTCCTCATCGCAGTAGGCAGCTTCCAGCCCACTCGCGGAGAGGGAGTACCACCCGAGATCCGGGTCGCTCGTCTTCGGCAGAACCGTGACCGCCAGGGGAGTGTCGGGTTCGAGCCGGAAAGGCTCGTCGAGCCGGATGCTCTGGCCGTCGAAATGAGCCCGGAGGGTGATCGTCTTCATCCACCAGAGGATACCATCCTGGAATTCCGTTGCCTAGGTACATGCCATGGCATCTGAGCAGACGACGCCGGCCCGGCCCGGCCACCACCACCTCCGAATTCCAGATAGGCTACCGCCCATGAAGCCTACCGAGACCCTGGCGCGGGAGAAGACACCCGAGGGGGATGAGCTCGTGCTCTCCCGGCGGGACGGCGTCTTTCACCTCAGCGTCGGCGGGGAAGAGCTGATGACGAGCCGCCTTCACGGCTCGGAGGAGGCCTTGGCGCGCCTCGCCTGCGCGGCACTGAAGGAGAAGACGAAGCCGCGCGTGCTCGTGGGCGGGCTCGGCTTCGGCTACACGCTGCGGGCGGCTCTCGATCTGCTGCCGAAGGGGGCCGAGGTGGTGGTCTGCGAGGTTTTCGCATCCCTGCTGGACTGGAACCGGGGCATGCTGGCCGGCCTTGCGGGCCGCCCGCTCGACGACCGCCGGGTCCAGGCTCGCCAGGCCGACGTGCAGACCCTGCTGGATGGCCGCGAGCGCTTCGACGCCATCCTCCTCGACGTCGACAACGGCCCCCGGGCGTTCACCTTGCGGTCGAACGCCGGCCTCTACAGCAGAGACGGCCTGGCCCGGCTGTGGCAGAGCCTGACGGTGAAGGGAGTGCTCGCGGTCTGGTCGTCCTCTCCGGATTCGGAGTTCATGGCCCGGCTCCGTAAGGCCGGATTCGAGCCCTGGACCGAGCGCGTCTCCGCCCGCGGCGACGCCCGGCGGCGCAACCATACGATCTTCCTGGCCCGCCGCCTCGGCCGGTGACCGGGCCCTGGGGCGGATTCGAGGGGCTGAAGTTCCGAAAGCCGGGTACAAAAGAGCGGGTCTGCGATAAAGTAAAGCCGTGCCTCACGTCGTCTTCACCCCCGCGCTCCAGCGACACGTGTCCTGCCCGCCGGCGGACATCGAAGCCCGCACCGTCCGCGAGGCCCTCGAGGGCGTCTTCGCCGGCAATCCGCGGGCGCGGGCCTACGTGCTCGACGAGCAGGGCGCCCTGCGCAAGCACATGGTGGTGTTCGTCGACGGCGAGGCCATCCTGGACCGCAACGGACTGTCCGACGGCGTGGGCCTGGACAGCCAGATCTACGTGATGCAGGCGCTTTCGGGCGGGTAGCTCCCAGGAGGAGGTCAGGAGGAGATCATGGCCGACCGGTTGTTCGTCGCGACCCGCAAGGGGCTCTTCACAGTGGACCGTTCCGCCTCCGGCTGGCGGGTGACGCGGACCGCCTTCCTCGGCGACGCCGTCTCCATCGTGTCGCCTGTCGGCGGCGACCGGGTATACGCGTCCCTGGGGCTCGGGCACTTCGGCGTGAAGCTGCACCGCTCGGCCGACGGCGGTGCTTCCTGGGAAGAGTGCGCCGCGCCCGCGTACCCTCCCAAGCCGGAGGGCCTCGACGACCGGGACGGCAACGGCAGGCCGGTCGAGTGGCGGGTGGAGATGATCTGGGCCCTGGCCGCCGCGGCTCCGGACCAGCCGGACGCGCTCTGGTGCGGCACGCTGCCCGGCGGGCTGTTCCGGTCGGAGGACGCCGGCTCGTCCTGGGAGCTCAACCGTCCCCTCTGGGACCATCCGGACCGCAAGAAATGGTTTGGCGGCGGCGCCGACATCCCGGGCCTCCACTCGATCTGCGTCGATCCCCGCGACTCCCAGCGCGTCCTCGTGGGGGTCTCGTGCGGCGGCGTCTGGGAGACCCGGGACAGCGGCGCGAGCTGGACCTGCCGGAGCCAGGGCATGCGGGCCGAGTACATGCCGCCCGAGCGGGAGTACGACCCCGTCATCCAGGACCCTCACCTCGTCGTCCAGTGCCGCACCCGGCCGGAGATGCTCTGGGCCCAGCACCACAACGGCGTCTTCCGCTCGACCGACGACTCCGCCTCCTGGCAGGAGATCGCCAACGTCCCGCCCTCGGTTTTCGGCTTCGCCGTGGCCGTGCACCCCCACGACGGCGACACCGCCTGGCTCGTCCCCGCCATCAAGGACGAGCGCCGCATCCCGGTCGAAGGCCGGGTCGTGGTCACCCGCACCCGCGACGGCGGCCACACCTTCGAAGTGCTCCGCGAAGGCCTCCCCCAGGAGCACGCCTACGACCTCACCTTCCGCCACGCCCTGGACGTGGACGAAACCGGCAACCGCCTGGCCTTCGGCAGCACGACCGGCTCGCTATGGGTGACGGAGGATCAGGGGGACCGCTGGGAGTGCGTCTCGACGCACCTGCCGCCGGTTTATTGCGTGCGGTTCGCGGGGTGACTCTATAAAGATCGAAGGCGCTGCTTTCCCACTGTAGAGACGCCCTGCGGGCGTCTCCGAGGCAGGCACGGCGGTTGGGTTGGATTTGCTGAGCCCGGGGGAAATCTTCGCTCCAGGAAAGGTCTCGCCGCCGCGGAGACGCCCGCAGGGCGTCTCTACAGTGGGAGGTAGCGGTCGCCAGGTTACGATTCCCCTACTCATACCGCAACGCCTCGATCGGGTCCTTCTGCGCCGCCTTGATCGCCGGCCACAGCCCGGCCACGAGGCCTACTGCCGTCGAGACTCCGAAGCCGAGGACGACCGACCAGAGGGGGGCGGCGGCTTCGAAATCGAAGGCTACCCGGGCGAGGAGGGCGGCCGAGAGGCCGATGGCGATGCCGATGGCGCCTCCGACGCCGGTCAGCGTCACCGCCTCGGCGAGGAACTGCACGGCGACGTCCCGCTTGGTCGCGCCCAGGGCCTTGCGCAGGCCGATCTCGCGGGTGCGCTGGGTGACGTTGACCAGCATGATGTTCATCACCCCGACGCCGCCCACGACCAGGGCGATGCCGGCGATCAGGATCATCACCGCCGCGACGCCGCCCGTGATCTGGCGGAAGTTGTTCAGCATGCCCATGCTGGTGAACGTCGCGAAGTCGTCCGGCTGATTGGGACGGAGCTTGCGGTGGGTGCGCAGGATCGCCGTCTCCTGCTCGATCAGGGCGTCGACCTGCTCGGGCCGTTTCGGCACGGTCGCGATGTGCAGGGTGTCGCCGCCGCCGTCTCGGACCTGGGGGAACTGCTCGTCGAAGGTCGAGACCGGCATCACCAGCAGGTTGTCGTTGCTGCCGCCCAGGAAGGACCCCTTCCTTTCGAGCACTCCGATGACCAGGAAGGAGCGCGCGGCGATCGTGATCTGGCGGCCGATCGGGTCCTGGCGCGGGAAGAGGGCGTCGGCGACGTCGCCGCCGAGCACCGCGACCCGGGCGGCGTGGCGCAGGTCGGCGTCGATCAGGAAGCGGCCGTCGGAGATGGACGAGTTGTTGGCGAGTGTGTATTCCGGAGTCGCCCCCACGATGACCGGGCTGTTGGCGATCTCGCGGCTCGTCCGCACCTCGGCCGACGTGAACAGGTAGCGTTCGGGGGACACCGCCCCGGCGAGCGTGGCCAGCCGCTTGAGGGCGGCCGCGTCTTCCAGCGTCAGGTCGCGGCGGTTGCGCTCCTCCTCGGGACCGTCTTCGGGACCGAAGCGCGGCTCGAACTTCTGGAACTGCACGAGATGGGTGCCGAAGTTCGAGAAGGCCTTGCTGATCGAGCGGTCGAAGCCGGCCACGAAGGAGACCATCATGATGACGGTCGCGACCCCCGCGACCACCCCGAGCAGGGTCAGGAAGGTGCGCATCTTCTGCGCCCGCATCGCCACCAGGGCGAAGCTGACGTTTTCCCGCCAGGAAAGGCCCAGCCGCGAGCGCCGCTTCTTCGGTTCCGTTCCCATCGATTCCGGTCCCATCATTCGGCCCTCAAGGCGTCCACGGGCAGGAGCTTCGACGCGTGGACCGCCGGCCAGTAGCCGGCGGCGAGCCCGACGACGAGGGAAAGCGAGAGCCCCAGGCCCGCGATGCCCGGCGTCAGGTTGGCGGGGAAGTGGGCGATACGGTCGACGGCCAGCGAGATGAGTCCGCCGAAAAGAACGCCCACCAGGCCGCCGACCAGCGACAGCAGCGCCGCCTCGAGCAGGAACTGGCGGCGGACGTCCCGCTGGCGCGCTCCCAGGGCGCGGCGCAGGCCGATCTCCTGCGTGCGCTCGGCGACGGCCACCAGCATGATGTTCATGATCACGATGCCGCCCACCCCCAGCGATACCGAGGCGATGAGCACGGTCAGGACGAAGGCCGCGGCCGAGATCTGGCGCCAGATCTGCTGCAGGTTCTCGGCGGTGACGATGCCGAACGGGTCCGGAGCCCGGAAGTCGGTGTGGCGCCGCGCCCGCAGCACCGACCGCGCCTCGTCGGCAGAGTCCTCCACCCCTTCGACCCCGCCCCTGGCCTGGATCAGCACGTCGATCGACGAGCGGCTGCCGTACGCCTTGCGGTAGGCCTCGATCGGCAGCACGATCACGTTGTCGCGGCTCTGGCCGAGCATGCGCCCCTGCTGGGTGAGCAGTCCGATCACCCGGAAGGGGGCGCCGTCGATCAGGATCTCGCGGCCGACCGGGTCGAGCTGCGGGTAGAGCTCGTCCTTGACGTCCCAGCCGATGACGGCCACCGCCTGCGCGGCGCGCGCCTCGCTGCCGAGGAAGAAGCGGCCCGCCTCGAGGTCGAGGTTCATCAGGTCGGCGTAATTCGCCGTCGTGCCCTGGAGGTTGACGTTGGGCAGCCGGCGGCCGCGGTACTTGACGGCGCCCGTGCCCTGGAGCTGGGCGCCCACCTGCTCGGCCTTGCGCAGCTCCGTGCGCAGGAGCTCGAAGTCGTCCCAGTCGATGTCCCGGCGCTTCAAGGCGTCGAGGAACTCCTCGCGGCTGCGGATGATGCCGAACTTGCTGACCACGAAGACGTCCGGGGCCAGGCCGAAGAGCTTGTCGCGCACGAAGACGTTGAGCCCCGAGATGACCGAGATCACCCCCACCAGCGTCGCCACTCCGATGACGATGCCGAGGAGCGTCAGGAAGCTGCGCAGGGCGTGCGTCCGAATCGCCCGCAGCGCCTCGCGGAACAGCTCGACCACGTCCATCAGCTCGCGGGGCCTCGCCCCTCCTCCTTCTTTTCCTTCTCGAGCACGACGGCGTCGTCCGGACTGAGCGTCCGCAGGGCCTTGAACGGACCGGTGATGACCGTCTCGCCGCCCTTGAGGCCGTCGAGCACCTCGATCGCCAAGTCCCCGATCAGGCCCGTCTTGAGAGGCTGGAAGCGGGTTTTCCCCGCGTCCATCAGGTAAACCCCCTCCTGCTCGCGCGGGGCGTCGGGCGGCGGCGCCGGCTCGCCGGGCTTGCGCTCGATGTCGCGCACCACCAGCGCCTGGAGCGGCACCACCAGGGCCTTGCCCCGGAAGCCGGTCAGGATGTCGGCGCGGGCCGAGAGGCCGGGCTTGATGCCGGCCGGCGGGGCGTCGAGGCGCACCTTGACCAGGAACTTGATCGCCTGGTTGGCGGCGGCCACCAGGGGGCTGCTGCCGACCTCCGTGACCACGCCGCGGAACGTCTGGTTGGGATAGGCGTCGAGGCGCACCCGCGCCTCCTGGCCGAGCTTGACGCTGGGAATCGACGTCTCGTCGACCTCCAGCTCGGCCTCGACGACCGACATGTCCGAGATCGTCAGCAGCACCGTCCCCGGGCTGTTCTGGACGCCGATCACCGCCACCTCGCCCTCCTCGACCCGGCGGGCGGTGACGACGCCGTCCATGGGCGAGCGGATGGTCGTCTTCGCCAGGGTGTCGCGCGCTCCCTCGAGCGTGGCGCCGGCCTGGGACACGTGGCGTGCCGCCATCTGGACCGTGGCCTCGCCCGTGCGGACCGCCGTCCGCGCCCGGTCGAGATCGGCGGCGGGGACGATGCCCGCCTGGTGGTTCGCCTCGGTGCGCCGGAGGTCGGTGCGGGCCTGGGCCAGCGTCGAGCGGGCCGACTCCAGCTCCTCGCGCAACGCCTGCATCGAGAACTCGTTGCTGCGCGCCGCGGCGCGCGGGTTCACGGCGTCGATCTGGAGCAGGAACTGCCCCTTCTTGACCTGATCCCCCTCCTCGACCGCGAGGTGGGTGATCTGGCCGGGAATGGTGGCCGAGATGTCGACCTTCTTCTGCGCCTGAATCTTGCCGTTGGCGCTGACCTTGGCCTGCAGGTCCTCGCGCCCCACCTTCGCTATCTGCACCTCGGTCGGCTTGGGACCGCGGCGCGACCAGGCAAAGCCGCCGATCGCCGCGAGCAGCACGACAGCCAGGAAAATCCAAAGGACCTTACGCTTCACAGGAATCGTCTCCCAAAGGCCGCGTCCGAGCTCCCTCGACACGCCCCCGCCGCGGCCGTCGCCGGGGGCTTGCTGACTCTTCTACGTGGATGGAGCGCGGAAGTTACGCCGCATAGCGGCATCCTCATTCAGCGCTCGAAGGAGTGGAGCCAGTATACCTTCGCCGGGCCCGGGTTCGTGGCTCCTGGCTCGCTGAATCGGGGAGCTGGCACTCTGTAGGAGGGGAGCCGACGAGCGGCTCCGCAGCGGTCAGACCGGACAGTCCCCAAGGAGACGCCCATGAAACGCAGGAATCAGACCCTTAAGCTTCACAAGGAAACGCTGTACACGCTCACTGCTGCCGATGGGCTCGGTTGGGTCGCCGGCGGCGGTCTCCGTTCGGTCAAAGCCGACTGCCTCACCGAGCAGGCCTCTTGCGACACTCGGGCCGAGTCCTGCCCGGGACACTGTCTCACCGACAATTGCGCTACCCGCATCTGCTGAACACCGTTCCTGAGCAGGGGGGGACCGGCCGGATCGAGACCCTGTCTGGCGGGTGAAGAAGTCGTAATCGTCAACGCTTGAAGGGAGTCGCCGGCTCGAGGATCTCGTCCACGGCCATCGTCCATCCTGGCACGGCGGGCTCGGCATGGGCGCGCTCGCCGCGACGAAAGACCTCGGGATCGTTCGGCCGGCCAGCCCGGTAGGAGCGGACCTCCTCGGCTCGGAGGATGTCCACGTCCCAGACGATGAGGGTACCTGCGGCGAAATAATCCGCCCGCTTCCTGGCCATCACCAGCTCCGCCTCCGGCCCGTAGTCGTTCTCGCTCCGCACCTCGGCGGCGAAGACCGGAGCTCCGGTGAGGAACTGGCCACCGCTGGGAAGCTTCCCGGTCCAAAAGGCGGCGTCCGGACTGAAAGAGTGTCGATGAGGGAGCTCGACGAGGAAGCCAACGTTGTCCGGGAAGGCATAGCCTCCGCCGGTCGAACGCTCATAATCGTCCAGGCTGCGGTAGATCCTGCCCGCAGCCCGCCCAGGCACCCCTCCAGTGGGCGACATCAGGATGATCTCTCCATCGACGAGCTCGGCCTTCCCGCTCTCCGGAACACGGTATAGATCGGCGACTGTGGCGCTCGGCCGGGTCGCCATTAGATTTTTCTGTTGCGGGCCGATCATACTGTATTCCGCCTTTCGATGCTCTTCCGGCAGCTCATTGTACCCGAGTCACGTTACTCTTTGAACCTCCGCGCCCACTCGCCGAAGGCGACGAGGAACTTGCCGAGGAACTCGCGCATCTTCTCGTCGGTGAGCCGGCCCTCGGCGTCGAACTTCTCGTGCGCCTTGTAGACGAGGATCTCCGGCTGCGGCATGCAATAGGAGTTGGTGAACTCGAACGCCTGGCGGAGCTGGCTCTGCCCCCGCGCCGTGCCGGTGATGCCGGGCGAGGCGCCGAGGATGGCGACCGGCTTGCGGTCTAGCGGCGCCTGGCGCGGCGGCCGCGAGGCCCAATCGATGGCGTTCTTAGTCACCCCGGGCACGCCGTGGTTGTATTCGGGGGTTGCGATGAGCAGCCCGTCGGCCTCCCGGATCGCCTGCTTGAACCGCGCCACCCCCTCTGGATCCCCCGCCGCCTCGACATCGCCGTTATAGAGCGGTATCGTGTCGATGTCGAAGATGGAGATCGTCATCCCCGCGGGAGCCACCTCGAGGGCGGCCCGCACGAGAGCCCGGTTGTAGGAGCCCTTCCGGAGGCTGCCGGCGAAGGCGAGGATGTTCAGGTTTCGATCGTCGCTCATGGGCTGAAGTCTATCCCAGCCTCTCCTGCCTCAACTCACGTCCGAAGCCTGAGCGGAACGAGCGGCTCGCCGGACCTTAAAGTTCGTTCGCCGACCGGAACGGATGGTCCGCCGGAGCCTAAAGTAGGCCTGCCGGACCTTAAAGTTGTCCCGCCGACCGGAACGGATGCCTCGCCGGAGTCAAAAGTTGACCCGCCGACCGGAACGGATGCCTCGCCGGAGTCAAACGTCGGCTCGCCGGCCGGAACGAGTTGCTCGCCGGAGTCAAACGTTGGCTCGCCGGTCGGAACGAGCGGCTCGCCGGAGTCAAAAGTCGGCTCGCCGGTCTCCGCAAGGGACCCGTTCGGTCTTGAAGGGCTTCCGTCCGGTAGAACGGACGGATCTCCCGCTTCCCGCCAGGTCCGCCGGCGCTCCCAGGGACGCTACGCCAACAGGCCAATTCTGTTTTGGCGGACCACCAGAAGCTCGCTCGTGGTCTGCTGGTCCCAGGGTTGACCCCCACCCTCTTACACACATCTTGGATGACTTTGTCGAAGGCCTCCGTCGCGAGCCCGGAGGGCGCCAGACTTTTAGCCCAGGGCGTCAGCCCTGGGGACAAGCACTCCACCTCTCAGGAGCCCCGCAGGGGCGGCAGACTCTCTTCCCGGGGACGCGAGCCGGTTTTTTTACGGAAGCATAAAGTTGAGCGATGGCAACCCGTTTTTCCGTCCGGCAAATCTGTTCGGCCGAGGCGAAGAGTCTGCCGCCCCTGCGGGGCTCTGGGGAGGGTGGGGCGCTTGTCCCAGGGCTCACGCCCTGGGCTAAAAGTCTGGCGCCCTCCGGGCTCGCGGTGAGGGCTCCCTAGCTCCCTAGAAGTTACCTGAGATGTGTGTAAGAGGGTGGGGCGACACACCCCGGGCTGGTCAGATTGCGCCCTTCCAGGGCGGGCCTGGATTCAGGAGTCCTGGTGGGACGCAGGCAGTCTTCGAACGCCGTCTGCGTCCCGCCGGGCTGGTCGTTGAAGCGGCGGTTCAGCCCAGGCACGAGGGATCGAGGCAATACCGAGCCGTGGTTGGCCCGCCGGTCGGAACGAGTGGCTCGCCGGAGTCAAAAACCCCACTCGCCGGCTGAAAGTGAGGGAATCCCCCCGCCCATTCCGTTCTTAGGGCCAAGCCGGCGCGAGGGCGCCGGCCGATCCTAAAAACAGAACCCGTCGCTCGGTAAGACATCCCGTTGCGGCATCAACGATCGCGAGGAGATTTCCATGTTCAACCGGACCGCTTCCCTGGCTGCTGCCCTGACCCTTGCCACCTTCGGCTTCGCCACCGCGCCCGCCCAGGCTCAGGCCAACTACTTCGGCGTGGAGACGACCTCTCAGACGCTCGGCTATGCGGGCACCTTCACCCAGAATTCGTATCTCCCCGGCGGTCTCTTCAGCCAGACGCTGTCCGATCCGGCCGGCGTGACCCTTTCAGGTCCGAGCAGCTCCGGATACGCGGACGTCGGGGCGGGCACCGAGGTTCAGCCCTCGGAGATCCGCGCCTGGGCGAGCGGCCATGCCCACCTGGTGACCGGGACCAGCTTCAGCAGCGCGGCGCCCTATGGGTCGGCCTACGGCCATTACTATGACCGGCTGACCGTCAAGTCCGACTCGCTTCCGGCGGGTACTGCCGTCACGATCGTCTTCGGCAACGATGTCGAGATCGACCGCTGGGACCGGGTCAACCTCTATGACGGCTATATCGACATGACCTTGCAGATCGGCGCCGGCTCGGCGAGGTCGCGCTGGAGCTCCAGCTACCTCTATGGCGATACGACCGCCGTGGCGCCTCAGCTCCAGATCAAGACCACCGTGGGCTCGAACCTGAGCGTGGACGCCAAGCTGCGGGTCCTGGCCAAGGTCTTCTACTCCGATACCAGGGTTGCCAACAGCGGCGACAACTACGCCGACGCGACGGCCCGGCTGGTCATCCGCGAGATCCCCGAGGGTGTGACCCTCCAGTCCGCCTCCGGGGTCATCTACCCCGTCGTTCCCGCCAACTGAGCCGCCTCTTCTGATGGGAGCGCCGGTCCTCCGGCGCTCCCGACCGCCTCTGAATCAAGCTCCGGCAGATCTTGCGGTACCATCATGAAGTCGTGCTGCCGGGAACTGGTCGCGCGATTCGATGCCGTGGTATCGTCCGGAGGTATTCGTCATGGCCGTTGCGACAATCGAAGCCCACCGTTGGAACCGGGAGGAATACGAGCGCATGGCTGCCCAGGGGTTCTTCCCCCCTGGCCAGAGGGTCGAGCTCGTCGAGGGAATCGTCTACGACATGACGCCACAGAACAGCTTCCATGCCACGGCCTACCGGTTGACCCAGGAAGCGTTGCGGACCGTTTTTCCTCCTGGCTCGAACCATGAGATCCGGGGTCAGCTCCCGCTCGCGTTGAGCGACGACTCCCAGCCCGAGCCCGACGTGGCGGTCGTATTCGGAACGATCCGGGATTATCGCGAAAGGCATCCCGTGACGGCGCTTCTGATCGTGGAGATTGCCGACAGCTCTCTTCTCCACGACCGCAAGAGGAAAATTCCCCTCTACGCCCGCCATGGGATTCCGGAAGCCTGGCTCCTCAACCTCGTCCGCAGAGTGCTCGAGGTTTATCGGAATCCCGTGGATGGGATTTACCAGACCCGGATGGTCCTCCGCGAGGGGGACACGGTCTCACCGGTGGGCCGTCCGGATTGTTCGATCGCGGTTGGGGATCTGTTGCCCTGAGGTCCCTGCCTTTGTCAGGAGATCCCGGCGAAAGGTCTCCAATCGAAGACCTCCGCAATTCCCTGAAAGTGCTTCTCGTTCGTGGTGACGATCTGCGCCCCTGCCTGATTCGCCTGCGCGGCAAGGATCACGTCCACGTCCAAACTGTCATCGGGACCCCTCGACTGACCTCGTGCCCGAGAATCAGCCCAGAGCCATGCGGCCAACCTCATCGTTTCCGTTGTCAGCGGGACATAGCCTGCAGCCACAAGCTTGTCGAGATAGTGGAGTGATTCCCGCGCCCATCTCCTCGCTTGGTGTGGATGCTGACTGAGGTGTAGGAGCTTACGGCGAAGCTCGTAATCGACAATCTCAGGAACGTAGATCTCGTAGCGAAGATCCTGGAGAAGGCGGGTAACCGTGACGACGATTGGATCGTGCTCCCTAACAGGGTGCACGATCTTGGAAAGAATGTTGCTATCGAGGAGAAGAGGAAGGGGCATGTCTCAACGGAACGTCAAGCGCTCGCTCTGCAGCTCAGCATCGAACTTCCGCCAAAACTCTTCCTCTTCCTCTGTGACCGGCCGATTCCAAAGGATCTGTAGATCGGCGACAAGGTGTCTCCTGCGCTCCATCTCTTCCGGAGAAGCCGGCTCGCTCAAGCTCCGCTCTACGTCGTCTACATGAGCCTTTGCATGCCTGGACATTTCGTCGTTCCTCTTGGTACCCTCGTCGCGGATAGAGGGTACCACATCTGCCGTTGCTAGGCACCTGCCGTCCCCACCTCCTCCCACAGCACCGCCGCCGTGCGCATCCCCTTCTCGAAGTTCTCCACGCTGAGCCACTCGTCCGGCGCGTGCGCGTTCTCGCCCGGCAGGCCGAAGCCCATGAGGAGCACGGGGACTCCGAAGAGGCGCTGGAAGTCGCTGACGACGGGGATGGAGCCGCCTTCGCCGACGATCACGGGCTCGCGGCCGAAGGTCGCCGCGAGGGCTCGGCTGGCGGCCTCGAAGAGGGGGCCGCTGAGGTTGGCGCGCCAGGCTGGAGCGCCGTGGAGGAGCTTGATGTCCACGGTCACGCCCGGGGGCGTCACCCGCTCGACGTGGGCGCGCATCAGGCGGCCGATTTCCTCCGGGTCCTGGTCCGCGACGAGGCGGCAGCTCACCTTGGCCATGGCTTTTGCGGGGAGCACCGTCTTCGCCCCGTCGCCCGTGTAGCCGCTGAGGAGGCCGTTGACCTCGCAGGTCGGCCGCGTCCATAGCCGCTCGAGCGTGGTGCGTCCCGCCTCGCCGCCGAGGGCCGTCACTCCGGTCTCCGCGCGAAATTCCTGATCGTGGAACGGCAGGCCCGCCATCTGCTTCCGGATCTCGTCCGGCCATTCCAGCACCCGGTCGTAGAAGCCGGGGATGGCGATCCGTCCGTCCGCGTCGTGGAAGGTCGCGAGGATGCGGGCGAGCGCCATGGCCGGGTTCACCACCGCGCCGCCGTAGCTCCCCGAGTGCAGGTCAGATGACGGCCCCTGGACGTCGATCTGGAAGTAGGCCATGCCGCGCAGCGAGGAGAGGAGGGCCGGCACTCCCGGCGCGAACATGCCGGAGTCGGAGATCACGACGGCGTCGCAGCGCAGACGGTCCGCGTGGCTCTCGAGGAATGGCAGGAGGTGCTCGCTGCCGGTCTCTTCTTCGCCCTCGGCCACGACGATCACGTTCACCGGCAGCTCGCCGCGAGCCGAGAGATGGGCCTCCAGGGCCTTCACGTGGAGGAAGAGCTGCCCCTTGTCGTCCGTCGAGCCGCGGGCGTAGATGCGCCCGTCGCGCACGGCGGGCTCGAACGGCGGCGAGGTCCAGAGGTCGAGCGGCTCGGCCGGCTGCACGTCGTAGTGGCCGTAGATCAGCACCGTGGGAGCGCCGGCGGCTGCCCGCCGCCACTCGCCGAGGACGATCGGGTATCCCGCCGTGGGGAGGATCTCCGCCGACAGTCCGGCCGAGCGCATGGAGCGAGCCAGCCACTCCGCGGCGCGCTCGACGTCCGCGCCGTGCTCGGGGCGGGTGCTCACGCTCGGTATCCGCAGGAATTCGAACAGCTCGGCCTGGATGCGGGCCGCGTTCGAATCAAAGAAGGCGTCGAGATCTTGGGGAACGCTGGGATTCATGTCTTTTCTCCACGGGATGGGGATGGATCGCGGGTCAGCATCACGGCGCCGATGACGAGCACGGCGGCCACCAGGGCGCGGCCGGCGCAGAGGATGGCGATCGTGAGGAGCGGCGGCACCTCGACGACGGCGTAGCGGAGGGCGAGGAACGTGCCGCCCCAGAAGAGGTAGATGGCCGCGAACGCCGCGATCAGCTTCGTCCGTGAGGCGCCGTCCTCCTGATCCAAGGAGAGCGTCACGGTCGATCCAGGCCTTCCCGGTGGATCACCTCGAAATGATCGACGTGATCGTCCCGGTCGACCAGGAAGCGGTCGTCCTCGGAGTAGAAGACGGCCCGCGAGATGTCGTCGCCCGCGAACCGGCGGATCGCCTCTTCCGACTCCCACAGGGTGATCAGGAGGAGCTCGGCGCGGCCATCGGCCACGCGCCGGAGGCCGAGCACGCCGAGGTTGCCGGGGGTGGCGCGATACTCGGAGAAGCCCGTCTCTTCGAGGTACTCGAGGTAGGCGTCGGCGTCCTCCGCCTTCGTGGCTCCCCGCCAGGTACGTGCGATCATGATCTCCTCTCCTTTTTGCCCCAGCCGATTTGTACCGGTATGGGCGCCGTTATGGGTGACACCCTATTACTACTTTGTCAGATGAGCGTTTCGCCCCGTGGGGGCCCTCATCACCCCGGCCCTCTTCTCCCCGCCTCCCACCCGCCGGCCGGGAGAAGAGGGAGAAGTTTGTCTTGGAAGAGCTGTTTCATTCCCCTTCTCTCGCGGTCGGCAGGTGGGAGGCGGGGAGAGAAGGGGGCACAAGCGCGGGCGTGCCCGGCGAGCTATGATACGAAATACGGGAACAATCGTCGTCCCGAAGGAGGTGTGAATGTCTGGAGAGAGCAATTGCGGCCGTTTCGTCTGGTATGACCTGATGACCCCGGATCCGGAGGCCGCCAAGGCCTTCTATACCGCCGTCGCGGGCTGGGGCACCCAGCTCTTTGAGAGCATGGCCTACACGATGTGGACGGCTGGCGAGACTCCCGTCGGCGGCATCATGAAGCTGCCGGACGAGGCCGTGAGCGGCGGCGCGCAGCCTCACTGGCTGGCCTACGTGTCCGTGGCGAACGTGGACGCCACCACCGCCCGTGCCCAGGAGCTGGGCGGCAAGGTCCTGGTGCCGCCCACGGACATCCCGACCGTCGGCCGGTACTCGGTGATCACCGATCCGCAGGGCGCCTCGATCGCCACCTTCACGCCCGAGAACGCGGCGCAGGAGGCCCCGGCCAAGCCGCCGGTGGGGGACTTCTCCTGGCACGAGCTCGCCACCACGGACGCCGAGGCGGCCTTCTCCTTCTACAGCGAGCTCTTCGGATGGGCGAAGACCTCGGCCATGGACATGGGCCCGATGGGCGTCTACCAGATGTACGGCTGCGGCGAGGTCCCTTTCGGCGGCATGTTTCCCAAGCCCAAGGAGATGCCGGGCCCCCCGGCCTGGCTCCACTACGCCCGGGTGGCGGACGTGAACGCCTCCGTCGAGGCCGTGAAACAGAACGGCGGGAAGGTGCTCATGGGCCCCCACGAGGTCCCCGGGGGCGACCTGATCGTCCAGATCATGGACCCCCAGGGCGGGATGTTCGCGGTGCATCAGGTGAAGGCGGGGTAGGCCCCTTCGGCAGATCGACACGGCGGTGGCTCCGGCGGAGCTACCGCCGCCTTGGTCCTCACTCCTCCCCCTTTGAACCTCCCGCCTCCGCCAGGGTACTCACTGACGAAGGAGGAGATGACCATGAAACATAGACTGGTCCTGCCGGCGCTCGCGCTCGGCTTGCTGCTCGCCACCGCCATTGCTGTCCCCGCTATGGCCCAGCATCACGGCATGGGCGCGATGAGCGCCATGGGCGCCAAGGAATACGACGAGCCCGACCCGCGGGGGGGCGACCCCAACCCGCCGGCGGGCTGCTCGGGAGTGCAGGCCAAGATCACGATCGGCGGCAACAGCACTTCCTTCTCTCCGGCGAGGCTGACCGTCGACGTCGGGCAGCCGGTGTGCTGGACCTGGGCGAGGACTTCCTCCGAGCACAGCGTCAAGGCCGACGACGCGTCGTTCACCAGCGGCAATCCGAGCACCGAAGGCACCTTCCAGCATACCTACGATGCGCCGGGCACCTACGGCTTCTACTGCCTGGTCCACGGCAGCCCTACGGGCGGAATGCGCGGCACCGTCGTCGTCCGCGGCACCTCGGGCGGCGGTGGCAGCGGCCAGGGAGGCGGCAAGCTCGAGCTGGCGCCCGCCTACACCGTGAGCGAAGGGGCTGGCACCCTGGCCGTGACCGTGGAGCGCACGGGGGGCAGCGACGGCGCCGCGACGGTCAAGATCTCGACGGCCAACGGCACCGCCAAGCCGGGCAAGGACTTCACCACGCGCAATGCCACCCTGAAGTGGGTCAGCGGCGATCAGGACCCGAAGACGTTCGAGGTGCCGATCAAGAACGACACCGCCCAGGAGCAGGACGAGACCTTCACCATCAAGCTCAGCAAGGCCACCGGCGCCGCGCTCGGCACCAGCAGCGCGATGGTGACCGTCCATGACGACGACGGCGCCGGCTGCGGCGCGGGCGCCGCCGTGCCCGCCCAGCTCCGGGCGGCGGGTCAGTCGGCCAGCGAGATCCGCCTGACCTGGGCCGATGACTCGGCGGCGGCCAGCGCGTTCCGTATCGAGCGGCGGCAGCCGGGCGGCGCCTTCCAGGAGATCGCCGCCGTCGCGGCGGGAGCGGGCAGCTTCACCGACTCCGGCCTGCCCGGCGGCGCCATCTTCCAGTACCGGATCCGGGCCGAAGGCCTCGACGGCGTCTCGCCCTTCTCCGCCATCGCGGCCGGCGCCACCGACGGCGAGTCGACGGCGTGCGACGAGACGCGCGCCCTCTGCCTCCACGGCGGCAGGTTCGAAGCCACGGTGCAATGGCGCCCGTCCGAGGCCGATGCCGCCAATGCCTCCGAGACTGGCCGGGAAGCCAAGCGGATCAGGCTGTCCGAGGCCCCCGACCGGCGCGGCGGCCTGTTCTCCTTCTCGCCCCAGGACGACCCGGGGCTCCTGCTCAACGTATTCGACGGCTGCGCCGTCAACGGCCACTACGGGCTCGACCTCGCGGCCGTCACCGACGTCGAGCTCACGGTCAAGGTGCGCGACACCCGGACCGGCCGCACCTGGGTCTACTTCAACCCGGAGGGCAGCGCCCCGGCGCCCGTCCACGACGTGGACGCCTTCGCGGCCTGCCACTGAGAGGCGTTCCTGGCGCCGGCCGCCACGCCGTCCTGGTCGAGGGCGTCGGCGGCGATCCAGCCGGACATCAGGACCATGGGCATTCCGGGTCCGGGATGGGCGGCGCCGCCGGCCAGGTAGAGGCCGCGGAGGTCGCGGCTCCGGTTGCCGGGCTTGAAGGCGCCCATCATGCGGCCGTGGCTGGCGAGGCCGTAGATCGCCCCGTTCAGCACGTGATAGCGGGTGTGGATGTCCGCGGGCGTCAGGGCGGACTCGTAGACGATGCGCTGCTCGAGGTCTTCCAGGCCGGCGGTCTTCGCCAGCTTGTCCAGGATGGTCCGGCGGTAGGCGGGGAACATCTTCCGCCAGTCGTGATGGGGGCGCAGATAGGGCGTGTGGACGAGGACGTAGAGCGCCTCGCCGCCGACTGGCGCCACCGCGGGCTCGGTGCGGGCCGGAGCGCAGACGTAGCAGGTGGGGTCGGGGGCCGGCTCGCCGTGGCGGTAGATGGCCGCGAATTCCTGCTCCGGATCGCTCGAGAAGACGAAGTTGTGGTGGAGCAGGTGGGAGTAGGCGCGGTCGAGGCCGAGGTAGAGCACGACTCCGGAGCAGGCGGGCTCGTACTTGCGGCGGCGCTCGAACGGCCGCGCCTCCCGCACCCCCTCCAGAAGCTCGCGGTGGGTGCGCACGGAGTCGCAGTTGGAGACCACGGCGGCGAAGGGGAGCCGCTTGCCGGTGTCGGTCTCGACGCCGGTGACGGCCCCGTTCTCCGTCAGGATGCGGCGGACGCCCGATCCCGCCCGGATCTCGACGCCGAGCTCGAGCGCCAGCCGCCGCAGGGCCTCGGGCACGGCGCGGGTGCCGCCCCGGGGATACCAGATCCCCTCCGCCGTCTGCATGTGGGCGATGCCGCAGAGCACCGCCGGCGAGGCGTCCGGAGCCGACCCCACGTACTGCGTGAAGTGGTCGAGCATCTGCGCCACCCGGGGCTCCGGGACGTGGCGGCGCACGGTGCCGGCCACCGTGCGGCCGAACCGCAGGGCCAGGAGATCGCCCAGCACCGAGGCCTTGAACGCCCCGGTGTCGAGGGTGTCGCGCACCGAGCCCACCGAGCGCCAGAAGAAGAAGCGTTCCGAGATGTCGTGGAGGCGCCCGGCGACCTCGAGGAACCGGCGGTAGCCCGCGGCCGCGCCGGACTCCGGAGCGAAGGCCTCGAGCGCCGCTGCCATGCGCGCGGGGTCGGCCGTCAGGTCGAGCGTCGAGCCGTCGTCGTAGAAGCAGCGCCACTGGGGATCGAGGGGGATCAGGTCGAGCTCCCGGCGGAGGTCGCGCCCCGCCTCGGCGAAGATCCGGCCGAGGACGGACGGCAGGGTCAGGATGGTCGGCCCCATGTCGAAGCGGAACCCTCCTTCCTGGAGCACGGCGGCCTTGCCGCCCAGCCAGGGGTTGCGCTCGAAGAGGGTCACCCGGTAGCCGCGGGCGGCGAGGGTGGCCGCCGCGGCGAGGCCGCCGAGCCCGGAGCCGACGACGCCGACGCGGTCCGTGTTCCGAGTCATCCGGCTCTCCTTCCGCCGCGCCGGACGAGGGCGCGCGCGAGGTCCGTGAAGCCGTGCAGACGGGCCCGCAGGCCGCCGGCGTGGGTCAGGTTCAGCCAGGCGCGGAAGAGGTCCGCGTCGTCCGGATGGGGATCTTCGAGATGGGGCAGGCGCCGGCCCCGCCGCACGGCGACCACCTTCGGCGCCGTCAGCTCCAGCAGCCCCTCGGCCCCGCGGGTGACGCCGAAGCCGCTCTCGCCGCGGCCGCCGAAGGGCAGGCGCGGGTCCGCCGTCGGCACGATCACGTCGTTGACCACCACGACGCCCGCCCGCACCCGGCCGGCCAGCGCGACGGCCGCTTCCTCGGGGCCGAAGACCGAGGCGCCCAGGGCGTAGGGGCAGAGGGCGGCGTCCGCCAGCGCTTCCTCGATGCCCGCGACCCGCACCGTCGAGACCACGGGGGCGAAGAGGTCCTCCTGCAGCAGGGGCATGGAAGGCAGGGCGTCGACGATCACCATCGGCTGGAATTCGTCCGTGGGCTCCAGGCTGCCGGCGAGGAGGAGGCTGCCGCCTTCGAGGGCCTCGGCCGCCAGCGCGCGGGCACGGAAGGCCGTCCGGGGATCGACGGCGGCCGCGGGCAGCCGGCGGGCCAGAGCGGCGATCCGCTCTTCCAGGCCGGGCGCCAGGTCGTAGGGCACGAAGACGCGCCGGGGAGCGATGCAGGTGGCGCCGCCGTTCAGGGCGAGGCCGAAGCGGACGGCGCGGGCGGCCCGCTCGAGGTCCGCGCCGGGGAGGACGAACAGGGCGTCGCAGCCGGACAGCTCGACGGCCGCCGGCACCAGGACGCGGGCGAGCGCTCCCAGGACCTCGCGGCCGGTGGCCGCCGAGCCGGTGAGCAGGACCCTGTCCACCCCGGCGGCGATGGCGTCCCGCGCCGCCTCGGGGTCTTCGGGAAGTACGGAGAGCAACCCGGCCGGCAGCCCGGCCCGGGCGGCGAGGCCGGCGAACGCCTCGGCGGCGGCAATCCCACCGCGGCCCGGCTTCCAGAGGACGGCGTTACCGGCGGCGAGGGCCTGCAAGGCCTGCACGCCGGGCAGGAAGAGCGGGTAGTTCGAGGGGGCGATCACCAGGACGAGCCCCAGCGGCTCGCGCCGCACCTCCGCCTCGACTCCGGCCAGCCAGGCCGGCCGGCCTTCGGAGCCCAGGTGGCGGGTGGCGAGGAGCTGCGGCGCCTCACGCTCCAGGAAGCGGCAGGCATCGGCAAGGGGGACGATCTCGGAAGACAGGATCTCGGCCTCGGGCCGGCTCGTGTCCCGGCGGATGGCCTGGACCAGATCGGCGGAGCGCTCGGCGAGGGCGTGGCGGAGGTGGCTGAGGATACGGAGCCGAGCGCTGAGCGGCGTTGCCGCCCAGGCAGCTTGTGCCGGCCGTTGGGGCCTACCCTCTGAGGCCCCGGCGGAGAGACGGCGCTCCGTTCTCACACCGCCTCCGCCAAAGCCTCTTCCACCGCCGCCCGGCCCACGGCCCGCGGCATGGAGCGGACTCCCAGGTCCTCCATCATCAGCCGGGAGGTGATGAGGGCGGACTGGAAGATCACCGGCAGGCCGCTGCCGGGATGGGTGCCGCCGCCCACGAGGTAGACGCCGTCGAGGTCCTCGAAGCGGTTGCGGGGCCGCAGGTGGAGCATCTGGCCGAGGTTGTGGGCGAGGTTGAAGGTGGCGCCGCGGTGGATCTCGAACCCTTCGTCCCAGTCCTGGGGAGTGATCACCCGCTCGTAGCGGATGCGCCGCTCGACGTCCTCGATGCCGACCTGCGCCAGCCGGGACAGGGCGAGGGCGCGGTAGCGTTCCCGCTCGCGGCGCCAGTCCACGTTGGGGTGCTGGTGGGTCACCGGCACGAGCACGTAGAGGGTGCTGTGGCCGCGCGGGGCGAGGGTGGGATCGGTGACCCCGGCATTCTGGACATAGAACGACGGATCGTCCGAGAGCACGTGCTTTGTCTCGATCTCGTCCAGGTTCCGCTCATAGTCCTTCGAGATGTAGATGCTGTGATGGGGCACGTCCTGGTAGATGCCCTCGATCCCCAGGTAGAGCATGAAGGTCGAGCAGGAGAACTTCTTGCGGGCGATCCGTCCGTCCGTCCAGCGGTGGCGCAGGGCGTCCGGCACCAGCCGCGACATGGCGCGGGCGAAGTCGGCGTTGACCAGCATGGCGTCGCAGCGGTAGACGCCGGCGTCGGTGCGGGCGCCCACGGCCCGCCGGCCCTCGAACAGGATCTCCCGCACGGGCTCCTCCGTGCGGATCTCGACGCCCAACTCGCGGGCCACCCGGGCCATGGCGGCCGTCACGGCGCCGCAGCCGCCCATGGGGTGGAACACCCCGTACTCGTACTCCAGGAACGACAGGATCGAGAACAGGCTCGGGCATTGGAAGGGCGACATGCCCAGGTACTTCGACTGGAAAGAGAAGGCGAGGCGGATCCGCGGGTCGCTGAAGTAGGCCCCGAGCTCGCCGTCGAGCGAGCGCCAGGGCTTGATGCTTGGCAAGAGCTTCAGGACGCGTGAGGTCAGCACGTCGCCCCAGCCGAGGAAAGCCGACTCGATGCACGGGCGGAAGCGCTCGAACTTCTCCCGGTTGTCGGCCAGGAAGGCCTGCACGGAGCCCCGGTCGCGCGGCGACAGCGCCGTCACCTGGCGGTCGAGCTCCTCCAGATTCGGGGTCGCCAGCAGGTCGCCCCCGGCGCCGAACACCAGCCGGTACTGGGGGTCGAGCCGCGCCAGCGACACCTCGCGGCGCAGGTCGTAGCCCACGGCATCGAAGATCTCCTCCAGCACCTTCGGATAGAGGAAGAACGTCGGGCCGAGATCGAAGCGAAACCCCTCCGCCTCGAGGGTCGAGGTGCGTCCGCCCACCTGCGGCAGGCGCTCCAGCACGGTGACCCGCAGTCCCGCTCCCGCCAGGAGGATGGCGGAAGCCAGTCCGCCGGGTCCGGCTCCGACGACGATGACACGGTCTCTGGACGATCGGTGTCTTGGTGTTGCGCTCGTCATGGAGAGAGGTTAGCTCTCTGTCCATATTTTGTCAATATTCTTGGTGAGTCTGTACAGGAGTGGGCTTCGGGACGGGCTCCTGGGCAGAGAGGCAGGAAAGGACTGCAAGGACGGCAGGGACATCAAGGACTGCAAGAACAGCAGGGAGACCGAGGGTTCTCGATCCTCTTGTCGTCCTTGCAGTCCTTGATGTCCCTGCCGTCCTTTTTGGCTCTTCTAGAAGAACAGCCGCTGCACCCAACCCCTCCAGCCCAGGAAGAGGTTCGGCTTCTCGAGCCGCGTCAGGATCCAGCACTCCTCGTCCGGCTCGGTGAGCGGACGGTGCCGGGTGCCGGGGGCGTAGGAGGCGAAGACGCCGGCCTCGTAGGTCCCGAACCGGTCCGCGTAGCCGCCGGCCAGGACCAGGACGTCCTCGGGACCCTGATGGAGGTGCTCGGGGAAGAACCGCCGGGGGGGCATGTGGCCGAGAATCAGGACGCTCCCCGTGAAGGGATCGCGGATCAGGACGGCCAGGCGGGCGCCGCGGATGGGCAGGCGCATCCAGCGGACCTCATCGAGGTCGGGGAGCTCCCGGCGCGCGGCCTCGGGCAGGGGGATGCCGGCGAAAGGGGGGCTTTGGGGCTTCGGCGGCAGGGCCGCGATCCGCGTCCGCAGGCTCTGCCAGACGATGTCCGGAGGCTGCTCAGGACGCAGCTCCGAGAGCAGGGCGCCGCCGGGAGCGCTGATCTCCCCGAGCGTGGCGCGGCAGGCGGCGCAGGCGTCCAGGTGGCCCTCCACCAGTACCCTGTACGGCAGGTCGGCCTCGCCGGAGGCGACGGCTAGCAGGAGCTCTTCGGAGGGATGCATGGTCTTCGCCTTTTCTCCAGTCAAACCAGTCAGCGGCTTTCGAGCAGGGTCCTCAAGGTCTTGAGCCCCGAGCGGATCCGCGATTTCAGGGTTCCCACCGGCAGTTGGAGGCGCTTCGCCGTCTCTTCGTAGGTGAGGCCGCCGAAGTAGGCCATCTCGATCGCCCGGCGCTGCTCCGGCGCCACCTGGGAGAGGGCCTGGCGCACCGACAGGCGCAGGTCCCCCGAGTCCCCCAAGTGCTCCGCGCTGGCGAGCCGGCGGTCATCCATCTCGTTCAGCTCCGCCGTCTCTCCCAGCCGCCGCCAGTGGTCCACCAGCTTGTTGCGGGTGATCGTGTACAGCCAGCCGGCGGGGTCTCCGCGGTCGGGCCGGAAGCTCGCGGCCCGGCGCCAGACGGCCACGAAGACCTCCTGCATCACGTCCTCGGAGACGTCGCGGCCGCGGCAGAGCTGGCGGGCATAGGCCAGGACCCGGCTCGCGTAGCGGCCGTAGAAGGTCTGGAAAGCGTCGACGTCCCCCTGCGCGATCCGGCCGAGCAGGGCAATGTCGCTGGGTGCGGCGCCCTGGAGCAAGGCGGTTTTCTCCTGGACGCAATATATGCCAAGCCCGGGCGGCGGAAGAGGCTCGGCGGCCGCGATTCGCAGGGGCATACCCATGCCCCTTCTACGCGGGGCGGAGCCGATCCGGATGACGGCCGCGATTGGATCCGGGTAGAGACTAGATTTCGGTGCTCTGGCTCTCCATGTCAAGGAGCCAGCGCTTGCGCCGGCTGCCGCCCACGTAATCGCCGAGTCCGCCGTCTTCCGCCAGGACCCGGTGGCAGGGGATCACGATCGGGAGGGGGTTCTCCCGCAGGATCGCCAGCACCTCCTGGCAGGCATCGGGCCGGCCGGCGGCCTCGGCGATCTCCCGGCAGGTGCGGGTCTTGCCGTAGGGGATCTTGGCGGCCTCCTTCAGCACGCGGCGAGCGAAGAGGGCGAGGCCGGAAGGGCACAGGTCGAGCTCCAGGCCGAGCTTGCGGCGGGCGCCGGCGAAGTACTCCGCGAGCCTGCCGAAGACCTCGTCCAGGAAGTCCGAGCCGTCGATCTGATGGAGCGCTATGAAGCCGGCCTCGCCGGGCTCGAGGGTCACGCGTGTGATCTTCGTGCCGGCGAGCTCCACGCCCAGGGTTCCGATGGGGGAGGGCATCAGGACCCGAAAGACCTCTCCGGTGCTCTCCGGCACGGGCTCGAGCCGTTGCTGGGCTTCCATGGCCCGGAAAGGTTAACACGCAAGCCCTGTCTGAGCACCCTGTTTCTGGCGGCGCCGCCGGGTTCCGGCCCGGGACTTTCCGTGCAGCATCTTTTCTTGCCGTCAACCTGCCATGGAGGAGCCACCGATAGCCGCAAGAGAGAAGAACTGATCACGAAAGGAAACGACGGCCAGCCTTTAAATCCCTCAAATGAAAAGACTTATGCTTGCAGGCACGGCGGGTCCCGGATACATTCCCGGACGTGGCAATGTTCGATCTGATCGGAGAGACCCTCCGCCGTCTGCGCAAGGAGCACCGCCTGACGTTGGAGGAGCTGGGCGAGGCGGCCGAGCTCGGCCGCGGCCAGCTCTCGCGTATCGAGAACAGCAAGCAGGAGGCGACGCTCTCCACTCTCGCCAAGATCCTGAGCTGCCAGGGCGTGAGCCGGCGCGAGTTCTTCCGCCGCTACGACCTGGTCGAGTCCGAGGCCCTGGCCGTGCAGCGGCAGGGGGCCGGCGAGGGAGCGCCGGAAGCGCAAGGGGACTGGCCCGAGGAGATCCGGCAGGTTCTGGGCAAGGTCGAATCCTTCGTTCAGCTCACCTTCGGTCAGCCCCGCCCGGTGGCGCAGGGAGCCATCGAGGTAGGGGAGTGGGTGGTCCTGTTCCGGGTGGTGCCGAAGGAGGGCACGGCCGCGCCGGCGCCGAAGGACCTGGCCGATACGCCCCGGCCCCGGAAGTCCGGCCGGCGTGGCGCCTCCACGAGCCGCAAAGCCAAGCGCTGAGAATCGCGTCCGTAGTCCAATCCGAGAACTTCATACCGCGAAGAGAGCACGAGATCGGCCTTAGCGCCCTCGGCGCAGGTTCCTGGTTGCCGGAACAGGTAATTGGAGGGCAGGCGTAAGTATCCTGGTTTCAGCTACTTGTGCTTGCAATGCGTGTCGCGGAGCCGATACATTCCGCGCCATGGTCATGTTCGCCAATCTGGGTCGGACGCTCAGCCTCCTGAGGGAGCTGCGGGGCAAGAGCCAGGCCCGCATCGCCCGCGAGGCCGGCATCGGCAAAAGCCAGCTTTCCAAGTATGAGAACGGCAAGGAGCTGCCGAAGCTGGATTCGCTGGAGAAGGTGCTGAACGCCCTGAAGGTCGGCTACTTCGAGTTCTTCTACACGCTCTACCTGGTGGACCGGCGGGCCGCTGACCTGGAGGCCGCCGACCTGGAGCAGAAGGGCGAGGCCGCGGCCGCCGGGCTCTCCAAAGAGCCCCTCTACATGCCGCCGCTCCTCAACGGCAACACCCTCCTGGCCGAGACCACGGACCAGGCCTTCAGTCAGGTGTTCACCGACCTGTTGCTGCTCTACCGCCGGGTCTTCGAGCAGATGGTGCTCGCCGGCGCACCGGCTCCTCCCGACGAGGTCAAGGCGCCGAGCTAGGCCTGGTCAGGAACGACCAGGAACGACCCGCACGCTCAGCTCTCCCCACCGCGCGGACGCCAGCTCGCCGCCCAGGTCCGCGTCGCCCCGGTAATCGCGGCGGGGGATGCGGCGGCAGGGCACGCGGAAGGTGGTCGCGCCCGCCAGGGGGAAGGGGTCCAGCCGCACTTCGCCGTCCCCCGGCTCGACGCGTTGGCCGTACCGCTCGGCGGGCTCCCGCCAGCGGTTGCAGGCGGCGAGGGAGATCAGGTCAGCGAGGTCGATCAGCCGGTAGTCGGCTTCCAGCTCCTCCCGCGGCACACCCGTCTCTTCGAGCAGGCTCCCCTCGAGATCGTCGAGGAAGGCGATGAACGGCGCCCACTCCTCGTCGGCCCGGTCATTCCGCCGGCCCCGGAACAGGTTGAGGGCGTGGCGGGCGATCAGCAGGGAGGCGTAGGGGCGCTCGTGGACGAAGCGGCAGGTGCCCCGCTCCCAGATCTCGATGCGCTCCGGCGTCGACAGGGAGATGAAGTCGTGGGGCAGGCCGCGCCCGCCGTTCCAGCGCGGCGCGGCGTCGGCCTCCCGCCAGCCGTTGTCGTGCTCGCGGGCGGCGAAGAGGAGATCCTCCCGCCGCGGGTGGGCCGGCAGGCCGCCGGCGCGCCAGAGGGACAGCAGCTCGCCCGAGAAGTGGGCGTGGTCCGTTTGCGTGACGAGGAGGAGAGACGAGTCTGCCGGCACGACGATCATGGACCCAGCTTATCCCGCCGGTTTGATCCCTTCATAGTAAGATCGCCAGCCGTCATGAGCTCGAAAAAAATCAGCCGCGAAGATGCGCTCGCCTACCACTCCCGTGGCAGGAAGGGCAAGATCCAGGTCGTCCCCACCAAGCCCACCGCCACCCAGCGCGACCTCTCGCTCGCCTACAGCCCGGGCGTCGCCGACCCGTGCAGGGAGATCGAGCGGGATCCCCTGCTGGCCTACGAGTACACCGCCAAGGGCAACCTGGTGGCGGTCATCAGCAACGGCACCGCGGTGCTGGGGCTGGGCAACATCGGCGCCCTCGCGGGCAAGCCGGTGATGGAGGGCAAGGGGGTCCTGTTCAAGCGCTTCGCGGACATCGACGTCTTCGACCTCGAGGTCGACACCACGGACCCGGAGGAGTTCATCCGCACGGTGCGGCTCCTGGAGCCGACCTTCGGCGGCATCAACCTCGAGGACATCCGCGCTCCCGACTGCTTCGAGATCGAGCGCCGCCTGAAGGCCGAGATGAGCATCCCGGTCTTCCACGACGACCAGCACGGCACGGCCATCATCTCGGGCGCCGCCCTGCTCAACGCCCTGGTGGTGGTGGGCAAGAAGATGGACGAGGTGCGCATCGTCTTCTCGGGAGCGGGGGCGGCGGCCCTCTCCTGCGCCCGCCTCTACGTCGAGCTCGGGGCCCGGCGGGAGAACATCATCCTGTGCGACCGCGCCGGGGTGATCTACCGCGGCCGGGAGGCCGAGATGGACCCCTACAAGCAGGAGTTCGCCGGCGAAGCCCGGGCGCGCACCCTGGCCGAGGCCATGGCCGGCGCCGACGTCTTCGTCGGCCTCTCGGTCGGCGGCGTCGTGACGCCGGACATGGTGCGCTCGATGGCGCGCGACCCGATCGTCTTCGCCATGGCCAATCCCGACCCGGAGATCGGCTACGAGGAGATCCTCGAGGCCCGCGGGGACGCCGTGGCGGCCACCGGCCGCAGCGACTACCCCAACCAGGTCAACAACGTCCTGGGCTTCCCCTTCCTCTTCCGCGGCGCGCTGGACGTGCGGGCGACCGACATCAACGAGGCGATGAAGCTCGCCGCCGTCAAGGCCTTGGCCG
Source organism: Thermoanaerobaculia bacterium (assembly GCA_035266085.1). GTDB lineage: Bacteria > Acidobacteriota > Thermoanaerobaculia > Multivoradales > UBA5704 > DATARR01. The sequence goes on from DATFNZ010000139.1 coordinate 55,941, forward strand.
GGCTCGCCCGCGAGGACGTGCCGGACGCCGTGCTGCGCGCCTACGGCCTCGAATCGCTGCGCTTCGGCCGCGAGTACCTGATCCCCAAGCCGTTCGACTACCGGGTGCTGCTGCGGGTGCCGCCGGCGGTGGCGTGGGCGGCCATGGAGAGCGGCGTCGCGCGGGTGCCGATCCAGGACTTCGAGGCCTATCACCGCCGGCTGGAGACGCTGATCTCCCGCCGGCTGGAGCTGATGCGCGGCGTCATCGACCAGGCCAAGCGCTCGCCGCGGCGGGTGGTCTTCCCCGAGGGCGAGAACGAGCAGATCCTGCGCGCCGCCAAGGTCCTGGTGGACGAGGGGATCGCCCACCCGATCCTGCTCGCCCGCCGGGAGGTGATCGCCGAGCGGCTGCGCGCCCTCGACCTGCCCGAGGACCGGATCACCATCATCCACAACGAGACCTGCGACAAGCTCGAGAGCTACGCCCAGCGGTTCCACGAGATGCGGCGGCGCCAGGGCGTCACCCTGGTGGACGCGCGCAAGCGGATGCGCCTGCGCAACTACTTCGGCACCATGATGGTCCAGATGGGCGACGCCGACGGCCTGATCTCCGGCATCACCCAGTCCTACCCGGAGACGATCCGCCCGGCCCTGCAGATCATCGGCACCCGCCCGGGCGTCAAGCGGGTCTCCGGCGCCTACGTGCTGATCCTCCAGGACCGCCTGTTCTTCCTCGCCGACACGACGGTCAACATCGATCCCTCCCCCGAGGAGCTGGCGGAGACGGCCCTGCTCACCGTCGGCTTCGCCCGCCGTTTCGGCGTCGTGCCGCGGGTGGCCATGCTCTCCTTCTCCAACTTTGGGTCCAACGACCATCCGGCGGCCCGCAAGGTGCGGCGCGCCGTCGAGCTCCTCGGCGCCCTGGCTCCGGACCTCGAGATGGACGGCGAGATGCAGGCCGACACGGCGGTGTTCGAGCAGATCCTCAAGGAGAGCTACCCCTGGAGCCGCTTGCAGCAGCCCGCCAACGTGCTCATCTTCCCCGAGCTGCAGTCGGCCAACATCGCCTACAAGCTGATCTGGCGCCTGGCCGGCGCCGAGGCGATCGGGCCGGTCCTGCTGGGCATGGCCAAGCCGGTCCACGTGCTGCAGAACGGCCTGGAGGTCAGCGAGATCGTGAATATGACGGCCCTCTGCGTGGTCGACTCGCAGGAGCGGGACGGCTGAGACGCTGAGGGGATGGATGGCGGTCGGGCGTTCTTCGGAGTAAAATTGGGGAAATCCAGATTTCCCCTGAAGGAGGTTTGACCATGAAGCGTGTTTCCGCCTTTGCTCTCTGTGCCGCCCTGCTGCTGGCGGTCTTCGCGGCCCCGGCCCTGACCCGGGCGGCATCCAGCGACAAGCCCCGTATCGCCGTGCTCGAGTTCAAGAACAAGGCCGACAACCAGTGGTGGTTCCGCGGCGGCGCCGAGGCGGCGCAGGACGTGTTCGTCACCGAGCTGGTCAAGAGCGGCAAGTTCCGGGTCGTCGAGCGCGAGCAGCTCGAAGCGTTGATGCAGGAGAAGAACCTGACGCTCTCCGGCGACGTCGATCCCAAGAGCGCGGTCAAGATCGGCAAGCTCCTCGGCGTCAACTACCTGCTGACGGGCGCCGTGACCGAGTACGGCGTCACCGACAAGAGCGCTCACGGCTCCGGCATCGGCCGGCTCCCGGGCTTCAGCGCCGGCAAGCGCGGCTTCACGGCGGCCATGAACGCCCGCCTGATCGACACCTCGACGGGCGAGATCGTGTGGGCGGACGAGGCGAGCGGCGAGGAGAGCAGCGTCAAGGTGTCCGTGGGCGGCTTCGGCGGCGGCGTCGACGACGAGCGGATGTTCGACAAGGTCATGAAGCCGGTCATCCAGAAGCTCACGGCCAGCCTCAAGGCTGCCGACCTGTAAGAGCCTCAAAAGAAAAAGGGCACCCACCCGGGTGCCCTTTCTCCCTCCTCCCCCGCGGCTCCCTGCTACATCGGCTTGAAGTTCACCCGCAGGGTGGTCCACATCTTCACCCGCACGCCTTCCTTGACGGCCGGCTGGAACACTGCCCGCCGGGCCGCGTCGAGGGCCGCCTCGTCGAAGCCGAAGCCCGCCTTGGCGCCGATACGCTCGGAGTCCAGCACCTTGCCCCGCTCGTCGACCAGCACCTTGATGTCCACCTGGGCCGCGCGGTTCAGGCGCTTGGCCGCCGGCGGATAGCGCGGATCGAGCTGCGCGGCGAGCTTCGGCGCCGCGACGCCGGGTCCGGGCTGCACCAGGTCTCCCACCTGGACCTGCTGCTGCCGTTGGGCGGGCGCCGGCGCGGGGACGGCGGGCGCCGGCGCGGCGGGCTTCTCGTCGCGGTCGTTCGCCGGCGCCGTCTGGGGAGCTGCGGCGGCGGGCGGCGGCACGGCTGCCTGGGGCGGCGCGGCGGCGGGCTCGGGGCGCTGCTGGGCGCGGGTCTCGACCGGCGCGGGCTCCGGCTGGGCCGCCGCCGCCCGGCTCGGGCCCGGGCTCGGCTCAGCGCCCGCCTTGCTGTCCTCGAGCTGCTGCTGGAGCTGCTTGATGCGGTCGTCGTACTGCGTCTTGAACTTCGACTCCATCTCCTTGCTGCGGGCCTCGAACATCTGCTGGATCTGCGCCTGGATCTCCTCCGGCGTCGGTCCCGCCGGCGCGGCCGGATCGAGCGCGGTGCCCGCGGCGCCCGCAGGCACGGTGCCCGGCATGGCGGCCGGCAGGGTGGTGGCGGCGGCGGCCGGCGGCGCGGCGGCGGTCTGGACGTCACCGGCGGAGCGCCCGAAGAGGAACCAGCCGCCGGCGCCGAGGGCGACCAGAGCGGCGGCGGCGATGCCGATCCACAAGCCCTTCTTCGACGGCTCGGCCTGTGCCTGCGCCGCCGGGAAGCGCGTGCCCGGCAGGGTCCCCTGGCGTACCCCGGTCGCCTCGCGGGGATCCTGCATCGTGGCCGCCGCGGCGGCGGGGGCGGCGGCTGCCGCGGCCATCACGGGCCGCGGGGCCGGCAGCTCCAGCTTCTTCTCGGCCTGGATCTCCTGGTTCTCCCGCTCGATCTCCTCGCGGAAGAGGTTGTGCATGAAGAACGCGAGGTTGAACGTGGTCGGGCTGAACTGGCCGTCGATCATCAGCTTCGAAAGCGTCTTGTGCCAGGTGACGGCGTCGGCGATCCGCCCCTCGCGGGGTGCCAGGCTCTTCTTGAGCAGGGCCGCGACCGGCGCCGGCAGGGGGGTGCCCTCGTTGGCCAGGACGGCGGCGTCGATCACCCCGGCGTAGCCTTCCGCCGGCGCGGCGGCGAGGCGTTCGCCGGTCAGCAGCTCGAACAGGATGGCGCCCAGGGAGTAGACGTCGTCGGACTTGCCGAGCGGCGCGCCGGTCAGGGTCTCGGGCGAGAGGTAGGGCCGGAGCGTGTCGTCCTGCCAGCCGCCGGCCGCGAGGGCGCGCAGGCCGGGTGCCACCTCGAAACCGAGGAGGCGGGTCTCGCCCTCGTTGGAGATCATCACCAGGTGCGGCACCACGAAGCCGTGGAGCACCCGCTCATCCTGCACCCGGCTCTCGTGGGCCGCGGCCAGGGCGAGCGAGAGCCGCTCCGCCACCAGCAGCGCATGGTCGGTGGGAATGGGCGAGTACTGCCGGGCCGACTGGGCGAAGATGGTCGCCAGGCTCTTGCCCGAGATGTAGTCGTAGGCGGCGTAGGGAAAGCTCCGCACGCGTCCGAGATCGACGCCGCTGCCGATGTTGGGGCTCTTCAGGATCTGCTGGATGGCCCCCCGACCCGAGATCTTGGCCCAGAGCTTCTCGCCATCGATCCCCTTGCCGTTGAGAACGCGGAGCAGCACCACCTGCTCCATGCCTTCGTTGCCCACCTTGCCGGCACGGAAGGTCTCTCCGAGCGGGTCCTCGGTCAGTTTCTTGAGAAGCAGGTACTTCCCAAACTCCTCCGGGATGTTCATCAGACGTCTCCTCTCGGATGCGCTCCGCCACTGTAGCGGCTCTCCACTCGAAGGGACGGCGCGTTCCGTACTGTTTTGTGGACTCGTTCCACCTGCCTTGATACAACAGGCCTGCGGAACTGTCAATCAAAAAGTGAGAGCCGGCGTTCAGCGGCCGTTGGCGCCCTGCCGCCGCTCCGCGGCCCGGCGGTTCCGCCAATACTGCCGCTGCCAGGTCTCGACGTTGCGGTTGTGCTCCTGCAGGGTCTCGGAGAAGACGTGGGTGCCGTCGTTGCGGCTGACGAAGTAGAGGTAGGGCACGTCGGCCGGCTGGGCGGCGGCGACCAGGCTGGCGAGCCCCGGCGAGCATATGGGGCCGGGGGGCAGGCCGGCGTAGCGGTAGGTGTTGTAGGGCGAGTCCATCCGCAGGTCCTCCCGCCGGATGTTGCCGTTCCAGCGGCCGAGGCGCTTGAGGGCGTAGATGACGGTAGGGTCGGCGGCGAGGCCGATCCTGCGGTCCAGCCGGTTGCGGTAGACGGCGGCGATCACCGGCCGCTCGGCGCCGGCCTGGGCCTCTTTCTCGACGATGCTCGCGAGCGTCACCACCTGCCGCACGCTGCGGCTCGGGGATCGGGCCAGCAAGGGCCGGACCTCGCGCTCGAAGCGCTGGCGGAAGGTGCGCACCAGGGTGCCGACGATCTCCTCCTCGCGGGTGGCGGAGGCGAAGTTGTAGGTCTCGGGGAAGAGGTAACCCTCGAGGTCGGGGGCGTCGGGGTCGAAGTCGGCGATCAGCCGCGGCGAGCGCATCAGGTCGAGGAACACCTCGCGGCGGCCGAACTTCGCCCGCGCGAGCTGATCGGCGATCTCCTCCAGGGTCAAGCCTTCGATGATGGTCAGGGAGCGGGTGACGATGTCCCCCCGCACCAGCATGCGGAGCACCTGCGCGGTGGTGAGGGGGCCGCGGAACCGGTACTCGCCGGCCCGCATCTTGGGATCGCCCATGAAGTAGATGAGATAGGTGCGGGCCAGCTTGGCGTCGGCCAGCACCCCTTCCTTCTCCAGGATCTGGAGGATGCGGCTGGCCGCTGTGCCGGGCGCGACGGTCACCAGCTTCTCGGCGCCCTCGTAGCCCTGGTAGGGGCGCTGGAGCTGCCACCAGGACCAGGCCATCCGGCCGACCGGCACCATGATCAGGAGGAGCAGGACTCCCAGACCGATCGCCACCCGCCGCCAGCCGTCCCCACCCGCTGCCTTCTTGCCTCGTGCCACTCCGCCTCCTCTCAGGCTTGTCTGCCGTCGCGGTCCAGAACCTCCTGGAGCAGGATCTGGGCGGCGACGGCGTCGATCCGGGCCGGCTCGCGCCGGGTATCGACGCCGGCCTCGCGCAGCCGCTCGGTGGCCTCGACGGTGGTCAGCGCCTCGCCGATCAGCTCGACGGGCAGGCCCGTCAAGCCGGCCAGCCGGTCGCCGAAGCGGCGGACCCGCTCGGCGTTCGGCCCGCGCTGGCCGTCGAGCCCCACCGGCTCGCCGAGGACCAGCCGCCCGACCCCTTCCTGGCGGGCGATCTCGGCGATCTGCCGCAGGGCCGAGCGGTCGTTGCGGCGCTCCAGGGTGGTCAGCGGCACGGCGAACCGGCCGGCCGGATCCGAGACCGCCAGCCCGATCCGTTTCTCGCCGAAGTCGATGCCCAGAGAGCGCATGCCGGTTCCGTCCGGGCGCATTGTACCGGATGTGCTACGATCCATCGCCCGGTCCGCCGGCCGCCTCGCGCGCGCGTGCCGGCCGGCAACTCCCCCCAAGCGCTTTACAGGAGAGGTCATGGACGACGTCGTTATCTTGAGCGCGGTGCGCACGCCCATCGGAACCTTCCAGGGTGCGCTCTCGAGCTTTCCCGCGCACGCTCTGGGAGCGCGCGCGATAGCCGCCGCCATCGAGCGCGCGGGTCTGACTCCGGACGAGATTCAACAGGTCAACATGGGCTGCGTGCTGACGGCCGGCCAGGGCCAGGCCCCGGCCCGCCAGGCCGCCCTCGCCGCCGGCTGCCCCGTCTCCACGGGCGCCATCACCCTCAACAAGGTCTGCGGCTCCGGCATGCGGGCGGTGATGATCGGCGCCAACGACCTGCGCTGCGGCGACTTCAAGCTCGTCGTCGCCGGCGGCATGGAGAGCATGAGCCAGGCCCCTTACCTCGTCCCCGGCGCCCGCGAGGGATTGCGCCTGGGGCACGGCAAGCTGATCGATTCGATGGTCCACGACGGCCTGTGGGACCCCTACGGCGACCTGCACATGGGCAGTTGCGCCGAGACCTGCGCCGCCGAGTACAAGTTCAGCCGCGAGGAGCAGGACGCCTACTCCCTCGAGAGCTACCGCCGCGCCCGCGAGGCCGCCGAGAAGGGGCTGTTCGCCGAGGAGATCGTCCCCCTGCAGATCGCCCAGAAGAAGGGCGATCCGGTGGTGGTGGACCGCGACGAGGAGCCGTTCAAGTCCGACCTCTCGCGCATCGCGACGCTCAAGCCCGCCTTTCAGAAGGAAGGCGGCACGGTTACCGCCGCCAACGCCAGCAAGATCAACGACGGCGCCGCCGCCCTGGTGCTCACCACGGCCTCCGAGGCCGCCCGGCGGGGCGCCAAGCCGCTCGCCCGCATCATTGCCCACTCCACCCTCGCCCAGAAGCCGGAGTGGTTCACCACGGCGCCGGCGGGCGCCGTGCGCGGCGTGCTGGAGCGGGCTGGCCTGAAGGCGGCCGACATCGATCTCTGGGAGATCAACGAGGCTTTCTCCGTGGTGGCGCTGGCCTTCCTGCGCGACCTCGAGCTGCAGCCCGACCGGGTCAACGTCCGGGGCGGCGCGGTCGCCCTGGGGCACCCGATCGGAGCCTCCGGGGCGCGCATCCTGGTCACCCTGCTGCACGCGCTGCGCGAGCGCGGCGGTCGGCTCGGCTGCGCCGCCATCTGCATCGGAGGCGGTGAGGCTACCGCGATGATTATCGAGCGGATAGACTGAGCGCATAGACTCGACCGCGCTCATGATCGAACAACGCCCCCCACTGTCCGCCCTCTCGCTGGCTCTCTGTCTGGCCCTGCCCGCCGCGGCCCGACAGGAGCCGTTGCCGCCTCCCCCTCCGGAGGCGGCGGCTCCCGCCACCGAGCCCACGGGGCCGATCGCGCCCGTGGCGCCGCCCGCTCCGCCGGGCGGCGAGCCGACCGGCGCGCCGCAGGCGATCCCGGCCCCCGCGGTGCCGCCGGTGCCCGCCGGTCCGCCGGGCGCGGGGCCCGACCGCCTCGACTTCCAGCTCAAGTTCAAGGACGGCAGCAGCGCCGCCGGCAGCGCCGTGGACCTCAAGTACGTTCGCGAGGACTCGGCGGCGCTCTCCGGCGGGGTGCAGATCCGCTATCAGGACGTCGACCTCAAGGCCGACCAGGCCGAGATCGACCTCGAGACCAAGGTCGTCACGGCCACCGGCAACATCACCCTCGACCAGGGCCCCCGCCGGCTGACGGGCGAGACGGCGGTGTTCAACCTCGACACCAAGACGGGCAAGCTCACCAACTCCACCGGCCAGGTCGCGCCCGACTACTACTTCGTCGGCAAGGAGGTGGCGAAGACGGGCGACGACACCTACCAGGTGACCGACGGCATCTTCACCTCCTGCAGCCAGGAGGTGCCCGACTGGAGCTTCCGCCTGCGCGAGGCGACGGTCCAGGTCGACGGCTACGCCCGCGTGCGCTCCGCCTCGATGCGGGCCAAGAAGCTGCCCGTCTTCTACACCCCCTACATCCTCTGGCCGGTCAAGAGCGAGCGGAGCTCCGGCCTCCTGATCCCCAACATCGGCTACTCCGACCGGCGCGGCGCTTCCCTCGGCCTCGCCTACTTCCAGACGCTGGGCCGCAGCTACGACACGACCTTCCATCTGGACACCTACACGGAGGGCTTCCTCGGTCTCGGCAACGAGTTCCGCTACCATCCGACCGCCGGTACCAAGGGCGACCTGGTGGGCTACTACGTCCGCGACCCGGAGCTCGAGGAGTGGCGCTGGAAGGTGGAGCTGAACCACACCACCGACGACCTGCCCTGGGGCATGCGCGGCGTCATCCAGTTCCAGGACTACTCGGATTTCAACTTCTTCCGCGACTTCGAGCGGGACTTCGACCGCAACACCCTGCGCTTCATCGACAGCCGCGCGTTCGTCTCCGGCAACTGGGGCCCCCACCTGCTGAACGCCCAACTGAGCAGCCGCGAGACCTTCCTCGGCTTCCAGCAGACGGACACGATCCAGCAGCGGCGGCTCCCCGAGATCGAGTACCGCCTGCGCTCGACCCGGCTCGCCCGCACGCCCTTCTACCTCGAGGTCGAAAGCTCTCTCGACTATCTCCAGATCAGCCGGCCGAACAGCTACGACGGCCAGTACGGGCGCGTCGACCTGTTCCCGCAGGTCACGCTGCCCATCCGCACCTTCCCCTGGCTCTCGCTGTCGATCACCGGCGGCGAGCGGCTGACCTGGTACGGCGACAGCCTCGACGCCACCCAGCGCGAGCTCACCGGCGACGCCCTGACCCGCGCCTTCCCGGTCGCCAGCGCCCAGATCGTCGGCCCCTCCTTCTCCCGGATCTTCGACTGGAAGGTGGGCGGCTTCGGCAAGTTCAAGCACCTGATCGAGCCGCGCTGGACCTACGTCTACCAGGGGGACATCGACGATACCCAGCAGGTCCCCCTGTTCGACGAGGTGGACACGCCGATCTCCACCAACCGCGGACGCCTGGCGCTCTCCAACCGCATCCTGGCCAAGCCGGACACGGAGAACGGCGCCGCCCGCGAGGTGCTGCTCTTCGAGGTCGCCCGCTCGTACAGCTTCGACGCCCTCCAGCCGCTGCAGGTGGCCCCGGGCGACCGCACGGTGAGCACCACCCAGGGACCGATCGAGGCGCTGCTGCGCTTCTCGCCGACCGACAAGATCAGCCTCAAGCTGGAGGCCGACTACGACACCCTGTTCGGCGGCATCTCGTCGACCGGCCTGACCGGCAACTACGGCTTCGGCACCGGCAACTACCTGGGCGCCACCTGGTTCACGCGCACCCGCCAGGACACCGGGGAGAGCCTGAGCAACCAGGTGCGGTTGAACGGCGCCCTGGGCATCAAGTCCTGGAACCTCCGGGTCGAGGGGCAGGTCAACTACGACTTCGAGCAGAAGCTCCTGCAGCAGCAGACGCTGGTGGTGAGCTACGCCGCGCAGTGCTATGGCCTGCGCCTCGAGCTGCGCGACTTCCGGGCCGGGATCGGACCGCGCACCCGTGACAAGGACATCCGGTTGTCGCTCTCGCTGAAGAACGTCGGCACGTTCCTCGACCTCAACAGCCGCAGCTCGACCATCGAGCCGTAGCCATCCGCAACGCCCGGAGACACCGGAACCTATGAAGGGCCTGATCCTTTCTGGAGGCAAGGGGACGCGCCTGCGTCCCCTCACCCACACCTCCGCCAAGCAGCTCGTGCCGGTCGCCAACAAGCCGGTGCTCTACTACGCCATCGAGGCCATCGTCGCGGCCGGTATCAGCGAGATCGGCATCATCGTCGGCGAGACCCGGGCCGAGATCCGGGCGGCGGTCGGCGACGGCGCCCGCTTCGGCGCCCGCGTCACCTACATCGAGCAGGACGCGCCGCTCGGCCTCGCCCACGCGGTGATGATCGCCGAGGAGTTCCTCGACGGCTCGCCGTTCGTCATGTACCTCGGCGACAACCTGATCGCCGGCGGCATCACCAGCCTGGTGGAGGAGTTCCAGGCTCTCGGCTGCAACTCCGAGATCCTGCTCGCCGAGGTGCCCAACCCGGAGCAGTTCGGCGTCGCCGAGCTGACGCCCGAGGGCAAGGTGCACCGCCTGGCGGAGAAGCCCAAGGAGCCCAAGAGCAACCTGGCGCTGGTCGGCGTCTACATGTTCGACGCCCGCATCTTCGAGTCGGTGCGGCGGATCAAGCCCTCGGCCCGCGGCGAGCTCGAGATCACCGACGCCATCCAGGACCTGATCGACCGCGGCCTCGACGTCCACCCCCACATCGTCCGCGGCTGGTGGAAGGACACCGGCAAGCTGGACGACATGCTGGAAGCCAACCGGATCGTCCTCGAGGGGATGGATGCGAAGCGCGGCGCCAGCATCGGCAGCATCGGCAGCGGCAGCCGTATCGAGGGCCGGGTGCAGATCGGCGAAGGGGTCGAGCTGATCGACTCCCTGGTGCGCGGACCGGTCGTGATCGGCGACGGCACGCGCGTCGAGAACGCCTTCGTGGGCCCCTACACCTCGATCGGCGAGCGCTGCACGCTGGTGAGCTGCGAGATGGAGAACTCGATCGTCCTGGCCGACAGTGAGATCCGCGACATCCCCCTGCGCATCGACGGCTCGCTGATCGGCCGCAACGTGCGCATCGTGAAGACCGATTTCAAGCCCAAGGCCTACCGCTTCATGCTGGGGGACAACTCAGAGGTGGGAATCACCTAAGTGGCAGGTCGAGGGGATCAATTGCGGTGCTTGGTGCTCGGTGGAGCCGGCATGCTGGGCCAAGCGGTGGTCGCGGCAGCGGAGTCCCGCGGCTGGGACGTCCGAGGGCTTTCCCGCCAGCAGGCCGACGTCACGGAGCTCGACAGGCTGCTCGAAGAGGCCGAAACGTTCCGGCCCGAGGTGGTGCTCAACTGCGCCGCCTTCACCAAGGTCGACGCCTGCGAGGAGGAGACGGAGCGGGCGTTCGCCGTCAACGGCGAGGGAGCGGCCCACGCCGCGGCGGCGGCGGCGCGGGTGGGAGCGCGGCTGGTCCACGTCTCGACCGACTATGTCTTTGACGGCCGGTTCGAAGGCAGAGCCCGCGAGCCCTACCGGGAGGACGCGCCGGTCGCGCCGATGTCGGTCTACGGCCGCAGCAAGCTGGCGGGCGAGCGCAATGCGCTCGCCTACGACCGCTCGCTGGTGGTGCGCACGAGCTGGCTGTTCGGCCCCGGGGGACCCAACTTCGTGGCCACGATGGTGAGCCTGATCGAGGCCGGCCGGGTGCCGCTGCGGGTGGTGGCGGATCAGGAGGGGTGCCCGACCTACACGCCGTTCCTGGCCGCCGCCCTGCTGGACCTGGCGCGGCTCGGCGCCGTTGGAGTGGTGCATTACCGCAACCGGGAGCCGGTCTCCTGGTACGCTTTCGCCGCCGAGATCGCCCGCCTGTGGTCCGGCGCGGCGGTCGAGGTGGTCCCCGTCACGACCGCGGAGTTTCCCCGGCCCGCGCCCCGTCCGGCCTGGTCGGTCCTGGACGTCGCCCGCTTCGAGGAGATCGCCGGCCGTCCCGTGGAGCCGTGGCAACGGGGGCTGGAGGAAACGCTGGCCCGGATGCGGAAAGGGAGAAATCAATGAGGGCCTTAATCCAATGAGAGCTTTGATCACCGGCATCACCGGCTTCGCCGGGTCCCACCTGGCGGAGTACATCCTCGCGGAGCAACCGGGAGTGGAGGTCTTCGGCACCTTCCGCTGGCGCAGCCGCATGGACAACGTGGAGCACCTCGACAAGAAGATCAAGCTGGTCGAGGCCGACCTGCGGGACTACACCTCGATGCACCAGGCACTCGCGGCCACGCGGCCGGACTACATCTTCCACCTCGCGGCCCAGAGCTTCGTGCCGTCGAGCTGGAACGCGCCCAACGACACCATCATCACCAACACCACCGGGCAGACCAACATGTTCGAGGCCATCCGCGCCCTGAAGATCGATCCGGTCATCCAGATCGCCTGCTCCAGCGAGGAGTACGGCCTGGTGCTGCCGGACGAGGTGCCGATCAAGGAGACCAACCCGCTGCGGCCGCTGTCGCCCTACGCGGTCTCCAAGGTGGCGCAGGACTATCTCGGCTACCAGTATTTCCAGAGCTACGGCATCCGGTCCATCCGCACCCGCGGCTTCAACCACACCGGCCCGCGGCGGGGGCAGGTCTTCGTCACCTCCAACTTCTGCAGCCAGGTGGCGGCCATCGAGCTCGGGCTCCAGGAGCCGGTGATCCGCGTCGGCAACATCGACGCCGTCCGCGACTTCACCGACGTGCGCGACATGGTCCGCGCCTACTGGCTCGCCGTCACCAAGGCCAAGCCCGGCGAGGTCTACAACATCGCCACCGGCACCGGCATCACCATCCGCGCGATGCTCGACCTCGTGCTGTCGTTCTCCACCGTCGAGGTCAAGATCGAGGTCGACCCGGACCGCCTCCGCCCCTCGGACGTCGAGATCCTGATCGGCGACAGCTCGAAGTTCCGCGCCGACACCGGCTGGGAGCCGCGGATCCCCTTCGAGCAGACCGTGAAGGACCTCCTCGACTACTGGCGGGTGAAGCTGGCGTCCCGGAAGCGGACGGGGTAGCCCACCCGCATGCACATCCTGATCACCGGGATCGGCGGTTTCGTCGGCTCGCGGCTCGCCCGCCATCTGCTCGCCCTGGGAGACCGGGTGAGCGGCACCTATCTGGATGTCCTGCCCCAAATCGAGGGCGTCGACCTCTACGAGGCGAACGTGGTGGACCGGGAGGCCCTGGAGCGCGCCGTGCGGGCCGCCCGGCCCGACGCCATCGTGAACCTCGCGGGCCTCTCCCACATCGGCGAGTCCTGGAATTGGGAGCTGATGTCCGACTACTTCTGGGTCAACGTCGCGGGCACCGGCAACGTGCTCGCCGTGGCCGAGGGGCGGCCGGTGGTGATCGCCTCGAGCGCCGACGTCTACGGCACCGTCCCCGAGGCGGAGCAGCCGATCGCCGAAGACCGCCGGATCGCTCCCCAGACCCCCTACGCCCTGACCAAGGCTTCGGCCGAGCGGCTGGCCGAGGCGCACGGCGCCGTGATCGTCCGCTCCTTCAACCTGATCGGCCCCGAGCAGGCCGCCAAGTTCGCCCTGCCGTCCTGGGCGGCGCAGCTCGCCGCCATCCGGCGGGGCGAGAAGGAGCCGGTGCTGGAAGTCGGCGACCTGTCGACGGCGCGCGACTTCGTCCACGTCGACGACGGCGCGGCCGCCTACCGCCTGCTGGCCGAGAAGGGCGAGCGGGGCGGCGTCTACAACCTGTCGAGCGGCAGGGCCGTCCTGATGCGCGACATCCTCGGACGCCTGATGGAGATCTCCGGCGTCGCCGCCGAGGTCCGGGAGGGCGTCTACCCCCCTCGTCCCTTCGACATCCCCCGCCTGTCCGGCGATCCGGGCCGCCTCCACGCCCTCGGCTGGAAGCCCGAGCGGACTTTGGACGACGCGCTGTCGGATCTCTGGAAGACGGTAGGGTAAGATTCCCCTCCATCATGAAGATCCTCGTCACCGGCGGCACCGGGTTCCTCGGTCGCCGCATCGTCTCCGAGCTTGGCGCCCGGCATGAGCTGCGGCTCCTGGTGCGCCGCGGCTCGTCCCGCGAGCGGTTCCCCGCCGGCGTCGAGTTCGCCGAAGGGGACGTCACCGACCGGGCGAGCCTCACCCGGGCCCTCGCCGGCTGCGATGCCGTGATCCACGCGGCGGCGCTGGTCAAGATCCTGGCGCCGCGCGAGCAGTTCGACCGCATCAACGTCGGCGGCCTCCAGAGCGTCCTCTCCGCCGCCGAGGCTTCCGGATCGATCGAGCGGGTCCTCTACGTCTCCAGCTTCATGGCCCTCGGACCCACCGAGGGCGGGCCGGGCGGCCGGCTCGACGAGAGCGCCGAAGTCCGCGACCGGGCCTGGATCAACGACTACGAGCGCACCAAGGCCCTCTCCGACCGCATGGCCCGCAAGGCGATCGCCGCCGGCGCCCCCCTCGACGTCGTCTACCCCGGCGTCATCTACGGCCCGGGCGAGATGACCGAGGGGAACATCGTCGTGCGCCACGTCCTGGACCTGATCCATGGCCGCCTGCCGGGCCTGATTGGGAAACCCGAGCGGCGCTGGAACTACGTCTACGTGGACGATGTCGCCCGCGGCATCGCCCTGACCCTCGAGAAGCCGGCTCCCGGCGGGCGCTACATGCTGGGCGGCGAGAACGTGACGCAGGGCGACTTCTACGCCACCGTCGGCCGGCTGACCGGCGTGAAGATCCCCTCGCTCCGCTTTCCGGACCTCGTTGCCAAGGCGGCCGGCGCGGCGCAGAAGGCCTGGGCCGGGCTGCGCGGCTCGACTCCCCAGCTCACGCCCGACCTCGTCGAGGTCTACAAGCACGACTGGGCCTACGACTCGTCCCGCGCGGAGAAGGAGCTCGGCTACCGCTGGCGTCCGTTCGCCGAGGGGCTGACCTCGACCCTCGCCTGGCTCAAGGAGACTGGGCAGTGGCGCTGAGCCGCGGCGAGCTGGCGCGCAAGGTCGTTCACATGGGGGTGGGGCTGATCGCCTTCTCCCTGCACTATCTGGGGCCCTGGTGGTCGGCCGTGCTCGCCGCCGGCGCCCTCGCCTCCAACCTGTTCCTGCTGCCCAGGATCGGCGGCCGGCGGCTCTGGCGCGACGCCGAGCACGCGGCCGGCTCCTCGCTCGGCATCATCCTGTATCCCCTGGCCGTGCTGCTGCTGATCCTGGCCTTCCACCAGCGGCTGGAGGTGGCGGCCGCCGCCTGGGGCATCCTCGCCTTCGGCGACGGCATGGCCTCGATCGTGGGCATGACGCTCGGGCATCGCAAGCTCCCCTGGAACCCCCGGAAGAGCTGGATGGGGACGCTCGCCTACGTCGTCTTCGGGACCCTCGCGGCGACCGCCCTGCTGATCTGGACGCCCCGGGACCATGTCTACAGCCTGGGCTTCGCCCTGGCGGTCTGCTTCGCCGCGGCCGTGCTCGCCGCCGCCCTCGAATCGCTGCCCCAGGGGCTCGACGACAACATCGGCGTGCCGCTGGTCTCCGGCCTGTTCCTGCTCGGCCTCGTGCTGACCGAGGGGCGCTGGGACGACTTCCTGGCCCAGGACGGCCTGCCCCTACGGCTCCTCCTGGCCGCCGCCGTGAACGCGGCCCTGGCATGGGCGGCCCACGCGGCCCGCACGGTGGACCGCTCCGGCGTGATCGCGGGCTTCCTGGTGGGCTTCCTGATCTACGCGTTTCTGGATTGGCGGGGCTATCTCCTGCTCCTGTCGTTCTTCGTCATCGGCAGCGCCTGCACCAAGTTCGGCTACCGCAAGAAGGCGGCCGCCAAGCTGGCCCAGGAGAACAAGGGTCGGCGGGGAGCCCGGCACGCCCTCGCCAACGCCGGAGTGGCCACGGCCTGCGCCGTGTTCGCGGCCCTGACCCTCCCGCCGGTGGCGGTGGCCTTCGCCCTGGCCTTCGCGGGCGCCTTCGCCACCGCCGCCGCCGACACCGCCTCCAGCGAGATCGGCCAGCTCCTCGGCCGCCGCACGTTCCTGATCACCACCTTCCGCCCCGTGCCCCGTGGCACGGAGGGCGCCGTCTCGCTCGAAGGAACGCTCGCCGGGGTCTTCGCCTCGGCCGTGATCGCGGCCCTCGGAGCGGCGGCCGGCCTTTTCCCCTGGCTGGGCGTCGCCGCCGTCGTGGTCGCGGCCTTCGTCGGCACCACCTTCGAGAGCGTGGTCGGAGCGGCGCTCGAGAAGCGCCAGTTGCTCGACAACGAGGCGTTGAACTTCCTGAACACACTGGTCGGGGCCTTGGTCGCCGCCGCCTTCACTTCCTGGGTCCTCTGAGGTCGCCGCCTATGAAGTCCGCAGCCGTGTCCCCTTCGAGCTCCGTTCCAGGCCAGCCGCCGGCGTCCAAGCTCCAGCTCTACTCGCAGCTCGCGCGTCCCTTCACGCTGCTGCCGCCGCTGCTGGGCATCGTCTCCGGCGCCGTCTGCGCCTTCGGCTCGATCCACAACCCGGACCCTTCCAGGAGTCTCACCCTCTCGGTGATCCTGACGGTGGTGCTGGGCTCGCTCTGCGCCAGCTTCATGAACGCGGCCTCGAACGCCATCAACCAGGTCTACGACCTGGAGATCGACCGCCTCAACAAGCCGAACCGGCCGCTGGTCACCGGCGCCCTGTCGATCCGCGAGGCCTGGATCTTCACCTGGATCTTCTACGCCCTGGCGCTGATCCCCACCTGGGTGGTGGTGCCCTACCCCTACGAGACGTTCCAGGCGAAGCTCACGGCGCCGCTCTCGCAGCACGTGACCTTCTTCATCTACCTGGCGGGATTGCTCTTCACCTTCATCTACTCAGCGCCGGAGCTGGGGCGCACCAAGACCCGCGGCATGCTCGCCAACTTCACCATCGCGATCCCGCGGGGCATCCTGCTCAAAGTGGCGGGCTGGGCCATGGTGGCCCACGTGGCCTACACGGAGCCCTGGTACATCGGCGGGGTCATCGGCCTGTTCCTGATCGGCGCCGCGTCCACCAAGGATTTCGCCGACATGGAGGGGGACCGTGCCGGCGGCTGCAAGACGCTGCCCATCGTCTACGGGGTGAAGAAGGCCATCTGGATCATCGCCCCCTTCTTCGTGCTCCCCTGGCTGTTCGTGCCTCTGGGGGCCTTCCTCCCTGATCCCCAGAACCCCGAGCACCCCATCCTCACCGGCAACCCGTGGATCCTCACCAGCTTCGGAGTCCTGTTCACGTTCTGGGGCATCTACACGGTCTACCTGCTGCTGCGCGATCCCAACTCGCTCACCGAGACGGAGAATCACCCGTCCTGGAAGCACATGTACCTGATGATGATGGGCTCGCAGGTGGCGTTCGCGCTGGCGTATCTGTTCTGAGAATCAGGCGGCGGACTGGTCGTCACGCTTCTTGTCGGAGGCCCCTATCAGCCGATCCCTGTATTGTTCCTGCAGCTCCATGTAGTAGGCGACCAGACGTTCGGGATCGTGGCCGAAGTGCGCAGAGATGCGGTGGCGTATCTCTCGCACCTCATCGATGACCGGGTCAGTATTCTTCTGATCCATCATGACCTCCTAGAAGCTCCAGAGGGGTGACCAATGCGGGCACGAGGAGGCCCAGCATGGTGTTCACCCGACGAATGTGCCCGAACTTGTTCGCGTTTGCAAGGTGCTGACAGTTCCAAGTAACGAGGAAATCACACTTGTGGTAGGAAGCCAGCGCCAGATGCAGCGCATCCCCGCCCGGATTGGCAGGCATGAGCTTGTGCCGAACGTAGGCCCGTACGATCTCCGTAATCCCAGGTTCTACCGGCAGGAGCGGCAAGTTGCTTACGAGAGCTAGCCGAGGCGCGTTGCGCTCTGGCGGACCGGCCATCAACTCGTCCAGCACGGCCGGGCTGGTAACGAGCTCGTAATGACTCGCGGCATCCTTCCACCACTGGCGTGTCCACTCCCGCCGCACCACAATGTCGGGTGCTGTGCGCACGTCATGGTAGAAACTGGGGATCGTGGTTTCTACGTAGACGCGGGGTTTGGTCATGTAGGCAACATACTACAGCCATGACGACGCTTCGCGAGTCTATGTTCATGACCATCGAGCTACCAGCTACCCTAGAGA
The DNA here is from genome assembly GCA_035266085.1 of Thermoanaerobaculia bacterium. Lineage (GTDB taxonomy): Bacteria > Acidobacteriota > Thermoanaerobaculia > Multivoradales > UBA5704 > DATARR01. The sequence goes on from DATFNZ010000139.1 coordinate 73,300, forward strand.
AGGAACTCCGTGATCTCGCCGTGACACAAAGCCGCGACGTTGGCGAGCTTGTGGTGGAGGCTGTCCGGCAGTATCTCGAAGCTTCAGCCATCACGGACTTGGATGCTGCCGATGTCGCCGAGGCGCAAATGAAGCTAATCACAGAGACGGAAGAGGCCTGCTGAGGATCGCCTACCGCCCAGTCCCGCCGTCCTCCTTCTCCTCCTCCTCCTTCCCTTCAGCCTTGACCACCTTGAAGGTCGCTTCGAGACGGTCCTTGCTGGCTTGATGGACGGCGCTGAAGCTGATCACGTAGCCGTGGAAGGTCATGCTCATCCACTGGCCCGGCTCCATGATCGCCTGAATTGAAGCCAGATCACTGTCCTCGTCCAGGCGCATGGCGATGGTACCCTTGAACGTCGCTACCGAGCAGTCCGTGGGAGTCATGCAGCCGGAATCGTCGGAGGCCGAGCGGAACGTGACCTCGAGGCCCTCGGGCTCCACTCTCCCCGTCTCGCCGACGCCGAGCACGAACGGCGTCTCCAATTCTGCCTCCACGGCCTTGGGGCCTTCAGCGCCACGCACGGGGGACGCGAAGCTTCCTCCCACGCCCAGCATAAAGGCCAACAGGACCGGCACCAGCCTTCCATATCTCATGGCTCGTTCCTCCTAAATGCTTAGACACCGAGACGGCGGTTTTCGTTCCTTGCTCGGGAATCTGGCTGGATTTAGGCCGATGGGGCTCGTCTTGAGTACGGGGCTGGGTGCCAGGTGTTTCGCGGCCGGGGCTGCGAGCCGGGCTTTTTGCTGCCTAGCCGCCGACACAACTGCCTTGGTTCCCTCTGTTCACGTGGAACCTCTTTTGGTCCTGATCGGGGCCGCGTCCACCAAGGACTTCGCCGACATGGAGGGGGACCGTGCCGGCGGCCGCAAGACGCTGCCCATCGTCTACGGGGTGAAGAAGGCCATCTGGATCATCGCCCCCTTCTTCGTGCTCCCCTGGCTGTTCGTGCCCCTGGGGGCCTTCCTCCCCGATCCCCAGAACCCCGAGCACCCCATCCTCACCGGCAACCCGTGGATCCTCACCAGCTTCGGAGCCGTGTTCACGGTCTGGGGCATCTACACGGTCTACCTGCTGCTGCGCGACCCAAACTCGCTCACCGAGACGGAGAACCACCCCTCCTGGAAGCACATGTACCTGATGATGATGGGCTCGCAGGTGGCGTTCGCGCTGGCGTATCTGTTCTGAGGCGGAGAGGGCTTGCCGTTCTCCCTGTGCTCCCGTAGTCTATGTCCATGATCATCGAGCTGCCGGTTAGCGTAGAGAAGGAACTCCGCAATCTGGCCGTAACCCAAAGGCGCTACGTTGGCAACGCCATCACGGACTTGGATGCTGCTGGTATCGCGGAGGCTCAGGTGAAATGAGACAGCATGCAGAGACCGTCTTACAGGAAGCTTTGAAGTTACCCGAACAAGAACGGACTGAGATCGTCAGTGCCCTATTGGAGAGCTTGGGACCTGAGCCAGAAGCCGATGTCGAGGGGGCTTGGCGCCAGGAGGTCGCGGCTCGAGTCGCGGCGCTGGAGGCCGGAGAAGTGGAGATGACCCCCTGGGAAGAGATCCGAGACGGCTTTCTGGCGAGGCTGAGTGAGCGCCGCCCGGGTTGAGTTCACCCCGGAAGCTCTTCGGGAGATCGATGACGCATTTGAATGGTATTTTGAACGAAGCACCCAAGCGGCAGAGAGCTTTGTTGGCGAGGCGACAAGCGCGTTTGCTCTGATCGCGAGTTCTCCTGCCGTTTGGCCTGACTTCGAGGCCGGTACGCGGCGGTACGTTCTCCGCAAGTTTCCCTACAGCATCATCTATCGAGAGATCCAGGGCGGTATCAAAGTGATCGCCGTAGCCCATCACAAAAGGCGACCGAGATATTGGCGGAGCCGTTTGCCTCCGAAGCGCAACAACTGAGCTCGAGCAGCCCTGATCGGCCGTCTCTCCTGGCCGCCCACGGCCATCCTCCCTGGCCGCCGGCCGCCACTGGCCGCCCTCGGCCACTTCCCGCCGGGCTGTTCCCGGGTCTGCCCGGCGTCCAAACCCCGTAGGGAGAAGAGCTTGCTCTGTACGGAGGGGATCCCTTCCCGGGTGGCACTCCCCTTGCCCTTGGGGGAGCGCGAGACCAGGCTCGCGGTGAGCCCCGGCCGACCCGACCCTCCGGAGGTGAATATGACCCGAAGTCTGATCAAAGCCCTTGCCCTGCTGTCCCTGATCGTCGCGGCGCCGCTGTCCGCCCAGGAGACCTGCCTCCCGGATTGCCAACAGTCGCCCTGGGGAGGCCTGCAGCACCGCATCGTCGTCCTGCCCAACGGTTGTCAGATCACGGTGGACTACTTCACACGCTGCGCCTGCAACACCTATAACGATATTTTCGTCCACTCGGTGAGCCCCGTGAACGGCGACCCGGACTGCAGCTTCCTGACGACCCTCCCGATCAGCCAGATCCTGGACATGGCGACGGAGCAGCTCCTCGAGGGGAGCCCGTTCGATTTCCCGCCCCCGTGCAAGGACGACCTGGCCGAGGGGCAATGCTCCACCCGCTGGCGCGTGGTCAAAGGCTCCTGCTGGTCTCGGATCTTCCTCGGCCCCATCGGTCCCGGCGGCTATGAGTATTACGAAGGCTGCAGCCAGACCGTCTGCTGCCTGAAGCCCTACGAGGTCTGCCGGACCAACTGCGGCCGGACCTCCAAGCCGCTGCCCTGGCAGTCCTACGGGAGCTGCCCGAATGCGGTTCCGAAGTATCCGCCGCCGGTCGGCGGGGCATGCGAGCCGGTCTGCAATGAGGGTGGGACCGCGGGCGTTCCGTAGGACCCCGGGCGCAGGTCGATCGCCTGCGCCCTTTTGATTTTTGGGTCAGCGATTGAGAATCGAGAGGTACGCGCGCCAGGCACCGACGTCCTGCGTGTGCCGCCTGGCCATGACTCGGGCGATCTGGGCGATGTGGTTGAGGTCATGAACGGCCCAGGTCGCCAGGAGTTGGCGCAGGGTGACCGATCCGAGCTCGGGATGACGGCCAGGCAGTGCAAGCTGAGCATCGGTCAATTGCCAGCCGCTGACGATCTCGAGATTGGCCTGGCGAAGCTCGGCGAACCTGTCGAGGAGACGGTCCAGCGACCAGCCATCGAAGCGGGTGAGCTGAGCGAAGCGGTCGAACGGCTCAAACGGCCGGTCTTCTCCATGCTCCAGGATGATCCGGGCGCGGGGAACCCAGTCGGTCTCTTCGCCATGGACGAGATGGCCCACCACGTCGAACGCGCTCCAAGTGTCGGGGCCTTCGTTGATGTCGTGCCATGAAGCGCTCGTGCCGCGGAGGAGAGTGCCTACCACGGCAGGAGTGCGCGCCAGAATGTCGAGTGTCTCAGGGAGATCGAAGCTCACCGTGGTCCTCTACTGGCGAGCGGCCTCTACCAATAAGGCGGGCATTCTGGACATATCGTGTAGCAGTCTGTGAAGTGAGTTAGACCCCCGCCTGCTATTTCGATCAGTTTGCCAGACTCAAGATTCTTGACTGTCTCCCGGTTGAGGGTCAGCTTCTTTTGGGTTGTCTTTTTCATAGTGTCTCCTTATCTCTAGTGTTCGCCGGCTCGACCCTTTCGTCTCATCCCGGCTCAATAGACAGAGCGTACCACTCTTTGCTCCGCTCAGGTGCCAGCGGCTCCAGGAGCCCGACTCCTGCGCCGTTGGCCATGTTGACGAAGATTAGAAACTGTCATAGGATCAACCCGCGTAGAATCAATAAGTTGCCTCAATGGCAACCCTCTTTCCTTCGGAGCCAGTGATTGACGAGGGCTTGAGCCCTGATCGCTAACTCAGAGGAGATAGAAGATGCGTCCACCAAGCCTTTTCGCGCTCGCATTCATAGTGGCTTCCGTGAGGGCGGCCCGACGAATAGGTGACGTGCAATGCCGTACCTTCTGAAGGGAGATGAAATGCGGGTAACACGCTTGTTCTCCTTGATCGCCCTCTTGGCAAGCCCCTGCCTCGCCCAGGCCGATGCTGCTCCGGCTGCCCGCAATGCGGTCTACCTGGAGCTGCTGGGGAACGGCGGTCTTTATTCTGTCAATTACGAGCGCATATTCAACGATCACCTGGCGGGCCGAATTGGATATTCTGCCTGGAACAGCCCAGCCCTTTTTTTTGACGGGTCTGCCCCGGATCGATACCAAACCCTGCCGGTAACGGTGAGCTACCTTCTGGGCGGGGGAGAGCGCAAGCTCGAGCTTGGAGGTGGAGTCACCCTCGGCCGCGGGACGGAGGATCGTTTCTCGAACGAGAAGCGGAACTTTTCCTTCACCACCCTCACAGGCATCCTCGGCTATCGGTCTCATCCTCCTGGAGGCGGCTACCTCTTTCGTGCCGGCGTCACGCCCTTCTACTCGCTGGATGACGGGGACGACGCCTATCCGGAAACCGGGTTCACGTTTTCTGTCGGAGTCAGCTTCGGTTACCGGTTCTGAGGGCGGGAATCGCCTCGGATTAAAGACGATCCGGGGAGGAGGAGTGCCAGATTCAGGTGGCGCTCCGCCGGGATTTGAGGGTGAGCGCCAGATCTAGGTGGCACCTGTTCCGGGGTCTATACCTTGCGCACGGGCCCTGGGTACTTTGCTAGCTGCGCGTCGCTGGTGAGGAGGGTGATGCCCTCGCTGAGGGCCTGGGCCAGCAGCAGGCGGTCAAAGGGATCTTTGTGCAGGGGAGGAAGGCCATCGATGCTCACTGCGTGCTGGCTGGTGATGGGAAGCTCTACGTAGCCGTTGTCGAGCAATCCCCGACGCAGCAGGCGAGGCTCGACGCGGAAGTCTTCCCGCCCCAGACTGCTCTTGATGGCGATTTCCCAGAGGCTGGCCGCGCTGAAGCTGAGCTCGTTGCGCGGGTCGTTCAGGAGCTTGCGCGCGGCGGCAGAGAGCAGCTTGGGCTGGCCGGCCGCCAGAGCAGGAGCTGGGTGTCCAGCAGGAGCTTCACTCTCCGGTCCCGAACAGGGCTGCGATCTCGGCTTCGCCCATGCGGTTGAAATCATCGGGCACAGCGATCTCGCCTTCCAGGAAGCCCAGCCGTCGCGGCTCGGATGGGGGCTCCAGCGCCACTACTTTCACCAGCGGCTTGCCTGCCTTGGCGATTACGAAGGCTTCGCCCTTGACGGCTTGGTCGATCAGCTTCGAGAGCTGGGTCTTGGCTTCATGGATGTTGACGGTGACCATATTGACCTCCAAAGACTAAGTTGGTCGGACTAAGTCTATTCCGTCACCCTCCCCCGATCAAGCCAGGTCAAGCCGGAGGGCGATTCGTCGAAGGTTGGGGTAGCGCACCGGGCCGCCCAGTGGAGGCGCCTGTTAGATGAAGCAGTAGTTAATGCGCACATGCAACGTTTCCTCTGCTTCTTGCGTATACCGAGTAGTGCGTCCCCTCAAGGACGAGAAAGGGCATCTCCCGGAGCGGTACTCGGCCTGTTCTCCGAGATGGTCCTCCGAGGTCTCAGAGGGGTGCAGGAAGGAAGGCCAGGATGACAAGAAGAAGCATCTGTTCCGCGTTTGCCGCTCTGGCACTGGCTGCTGCATCGGTTGCAGCACCCAGCGCCGCGGCCCTCTGCTCACCCACTGCGCACTACTGGCGATGCTGGGAGGGTTCGATCAATGCCACTGCTGGAACCCTTACGGCGAACCCGTACCGTGACGTCAAGCTCAAGGTGACCTTCCAGAAGCTCGGCCAGCCGACGCTGACCACCTATGCCTTCTGGGACGGTGGCAACACCTTCAAGTTCCGCATGGCCTTGCCTGACATCGGTACCTGGACCTACTCCACCACCTGCGAGCAGGGTTGCCCTCCGGCGTCCGGGCTCGTGGTCGGCGGACAATCCGTCAACGTCACCTACCCGCCGGACCAGATGCATCCACTCTATGGCCACGGCTTCCTCCAGGTCGCTCCCGGGTCGAAGACCCTGGTCCGAGCGCTCAATCCCACCGTCGCATTCTTCTGGCTTGGGGATACTGCGTGGTCGGCGCCCGTGCGCGCGACGACGACTGAATGGACCAGCTACCTGTCGGACCGCCTCTCCAGTGGCTTCAACGTCATCCAGATCGCCACGCCGGCGGACACGATGCGGACCCGATTGCAGCAGCCGACGGACGCTGCCGGACAGACCCCCTTCGAGCAGGTCCCGGGCTGCAGCTCCACGAACGCGATCCCCAATAACTGCTCACGCTGGAAGCCCACCTTCTGGAGCGAGTTCGACCGCAAGATCCAGGAGGCCAACGACGCGGGGCTCTACGTGGCGTTGGTGGGCATGATGGAGCGGATCATCGAGACCAGGGTCGACACCAGCAACAAGTGCGTCGGGAGCGCCCCTTGGCCCGTTCTCACGGAAGCGGAGATCTATGCCCGCAACGTGGCTGCCCGGCTGTCCGGGAGCTACGTCGTCTTTTCGCCGAGCTTCGACCGGGTCCCCGACTTCGATCCGGACACCTGCGCCAGCGCCGGGAGCAACGCGTGCCTGACGGCCACGCCCGACAGACTTTCCTGCAAGATGCGCTGCATCGGCGAGACGATCAAGAATACGGTCCCCAGGCACTTGGTGACCAATCACTATGGCGGCGGCAACCAATTGAGCCCCATGCAGTGGTTTCAGGACCAATCCTGGCTCGACTTCCAGATGTTCCAGAGCGGGCAGGCGAAAAGCGCGGCCGGCTGCAACACGGCGACCCAACTCCAATTGATCACCCAGCGTCCGCGCGAGATCGCGTTCGGCCTCTGGGGGAGCTCCCCTCCGAAGCCGGTCGTCAATGGCGAGGCGATCTACGACGCCGCGAATGGGATCGACTACGAATCCAACTACACGAACGGTGTCTGCCAGCGGGCACTCGTCAGCAACTGCTTGGGCACGACCCACTACAATCCCTACCGGGCCCGGCAGGCCGGATACCTCTCGGGTCTCTCCGGAGCGACGGGCTACACCTTCGGGGTCAAGGGGATCTTCGACTGGGGCAGCGGAGCGAGCACTCCCGTGACGGGCCTGACTTGGAGCGGCGGGGCTGCTCGGCGGTCGAGCGACGAAATGAACATCCTCGATGCGAGTCTCGGCGCCATCGACGAGGAACTGATCCCTGACATCAACCTCGTCGCGAACCAGGTGTCTGACTCCGAGCAGCACCGGAAGATGGTGGCGGCCTATAGAGCCACCGGCACTGGGTTGATGGCCTACTTGCCCAACAACACAGAGATCCGGCTCAACCTTTCGGGTCTTCCAAGCGTACCCCGAAACGGGCACTGGCAGAATCCACGGACTGGGGCCAACACGCCCTTTGGCAGCGCGGTAGGCGGGGGAGGGGCAGGAGGGATCTACATCTATACCCGTCCCTCCTGCCCGGCAACCGGCGACTCGAACTGTGCGGCGGAACCGGACTGGATCCTCCACCTACCATAAACCATGACGGCAGGCAGCCTGGCGTTCGCCGGGCTGCCAGGGGGGCACGCGCAAAAATACGACGCAGCGTCATAAGCTTACGGCGCCGCGTCTAATCTTATGACGCTCCGCCTAAGCTTACGAGGGCGCCGCTAGCCGGCCGTGGGGACCGGCTCGGGCTTCGGCCAGGTCACCTGGGTCACCTTCGCCTCTAGCACCAAACGGCCGGAGCTCAAATGCAAGCTGTCTCGTGGCCAGGATGACTCTCTCTTCAGCGCGGAGAAAGCTCGGCTGCGCAAGCCACGGAGGATTCCATTTCGTCACGCGGCGTGAAAAGAGCTTTCAGGCCTATGACGACGTTGAGCCCCGCCCTCTCGGCAATCACCCGAGCGGTATCGGCGCTGAGCCCGAATTCCCGGAGATCGAGCAGGCAACCTCCCTTTTCGGCCACCTGAGTGGCCGCCATGTCTACAAGAGTCGCGAGCAACCGGCTGTCGGAGGCTATCGCCACCGAAGGCTCTCCCTCGGCCAGGGCGAGGAAGGCCGCGTCGTGAAGGTTTGCGAGTTGAGCGATCGGACCCTCTTGCAGCCAGACCAATCCCCAGGATTCCTGAGCCGATTCCGTGCTTTCCAGGAAAGCGCCCAGAGCCTTGGCATCGCCTTCCCCGATCACCTCGACGCCAGCCCCTCGGAACGCGGCTTGAATCTCACTTTCAGTTGCCCGAATCGCCAGCCATTTCATGACGTCTCTCCAAAATCTGAGAATTCCGGCGCGAGCCGAAAGCTTTTTCTATGGCCCGACAGATTGACTTCGAAACGTATATCCGAACCTGGCCGGAGCATCTTGCAATCCCGCAGAGCCTCCGGCAGCGGCAAGGTCCCGCCCGGCCCGATCTCCACCCGGAGGGCTCCCGGCGGCCGCTCCTCGGCGGATTCGAGAGTGTTCAGCAAGGTCTTGCACGTGACTTCGCCGCCTTCGGAAAGCGACAATAACCAGAGCGCGTCTTCCGGCAGAATCACCTGATGGCCGGGCTCGACTTGCAATCGATAGAACGCCGCCGCTTCCAGCTCCGGAGCCGGCGGCCTCCCGGCCGCGGGCTCCAGCCTGAACCAGGGCTCTCCACGGCCCGCCTCCGCCCGCAGGAGGAGAGGTTCGCCGGGTTGGAACGGGCTTCGCGAGCCGAGAATGGATAGATCGAGGGTGCGGGCAGGCCCGACGGCGGCCAGCGGACTACGGAGAAACTCCGCCACAGGGAGCCAGGGTTGGCCGTAGCACGCCACCGCGGTGCGCACCGTCCAGGCATAGCTTCGGAAAACAACCCGGGAAGGCTCCGATTCGTCGCTCTCCGCTGACACGAGATCCCCTTCCTCGAGCCGGAGAGCCCACGTCACCTCCTCCGGGAGGCTCAGCACGCCGTCCTGCCCCACACCGAGAGTCGCGGCCATGCGAAGGCTCCGCACGGTCTCTCTCAAGGCAACGGCACTCCCAAGACGTCCTGAAGGTCTTGGAGGGCCGGCCGGATCGCATCCTCCAGAACGCATTGGATCGTGGTCCGCAGCTCCACCTGGGCATCCACCTCGTCGTCCACGTCTTCGAGCCGATCCCCGAGCGGCTCGGGCAGGCTGAACGCGATGCCGGCGAGCTGCCAGCGGACCGCCTCCAGTTGATCGAGAACTCTGCGAACGTGGTGCTTTCCTTCCCCGGCCGTCACTTTGCGGCCCTCTGGCGGAGTGGCGCCCGCTCCCCCAGCTTCCAGAGCCGGCGGGTCACCTCGCGGCATCGCGGGCAGCCGGCCAGCAGGTGGCGGACGATCGGGGGGGCCTCGGGCCCGGGAAGCTCACTGCGCATGAAGCGTCCCAGTTGGTCTTCCTGGGGATGGCTCTGGCTGACTGGCGGCAGCATGTGTTCAGATGCGGGTCTTTGCATGCTCTGAGGCTACGCGACTCCTCCGAGCGTCAAACAGAGCCCGGTCGAAACGCCTGCCGAGCCCACAGAGAGATGTCATTTTTCTGGTCTGTGTCACGAAAAAGCGGTCTGCGGCAACCTTGCTTGAAGGGAGATGAAGATAGTGAGAAAGGAACTGATCCCATGCCACGCCCTGCCCCCCCTGCGGAAAGCCTCGCGCTGACGACGCTTCGGCGAGCTCGCGGCCTGACCGGGAGCGAGCTGGCGGACCTGAGCGGCATCTCGAAGGGGCTCGTCTCGCGCTACGAAATGGGCACCGACCGCCTGCCGCGCGAGAAGCTGGACGAATTCGCCGCCGTCATGGGCTATGAGCCCGTCGACGTCGACTCCGTGCTCTTCGGCATCCTCGGAGCCACCACCCGCCCACACCCAGTTCCCCTGTCACCGGTGGACCCCACGCCCGCGGAGCGCCGCCGCATCCGTGAGGCGCTCGGCCGGCTGGCCCGGGCGGAGCTGGAGAGGATGGAAGAGCGGTTCATTCAGCAACTGCGCGAGACGCGCGCTCAGCGCGACCGGAGCGCCGCGGAAGACCTCGTGCGGTGGCTCCTGGAAGAGCCGGACCCCAGGGCGCGGCGCGAGCTCGTCGAAGGCTCTCGGCAGTTTCACCAATGGGCCGTCGCCGAACGCCTCTGCCACGAAAGCGAACGGGCCGCCGCCGGGAGCGCCGAGAAGGCCGTGGAGCTGGCGCGGCTGGCCCTGCGCGCGGCCGAGCTGGCGCCCGGAGATCCAGTCTGGAGCCGGCGGCTGCAAGGCTATGCCTGGCTGTTCATCGCGAACGCGCGGCGGGTGGGCGGCGATTTGCCTGCGGCGGCTCAGGGATTCGCCAAGGCAACGCAGCTCTGGGAAGCCGGCGCCGCGGCGGACCCGGGTCTTCTCGCCGCTTGGCGCCTGCCCGACCTTGAAAGCTCCTTGCGCCGAACCCAGGGCGACTTTGAGGAAGCCCTGAAACTGCACGAGGCGGCCCTGAAACTCGCCCCGCCGGAGGTGATAGGACGTGTCCTATTAAAAAAGGCGTTTTCTCTTGAGCAGTTGGGTGAGCCGGAGCGTGCCCTCGTTACGCTTTCTGAAGCTCAGCCTCTGGTGGACGGTGGCGACGACCCTCGGCTGCCTTGTGTTCTGCGATTCAATTTGGTCGTGATCCTCTGCGACCTGGGCCGCTTCCTAGAGGCCGAGGTCGCGGTGGCTCAAATCGTTGAGATGGCGGCAGCGCTTCGAAACGAGCTGGATCTTGTGCGGGTGCTCTGGCTTCGCGGCCGGATCGCTGCTGGGCTTGGGAGGGAGCGAGAGGCTGAAGCCTCCTTCCAGCAGGTGCGCCAAGCTTTTCGCGAGCGAAAGATCGCCTACGATTTCGCGAAGGTTACTCTGGAAATCGCCGTTCTCTTCCGCCGTCAGGGGCGCCTAGCGGAGGTGAAGGCTCTGGCGAAGCAGACGCTATGGAGCTTCGAGGCTCAACGCGTTCACGCCGAGGCCGAGAAGGCGTTGCGGCTATTCTGCGAGGCCGCCGACGCAGAGCGACTCACCGTGGAGCTGGCACGGCGCATCTTGCGGTATCTTGAAAGGGCGCAGCAAAGCCCTGGTCTCCGCTTCGAGGAGTTACGCAGCGGGCCGGCGGCCGGCCCGCCGACACCGTGGTGCGTCAGCCCAAGCAGCGGCCCGAAGGATCGAGGCCGCACCCGTTGTCCGTAAGGGCCGGCTGTGTTGCCTCGGCACTGGGCAGGCAGCGGCCCCCAGGATCGATCATGCAGCCGTTCTTCGCCCAGAAGTTGGTAAGCCAGCTCCACAGGCTGGACAGTGGGGCTGCTACGGAGGGACCAACGGGGTTGGGTTTGCCGGCTCGATGGGGCGGCTCTGCCGCCGCGGACCAGGGGAGGACGATTAGGGCGAGCAGCAGGGCGACGGCCCTGAACGCCAGGGGGATTCGCGACATGGGGATCTCCTTTCCAGAGAGATGGGAAAAAAAGCACACCGCTTTGCACGCTAAGTGTGCACGCAGGAAGGTGGAAGATGAAAGAGCCCATGGACCCGGAGGACCAGAAGGTGCTGCTCCCCATGCTGCGGGCCTTCCTCGGATGGACCCAGGAGGAGCTGGCCGTCCATGCCGGCCTTGACCCCAGCACGGTTCGGCGTTACGAAAAGGGCGGGTCGATGAAGCGCAAGAGCTACGAGCTGCTCGTCGCGGGCACGGGGTTGCCGCTGGCGCTCGTCGAGACCTGCCTCCTGCCGGCCATCCGCGCCGGTCGTGCCTCCTTGGCGGGCCTCAGCTTGTTCCAGGATCTGGGCTCCGCCGACGCCAACCTGGATGGAGCCCTCGCCGAAGCCCGCCGAGCCGCGTTCTCCGCACTCCTTGGAGAGTTGGCCGGCGGCTCAATTGCCGAGGAGACCTGGGAAGCCAAGACCTGGCGCTTTGTGGAAGCTCTCTGCCATGAAAGCGAAGCCGTCGCTTCCGGAGATGCAGAGCGGGCCTTGAAACTCGCCGAGGTGGCCCTCCGGTTTGCCCAGCGAGCGCCGGGGAAAGGCGAACGCCGGCTGAAGCTCGAAGGCTACGCCTGGATCTTCCTCGGCAACGCACAGCGCGTAGGCGGAACGCTGCCCGGGGCAGACGCGGCCTTTGCGCGCGCCGAGAAAGCTTGGAAGGCCTGGAAAGGCGCTACGCTCATTCCCCTCGCGTCTTGGCGACTGCCGGACATGCAAGCGTCTCTCCGCCGTCACCAGGGGCGCTTTGCCGAGGCGACAAAGCTACACGAACAGGCGCGTATGCTTGCCCCTCCCGAAGCTGCGGGCCGAATCCTTCTCAAGAAGGCATTTACTCTGGAGCAGCAGGGAGAGCCCAAGCAAGCTCTTGTTGCACTTCAGGAGGCTGAGGCACTCATCGACGCCGCCCGTGAGCCGCGGCTCCTGTGCGTGTTGGAGTTCAATCGCATTGTCGCTCTTTGCTCCCTGAAGCGATACGCAGACGCCACAAACCGGCTACCCGAGGTCCAGGCCATGGCTGAGTCCGCCGGCCGGCCGCTCGACCGCGTGCGAGTGCTCTGGCTGGAAGCGAAGATCGCGGCCGGCGTCGGCCGTCGTGCCGAGGCCGCGGAGCTGCTCGACCGGGTGAGGAGAGAATTCCTCGCGCGGGAGATCGCCTACGATACGGCGCTGGCCACCCTGGAACTGGCGGTGCTCTATCTGGAGGACGGGAGAAGCACGGAGGTGCGGGCGATCGCGGGCGAGCTGGCCCCCATCTTTGCCGCCCAACGCGTGGCCCGCGAGACGCTGGCGTGCGCCGGTCTCTTCTGCCAGGCCGTCCAGCAGGAAACCGTCACCGCGGAGCTGGCCCGCGGGTGGTTGAAGGAGCTGAGCCGGGCGGGGTGATCGACCGCGAGGGCTTCGCCGCGTTGAGGCTCTTCACCGCGGTCTGACGACCGCCTGCCCGCCAGACCGGATGGTTTCAGCTCTTACAGCGACCATTTGGATCGAGGCCGCACCCGTTGTCCGCGCTGGCCGGCTGTGCTGGCGCGGCACCGGGCAGGCAGCGGCCCCAGGGATCGATGCCGCAACCGTTGTCCGTGAGGGCAGGCTGTACTGGCGCAGTATCGGGCAGGCAGCGGCCCCCAGGATCGATCGCACAGCCATTCTTCTCCCAGAGGCTGGCAAGCCAGCTCCATAGGCTGGACAGTGGGGCTGCTACGGAAGAATCAACGGGGTTGGATTTGCCGGCTCGAGGGGGCGGCTCTGCCGCCGCGGACCCGGGGAGGACGACCAGGGCGAGCAGCAGGGCGACGGCTCTGAACGCCAGGGGGATTCGCGACATAGGGATCTCCTTTCTAGCGCCAGGTCGACACAGAATTGACGCGTTCCTTCGTAGGGTGCGCTGTGCGCACCGTCAGCGCCGCATGGTGCGCATAGCGCACCCTACGAAGGCCATCATTTCTGCGTTGACGGTGTACTAGGAGCTCACGCCCGAACTCTACTCCGAATTCGTCCTCGGCTGACACCTCTTCGATAGCGACGGGCTGCTGCTACTGGCGACGAGCTGCCGCTACGAGTCCGACGAGCCCGAAGTTCGTTCCGGGTATCCGGGACTTGTGACGTCGGGAGGTGTTGGTGGGATCCCACGTTTTTCCCGCCTCGGAGACGCCCCGACGTTGTCGATTCCGAAGCGGTAGGGGTGACTCGTCTGGGACGTCTCTACGGGACGATCACGCGTTGGCGGAGGGTGGGGTCAAGGCGACACCGTGCCCTCAACCCCGTTCTTCCGGCCTGCCTCCAA
>DATFNZ010000140.1:0-12519 GCA_035266085.1 Thermoanaerobaculia bacterium
GCGGCACGTCCCCTGCCTGGGTGGCCAAGGGGATCTGGAGCTCGGCGGCGCCGCCGTCATGCTCGGTGTCGCAGCTCAGGCGCCCGCCGCCCGGCAGGCACGGGTCGTCGTCGCCGTCGCCGTCCACGTCGCCCAGGAGGATGGGGCTGCCGGCAGCGCCGAAGGTCACCACGACCTCGGCCGTGCCGCCGTTGTGGGCCGTGTCGCAGAGGATCTGGGCGCCGCGCCGCACGCAGGGGTCGGCCCGCCCCTCGCCGTCGATATCGCCGAGCAGGGGCGCGTCTCCCGGCTGGCCGAAGGCGATGTCGAGGTCGGGCGAGCCGTCGTGGGCCGTGTCGCAGAGGAAGCGGCCGTCGCGGAAGCGGCAGGGGTCGTCCCGGCGGTCGTCGTCGAGGTCGCCGAGCAGGGGCACGTCGCCCCGCCGGAGGCCGAGCGGCGCCGTGATCTCGGGCGTCCCGCCGTCGCGCGACACGTCGCAGGCGAGGCTGCCGGCGCCGGCGAGGCAGGGGTCGGCGCCCCGGGGCGACCAGTCGAGGAAGCGCCCGACGATGCCGCCGCCCTCGGTCTCGGAGAGCTGCTGCCAGACGACGAGGAAATCTCCGGCCGGCCCCGCTGCGGCGCTCGGCTGGGTGTCCATGGTGCCATTCCGGAGACTGATGGGGAACGAGCGGTCCAGCGGCGCTCCCGAAGCGTTGAAGAAGCGTCCGAAGGTGGTGGCGGGCCGGATGTCCTGGCAGCAGGTCCACGTCACGAGGAACCGGCCTGCCGCGTCCATCGCGATCGAGCTCCGGGACGCTGGCTTCTGGGAGGTGACGAGCACGGCGTTGCGGAGGCCCGCGGGTCCGGAAGCCCGGGCCTGAATGCCGCGGCTCGAGGTCCAGGACGCGGCGAAGGCGCCTTGGGCGTTGCCGGCGAGAGCGATGTTCGAAGCCGTCGCCGCCACCAGGAAGACGGAGCCCAGGGGCTTCGCGGCGGCGTCGAAGCGCCGTCCATAGGCCCCTCCCCCTCCCCCTCGCGCGTCCATCCAGACGGCCACGAAGCTCCCATTGCCGGCCACCGCCACCTTTACATTGAAGGAGGGGCCTGGCGTCACCTCGAAGGCCGGCCCGGCCGGGCGGCCCTGGGCGTCGAAGCGCCTGCCGAGGACCCTGCCCGTCTGGTTTGGCCACACGGCGACGGAGTTGCCTCGTCCGTCCGTGCCGACGGAAGGAGATCCGACACTGAAGTCGGCGCTGAGGCTGATGGCACCCGTGAGCGGCCCGCCCGCCGGACCGAAGCGGCGCAGGAACGATGCCGAGCCCGAGTGATTGCTCGACTCGCCCCAGACCACGGAGAAGCCCTGGGTATCCAGGGCCGCTTCGATAGGGCCGAGATAGGAGCGGCCCTGCTCGCCTACCTGGAAGCCGTCTCCCCGCGGGGTGCCGTCGCGGCCGAAACGCCTGGCGAGGATGCCGTCGCCTCCCTGCGCCCACGCCACGATCACCTCGCCCCGGGCATCCATGGCCGCCGCCGGGAGATAGCCGTCGCCCGGCGCGGCCGGGCTCACCGAGAACTCGCCGGAGAGGTCGCGCGCCCCGGCGGGCAGCGCTCCGAGGCCCAGGAGGGCCGCCATTACGAAGGTTGACGCCGCTCTCGCCGTTCTGATCGTTCTGATCGTCATCGGAGCTCCCTAGTAGCCGTCCACATTGCCCAACAGGGGTACCGCCCCGGGCTCGCCGAAGAGGATCTCCACTTCGGCGCCGCCGCCGTCGTGGGCCGTATCGCAGAGGAACCGGCCGCCGCGGAAGACGCAGAAGTCCTCCCTGCCGTCGCCATCCATGTCGCCCAGGAGGGGCGTGTCGCCCGCCAGCCCGAACGCCACCGCCACCTCGGCGCCGCCGCCGTCGTGGGCCGTGTCGCAGAGGAACCGGCCGGCCCGGTAGAGGCACGGGTCGTCGTCGCCGTCGCCGTCCACGTCGCCGAGCAGGGGCAGATCCCCCTTGAGGCCGAAAATCACCTGCACCTCGGCCTTGCCGCCGTTGTGCGCCGTGTCGCAGGCGAAACGCCGCACCCGGCGCACGCAGGGGTCGTCCAGCCCGTCGCCGTTGAGGTCGCCCAGGAGGGGGACGTCTCCCGGCGCGCCGGCGAAGCTCAGGTGCACCTCCCCCGTGCCGTCGTGGTCGAGGTCGCAGGAGAAGGTGCCGGCGCGGTAGAAGCAGGGATCGTCCTGGAGATCGCCGTTGAGGTTGCCCAGCAGAATCCCATCCCCCGGCAGCACATCGAGGGGGATCTCGAGCGCCGGCCCTCCCGCGCGCAGCGTGTCGCAGGCGAGGCGGCTTCCCGAGACCACGCACGGGTCGCCGCCGGCGAAGCCGGAGAAGCGGAAGCGCTGGGCAATGACGCCGCTCGGACCCGTGCTGAGCAAGCCGTGCCAGGCCGCCACGAGCTCCCCGGCGGCGGAGAAGGCCGCCGTGACTCCCGAGGGGAACCCGGACTGCTGATGGCCGAGCTGGAACTGGGGTCCCCGCGGCTGGCCGGCCGCGTCGATCCGCCGGCCCCGGGAGGCGACGAGAGCGCCGAGCTGGGACCAGACGGCGAAGTACCCGCCTCCCGGGTCCGCCGCGACCCGGGGCTGCAGCCTCACCGACGACCGCGTTTCGTTCAGCCGCGCCGCGGGGCCGCGCGGGGCGCCGTCCGCTCCGAAGAGCCGGCCGACGATGTCGGTCACCCGCCGGCTCCGCTCCCAGATCACGAAGAAGCCGCCGTCGGGAGCGACGGCAACGGACGGATTTTGCGCCTGGACGTCCACGGGCTCGCCGAGTTGGAGCTCGCCGGTCCGAGGCATCCCGGCCGGGTCGAAGAGCCGGCCGGCGACGCGGGTCTGGAGGCTGCCCTGTTCCCAGACCACCACGAAACCGCCCGTCGAATCCGCGGCGACCATCGGCTTCTGGGCGAAGCTCACGGTCCCCGCGTCCACCCGCAGCTCGGATCCGAGGGGCGCCCCCGCGGAGTCGTACCGGTGGGCGAAGATGGCGCTGCTGCCGCTTACCGAGGAGGCCATCATCCAGGCCACCACGAAGCCGTCCGGAGACGCCGTCACCGAAGGGAAGAAGAGGCCCCTCTGCGGGTAGCGGTGGATCTCGATCTCGCCCGTCAGCGGAGCTCCGGAGGCGTCGAACACCCGCCCGAGCACGGCCTCCACGGCCCCCCAGACCACCAGGAATCTCCCGGAGGCGGCGTGGACCGCGACCGCGGGGCCCTCGAACAGGTCGGGCAGGGCTGTCTGGCTCACCCGCAGGATCTCGGTCGCGGCCGCCCCGGAAGCCGTAAAACGCCGGGCGCGGATGGTCCGCTCGCTCGGGTTCGATCCTTCGAGCCACGCCACCACGAAGCCGCCGTCGGGCTCGGCCGCCACCGACGGCAGGTACTGGGAGGTGGACGGGGCGCCGCTGACCTGGATTTCAGGCGTGAGCGGCGCCGGCTGGCCCGCCGAGACGGAGGGGAGCAGGGCCGCCAGGAGTACGAGACCACCAAGGAGGAGGACACGTTTTCTTGTTGTCATGTTGGAACAGCATATCAGCATAGAAGATTCCCGGGAAGGCTGTGCACGTCATTGTCCTTATATGCGTCATTCCCTCCGAAACTCCGCCCTCGATCCTTGACAGGCTTCGCCCGCGCGCCTAGCGTCTCGCCCATGCCCGCCCGGCGCATCGCCATCCTTCTGCTCCTCCTGCTCGCCGGCTGCGCGCGCGATTCCGGTCCCCGGCGCATTCTCGTGCTGGCCCTCGACGGCGTCGATCCCGAGACGGTCGACCTCCTGATCTCCGAAGGCAAGCTGCCCAATTTCGCGCGGCTGAAGCGCGAGGGGGCCTATGGACCCCTCCTGAGCCAAAGGCCGCTGCTCAGCCCCGTGGTCTGGACCACCATCGCCACCGGCAAGACGCCGGACCGGCACGGCATCGGGCACTTCGTGGCGGTCAATCCCCGGACGGGCGAGGAGCTGCCCGTCACCAGCCGCCTGCGGCACGTCAAGGCGCTGTGGAACATCTTCTCCGGAGCGGGGAGGAGCGTCGCCGTGGTGGGCTGGTGGGCCACCTGGCCGCCCGAGGACGTCCGCGGCTCGATCGTCAGCGACCACGCCGCCTACCACTTCCTCTTCCCGGGCGGCTTCGCCGGCGGCGGCGGGGAGGCCGTCACCCATCCGCCGGAGCTCGAGAAGGAGATCGCGCCGCTGCTGCGCCGGCCCGCGGACCTCGGTCCCGCGGACCTCGCGCCGTTCGTCGACGTGCCCCCCGAGGACCTCGCCCGGCCCTTCGAGTTCGACGACGAGCTGGGCCACTTCCGCTGGGCCCTGGCCACCGCCCAGAGCTACCGGGACATCGGGCTGAAGCTCTGGCAGGAGGACCGGCCCGGCCTCGAGATGGTCTACGTCGAGGGCACGGACACGGTCTCCCACCTCTTCGGCCATCTCTTCCGAGCCCAGGGCCTGGCGGGCGAGCTGGCCGGGCAGCAGCGCCGCTACGGCCGCGCCGTCGAGGCGATGTACGTCCTCGCCGACGGCATCGTGGGCGATTTCCTGCAGCAGATGGATGGCAGCACCACCCTGGCCGTCCTCTCCGACCACGGCTTCGAGCTGGGGGCCCTGCCCGACGATCCCAGCATGACCCGCGACCTGCGGCGGGTCTCCGAGCGTTCCCACCGGCTGGAGGGCATCCTCTACCTCTATGGGGCCGGGGTGAAGCCGGGGGCGGCCTTCGACCGGGCCGGCATCCTCGACGTGGCGCCGACGCTCCTCGCCCTCGCCGGCCTGCCGCCGGGCCGGGACATGCATGGCCGCGTGCTCGCCGAGGCGCTGACGATCAAGGAGCCCGAGCGGATCGCCACCTATGAGAAGAAGGACGGGGGAGAGAAGAGGGCCGCCCGGGCGGAGGCGCCTGGTGATCAAGCGTCTGACCAGGCATCTGACCAGGCAATAATGGAGCACCTCCGCAGCCTGGGCTACCTCGACGCCCGTTCCCCCAAGGGGGACCGGAACCTCGCCGCCGTCTACTACCGGGAGGGCCGGCTGGAGGAGGCCGCGGCCCAGTACCGGCAGCTCGTGGCCGCCGAGCCGGACGACGCCGGCCTGCGCACCAGCTACGCCGGGGTCCTGGGCTCGTTGGGACGCTACCCGGAGGCCCGTGAGCAATTGGAGAGGGGCCTCGAGATCGATCCGCTCAACGCCGAGGGGCACCACAACCTGGCGGTGATCCACGAGCGCGAGGGTCAGAAAGAGAAGGCGATCGAGGAGTACCGCGCCGCCCTGCGCTACGCCCCCGCTTTTGAGCCCTCGCGGCAGGCCCTCCTGCGCCTCACCGGCAGCGCCGAGGTGGATGGCCCGAGGACCGCCGAGGAGCAACAGGCTTTCGCGCTCGCCGAGCACGCCAGCCAGGCCGCCCGCCGGGGCGACTACCCCCGCGCCTTGGCCGACCTCGACGCCGCGGCCCGCCTGGCGCCACGCTATCCGCTGATCTATCAGTACCGCTCGAACGTGGCCTACCTGATGAAGGATTACCCCGCCGCCATCGCCGCCCTCGAAAAAGCGCTTGCCCTGCAGCCGGACAACGCGCTGTACCGGGAGAATCTGAAGCGTCTGCGGGAGAAGTCAATCCGCCGGCCGGGGTGAGCTCTTGAGGCGGGCGATCTCTTCCCGGAGGCGCTCGTTCTCCGTCTGGATCTCGGCGGGCGTCAACAGCCGCTCGCCCGTGGCGGCCTCGAATACGAAGACCTGCTGGCCGTCCGGGGAGGTGCCGAACTTGAGCCCGGTGGTCTCCGAGAGAATGCGGCCCTCGGCGTCGGGCTCGATCCGGCGATACTTGCGATCCTGGCCGTCCTCGTCGAGACGGTAGCCGGTCCACTGGAAACCAGGGTTCATTTTGGGCCGGGGAGGATCGAGGACGAGGTACTCCGTGATCCCCTCCTTGGCATAGAGCTCCACCTTGTCCACCTTGTCCGTGCGGCGGAGATCAGCCCTTTTGGGCGACACCACCTCGATCACCAGACAGGGCCGGACACCCTCCTTGCCGACGTCGAAGCTCTCGCGGTCTCGCTTGGGATCCCGGATGCCTCGGACGACCATGACGTCCGGAACGGGGCGCCGTCTGTCGCGGTCCTTCCACAGCATCTTCACGTCGGAAGCGATGAAGACGTCGTCCCGAGAGGTGAAGGACCGCTCGATCAAACCGCACAGCAGGCGAATGGTCTCGCCGTGCAGGGAACCCTGGACCATCTGGTCTCCGATCTGGGGATCGAGAAAATACTCCGGTGTCAAGGGAAACTCCCGGAGCTCGAAACCCCCGTTCGGCAAGGCCACCCAGCGGTGGACCCAGGGGCCGGACTCGTCGTCCAGCCGCTCGGGGCCATCTTCGATATCTGCCTCGATATCTGGGGTGGGCGCTCTTCTCGCGGGTTCGGCCATGGACCTAGTATAGGGTGCCCCGGGGGGACGGGGCAATTTATGCCTTCCGATGACTTCAGCGCAAGTCTCCGCTACTTCGACGCCACTCTCTGGGCTGTCAATTCTCATAGTTGAGCTGGCAGAATCGGCTGCCGAAGCTCGAAGCCTGAGAAATGTCCGCTGAAGCCTGAGATTCCGGGGCGGATTGGAGGATTTGGTTCATGAAACTGGGAGCGGTACCCGAGAATCCCATCGAGATGGTCGTGGCAGCGCTCGGCATCCTGCCGCGGCCGCTGCTGGACACCCAGATCGCCATGCTGATGGCGCGAGCGGTGATGGAGGGGAGCCGGCTGGGCGTCTACGAGGCTCTGGGAGACGGGCCGCTCACGGCCGGGGAGGTCGCTGCGCGCTGCGGCGGCCAGCCGCGGGCCATGGCCAAGCTGCTGAACGCCCTGACCGGCTGCGAGTACCTCCGCTTCGCCGGCGGCCGCTACGAGCTGACCCCGATGGTCCGCAAGTGGCTGCTCCCGAGCGCCTCACGGCCTCTCCACGACAAGATGCTGTTCCAACTCCTCGAGTGGGACTTCGTCGGGCACGTCGGCGACTTTGTGCGCACGGGCAGGCCCTTGGACATCCATGGCACCATGGCCCCGGAGGAGTGGAAGACCTACCAGCGTGGGATGCGCTCCGCGGCCTCGACCTGGGCGCCGGAGGTGGGCCGGCGGACTCCGGTGCCGAAGGGAGCGAAGGATCTGCTGGACGTCGGCGGCTCGCACGGCCTGCTCTCGGCGGCCATCTGCCGCCGGCACCCCGGCCTGCGCTCGGTGATCCTGGACCTCCCCGAGGCCGTCGAGCACGCGGCGCCCCTCCTGGCCCAGGAAGGGATGGGCGACCGCATCGTCCACCGTCCCGGCAACGTCCTGACCGACGATCTCGGCACCGAAGCCTGGGACGTCATCCTCATCGCCAACCTCGTCCACCACTTTGACGACGCCACCAACCGCGAGCTGGCGAAGAGGGCCGCGCGGGCCCTGCGTCCGGGAGGAGTCTTCGTCCTCCAGGAGCTCTACCGTCCCGCCACCCCGAACGACGCCGGCCAGATCGGCGCCCTCCTCGACCTCTATTTCGCCCTCACCAGCCAGTCCGGAACCTGGTCCTTCGAAGAGATGGCCGGCTGGCAGCGGGAGGCGGGGCTGAAGCCCCGGAAGCCGGTCAAGTTCGTGACGGCGCCGGGGAATGGGCAGCAGGTGGGGGTGAAGTAGTAGATGCAGGCAGGGGGTGGCGCCGCAGACCTTCACCAGCGGCTCGAGTCCGGTTGCGGTCGAGCCGCTCTGGCACTGAAGGACCTAGACCCAACCGGCTAGGGTAAGGGCAAGTTGAAGGTTCGCACGAGGAATACCGCCATAGACTCCCGAGTGACGTTGTCGTTGGGGCAGAATCGGAGAGGGCTTGAAGAGCAACCGCTCGTAATGTTTTCGCGATAGAGCTGCTCAATCCAGCGGGCAAGCGGATGATTTTCTGGCACGTCCTCAAAGATCCCTGTAACTGGAGGAGGTGTGTATGACGGTCCGTGCCGAGCCCGCAGCAGGAATACGGCCATCTCGGCGCGTGTCACGTTGCGTGATGGGCAGTATTGGAGCGGGATGGGGTTGCACCCTGCGGTAATCCCGTCTCTGTAGAGCTGCTCGATCCAAGGTGCTTGCCAATCAGAGACAGGGACGTCGGTGAAGATCCCCGTTGCTGCACTCGGAACAAAGTAACGATTTTTTAGGCCTCGCTCAATAAAAATAGCCATTTCGCCCCTGGTAACCTGGCCGGTCGGACAGTAGAGCCGTGGGGAAGCACTGCAGCCACCAGTAACACCTGCGTTATACAATGCATTGATCCAGTGGAAGAAAGGGTTTTCGCTTGGCACGTCCGCGAACGTCGGGCCGTCGCAGGTTAGTTGGATCGTGTAGTTACTGAACGCGCCGTTGAGGCCGTCCACTACCACTTGATAGCTGTGGCCGCCAATTGCCCCGAACCTCACCTCCTCGTTCGCGTTACCACGATTGATCCTGTGAGCAAAGCAATTATCGGAGCTGCATCCATTCCCAAGGTCCCGGAGTACGATCGCGTCGAGGTCTGCTGACAGGCCGCTGAGTGTAAGTTGAACGTGTGTGTTCTCCGGTGCATTGAAGCTATAGGTATATTCCGGGCCGGAGTATAGCCCTGACAGACAGCCATAGCTTTGGATCGCATTCGTGCTCCCGGCTCCGCTGTTGTTCCAAGTGTGAGTGTTGTTGCAAGAGAGAGTGCTGGCGGCGGCGCAAGTTCCGTGAGGAGTGCGCGCGGAAGCAGTGTTGCTTCTGGCGCTTGCGCCGGCCTCGTTGAAAGCTTCGACCTGATAGGCGTAGTTGGTATCTGCGACCAGCCCGGTATCCAGGTAGGTGGTAACACCCGGACCTGTCTCGGTGAGTTGAACGAAGACTCCGTTTTCCGTCGAACGAAATAGTCGGAAGCCGTCCTCGTTATCTGAGGGATCTCCCCAGGTCAGCCGGATTTCCGTCGGAGAGATGGCTGCCGCCTGCATACCTGTGGGGGAGATGGGGGGCACGTCCCCAACCGTGATTACGACAATCGCGGTGCCCACTGCACCTTTGGAGTCGGTCACCGCCAGGGTGACAGGGAAAAATCCTGCACGCTCGAAAGTATGAGAGACCAATGCCGACTCGGCCCCAGAGCTCCCGTCTCCGAAGCTCCAGACGAAGCGCATGGAATCGCCGTTGGGATCGTAGCTGGCGGAAGCGTCGAATTCGACGGTGAGCGGCCGAACTCCACTTGTCACGCTGGCGAGGACGGTAGGCCGGGGCGCACCGTTCTCCAAGTAGTATGTGGCAAGGTTGTTGGCATCCGTCAACTCGGTAACTTCATTACCCGAGTCGAGCAGAGCGACGATGTCGCCCCCGGTTGCAGGGTAGGCAAACGTGATCGTCAACGGAATCCGGTCTCCCGCTGGGAAGGGACCGGCGATCCGTGCCTGGCCCATGACAACGCCCCCGTCGTCGGGGGCTCCGATGAAAAGGCTCACATCAAAAGAACCCACCGTGAAATCTCCAGCATTGTGCACAGTGACCACTGCGGTGACCTGCTCCCCAGGCTCCGGTGAAGCAGGCGTAACTACCAGATCCGTGTCCACCACGGCAAGATCCACGATCAGCGAATGATCCAGCAGCCGAAGGTCCGTTCGCCCGTCCTGTGGGAGGTTCGTCAGCGTGTACGTCTGTCCTTCGAGATCCACTTCGCGGGTGATGCGTTCAACCTGTGTCGCCAAATAAACGGCTCTCAGGATGCCATCAGCACCGTAGAAGCCTGAGAGGTCGTGGTGCTTGACCTCCTCCTCGGCGGTCAGGCGGCGGTCGTCGCTCCAGGTGCTTGACGCCGGATCGAAGATTCTGGCGAAGATATTGGCCGGCTGATTGTCCGCCATCTCCTGCCAGACCAGAGTCAGGTTACCCTGGGGATTGGTGAAGAACTGCATCCCATAGAACGCCATCGAGCCGCTGCCCGTCCGGACAGGGCGGGGAGTGGGATCGCTGAGATTAGCGATCACGAGATCGTCACCACGCAACCAGACGGCATGCCCCTCGCCCGTCGCGTCGTACACACCCACTGGAATCCGGTTCTCCACACCTCCGGCGGCGAAGGTCGATCTGCCGCTCCAGGACGAGCCGTTCCAAGTGTAGAGATCCAGCACTCCATCCCCCGAGACAGTAAGGTTGGGATCCCGGGAAGTGAGGATAAAGGCCTGAGAACCGTCAATGGCACCAGTGTGTGCAGAGACCCCGATCAACCCCGTAGCAACAGGAGCGGGCCCGCTCCATGCTTCTGTCGAACTGTTCCAGACACTGTAGAAGAGGGTTGATGCGCTGGCAGCCGTGGAGAGGAACTCTCCTTCTGGATTGCCGAGCCACGTCAAAAGGATGTTCCCCTCATGGTCAGACGAGATACGGAGGTCGGTGTCCAACTCTGTGTTGTCAGTGAGTTGGGACACTGGTCCCCACGTGTGGGATACGGGATCGAACACCGCAGTTACAACTTCCAGACGCTTATAGAAGAGAGGTAGGTCGTCAATATCATCAATGGAGGTGGAGAAAGCGGAGTCCTTGATTCGCAGCCAAGCCGCAACCACTTTTCCTGTGGCGTCTCTTCCCGCCACAGGTGAGAGCTCGGCCCGAGTGTCGTCGACCACGGGTGTCGGCGTGGTCCAGCTGTTTCCATCCCCGAAAGACCAAGCGATCTCCGTGGACTGTAGGATTGGTTCATCAGGGTCTTGATATTCCCAGATCAGGAGCTCGCCTCCGGCCACCTCGATCCGTTGGGGTGAAGATCCCGGGAAGACGTTGTTGACGATCGTCAACTGGTCGA
Organism: Thermoanaerobaculia bacterium; assembly: GCA_035266085.1. Lineage (GTDB taxonomy): Bacteria > Acidobacteriota > Thermoanaerobaculia > Multivoradales > UBA5704 > DATARR01. The sequence continues at coordinate 10,823 of DATFNZ010000140.1, forward strand.
CCGTAACGGGAACGATCGAGCGGTTGACCTTGGATAGACGCACGTTTGTGAGCTCCGAATACCGGCCGAACCGGCCGTAGTCGAGGTCAATCAAAGAGACCGAGCCTTGGTTAGAATCAAGTGGGGCCGCGAGGCTCGCCGCATTGCAATCTCTTGGGCAGTCCACGTTGCCTCCGTGCGTCCATGTGCACGCTGCACGGCAGCGGAACCGGCCTTCCCAGGTGCTGAAGAAGTAATCGAAATTTAGCTCGACCCCCGCTTCAACGTTGGCTTGCAACTCGCGCAGGAAGGGTTCCGGAACTCCCACGAGGGCGCTTCCTCCGCCAGAAACCCAGCCGCTCGCCGTAAGGCGAGGGATCACGTTGACATTCAGGGTGCCGCGCAAATCCAACCCCAGGGTCCCGGTCGCTTCCTGGAACTCGAGTTCCCCGTTCTCTTGAGAGAAGCTGGCAGCTAGCTCGAGAGAGGGGGAGATCTCTCCCGCGAGCTTGGCCCTCTCGTTGAACCAACTGATGACAGGCAGATCGGCAACCGAGGCGAGCAGAGGGATTGCTTCGACAACACCAACCTCCTTGTGGATCGTCCCGCTCAGGCCTATAGCGAAAGAGGCCCCGATGAGATTCAGACCTTCAGGAGGAAGGAGCCGGAACTGGCCACTGCCACGAACGGAACCTTGAATCGGCGGCTGGCCGAGAGCGACGAAACCCGCTTGTCCGGAAACACTCAGACGGCCCGTACCGGTGCTTGAGATCTCTCCTTCAATCTCCGCGAATGTTTCTTCGAAGCCCAGGTCTCCACCGATGTAAGGAACGAAGTCCGGAATGTGAACGATGCCCTGGAGATGCGGCTTCGGGAACTCGAAACCGATCGTCGTCCGGATCTCTCCTCCGCCGACCCGGATTTCGATATCGCCGTCCCCGAGCAGCAGAGCCTCCTCGAGCCAGGTTGGATGAGGGAAGAGGAAGACCTGCTCGGTCCAAGCCGGTCCCTCTATACCCGCGCCGTTTCTGGCCTTGATCGTGATGGTTGAAGGTGGGAACCGGGCTGGGAAGCCTCCAAGATTGAACACGTGCGAAGCCCCTCCGGAAGTTCCGGGCTCGACGCTGGCCGCTCCGCCGTTGATGGAGAAGCTTACCGTGCCTGGGCTGCCGTTCCAGTTGACACTCACGCTGAATCGGTTGCTGGTCTGGTTACCCTGAAGGAAGAACCCTGCATACTCGCGTTGCACGCTGGTGATGAGGGGAACACTGCCCGGAGTGCCGCCAACCGGGACAATCTTTACAGCCTGGTGGACACCGTAAGCGTTCGTCGCGCGCAGACTAACTTGATGGGGTCCCAAGGTAGAGAATGTATGGACCGGGTCCTTAGCTGTGGAATCGGTGATCCCATCAGCATTGAAGTCCCAAGTCCAGGAGGATGTAGCGCCCGTCGAAGTGTTCGCAAACTGTACACCCTGACCAGCGTTCGGGTTGACGGGTGTCCAACTAAAATTCGCCTGAGGTACTCGGGAGACGTCCTGGCACTGGCTGCGCCAGAGCACGCTATTGCTTCCGGCGGCGACGGCAATTCCGCCATTCCATGCAACGTCATTGATACTGCTCAGGCCTCCGCTGCTTTCCTGGGTCCAGTTGATGCCGTCGGGACTGGTGAAGATCAGATTGCTAACCACGGCAATGAACCGCGTACCCGCCCAGGTG
>DATFNZ010000141.1:0-9837 GCA_035266085.1 Thermoanaerobaculia bacterium
ATGTAGTCCTTCAGCTCCTCGAGATAGCTTTCCTTGTCCGCGTCGATGCGCGCGAGCACGTCTCGCGAGTCGCTTCCCATCCCGTTAAATCTCCTTTTCGGTCGGGGCTTCGCCCTCGCGCAGTCTAGCAGAGTCCTCCACCCGGCTGGCGAGGCGCCGGAGGTTGACGGCGTTCACCAGGAAGTGCCCCACGAACGGCCCCAGCAGGTTCCCCCGCCAGACCATGAGGCCGCCCAGGATCAGCCCGGCCAGCAGGGCGAACAGCGTCCACAGCCGGAACGCCTTGCCCGGCCCGCTGTGCAGCAGGCCGAACAGGACCGTGGCCCCCGCCCAGCCGAGAGTCCCCTGCACGGCGCCGCGGAAGAACAGCTCCTCGGCGAAGCCGGAGAGCAGGGCGAGCCCGATCGCCTCCGAGACGGTGATGGCCCCGAGCAGGCCCGCGAGGCGCGCCTCCAGATCCCTCGCCAGTGGGAAGACGCGCTCGGCGCCCCACCAGAGGGCCAGGAGGAGCAGCCCGGCGCCCAGGCCCAGGCCCAGGTCGAGCCACCACCGGTCCGGATCGACGAACAGGGAGAGGGGGATCCGGCCTTGCCGAACGCCGATCCAAAGGATCCCGGCCAGGGCCATGAACAGGTACAGGCTCCAAGCGAAGCGATATAGCCGGCCCGGCGCCAAGGGGATGATGGGAGATGCGGGTTCCAAGAAGGCCTACGACTCTTCGAAATTCTTGCCCGTCTTCTTCCAGTCGGCCGTGAAGCGGTCCAGCCCGATGTCGGTCAGGGGATGCTTGTAGAGCTGCTCCAGAACCTTGAAGGGGATCGTGGCAACGTCGGCCCCGAGCATCGCCGACTGAACGATATGGACCGGATGCCGCACCGAGGCGACCAGCACCTGGGTGTCGAAGCCGTAGTTCCGGTAGATCGTCACCACCCGCTCGATCAGCTCCATGCCGTCCTCGGCGATGTCGTCCAGCCGGCCGACGAACGGCGAGATGTAGGCGGCCCCGGCCTTGGCGGCGAGCAGCGCCTGGGTGGCCGAGAAGCAGAGGGTCACGTTGGTGCGGATGCCCTCCTTCTTGAAGGTCGCGACGGCCCGCAGGCCGGCCGGCGTGAGCGGCACCTTCACCACCACGTTTTCGGCGAGGCCCGCGAGGCGCCGGCCCTGGGTGAGGATCTCTTCATACTCCGTCGCCAGCACCTCGCCGGAGACCGGTCCGGGCACCAGCCTGGCGATCTCCTGCACGGTCGCGAGATACGGCCGGCCCGACTTGGCGATGAGCGACGGGTTGGTGGTGATGCCGTCGACCATGCCCCAGTCGAGGCCGGTCTGGATTTCCTGGATTTCGGCGGTATCGAGAAAGAACTGCATGACTTGGGCCCTCCGCGCTCCGTTAAGACCCTAGTGTACCGTCTCGTCCGGGCCGCCGTCCTCATCCTCGCCGTCTTCGGCGTCCTCCTCGAAGTCCGCTTCGTCCAGGACCGCCAGCTCGTCGATCTCGTCGGCGTCGGACGCTTCCAGCTCCAACTCGGCCGGCATGGCGCCATCCGCGGCGTGCGCGAGCTCGATCTCCGTCTCCTCGTCCTTCTCGGCGAGCTTGGCGACCGCCACGATGCAATCCTCGGCGTCGAGGTTCATCAGCTTGACCCCCTGGGCCGAGCGGCCGACCTCGCGCACGCCGGAGACGTTCAGCCGGATGATCATTCCCTCCTGAGTGATGATCATCAGCCCCTCGTCCGGAGTGACGTACCGGACCCCCACGACCTCGCCCGTCTTCGGCGTCACCTTGAGGTTGATGATGCCGAGGCCGCCGCGGCCCTGGAGCCGGTAGTACTCGACGGGCGTCCGCTTGCCGTAGCCCCGCTCCGTCACGGTGAGCACCTGGCCCTGCGGATCGAGCTCCTCCATGGCGACCACCCGGTCGCCCGGCCGGAGCTCGATGCCCTTGACGCCATAGGTGGCCCGGCCCATGGAGCGGACGTCGCTCTCGGGGAAGCGGATGGAGAAGCCTTTCGCCGTCGCGAAGAGGATGTCCTTCTGGCCGTCCGTCTCGCGCACGGCCAGCAGCCGGTCGCCCAGCTCGGCGTCGACGTAGATGCCGATGATGCCGCCCACCCGCGGGTTGGCGTAGGCGGAGAGCGCGGTCTTCTTCACCGTGCCGTTCTGGGTGGCGAAGACGAGATAGCGGTCGTCGCGGAACTCGCGCACGGCCACCGTCGTCGCCAGCCGCTCGGTCGGCTCCAGGTTGAGCAGGTTGACGATCGCCTTGCCCTTCGCCGCCGGCCCCGTCTCCGGGATCTCGTGCACCTTCAGCCAGTGCACCCGGCCGCTCTCGGTGAACACCAGGATGTAGCTGTGGGCGGTGGCGACGTAGAGGTGCTCGACGAAGTCGTCGTCCTTGGTCACCATGCCCGTCCGGCCCTTGCCGCCCCGCGCCTGCGCCCGGTAGAGCGACAGCGGCGAGCGCTTGATGTAGCCCGACTGGGTGACGGTGATCACCATCGGCTCGTCCGCGATCATGTCCTCGATCGAGATGTCGTGCGTCTCGGGGATGATCTCGGTGCGCCGCTTGTCGCCGTAGGAATCCCTGAGCTCGGCCAGCTCGCTCTTGATCTCCTCCAGCACCAGTTGGTCCGAGCCGAGGATCGCCCTCAGGCGCTCGATGAGCACCATCAGCTCCTTGTACTCGTTGACGATCTTCTCGCGCTCCAGGCCGGTCAGGCGCTGCAGCCGCATGTCGAGGATCGCCTGCGACTGAACGTCGGAGAGCGCGAAGCGCGACATCAGGTTGGCCTTCGCCTCGGGAGGCGTCTGGCTGGCGCGGATCGTCGCGATCACTTCGTCCAGGTGATCGAGGGCCTTCAGGAGGCCTTCCAGAATATGGGCCCGCTCCTCCGCCTTGCGCAGGTCGTAGCGGGTGCGGCGGATGATCACCGTTTTCCTATGGTTCAGGAAGTGGTGGAGCAGCTCTTTCAGCGTCATCACCTTCGGCTGGTTGTCGACGATCGCCAGCAGGATGATGCCGAAGGTGGTCTGCATCTGGGTCATCTTGTAAAGCGAGTTGAGGAGGATCTCCCCCACCGCGTCGCGCTTCACTTCGATCACCACGCGGATGCCCTCGCGGTCCGACTCGTCGCGCAGGTCCGAAACCCCTTCGATCTTCTTTTCGCGGATCAGCTCGGCGATGCGCTCGATCATCCGCGCCTTGTTAACCTGATAGGGGATCTCGGTGATGACAATCGTCTGCCGCTCGGTCTTCGGGTTCGTCTCGATCCCTGCCCGCGCCCGGAGCTGGATGATGCCCCGACCCGTCGTGTAGGCCGAGCGGATGCCTTCCAGGCCGTGGATGAAGCCGGCGGTCGGAAAGTCCGGCCCGGGGATCACGGTCATCAGTTCCCGGATCGTGACTTCCGGATTTTCGATCAGCATCATCAAGGCGTCGATCACCTCGCGCAGGTTGTGCGGCGGGATGTTCGTCGCCATGCCGACCGCGATGCCTGAGGCGCCGTTGACCAGGAGGTTGGGGACGCGCGCCGGCAGCACCAGCGGCTCCGTTTCCGAGCCGTCGTAGTTCGGGCCCCAGTCCACCGTCTCCTTGTCGATGTCGTCGCGGATCATCTCCTCGGCGAGCTTGGTCAGACGCACCTCGGTGTATCGCATGGCCGCCGGGTTGTCGCCGTCGATAGAGCCGAAGTTGCCCTGGCCGTCGACCAGTGGATAGCGCATGGCGAAGTCCTGGGCCATGCGCACCACCGTGTCGTAGATCGCCGAGTCGCCGTGCGGGTGATATTTACCCATGACGTCGCCGACGATGCGAGCCGACTTCTTGTACGGCCGGTCCGAGCGGTTGCCGCTCTCCCACATGCCATACAGCACGCGCCGGTGCACCGGCTTCAAGCCGTCGCGCACGTCCGGCAGCGCGCGGCCGATGATCACGCTCATGGCGTAATCGAGATAGCTGCGCTTCATCTCATCTTCGATACCGACGGCGATCGGCTGCTCGAAGGGGAGGATCTCGTCGTTGTTATCGCTCATATTTATGGTCAACCTTTTCTTGAGCTATGCATACCGTAGGCGACGGCCCTTGGGTGAGGGAATGGGATCACCAAACTCCTGGGCCGTGTCCAGCCAGAGAGCGATCGCCTCTTGAGCCTCAGCCAATGCAGAATCGGGTGAATCACCGTGAGTGGCACACCCCGGCAACTCGGGAACTTCAGCCACAAAAACCTGATCCTCGTCGCTCCAGTAGATGATAACTTCGTAACGATACATCAGCTCTCACCTCCAAGGCGATAGCGAAGGATCACAGCTCTGACTTGTCGAACCTGATAGACCTTGGCATGCCTACCATCACGCTGCAGGTTAATCCGTTCCTCGATTCCAGAGCGGCGGAAGACGTGATGACTTCCCTTCTGTCGCTCATCAAATCCAAGGTGACGGAGAAGACTGCATAGTTCATCGAAAGAGATATTGGCGTCCGACCGGCCACCCAGGATTCGTGCGATTATCTCTTCGTAATTTCCCATGCATCAGACATCCAGGTTCCGCACGTCCAGCGCGTTGGCCTGAATGAACGCGCGCCGGGGCTCCACCTCGTCGCCCATGAGGACGGTAAAGATGGCGTCGGCGTCCACGTCGTCCTCGACGTGCACCCTGAGGAGGCGGCGCTTCGTGGGATCCATGGTGGTTTCCCAGAGCTGCGTCGGGTTCATCTCGCCGAGGCCCTTGTAGCGCTGGATCGAGACACCCTTCTTGGCGCCGTCGTAAAGGGTTTCGAGCGCTTCCTCCAGGGTGTCGTGCGAAGTGACGTTCTCGCCCTTCATCAGGGTGAAACCGGTGCCGGAGATGGCGTCCAGGCCCAGTTGATTGTTCGCCATGGCGCGGAACTCGGCGCTGGTGACCAGGTTCCAGTCGATGCGGATCTCGCGCTCCACGCCGTCACGCTTCGAAAGGAAGCGGACATAGAGCGTGCCGTGGTCTTCGTCGTTTCCGACCACCACCTCGTGGAAACCCGAGGCTTCGATCAAGCGGGCGATCTGCTCGACCTTCTCCGGATCCATGAGGGACGTCTTATCCTTGACGCCGTTCCGGAGCACGAGCTTGATCGCGTCGGCCGGATAACCCCGCGAGGCGAGCTTGTCGAGGTTCTGGCGGAAGCCGGCCATCTTCTCCAGGAAGTGAGCGAGCCGGGCGCCGGTCAGCCGGTCGCCACTGCCGTTCCCATTTCCGTTTCCATTGCCGTCGCCGTGCGCGATATCGAGCGTCCAGGCATCCTTGATGCGGTCCACCAGGTAGGACTGATACTCGCGGTCGTCCTTCAGATAGGTTTCGCTCTTGCCGTGCGACACCTTGTAGAGCGGCGGCTGCGCGATGTAGAGGTGGCCGCGGCGGATGATCTCCCCCATCTGGCGATAGAAGAAGGTCAGGATCAGCGTCCGGATGTGGCTGCCGTCGACGTCCGCGTCGCACATGATGATCAGCTTGTGGTAGCGGAGCTTCGCGATGTCGAAGTCGTCCTTGCCGATGCTGGTGCCGAGCGCGGTGATGATGACCTTGATCTCGTCCGAGGACAGCATCTTGTCGAAGCGCGCCTTCTCGACGTTCAGGATCTTGCCCTTGAGGGGCAGGATGGCCTGGAACTTCCGGTCGCGCCCCTGCTTGGCCGAGCCGCCGGCGGAATCGCCCTCGACCAGGAAGAGCTCGGCGAACTCGGGGTTGCGCTCCGAGCAGTCGGCCAGCTTGCCGGGGAGGTTCGAGGCGTCGAGGGCGCCCTTGCGGCGCGTCAGGTCCCGGGCCTTGCGGGCGGCCTCGCGGGCGTGCGCCGCCTCGACGCACTTCTCGACGATCCGCCGGGCCTCGCGCGGGTTCTCCTCCAGGTAGGTCAGGAGACGCTCGTTGACGACCTGCTCGACCCAGCCCTTGATGTCCGAGGAGACCAGCTTGTCCTTGGTCTGCGAGGAGAACTTCGGATCCTTGATCTTGACCGAGATGATGGCCGTCAGGCCCTCGCGCACGTCCTCGCCCGTCAGGTTCTCCTTGAGGTTCTTCGACAGGCCGTGCTCGGCCGCGTAGGCGTTGATGCCGCGGGTGAGCGCCGCCTTGAAGCCGGCGAGGTGGGTGCCGCCGTCCCGGTTGTTGATCGTGTTGGTGAAGGCGTAGATCAGCTCCTGGTAGCCGTCGTTCCACTGCAGGGCCACCTCGACCGCCTCCGGTCCCGTGCCATCGTCCCGAATGTCATGCAGGAAGATCGGCTGCGGGTGGAGCGGCGTCTTGTTGCGGTTCAGGTGCTCGACGAACGAGGCGATGCCCCCCGCGTAGGCGAAGTCGGCTTCCTTGTCCGTGCGCTCGTCCTGGATGTGGATGTGGACGCCGCGGTTGAGGAAGGACTGCTCGCGCAGGCGCTGGGCCAGCGTCTCGTAGTTGAACTCGAGGATGGCGAAGATCTCGGAATCCGGCCAGAAGCGGATCGTGGTGCCCGTCTCGTCGCTCTCCCCGACCGGCTGGATCGGCCCCGCCGGAAGACCGCGGTGGTAGGTCTGGAACCACACCTTGCCGTCGCGCCGGATCTTGAGCTCCATGGTCTCCGACAGGGCGTTGACGACGGACACGCCGACGCCGTGGAGGCCGCCCGAGACCTTGTAGGAGTTCTTGTCGAACTTACCGCCCGAGTGGAGCTCGGTCATGATGACCTCGGCCGCCGAGCGCCCCTCCTCCTTGTGGAGGTCCACCGGGATGCCGCGGCCGTTGTCCGTCACCGTCACCGAGTTGTCGACGTGGATCGTGACGTCGATGCGCGAGCAGTAGCCGGCCTGCGCCTCGTCGACGGAGTTGTCGACGACCTCGAAGACCATGTGGTGCAGGCCGGAGGCGTCGTCCGTGTCCCCGATGTACATGCCGGGGCGCTTGCGGACGGCTTCGAGCCCCTTCAAAACTTGAATGTTATCAGCGGTATAGGTCGGCTCAGGATTCGTCAAAGCGAGATCTCCACTCTTTCCCTTGGACTTGCTGAAGACCCCCTGAAGGGAAGGGATCCAAGATGTGCAAATTATACCATGAAACGAGCCTTTTTTCGAGCCTCGTTAGCGCTGAAAATTCAACAGCTTAGACTCGATTTCCGGCACTCGTTTCAACAGAAATGGAAGGGTTGCTATTCCGAAAGGAGCCGCAGCTCGCCTCGCTCCATTTCCCAGATCGTCCCGACCTCCAGAGTGAGCCAGACCTGGGGACGGTTCGAAGTCGCGAAGAGCTGGCCCGCCTCCCGAAACACCCCCCAGACGGCGGCCACGGTCGGCGGCGCCAGCTCGGCGTCCAGGTCGTCCAGAAGGTAGAGAGGGGACCTTCCGGCCTCTTCCATGACCCTGCCATGAGCGGCGAGGAGCATCAGGGAGAGGGCCTTGCGCTCGCCCGCCGAAGCCACGCGGCGGATCTCGTGGCCGCCCCAGAGGATCTCGAGCTCGTCCCGGTGAGGCCCGAGGAGGGGCATCTGGCGGCGGCGTTCGCGGTCGGCGATCCGGTCGAAAGCCTCGGCGATGACCTCCTGGCCTTCCAGACCGTTCGTCGGCGAGGGGCGGTAGCGCAGCTCGATGGGCGGGAAGGCCAGGCCCGAGGCCTCGATCACCCCGCCGAGCTGCACCTTGAGCAGCTCGACGTAGCGGTGGCGCTGGGCGATCACGTCCGCGGCGGTGGCTGCCAGCATCTCGTTCCAGATTTCGATGCCGGCGCCGTCGCCGAGCAGGAGGCCCCGCTTCTGCCGCAGTGCCTCACGGTAGCGGCCAAGGACTTCCAGGGCTGGCGGCCGGATGCCGACCACGCCGCGGTCCATGAAGCGCCGCCGGGCCTTGGGAGCGCCCACCAGGACCTCCGCCTCGGCCGCCGACGTCCAGGCGACCACGGGGAGCACGGCGAGGTGCTCGGCGAGCGGCGTCACCTTGCCGTTGAGGGCGCGGATCCGCTGGCCGTCCATCCATCCCGCTTCCAGGGTGGAGCGGCGATCGGTCTCGATCTCTCCCTGGACGTGGAAGGAGCCGGCCCCGTGCCGCGCGCAATCGGCGATCTGGGCGGCCCGGAAGCTGCGGGTGGTGGCGAGGACGTAGACGGCCTCCAGGAGGCTCGTCTTGCCCGCGCCATTGCCGCCCAGCAGGAGATGCGAGCCCATGACGGGCCGCCAGGAGAAGGGTTCGAGGTTCCGGAAGTCTCGGACGGCGAGCTGAGCGAGCACGCCCTCAGATCCGCATCGGCATGATGACGCAGAGATAGCGGGTGTCAGGCCCTTCGTGAGGGTAGCCGACGCACTGCGTGTTCTCGTCCTTGAGCTCCAGCCGGACCTTCTCCGTCTCGACCGCGGAGAGGAACTCCCGCAGGTAGTCGGGGTTGATCCCCACCCGGAACTCCGGCCCGTCGTAGTCGCAGGCCACCTCCTCGGTGGCTTCGCCGAGGTCTGAGTTGACGGCCGAGATCACCACCTGGTCGGAAGTGAACTGGAGGCGCACGGCGCGCGCACGGTCGCCGGTCATCAGCGCGGCGCGCTGGACGGCATCGACCAGGTTCTTGCGGTTGAACAGGACCTTCTTGTCGTTGTCCTTGGCGATCACCCGCTCGTAGTCGGGGAAGGTCCCCTCGAGGATGCGGCAGATCAGCTCGCGCCGGCCGAGGCCGAAGGTGAGGTGGTGCTCGCCGCGTCCGTACGTCAGGTTGCCCTCGCCCTCGAAGCGCTGGAGCTCCTGGAGGGCCTTGCGCGGCACCAGCACGGAGTCCTCGCCGCCGGCGCCCTCGAGGCCGCCCTCGACCAGGGCCAGGCGGTGGCCGTCCGTGGCCACCATCTCCAGCGAGCCGTCCTTGAGCTTCAGCAGGGCGCCGTTCAACTGGAAGCGGGACTCCTCGGCCGAGACGGCGAAGAGGATCTTGGCGACCATGCGCCGGAAGTCCATAAAGGGGATCTCGACGCGGCGGCCTTCTTCCACCGAAGGGAGGGTGGGGAAGTCGTCCGGCGACAGGCCGTGGATCTTGAAGCGCGACTTGCCGGCCCGGATGGTGAGCACCCGCGGCTCCTCCTGGACCAGCAGGACCTCCTCGCCGGTCAGCGAGCGGATGATCTCCATCAGCTTCTTGGCCTGCACGGCGATGCCGCCCTCGCGCTTGATGTCCGACTCGCACCAGGAGGTGAGAGAGACGTCGAGGTCGGTCGCGGCCAGGTGGAGCCTGTCCTCGCGGGCCGTCAGAAGCAGGTGAGACAGGACCGGGATGGTCGTCTTACGCTCGACGATGCCCTGCATCGGGGCCAACTCGCCCAGAAACTCGCTACGGGTGACGCGGATTTCCATTCACTCTTCCCCCACTCTTCTCTTCTAGAAGACACCTGAATATAGCATAGCCGTAGTAGTAGTTAGGCGCTGTGGAAACGAGGAAAGCGTACCTAAGTTCCTCAAGGCCGGAACTTTAGATTCCTTCCCCAGGCTGTGCAGAACCTGTGGACGGGTTGAGGAGACAGGGGAAAACCCTGGAAGGCCGAAAATTTTCCGCAGAAGCTCCACAGAGCTTCCGGAGCGCTCTCCACAGCTTTCCCCCAAGCGGGCGCAAGGCCCGCGAAGCAATCTGGAGGAAATGCAAAAAGCAAGCCTAGGCGAAGTGCTGCTCGAAGCCATGCAGCGTGCGGTCGAGGTCGGGATCGGAGTCGCGCTTCTTCTGCACGATCTCGACGGAGTACATGACCGTCGAGTGGTGCTTGTCGTTGAAAAGTTTGCCGATCTCCGGGAAGGAGAGGTCCGTGAGCTTCTTGCAGAGGTACATCGCCACCTGGCGCGGGAAGACGATCTGGCGCGCGTTGCTCTTGCTCTTGATGTC
>DATFNZ010000142.1:0-36499 GCA_035266085.1 Thermoanaerobaculia bacterium
CGCGGCGCTCCCCGCGGACCCCGGGGCGCCTCCCCGGCAGCCACCAGAGGAGCGGCACGGCGACCAGCGACACCAGAGGCCAGGCCCAGGTGGCCGTGCGGGCGCGGATGGAGCTCGGAAAGAAACGCGAGAGGTCCAGACCCAGCCGTCCGCTCAGGGCGTCGAGGGCGTACGTCCGGCCGTCCGCGAAGTTGTAGGTCCAGCCCGGCACCGCCACCCAGACCAGCGCCAGAATCAGGGTGAGCGCCCCGAGCCCCGCCAGGAGCGCCCAGGCCCCGGGCCTCTCCCGGCGGGCGAGCAGCGGCACCAGGGAGATGGCGAGCAGAGGCAGGGCGATCAGGGCGTAGCGGAACGGCGGCGACCAGCCCCCATACCACTCTCCCCGCGGGGCCACGATCACCAGGTAGGGCACGCTCAGCGCGACCAGATGGAGGAGGAGACGGCTGCGCCGGACCAGGAGCAGCAGGACGGCCGGCAGGAGCAGGAGCCAGACCGGCGCGCTGCCGAAGAGCCCGAAGCCGGCGTCGTAGAACAGGCCGAGCCCGCCCTTGAGATAGGCGGCCGGGCCGTAGTTGTGGGGATCGACTTCCTGCCAGGTGTGGATCTTGAGCGGGTTCGCGTAGACGAGCTGGTTGTAGAGGAGCATGCTCGCCGCCACCGCTCCCAGGAGGGCGGCCAGGATCAGCATCGGCCGGCGCGGGCGCCCGGAGTGCCACCACCCCAGAGCCAGCAGCGGGCCGGCGATCAGGATGAAGCGGATCTTCACCAGGGGGAGCATCAGCACGGGCAGGCCGAGCCCCAGCCACTCCTTGTTCCCCCAGCTCTTCTGCCCGTCCAGGCTCAGGATGCGGTCGAGGGCCGCCGCCGCGAGGAGCGCCGCCGGCACCTCCACCCAGACCTGGTACGAGTAGAGCAGGAGGGGCGGCGCGAACACCGCCAGGGCCCAGGCGGCCAGGGCCTCGCCCGGATGGGTGGGGACGTAGTGGCGGGCGAGGCGCAGCGTCATCCAGCCGAGCAGGGCCGTGAAGCAGGCCATGGTCGCCAGGGCGCCCATCTTGCCGCCCAGGCGATAGGCGGGAGCGAGCGCCAGGGGCAGCATCTCGTTGTGCCGGGAGTACTGCTCCCCCTCGGGACCCATCGGGTCTCCGGGCTGCGGCTCGATGGCGCGGTCCATGAAGCTCCGCCAATCCTCCTCGGCGTAGTTGTTGGTGAGATCGGCGTCGAAGTCGGTGGCCAGGCTGTGGGTGACCAGGAGGTAGTACGGCTCGTCGCCGTCCGGCTGCCGGTGCCCGGCCGACCAGGGGAGGATCGCCAGATAGACGGCGAGCGGCAGGAAGAAGAACAGCGCGGAGGGGCGCTTGGGAAGCCGCTCTCCCAGCAGCGGCCGGAGGGCCGCCGTCTGGCGCGCCACCCGGCAGCCCAGGACGATCAGGAGGCCGGCGGCGAGGATCTCGCCGCTCCGCGCCAGGCCCAGGTAGGGCCGGGCGAGCACGAGCAGCAAGAGGACGGCAAGGCCGCCGAGCTCTGCCGCCGTCCCCGGAGCGGCGAGCTGCCGGCCGCCGAGCCGCACGGTCCAGCGCTGGATCTCGCGCAGGCCGCCGAGGATCAGGGGGAGCAGGACGAGCGTGCCCCGGAAGGGATCGTCCGTCGGCAGGGGCAGCTTCCAGGCCAGGAGCGCCATGGCCGCGAGAGAGGCGGCCAGGACCGCCGCCGTGGCCGCGATCCCGTCCCGGCCTGTCTTCACCTGCGGACCTCCAACTGGTAGAGGGCGAGCGCGAGGTCCGGCGGCGCGCCGGGGGCCCGCTCGATCCGGACCTGGACGAAGCTGTCAGGGCTCGCGAGCTGCCAGCGGCAGCGGTAGCGCTGGGCGAAGAAGTCGCCGGCCACCCAGGAGACCCAGGCGGGCGGGGCCTGCGCTCCCGCCTCGGCCACGTCCGTCCGCCGCGCCGCCCACTCGCCGGTATCCTCGCCGGCCCGCAGGGTCCAGCGGACCGTCCGGCCGGCGAGGTTCCGCAGGTGGACGACGGCGACCGGCGTGCCGGGCGCCAGGCCGGCGCCGTTCGCGAGGTTGGACTCCACCACGACGCTGCGCACCGGCTGCCCCAGGATGCCGGTCTCCCAGCTCGGGTTCGCGGCGTCCAGCACCACGGGCGTCTCCGGCGCCAGCAGCTCCGTGCCGGGAGCCGGAACGCCGAGCAGCAGGGCGAGGGCCACGCACGCCGCCGCCAGCCCGGCGAGCCGGTTGGACCGCAGGGGCTCGCCCCAGCCGCGGCCCATCCAGACGCCGAGGGCCGCGATGGCCAGGAAGAGGGCGCCGATCCAGACGGCCAGGAGTGGGCCGGGGGGGACGCCGAGAAGGGCGAGCGCCGCGGCGAGCGGCTCTTCGCGCAGCCATGGATACGAGGCGGTCAGGGCGGTGCCGGCGAGGACGGCGCCCGTCCACACCCGCTGCGGCACGCTCGACGCCCCGCTGCGGCGGAGGGCGACCGCCGCCAGGGCCAGCGGCGCCGCCAGGGCCGAGAGGTCCGGGATCTGGGGCACCGTGGCGGCCATCAGGGCGGCCGTCAGCAGGGTCGCGATCCGTCCCCGCTCGGGAACGACGACGGCGGGCAGCAGCAGGGGAAGCCAGAGGAGCTGGCGCGGTATTTCATCCCAGCCGCTCAGGGACCCATGGAAGTGCCAGGCGAGTCCGGCCGCGGCCGGCACGGCGAGCGCCAGGGCGATCCGCGGCCGCCACAGCGCCAGTCCGCACACCGCCGCCGCGATTCCCGGCCCCGGCTCCCAGGCGATCGGCGCCAGAAGGGCTATCCAGGCCGCGGCCTTGGGGGCCCATCCGAGCTCTTCCCGCGCCAGCAGGTCGCCCGCCGCCAGCGCGATCAGCGCCAGGGTCGAGGCGACGTTGAAGCCGGGAGCGAGGACGACGGCCGTGGCGCCGGCGATCAAGGCGAAGGGGAGCCCGTGCCGCCGCGCCAGCAGGGCGGCCGCCACGGCTCCCGCCACCGGCAGGGCGATCAGGGCCACCAGGGTGCGCGGGGCGGGCGTGGGATCGAAGAGCAGCTCGCCGCGCAGCAGGATCTGGGCTCCGAGGGCGAGAGGGACGAGGATCGAGACCGTCTCGAACCACCCCTCTTTCCCGCCGCGGAGCAGCCGCCGTCCCGCCGTCACCGCCAGCGTGGCGATCAGCACCAGCACCACCGCCGATCCCCGGCCCGGTCCCGGGGGCAGGGCCCAGACGGCGGCCGTGGCGAGCGCCGAGCCCAGTCCCAGCTCGAGGGCCGGCCAGGCGGCGAGGAACCCGACGGGAAGCAGCACCGCCGCCGCCAGCATGGCCAGGTAGGCGCTCTCGGCGGCCCCGGACGGATCGATTTCCCGCCCGGCAAAGCTGGCCATCGCCGCCAGCGCGGCGAGCGGCACCAGGAGCCGGAGGATCTCGCTCCAGGGCGAGGAGATGACGGAACGTTCGTTCAAACGGGACCTTTTGGACCTGAAGGGTTGTCCTGCCTGCCTGCTGCGACGGCTCAATGTTATCGCTGACTCGCTGGTATTCCTACGGAGGCGGCGGGCCGGGCGTCGTCCCCCCTCTGGGCGGGCCGTGCTCGAACGGGCGAGCTTTTTGCTTTCGTATAGAGTGGGCGGTTGGGAGGTGACATGGAAGAAGAGCAACACGTTTCAGAAGATCCAGCCGTTTCAGAAGACAGACAAGAGGAGGCCGGGGTGACGTTCGCGAGCCTCGGGCTCTCGGAGCCCATCCAGAAAGCCATCGGCGAGCTCGGATACGAGGCGCCGACGCCGATCCAGGAGAAGACGATCCCGCCGATGCTGGCCGGCCGCGACGTCCTCGGGCAGGCGCAGACCGGCACGGGCAAGACGGCGGCGTTCGCCATCCCCATCCTGGAGAAGATCGATCCGGCCCTCCACGCGGTTCAGGCGCTGGTGCTGGCGCCCACCCGGGAGCTGGCCATCCAGGTGGCGGAGGCGATCCACAGCTATTCGAAATACGTCGGGCGCATCGGGGTGCTGCCGGTCTACGGCGGGCAGCCCATCCAGCTTCAGTTGAAGCGCCTCGACCGCGGCGTCCACGTGGTCGTCGGCACGCCGGGACGGGTGATGGACCACCTGCGGCGGGGGACTCTGCGCCTCGACGCCGTGCGCGTCGTGGTGCTGGACGAAGCGGACGAGATGCTCCGCATGGGCTTCCTCGAGGACGTGGAGTGGATCCTCTCCCAAGCCCCCGCGGGCCGGCAGACCGCCCTGTTCTCGGCCACCCTGCCGCGGGAGGTGCGCCGCATCTCCGAGCGGTACCTGAAGAGTCCCGTGCTGATCGAGATCGAGCGCAAGACCCTGACGGTGCCCACCATCGATCAGCGCTACATCAACGTTTCGCCCCAGCAGAAGCTGGACGCCCTCGCCCGCATCCTGGAGACCGAGACCACGGACGCGGTGCTGATCTTCACCCGCACCAAGAACGGCGCGGCCGAGCTCTCCGAGCGGCTGCAGGGGCGGGGCTACGCGGCCGAGGAGATGCACGGCGACATGGGGCAGGCGCAGCGCGAGAGCGTGATCCGCCGCCTGAAGGCCGGCCAGGTGGAGATCGTGGTGGCGACCGACGTCGCGGCCCGCGGCCTGGACGTGGAGCGGATCAGCCACGTCATCAACTACGACATCCCCAACGACGTCGAGGCCTACGTCCACCGCATCGGCCGCACGGGCCGCGCCGGGCGCTCGGGCATCGCCGTGCTCTTCGTCCTGCCCCGCGAACGGCGGATGATGGTGGAGATCGAGCGCTTCACGGGCCAGCGCATCACGCCGATGAAGATGCCCAGCCAGGCGGACGTGGCGGCCCGGCGCATCGGCATGTTCAAGGACAGCATCCGCCAGAGCGTGGAGGAGGGGGACCTCGACCTCTATCTCACCCTGGTGGAGGAGCTGGTGGAGGAGGGGCTGGAGCTCGCCGAGATCGCGGCGGCGGCGGCCCGGCTGGCCCGCGGCGACAAGCCGCTGACGGTCGAGGTGGAGCCTCAGGCCCGGGAGGTGCCGCGGGCCGAGGACGGCATGGTGCGGCTGTTCATCGCCGCCGGCAGCCGGGCCGGCGTGCGCCCGGGCGACATCGTGGGCGCCATCGCCAACGAGGCCGGGGTCCCCGGCAAGTCGATCGGCTCGATCGACATCTACGACGGCTTCACGTTCGTCGAGCTGCCGTCGCAGTACAAGGACCAGGTGCTGGAGAAGATGTCCCGCGCCACCATCCGCGGCCGCCCGGTCGAGATCCGGGTCGCGACCGAGGAAGGGTCGCCGACGGAAAAGCCGCGCCGGCCCCCCTATGCACAGGACCGGCCGGACCGGCCGCGGGGGCCGTACCGGGGGGACAAGCGGCGGTAGGGGCGCCGGCCGGAGTTTTGGATATCCAGGACGCGCCTGTACTTCCCCCCGCAGAGTTCCCTGCGCGCTCGAATCCGGAGGGGCAGTGAAGGGTTCGCTCTCCGGGTTATACTTGCTTCAGCTGGGCAAAAAGGGGGCTCGCAGGATGGCAAACAGAACCCGAAGAGAATGGTTGCAGATTTGGTTTTGGGAGATGGGGCTAGTTTTCTTCGTCTTGGGCTCTATGTACTACCTGAGTCAGATACTCTTTCGGCCAATCCCTGGTGGAAAGGACGGGCCGGCGGCGGGCGATCTGGCGACCCTCTTTTCCGGAGCCTCCTCTCTGGCCTTAATCCTCTTCTCTTTGCTTCTGGCGTTCGCAGCCATCATTGGTTGGCAATCCCTCAAGAGTGATGTGGACCAGGTCAAAATCAAGGCAGAGGCCGTACTAACCGAGACGGTGAAAGCCAGTGCGGAGAACCAGAAGAGGAGCGCCGATCTCGAGTCGAGCATGACCACCCGCTTGGCCAACCTCGAACGCAGCACCACTGAGCGGATAGCGGGGCTTGAGGCCACCCAAACCGCAAAATTTGCAGGACTCGACGCGGATATCAAAGAGAAGACCCGCCAACTCGAACAGAAGACCCACCAGCTCGAGGAGGAAATACGCGGGAGGGTTCACTCAGTAATGGGGAACATGATCGGGACTTTGCATACGGACCCGACGATTGATGAGCAGAGCCCAGAAAACCAAGACTATCTGGCAGAAGCGGTTTACTTCTCAACAAAGGGGTACGAACGGCTGAAGGCTCTTCCCGGAAACGGGAAATACGTAGCCCTCAACAACCTAGTCTACTTCTCGACCCTTCTCCGGACACAGGCGAGAAGAGCCGACCTCCTGAGGCAAGCCCGCGAGTTGCTGGCGGTAGGCAGAGAGTTCGAACACTTACCCTATTCGACGCCGTATCTAATGACATACGCGCGGACAATCCTAGTTTACGGATCAGACCGGGACGAAATCCAGGAAGCGAGGGGGACTGTACAAGAGATACTGGCGAAGGGGGGGCTTCCAAATCGCTTGGAGAGGGAGGCTCGTTACATTGAAACCTCCCTCTCGGCAAAGCTACAGGAAGGTATAGCCAGCTAAGAGCAGCTCCCGTCGGGGTCTACTGTGGTTCCACTGAAAACCGGTTCATTCATTGCGTTCTCCTTGTGTTTTAGCTGTTGAGCTGTTTTTAGCTGCTTAACGGGATCCATCGGGATCAATACTTGCCCCGCTCTCAATAGTTTCAACCATATACAAATTGCTCGGGTACGCCGACGTTACTGAGTCCCCGGTCTTCTGGGGCATCCCTCCCAAGGCTGACAGCCTCAAAAGCAGGGTGACGATGAGCCAAATCACTTACCCTCCCTTCAATCTAAAGGGGCACACCATGTGCCCGCGTCTTCCCAGACGGTCTGGCCCAGGAGGAAACGGGATGGCCTTCCCGGCCAAGGCGGGAGCATGCACAGGCGTGCTCCTTCCCAGCCACGGAGGGTTCCCTACGCCGTGTCACCACATTACCCATTGATGCTCTTCGTTGGTTCGGCATATGCTTCGTATTGCAGCAAAGCCAAGCCGTCCCTAAAGATGACGGTGCGCGACGTCGACAAAGGGGGACATATTCGGAAAAAGGACATGGCCCCAACTCCTGGAGTTAGTTCCTACTGAAGTAGTGTACACGGGATGAAGTGTCCGCCCGAAGTGCTTTGTTGACAAGAGATCTGCTCACTTACTTGGCAATGACGCGCAAATCTTTGAAAATAAATGACTTTGGTGCGCGGGTTATTTTTGTCTTTTTGTCCCCCTTTTGGCTGTGTCACGGTTTCATGCCATAAACCACCCCACCTCCCAGCCGTAGACCCTCCGCGAACCGCGCCAGCTTGACAGGGTCGAGCTTCCTTTCCCCTCGTGTAGTGCGCCACAACGTTTGTTCCTCCTCGCGGTACGACGACTCCAAAGAGGATAACAAAAGTTGCGCTATCTGGGATGCGCTACACTAGCTCCATCTTCTAGGAGCCTGTCGGGAAACCCGAAAATGAGCCGTTCGACCACAATGAGCGGTACTCACGCCTGGAGAAAACCACAACATATGGGCACGCTCAGAGGTTCCCGACAGGCTCCTAGACGAAAATCTGCCGGATACCCAAAAGCGTTGGACGACCTGGAGCTGAGTGAGCCTGGCTTCCATCCGCGGCCGGCCGGTGGAGATCCGGGGCGCGACGGAGGAGAACGCGCGCAGCCGGAGCGCGGGCGCCGGCCGCCCTATGGCGAGAGATCCGATCGGCCGAAGGAACCTTATCGGGAGCGTCGGCGGTAGGGCGGGCTGCTCCTACTCCCGGAACCGCTCCGACGCTGCACACACGCTCGTCTTCTTGTAGATCCCCCTCGGCGACGACGTTGTGGCCGTAGCCGCAGTCTCCCTGCTGGGCGACCTGGACGGCTCCGGCGTTGAAGGTCAGCGTGAGCGTGCAGCCCTCTTCCTTCTTCCTTGAAGAGGGTCTTGCCGCCCTTGCCCTGAAGGGGACGGCCCCCCGGCTCTCGCCGAGATTGGGCCGTACTCCTTCCAGTTGGTCCCTTTCCAGTAGGCCTGCAGATAGAAGCTCAGCTTCCCGCCGGGCATCTCGACCGCCTCCAGGAAGGAGTCGTCCTCCCCGCACATAGGTTCCCGTGACCCTCGGGCGGGCATCGCCTTGGGCGGGGCGGTGACCGATACCTCCAGGGCGTAGGAAATCGTCTTGGCACCCTCCTCCTCCTCGCCTGCCTTGCCATGGACGGTGACGACGTAGTCGCCGGACTCGGGCAGGGTGAAGGTTCCAGGACGGTGGCGCCACGTCCGTTCCGCCGTCGCCTGGGCAGGCCACGCTGAACGAGGCCCCACTTTCCGCGCCTTTCATCAGCCGGACGGTCATCACCTGTCCCGCCGAGGCACGGACGGAGTACGACCTGGGCTCGGCGTAGCCATCCTGCACCCGCAGGTCCCGGACGGTGGCGGAAGATGTTCCCTCGCGAAACGAAGGGGCTGGGCGAAGACCAACCACGGAGCCCTCTGCCGCATATCGGTGGCTTTCATGCCTATAACCTACACTTCGAACGTCACCACCACCGGCGCGTGGTCGCTCGTCCCCACGTCGGCCAGGACCTTCGAGGAGACGGCCTTGCCGGCCAGGGATGAGCTTGCCAGGATGTAGTCGATGCGCCAGCCGATGTTCTTCTGGCGCATGTTCCGCCAAGGGGCCCACCAGGTGAAGAGGCCTTCGTTGTCCGGATCGAGGGCGCGGCCCACGTCCACCAGGCCGTGGGCGAGGATTCCCTCGAAGGCCTGCCGCTCCTCGGGGCGCTGGCCGATGACGAAAGGCTTGCGCTCCTTGGGGTGGACGTCCTGCTCGGTGCGGGTGACGTTCAGGTCGCCGCAGAGGACGGCGCGCCGGCCGGCGGCGGCCATCTCGGCCGCGTAGCGCTCGAGCCCGCGGAGGAAGTCCATCTTGGCCGGAAAGTCCTTGCCGCCGTTGGGGACGTAGATCGACGCGAAGACGAGGTCGCCCACCGTGGCGGTGACGATCCGCGTCTCGAGGTCGAACGGGGGGTGCTCGAACTTCGGCTCCTCGGGAAAAACCTCGCGCCGCAGGTGGAGGCTGACCCCCGAGTAGCCGCCCGAGCCGTGCCAGTAGCACCAATAGTCCCCAAGGTTGCAGAGGTCCTCCGCGAGCTGGGAGGG
Organism: Thermoanaerobaculia bacterium; assembly: GCA_035266085.1. Classification (GTDB taxonomy): domain Bacteria; phylum Acidobacteriota; class Thermoanaerobaculia; order Multivoradales; family UBA5704; genus DATARR01. The sequence continues at coordinate 9,117 of DATFNZ010000142.1, forward strand.
CGACGCCTTGATCTCCTGCAGGCAGACCACGTCCGGCCGGTCGCGCTCCAGCCATTCGAGGAACTGCGCCTGCCGGGCGCGGATACCATTGACGTTCCAGGTTGCGACGGTTAGAGCCATGGCGGCGACATGATAGCCGAAGGAGACTTTTCGCGTCATCACGCGCCGCCGCCAATATCACCGGGTGAGGGCCGCCGTCCGATAAAGTACAGCCCCATGAAAGCAACCTTCACCGCTGCCGACTGCGAGCGCTGCCGCCTGGATTTCCCCTCCCTGGCGCGAACCCTCGACGGCCGGCCCCTGGCCTTCCTGGACGGCCCCGCCGGCACGCAGGTGCCGGAGGCCGTCATCGAGGCGATGTCGGCCTACTACCGCAATGCGAACGCCAACACCCACGGCGAGTTCCCGACCTCTCGGGACACCGACCGCCTGCTCCACGAGACCCGCGAGACCGTGGCGGCGTTCCTCGGGGCACGGAGCGGCCGGGAGGTCGCCTTCGGCCAGAACATGACGACGCTGACCTTCGCCCTCAGCCACGGGCTGGTGCGGTCGATGGCGCCGGGGGACGAGATCGTCGTCACCCAGATCGACCACGAGGCGAACCGGGGGCCGTGGCTGGGCCTGCAGGAGCGGGGAATCGTGATCCGCGAGGCGGCGCTGCGGCCTTGCGGCCGGCTCGATCCCGACGACCTCGCCCGGCAGATCACGGAGCGGACGCGGCTCGTGGCCTTCAACATGGCCTCGAACGCCCTGGGCACGGTCGGCGACGCGGCGCTCGCCCGGCGGCTCTCCAAGGAGGTGGGGGCCTGGCTCTTCCTCGACGCCGTCCACTACGCCGCCCATTTTCCCGTGGACGTCGCGGCGCTGGACGCGGATTTCCTCCTCTGCTCGGCCTACAAGTTCTACGGCCCCCACGTCGGCATCCTGTACGCCCGGCCCGGCCTCCTGGAGGAGCTGCGGGTGGACCGGCTGCGGACCCAGGAGGAGGAGGCGCCCTGGCGGGTCGAGATGGGCACCCTCAACCATGCCGCCCTGATCGGGGTGAAGGCGGCGATCGACTACATCGCCTCGTGGGGAACGGGCGGGAGCGAGCGGGAGCGGATCGTCTCGGCGATGACGGCGATCGCCGCCTATGAGCACGGTCTTGGGGCCTGGTACCACGGGCAGGTCCAGCGCGTCCCGGGCGTCACCGTGCGGGGGCCGGACTTCTCCGAGCTGCGCGCGCCCACGGTGTCGATCACGATCGACGGCGTCCGTCCCATCGACGCCGCCCGCGCCCTGGGCGAGAAGGGAATCCAAGTCTGGGATGGCAACTTCTACGCCATCCGGCCTATCGAAGCCCTGGGCCTGGCCGAGCGGGGCGGCGTGCTGCGCACGGGGATCGCCATGTACAACACCCGCGAGGAGATCGACCGCCTGCTGGCGGGCGTGGCGGAGATCGCGGGGCGCTGATCCCTACCGCACCCCCGGCAGCTCCACTCCCTTCGCATTTGGCGACAAGGCGACAGCCTGCGGCAGGTGGCGCCCTTCGATCCACACGATTTTCTGGGCTGCCAACTCGGCCTTGAGCTTCGTCACCGCCGCCTCCAGCTTGGGGAGGCTGGAGATGTCCTCCGTCTCACCCCAGACCTTGGCCCTGGGAGAGCCCGGCCCGTAGAGGCTCCAGACGAACAGGGGGACGCGGATCGATTCGAGGTAGGCCCGCACGGTGGTGGGGTCGTAGCGGCTCGCATCCTTCGCCTCGCGGCCCACGACCAGCACGACGGCCCGGCGGTAATTCTCCGCCGAGGCCTGCAGGCCCGCGACGGCCACGGCGTCGGAGACGCGCCGCTCTTCGCCGGAAACGTCCGTGAGCATGCTGGTGTTGGTGAGGAGCCAGAACATGCCGCCTTCCTTACGAGTGAGCTCCTGCGACATGTCGAAGAGCTGGGAGGGCACCCGGGAGCCCCGGAACGCGCTGCTCGAGAGGGAGAGGAAGCGGACCCGGTCGTTCTCGCCGAGCAGCATCTGCCGCCGGAAGGCGGGGCCGACCGCCGAGCGGCGGAGCGGCGGGACGAGCTTGTTCAGGACCTCGCGTCCACCCGGAACCCGCACCATCATGACCTTGCCTGGTCCCTCCTCGACGGCGGTGACCGGCACCGGCTGGCCCTCGGCGGAGAACCAGCCGTCGAGATCCTGGGCGGGAGGCAGGGACGAGCCCGGGCGCACTCGTACCGGCACCGCCGTCAGCTCGGTGGATACCGTGCTGCCGTATTCGCCTCCGTAGGCCACGTCCTTGCGGGCCACGACCCCCGGCGGGAACCACAGCTCGGCGGTGAGGACGTGGAGGGACTTGAGGTCGCGGGGCGGCAGCTCGGCCCGCCCCTTGGCGTCCACCGTCAGCGGCTCGTCGTCCAGGGTTAGGTGGACCGACACGGGCTTGACGCCGTTGACGCTCTGCCAGGTCAGGACGGCCGCGTTCGGGGCGCCGTCCGGACCGTTCTCCAGCACGACCGTCACTTCCGCCGGAGGGCGCGGCAGGTTCAGCCACTGGCTGGTGCGGGCGATCTCCTTTCCCTCGGCGTCCAGGGCGCGGGCGGCCAGCTCGCGCGGTCGGAGGTCCGGCCCCAGGTTGACCTGCGCCACCCAGGGCGGCCCCTCGAGCCGGCCGGCCGGTGAGCCGTCGACGGTGAATTCCACGGCCGCGACCGGACCGCCGACGGCGACCTCGATGGGGTAAGCGCTGGAGATGAGTCCGAGAAGCAGGGTGACGAAGGCAATCATGGCGCCGCTCCGATCCGCGGGAGATCCGCGAACCCTATTATGCTCCTTGAAGTGCTGCTCAAGGAGCCTCGCCGCCCACCAGCACCTCGACGGCGGCAACGGGTCCGTGGACGGCCAGCTCGAGGGTTACGAACCCATGACCAGCCCAAGGAGGAGGGAGAGGAAAGCGATGGTCATTGCTGCGCTCCTGAGCCAGCAATGGCCGCTCGCGGCAGCTTTACAGGACCAGCGAGACGACGAGATAGGCCGCGGCGGAGATCGCCGCCGAGATGGGGATCGTCAGGACCCAGGCCCAGACGATGCGGCCGGCGACCCCCCACTTGACGGCCGAGAGACGGCGCGTGGACCCGACGCCGATGATGGCGCCGGTGATCGTGTGGGTGGTCGAGACCGGGATCCCCGCGAGCGTCGCGCCGACCAGGGTGATGGCGCCGGCGGTCTCGGCGGAGAAGCCGCCGATCGGCTGCAGCTTGGTGATCTTGGTGCCCATCGTCTTGACGATGCGCCAGCCGCCGAACAGGGTGCCGAGGGCGATGGCGGCGTGGCTCAGCAGGATGACCCACAGCGGCACCTCGAACGTGGCGAGGGCTCCGGAGGTGACCAGCAGGCCGGTGATGATGCCCATGGTCTTCTGGGCGTCGTTGCCGCCGTGGCCCAGGCTGTAGGCGGCGGCCGAGAGGAGCTGCAGCCCGCGGAAGCGCCGGTCCACCCGGGAGGGCCGCCAGTGGCGGACGATCCAGGTCACCAGGACCATCAGGAAGAAGCCGAGGAGCATGCCGATCATCGGGGCCAGGACGATGAACACCAGCGTCTTCGTCCAGCCCGACAGGAGGATCGCCCCGAAGCCCGCCTTCGCGATCGCCGCCCCGGCGTAGCCGCCGATCAGCGCGTGCGAGGAGGAGACCGGCAGGCCGTAGTACCAGGTGATCAGGTTCCAGGCGACCGCTCCGATCAGGCCGGCCAGGATGACCTCCTGAGTCACCACCGAGAGATCGATCATCCCATTGCCGATCGTCTTGGCGACGTGGGTGCCGAGCACGAAGGCGGCGACGAAGTTGAAGAACGCCGCCCAGGCGACCGCCTTCTGGGGCGACAGGACGCGCGTCGACACCACCGTGGCGATGGAGTTCGCCGCGTCGTGGAAGCCGTTCAGGAAATCGAACGTGAGCGCGACCAGGATGATGAAGACGGTCAGTGCCGTGGCGGTGGTCAGGGGCGCCCCCTCAGGCGTTCTTGACGATGATGTTGCCGACGATGTGGGTGTAGTCCTTGAACTGATCGCAGGCGTTCTCGAGCCCGTCGAAGATCTCCTTCCACTTCATGATCTCGAGGGGATCGCGCCCATTGGCCCGGAACAGGTCGGCGATGATCGTGTTGTAGAGGTCGTCGGCCTTGTTCTCCAGATCGGAGACGCGCACGATGGCCTCCTGGATCTGCAACTCGTTGGCCTGGTTCCAGATCAGCTCCGTGATGCGGTCGATCTCGACCGCCATCTCGACCAGGATGTCGGCGAATTTGCGCAGGCCCTCGGGGGACTCGCCCAGCTCGAAGTTGACCAGGTGCTGGGCCACCCCTTCGAGGTAGTCCAGGACGTCGTCGAGATCGGTGGCGAGAGAGCGGATGTCCTCGCGGTCGAAGGGAGTGATGAAGCTGGAGTTGAGGGCGTCGAAGATCTGGCGGGTGTTCTCGTCGCCCGTATGCTCGAGCTCGCGGAGCTCGGACATCTTGGCCCGCCGCGCTTCGAGATCGGCGAGATAGGCGAACTCGACGAAGCTGCGGGCCGCCCGGAGGAGGTTCGCGGTGTCGCGGGCGAAGAGCTCGTGAAACCGCTCTTCCTTCGGCATGAACCATCGGATGAGGGCGTCAACCCTGGCCATTCAGCTCCCTCCGCACGGCAGATGACAGACCTGTGGCCTACCTGTGACATCGCCGGGCAGGGCGGATGGTAGCACCGAGGGAGGGAACGAGGAAGGGTGGCGAGGAAGGGCGCGGTATACTCATCGCGGCAAAGCAGAAGCGAGGCAGACGTGATCACGAAAAAGCTCCTCAAAGAAGAAATCGACAAGGTGCCCGACGAGCACCTTGGAGTCCTCTACCGGATCGTCAAGGCTCTCGAGGAGCCCGACCGGGCTTCAGACGCCGAGGTCCGGAAACAGGAGACTTCCTGGAAGGCATGGATCAACGAGACCTACGGCAGCACGGCTGACGCGCCCATCGAGCGCGGAGACCAGGGAAGCTACGAGGTCCGCGAGCCTTTCGAGTGAGCTTCCTGCTCGACACGAATTCCTGGATCCAGTTCCTCAACGGACGGTCCGAGAAGATCCGGCATCGCTTGGCATCGACCCACCCTGGGGATATTGCGTTTTGCTCCGTGGTCAAAGCCGAGTTGGTGTACGGAGCCGTGAAGAGCGCACGTCCGGGGGAGAACATAGCGCGGATCCAGTCCGTCGCCGAGAGGTTCGAGTCTTTTCCGTTCGACGATGACGCGGCTCAGGTCTACGGTGTCATCCGGGCTCGGCTGGAACGCTCCGGCAGGCCGATTGGCCCGAACGACCTCTTCATCGCGGCGATTGCCCTCTCCCGCGGCGCGACGCTCGTAACCCACAATACTCGTGAGTTCACCAGGGTTGAAGGGCTGGTCCTGGAAGACTGGCAGTAAAGAAGCTCCGCAAACGCCTCACCCCGGCCCGGCCCGCAGCTCCAACCCCGCCGCCAGGACCGACGGCGACCCGATCATCCCGTCCAGGGGATGGAACGTCAGGTCCCTTCCGACGCCGACGATCCCTTTCAGGAACGCGCCGATGCCGCCGCAGAGCCAGGCTCCGGCGACGGGCGCGCTGGCGCGGCCGGATTGGACGGCGAAGCCGCAGACGGGGAGGGCGAAGCGGTCGGCGGCGAGGTCGAAGCGGCCGGGGCCGGTGACGTCGATCAGGTAGTAGCCCTGGGCCACGGCTCCCAGGAGCGCCGACACCGAGGTCCGGGGCTCCGGCTTGAGGTAGAGGTGGGTGGGGCCGGGCGCCGGCTGGTCGCGCCAGCCGGCGCGGCGGGTGCAGCCGGAGGGCTCGCCGTGGGCCGCGCTCTCCTGCCACCAGGCGAGCAGGGGCTGGCGGAAGAGCCCCTCCTCGACCAGCACCACCTCGCGGGTGGGCACGCCCTCGCCGTCCACCGGCGACTCGAAGGCGCCGCCGGGGAGGCGGCCGTTGTCGATCAGGGTGACGCGGTCGCTGCCGAACCGGCCGCGCGCGCCGGTCAGCCGCGATCCCGGACCGGGGCCCACGAGGAGCGGCAGGAGGCCGGCCAGGAGGCGGGCCACGATGACCGGGGCGAGCAGGCAGTCCCCCGTGTCCCGCTCCGGCGGCGCGCCGGACGCGGAGACGGCCAGGCGGTCGGCCAGACGGCGGGCGAGGGCCGTGGGATGGAAGTGGTGGGGCTCCCGGGCCGCGACGTAGAGCGACGCCGTGGGCGCCGGGCTGCCCGGGCCGGCGGCCTCGATGTACAAGGTGGCGATCCGGTTGCGGGTGCGGGCGCGCAGGCCGCGGCTGTTCGCCAGCTCGGACTCGCTCGATCCATCCTCCAGAACTGCGCGCAGCACCCGGGCCCTCGGCAGCTCGGCCTCCAACTCGCGGCCGAGGCTCTCCAGGAGCTTCAAGCCCTCCCGCTCGCCGATCAGGGGGGTGTCGAAATCCGACGGCGTGCTCCAGGCCGGCACCGGCTGGGGCTCCGGCAGCTCCAGGGCATTGCCGGCCACGGGCTCGGGCCAGGGGCCCGCGGGCGCCGGGTCGCCCGTCGCGGCGGCGAAGAAGGAGCCCCGGCGGTTGCCGGCGCGCACCGCCCAGGCCCGCTCCTGGCTGTTGGAGGACGACTCGGTGACCGCCGTCCGCTCCAGGCGCCGGGAGCGGCCCCGCTTCACGTAGGCCTCGGCGTCCGTCAGGTGGCGCTTCAGCAGGGCGCGCAGAACCTCGTCGAGCAGCGGCGCCACGCTCATGAGATCTCCACCCCCTCGAGCCGCAGCGCCGGCGCGGTGGCCCACACGGGGAGCTTCTGCCCCCCCTTGGCGCACCAGCCCGCGCCGGCCGGCCGCGCCTCGCTGCTCACCGCTACCACCCGGGTCAGCAGGTCGGCCACCCGGCCGCGCAGCACGCACGGCCCCACGGTCTCGGCGAGGGCGCCGCGCCGGAAGCGCCGGGCATAGGGGAAGTGGAGGGCGAACTGGCCCGACAGCGGGTCGAGGGCGCCGCGGCTGGCCTCGGGGAGGAAGAGCCCCTCTTCCGATCCGGCGAGCAGGTCGGCCTCGGACGCCTCGCCGGGCAGGATCTCGAGATGGCTGGAGCGCGGCCCGGGCGGCAGGTGGCGGGTGCCCCGCCGTCCCGCTCCCGGCATGAGCACCGGCGAGGTGCGGGCCCACAGGGCGTCCGCCAGCGGCTGCTCGACGATGCCGCCGCGCAGCAGCCAGCGGCGGACCACGACCGCGCCCTCGTCGTCGGTGGCGCGGCGCACCCCCTCGGGGGCCGCCGCCGGATCGTCCAGCACGTCCAGGCAGGCGGCCGCCATGGCGACTCCCACCGCCGATTCGGGATTGCCGCCCTGGGCCAGGGTGTCGGCTTCGAGGGCATGGGCCACGGCCTCGTGGAGCAGCACGGCGACGGCCGAGGGGCCCAGCACGGCGGCGCCGCGGAACGGCAGGGGCGGCGGCGCCTGACGGGCGCGGAACAGGGCCACCACGGCGGCCGCGATCTCCTCGGCGGCCCCGGCGTCCAGGCGCGGCAGGAGGACGCCGTAGCGTCCCCAGGAGGACTCCGCCGCGCAACTGTAGAAGGTCTCGGTCTCCGGCCCGGGCACCAGGCGGGGGCCGACCACCTGCACCCAGCGGCGGTGCCGGCGCAGGGCGATGCGCAGGGGGAAACCGACGTGGTGCGCCCGCACCGCCCGCGAGAGGGCGGCGGGGAACTCCGGCAGCTCGGGCGCCGCCACCGGCCCGGTCGGGGCCACCTCCAGCGACGGCTCGGGATAGCTGGCGGAGGAGAAGGCCCGGGCCACCTGGCGCAGCGCCTCCGCGAACGGCTTCGCCTCGACCTCGTCGCGGGAGGCCAGCCAGGTGCGGCCCTCCCGGGACAGGCGCACGGCGAAGCCCTCTTCCCGCCAGACCCGCAGCCCTCCCGGCTCGCCCTCGGGCGCCAGTTCCACCTCCTCGCGGCGCTCGAAGAAAGCGTCCACCACGTCGTCGGGCTGCTCGGCGATCTGGGAGAGGGTACGGGCGACGGCGGGGGTGTCAAGCTTCGAAAACGGCATGGGACGCGGATTGTATCCGCTCTGGCGTGGATGGTTCTTGCTATAAGATGCGCGCACAATGGCCCAGGCACGAGCTGAACGGATCGAAGAGCTGAAGCGGCGCCTCGCCGCGGCGGAGCTGGGGGGCGGCCAGGACCGCATCGACAAGCAGCACGCGGCGGGCAAGCTGACGGCCCGCGAGCGCACCGAGCTGCTGCTGGACGCCGGCTCCTTCGTGGAGATCGACGCCCTCGTCACCCACCGGTGCCGCGACTTCGGCATGGACAAGGTCTCCATTCCCGGCGACGGGGTCGTCTGCGGCTACGGCACGGTGGACGGCCGGCTGGTCTACCTCTTCGCCCAGGACTTCACGGTCTTCGGCGGCTCCCTCTCGGAGACCAACGCCGCCAAGATCTGCAAGGTCATGGACCTGGCGGTGGAGAACGGCGCGCCGATCATCGGCCTCAACGACTCGGGCGGCGCCCGCATCCAGGAGGGCGTCGCCTCGCTCGGCGGCTACGCCGACATCTTCCTGCGCAACACCCTCGCCTCGGGCGTGGTGCCGCAGATCAGCGCCATTCTCGGGCCCTGCGCGGGCGGCGCCGTGTACTCGCCGGCGATCACCGACTTCATCCTCATGGTCGAAGAGACCAGCTACATGTTCGTGACCGGGCCGGACGTCATCAAGACCGTCACCCACGAGGAGGTCACCAAGGAGGAGCTGGGCGGCGCCTCGACCCACGCGGCCAGGAGCGGCGTCTGCCACTTCACGGTGCCCAACGACGCCGCCTGCCTGGCCGCCATCCGCGAGCTGCTCTCCTATCTCCCCAGCAACAACCTCGACGAGCCGCCGCCGCCCGTGCCGTCCGGGAACGGCGAGGACGACCCCAACCGGGAATCCGAGGCGCTCAACACCCTGGTGCCCGAGGACCCGAACAAGCCGTACGACATCAAGCAGCTCGTCACCGCCGTGGTCGACGACGGCAAGTTCATGGAGGTCCACGCCCAGTACGCCCGCAACATCGTGGTGGGCTTCGCCCGCCTGGGCGGCCGGAGCGTGGGGATCGTGGCCAACCAGCCGGCCTACCTCGCCGGCGTGCTCGACATCGACGCCTCGCTCAAGGGAGCGCGCTTCGTGCGCTCCTGCGACGCGTTCAACATCCCGCTGATCACCTTCGAGGACGTGCCGGGCTTCCTCCCGGGCACGACCCAGGAGTACGGCGGCATCATCAAGCACGGCGCGAAGCTCCTCTACGCCTACGCCGAGGCGACCGTGCCGAAGATCACCGTGATCACCCGCAAGGCCTACGGCGGCGCCTACTGCGTCATGTCGAGCAAGCACCTGCGGACGGACGTCAACTTCGCCTATCCGATGGCGGAGATCGCCGTCATGGGCCCGGAGGGCGCCGTCAACGTCCTCTACAAACGAGACCTCGAGGAGGCCGGCGCGGAGGCGCCGCGGGTGCGGGCGGAGAAGGTGGCGGAGTACCGGGCCAAGTTTTCGAATCCCTATATCGCCGCCGAGCGCGGGTTCGTGGATGCGATCATCGAACCCAAGCGGACGCGGCCAGAGATCATCCGAGCTCTGCGGCAGCTCGGCGCCAAGCGGGCGAGCGTGCCGCCGAAGAAGCACGGCAACATCCCGTTGTAACACCGTTATCGCGGCTCACTGCAGCCGGTCACTGTAGCCGGAAGTGCCCTGTTTAGCTTGACATCCGGGCGGCGCGTGCGGCAAGCTGGCACCGCCCGAAAGCACGGAAACGATTTCGTCGGGGAGCCGGGCGGTGCCGTCCAAGGAGAGGACATGAGAGAAAGAGATCGACAGTTGAAACGCCGGCGCCACCGCCGGTTGAAGCGACTGAAGAGGCGGACCCAGGACGAGGCGCAGCACCGCACGGAACGTCCGGCGGGCTCCAAGCGCTCCGTCAAGAAGGCGCCGCCCGCTCCGGCCGAGGCCTCCCAGGGCGGCGCCGCCGCCGCCGAGGTGGCGGAAGGTCCGAAGCGGAAGCCCCCGGCCAAGAAGGCCCCGGCCGCCAAGAAGGCCCCGGCCGCCGCCAAGCCGGAGGACGAGGGCGGGGCCGCCGAGGGCGGTCCCGGTCCGGAGGAGCCGCAGGCCGGCTGAGCCGAGCCTGCCGGCCGACCCGCCATGTCCGACTATCGTTCGCTGAAAGCCGTCGATCCCGACGTCTATCAGGCCATCGCCGACGAGCGCGCGCGCCAGAACTTCGGCCTGGAGCTGATCGCCTCCGAGAACTTCGTCAGCCGTGCCGTGCTGGAGGCGGCCGGCAGCGTGATGACCAACAAGTACGCCGAGGGCTACCCGGGCCGGCGCTACTACGGCGGCTGTGAGTTCGTGGACGTGGTCGAGCGCCTGGCGATCGAGCGGGCCCGGGAGCTCTTCGGCGCCGAGCACGTCAACGTGCAGCCGCACAGCGGCACCTCGGCGAACATGGCGGTCTACTTCGGCTTCCTGAAGCCGGGCGACAAGCTGATGGGCATGGACCTCTCCTGCGGCGGCCATCTCACCCACGGCCACCGCCTCTCCTACTCCGGCCGCGACTTCCACGTCGTGGCCTACGGCGTCGACCGCCGGACGGAGACGATCGACTACGACGAGGTCGAGCGGCTGGCCGTCGAGGAGCGCCCGCGGATGATCGTCTGCGGCGCCTCGGCCTACAGCCGGATCATCGATTTCGAGCGCTTCCGAGCCATCGCCGACAAGGCGGGCGCCCTGCTGATGGCGGACATCGCGCACATCGCGGGCCTGGTGGCGGCGGGGCTGCACCCGTCGCCCATCCCCCATTGCCACTTCGTGACCACCACCACCCACAAGACGCTGCGCGGCCCACGGGCCGGCATGGTGATGTGCAAGCAGGAGTTCGCGAAGGACCTCGACCGCGCCGTCTTCCCCGGCATCCAGGGCGGGCCGCTGATGCACATCGTCGCCGCCAAGGCAGTGGCCCTCAAGGAGGCGCTGACGGAAGGCTTCCGCGAGTACCAGGCCCAGATCGTGGCGAACGCCCGCGCCCTGTCGGCTCGCCTCGCGGATCACGGCTTCCGCATCGTCTCCGGCGGCACGGACAACCACGTCTTCCTGGTCGACGTCGCCAAGGCGGGGCTGACCGGCAAGGTGGCCGAAAAGGGCCTCGAAGCCGCGGACATCACGGTCAACAAGAACACCATCCCCTACGACACCAACCCGCCGCTGGTCGCTTCGGGCGTCCGCATCGGCACCCCCGCCTTGACCACCCGCGGCATGAAGGAGCCCGAGATGGACGCCGTGGGCGACTTCATCGCCGAGGTTCTGCGCGCCCCGGAGGACTCGACGGTCCACGAGGGCGTGCGGCGCAAGGTGCGGGAGCTGTGCGAGCGGTTCCCGCTCTATGATCCGCTGATGTAGGGGCGTAGAAGCTTCCGGATCTCCCCCACCAGGAAGATCGATCCGCAGACCACCAGAAGGCCCTCCCCGGCCCCTGGGCCCCCGAGAGCCAGGGCCCGCTCCAGTGCCCGGGCGGGGTCCGGCTCTACGATCGCGTTCTCTCCGAACAGCGCCGCCAGCTCCTCCGGCGCCTTGGCCCGGGGGCTCGCCGGGGTGGTGAGGACGACACGGCTCGCCCGTGGCGCGAGCAGGCCGATCATCTCCTCGTAGTCCTTGTCCGCCAGGACGCCGAACAGGAGATCGACGGGCCTGTCCAAGCGGTCGAGGAATTCCGCCAGCACCGCCGCCCCGGCCGGGTTGTGGGCGGCGTCGAGCAGGACGCGGCGTCCGTCCGGCAGCTCGATCGACTCCAGCCGGCCCGGCCAGCGGCAGGCGGCGGCGCCCTCCGCGATAGCCTGCGCGTCGATCCTCTCGAATCCCAGGTCCCCGAGGGCCTCGGCCGCCCGCACGGCAAGCCCAAGATTCTTCGCCTGGTGATCGCCAAGCAAGGCAAGCTGCAGGTCATATCGCCGCAGGGGTGTCGCGAGCCGGACCCGCTGCCCCGTCCAGCCTTCGAATTCGATCCCCTCGACGGCCACCTCCTCGGAAGCGAAGTGGAGGTCGGCGCCGATCCCGGCGGCGGCCTGGCGCACCGACTCCGCGGCCTCGGGCTCCTCGATCCAGACCAGGGCCGGGCGGCCCGGACGGAGGATGCCCGCCTTCTCGCGGGCGATCGAGGCGAGGGTGTTCCCCAGGTACTCCTGATGATCGAAGCCGATCGGAGTGATCAGCGACAGGATGGGATCGGCGAGGTTGGTGGCGTCCAGCCGGCCGCCGAGGCCGACCTCGACGACGACCAAATCCACCTGCTCCTCGGCGAACCAGACGAAGGCGGCGAGGGTGACGGCCTCGAAGTAGGTGGGAGGAGAGCCGGTCTCGCGCTCGGCCAGCTCCACGAGGCCGGTCAGCAGGCCGGCGAAGCGGCCGGGCTCGATGGGCCGGCCGTCGATCCGCAGCCGCTCTTCGACGGATTCGAGATGGGGGGAGGTGTAGAGCCCCGTGCGGTAGCCGGCGGCCCGGGCCATGGCCGCCAGGAGCGCCGAGGTCGAGCCCTTGCCGTTGGTGCCGGCCACCAGGACGGAGGGGAACCGGCGCTGCGGCTCGCCCAAGGCGGCGAGCAGGGCGCCCGCCCGCTCGAGGCCGAGCTTGATGCCCAGCCCCTCGAGGCGCGAGAGGATCGAATCGGGAGCTACGTCAGGTGCCGCAGGCACCGGGCGAGCGTCTCCTTCATCTCCGAGCGGTGCACCACCATGTCGAGGAAGCCGTGCTCGAGGAGGAACTCGCTGCGCTGGAACCCCTCGGGCAAGCTTTGGCGGATGGTCTGCTCGATCACCCGCGGGCCGGCGAAGCCGATCAGGGCGCCCGGCTCGGCGATGTTGAGGTCGCCCAGCATGGCGAAGGAGGCGGTGACGCCGCCCGTCGTCGGATCGGTCAGCAGGGAGATGTAGGGCAGCCGGGCCGTGCGCAGCCGGGCCAGGGCGGCCGAGATCTTGGCCATCTGCATCAGCGACAGCACGCCCTCCTGCATGCGGGCGCCCCCTGACGCGGAGACGACGATCAGCGGCCACTTGCGCTCGCAGGCCCGCTCGGCGGCGCGGGTGATCTTCTCGCCCACCACCGAGCCCATCGAACCGCCCATGAAGCGGTACTCCATGGCGGCCACGACGACCGGGATCTCCTCGATCGTGCCCTGCACCACGATCACCGCGTCGCGCTCGCCCACCGCCTGCTGGTAGGTCTTCAGGCGGTCGCGGTAGCGCTTGGTATCGCGGAAGTTGAGCGGATCGACGGGGCTGATGCCGGCGAACAGCTCGCGCGGCTCCGGCTCGTCGAGGAGCAGGGAGATGCGGGTGCGGGCGTCGATCCGGAAGTGGTACCCGCACTTCGGGCACACCTTGAGGTTCCGGTCGAGGTCCCGCGAGTAGACGATCTCCTTGCAGCCGTCGCACTTGAGCCAGAGGCCCTCGGGCACGGTGCTACGGGGCCGGTCCATGCGGATCGGCTTGGGCTGCTTCGTCTTGCGGAACCAGGCCATGAGCTTGAAGGGTGGCGGCGCGCGAAGACCGTGGCTCGTGCCCGTTCGGGGCCGGAACCGGTGCGTTTCGTGACATGGAAACCGGCCCGGAAGGGGCCGGCGCCGCGCGTCTCCCGTTCGGATCAGATCTCGGCGGAGTTTCCTTCTTCAGCCTCGATGTCGTTGGGGATGTTGAGGCGCATGCAGGCCGCGTCGTACATCTGGCGGGAGGCCTTCTTGGCGTTCTGGAGCTCGGCGAGCCGGTCCTTGACCTTCGCCAGCTCCTCCTCGATCAGACGATCGAGCTCCTCCATCTCCTGCCGGGTCACGGCGAGCGTATTCTCGTAGAACTTTCTCTGCTGGTCGCTGAGGCTCATCGTCTCCCTCGCATTGTTTCCCTCAAAGTAAGTTCCCCTCAAGTCAGAGCTTGAAAGGAATTCTCAGGCGGGTCCACATCTTGACCCGGGCTCCGTCGCGGGTCGCGGGCTTGTATCGAGCGGCACGGGCCGCCGCGACGGCGGCTTCGTTGAGGCCGACGTTCTGCTTGATCGGCTCCACCACTCTGGCATCCTGCACCTGGCCGTTCTCGTCTACCAGAACGGAGACGACCACGATTCCTTCTACCCGCAGGTTCCGGGCCATCGGAGGATACCCCGGTTTCGGAAAGCTGACAAGTTGAGGCGGCGCCACTCCGGCGCCCCCTTCCACCAGCTCTCCGGCCTTGGCGCGCGGGGCCGCGGCGGCGGGCTCCGGCGCTGGCTCCGGAGCGGCCGGCTTCTCCTGGGCCTTGACCGGCTCGGGCTCCCGCTGCGGCTCCGGCTCGGGCGCCGGGGAAGGCTCGACGACCGCCGGGCGGGCCGGGGCCGGGGGCTCCTCGGCGGGCGCCTGCTGGACGGGCGCGGCGGGCACCGGCTGGCCCGAGGCCTTGGCGGCGGCCACCTGCTTCTCGAGCTCCTTCAGCTTGTCCTCGTTCTTGCGCCGCATCTCCTGTTCCTGGGCGGCGAGCTGCTGGTCCACCATCGCCTGGAGGTCGGTCGGCATCGCGCCGGCTGCCGCGGCGGGCGGCGGGGAGCCGGCATCGACCGCGGCGGGGTCGACGGGCAGCGGGACGGCCGGCGTCCCGGTCGTCACCGCTCCGGCAGCCGGCGGCGCGGCGTCCTTCGGGCGGTTGAAGTAGAAGAACGTCAGGAGAGCGACCACGATCAGCGCCGCGATGGCGGCATAGAGCAGGGTGCGGCTCTTGCGCCCGCCCTCCTCCTCGACCGCCACCTCCACCAGGGGAGCCACGGCCTCGACCTGCGGCTCCGGACCGGCGGGGAAGGGCACCGCCGGGGCCGCTGACAGGGCGACTGGCGGGGCGGCTGGCGGCGGAGCCGGCGGCCAGGGAGCGGGAGCCGGAGCGGGAGCGGCGACAACGGGCACGGGCACGGGCGCCGGGGCGGGCTCGGTCCGCTCGGGCGAGTCCGGCTCCGAGATCCGGCGGAGGTAGGCGGCGAGGTCGGTGGGGCCGAGCGACGGCGCCAGAGCGGCCAGCACGGCTTCCAGGCGCTGCTTCATCTCGCCGGCGGTCTGGAAGCGGTCCTGGGGATCGACGGCCAGCGCCCGGGCCACGATCTCGTCCACCTCGCGGGGAATCGAGGGATCGATCTGGCGCGGGGTGCGGATGCGGCCCTGCCGCACCGACTCGAGCACGGAGATCTCGCTGTCGCCGGGGAACTGGCGCTCGCCGGTGACCATCTCGAAGAGCACCGAGCCCAGGGAGAAGAGGTCGGAGCGGGAATCGACGGCCCGGCCCCAGGCCTGCTCGGGGGACATGTACTGGAGCTTGCCCTTGAGGGCGCCCATCTGCGTCTGGCTGGCCTTGGAGACGGCCTTGGCGATGCCGAAGTCGCAGAGCTTGACGTCGCCTTCGCAAGTGAGCAGCACGTTCTGCGGCGAGACGTCGCGGTGCACCAGGCCCATCTCCTGGTCTTCGAAGTCCCGCTTGCGGTGGGCGTAGTCGAGGGCGCTCGCGACGCGGGCCGCGATCAGCAGGCCGAGCCCGAGCGGCAGGGGCAGGCCCTTGCGGCGGCCGGCGTTGAGCAGCGAGCGCAGGTCCTTGCCCTCGACGTACTCCATGGCGATGTAGTAGTCGCGGCCCATCTTCCCCAGGTCGTAGATGTGGACGATGTTGGGGTGGGTGAGCTGGGCGGCGAGCTTCGCCTCGTCGATGAACATGCCCACGAACTCGGCGTTGTCCGTCATGTGGGGGAGGATGCGCTTGATGGCGACCGTCTTCTGGAAGCCTTCGACCCCGCGCATGCGGGCCTTCCAGACCTCCGCCATGCCTCCCACGGCGATCCGGTCGAGCAGCGTGTACTGGCCGAAGCGCTCCCCTGGCTGGTCGCCGGCGTCTTCCGTGAAGACGGGGATGCGCTGCGTGGCGGCCATGTCGGCAGCATGGGCCGCGGCCACCGAGATCCCCGCCGGAGCGGGCGGCGGTACGGGCCGAGGTGCGGGAGCGGCCGGCGGCGCCGGCTTCGGAGCCACGGCGGCCAGGGCCGGAGAAGCTGGCGCCGCCGGCGGGGCAACGCGGGCCGGCGCGGGCCGGGTCGGTCGGGCCAGCTCTTCGAGCTCCGAGAAGTCGAAGTCTCCCACCGGCTTCTTCCGTACCGCGGTACCCTCCTGAAGGGGCGGGGCGGCCGGAGCGGGCGGCGGCGTGGGCACCGGCGCCGGCCGGGGCGGTGGCGCCGCGGCAGCCGGCGGCGGCACCGGGACCGGCCGTGGAGCCGCCGGAGCCGGAGCCACTGGAGCCGCCGGAGCCGGGGCTGCCGGCGGGCGCACGCCCGTCTTGGTACGGCCGAGCTCCAGGTTCGAGAGCGTCTTGCTGAGCATGGCGTCCACTTCGCCCGCGGACGTTTCGGCACGCCGCGGCGGCGGCGCGGGAGCGGGCGAAGGCGCCACCGCCGCGGCAGGCGTGGCGGGACGGGGCTTCGGCTCGGGGCTCATGACGCCGGAGAGCGTCTGCTCGAGCCGGCGCTGCATCTCGTCGTCCTGGGGCGGCGGAGCGGGGCGCGGCACGGGACGTGGAGCGGCGGGCGCCGGCGGCTCCGCGGAGCTGCCCTCGACCTCGGCCAGCACGTCGCCGAAGATGTCGAGGGAGGTCAGCTTCTGCTCCTTCGCCGCCGCCGGGGCCGCGGGCCGCCGGGCCAGGAGGGCCTGGCGGGCCGCCAGCACCACCTGCTGATCGGTGAAAGGCTTGGCGATCTGGCCGTCCGCGCGGTCCGATCCGCCGCCGTGCTCGGGCACGAGGCCCAGGAGCCCGGGGCCGCCGGCGCCGCGGGAGAACGAGAAGACGAGCACCTCGAACCCCGGCACGTCGGTGCCGGCCAGCACCAAGTCGGGCGCGTCCGCCGCCGCCGCCTGGAGAGCCTGGTCGACGCCCGGCATCACGCGCACGCGCCAGCCCTCCGCACTGAGGGCCGCGTTGATCCGTTCCACGTAGCGCGGTTCTTGCTCGACGACCAGAATCGAGGGCATACCTGTCTCCAGAAGTATTTCCAGCAAGCGTTTGTAACACTCCCAAGCCGCGCCCGTCAATCGGAAGGCGCCCCAAAGAGCCTGATTTTTGAGGGATTTAACGCTCGTGCGGAGCCCCTTGGGCTAGCCGCCGGGACGGGAAGTCCTGTAAAATCATCGCCCTTCTGATCATTTTCCCCGGGAGCCTCTCATGTCGGGTCATAGCAAGTGGAGCACGATCAAGCACAAGAAGGCGGTGACCGACATCCGCCGCGGCAAGCTGTTCAGCAAGCTGCTCAAGGAGATCACCGTCTCGGCCCGCCTCGGCGGCGGCGACCCCAAGGGCAACCCGCGCCTGCGCGCCGCCCTCCTGGAGGCCCGGTCCAACAGCGTCCCCGGCGACAACATCGACCGCGCCATCAAGAAGGGCACCGGCGAGCTCGAGTCCGAGGTCTATGAAGAGGTCCTCTACGAGGGCTACGGGCCGGGCGGCGTCGCCATCCTGGTCGAGGGGGCGACCGACAACCGCAACCGCACGGCGGGGGAGGTCCGGAACCTGTTCCACCGCAACGGCGGCAACCTGGGGGAGAGCGGCTGCGTGGCCTGGATGTTCCAGCGCCGCGGCTACTTCGCCATCGAGCGCGGCGCCATGGACGAGGAGACGTTCATGGACCTCGCCCTCGAGCTCGGGGCCGACGACGTCTCGATCGAGGAGGACGTCTACGAGATCTACACGCCGATGGAGGACTTCATCGCCACCCAGGAGGAGCTCGAGCGCCGCAACGTCCTCCTGGCCGCCAAGGAGCTGGCGATGATCCCGCAGAGCTACATCGACGCCGGCGACAAGGTCAACCAGGTCCTGCGCCTGGTGGAGGCCCTCGAAGACCACGACGACGTCCAGAAAGTCTGGGCCAACCTCAACATCGACGAGAAGGTCCTCGAGGCCCAGCCCCGCTAGTGCTCATCCTGGGCATCGATCCGGGCAGCCTCCACACCGGCTACGGGCTGGTCGAGAAGCACGGCTCGTCCCTGGTCCACGTCGACGCCGGCCGCTTCTCCTGCCCCCGCGGCATGGAGCTGCCGCAACGCCTGGCTTTCCTGGTCGGCCGCCTCGAGGCGCTGATCGCCGGCCGGCGGCCGGACCTGGCGGTCCTCGAGACCCCCTTCCACGGCATGAACGCGCGCTCGCTGATCGTGCTCGCCCAGGCCCGCGGCGCCCTGCTGGCGACGCTCGCCGGACGGGAGGTCGAGATCCGCGAGTACAGCCCGGCCGAGGTCAAGTCGGCCGTCACCGGCAACGGTCGCGCCGACAAGGACCAGGTCGCCCGCATGGTGCGCCTCCTGCTCGCGGTCCGGGGCGACGGCTGGGCGAGCGACGCCACCGACGCCCTCGCCCTCGCCATCTGCTGCGCCCAGCGGCTGCGGCTGGACACGCTGGCCAGCGCGAAGACGCCGGCCCGGACCTCCAGGTAGCTGCCAGGCGGCGGCGGCAAGGTAGCTTCCGTTTTTTACCCTGTGCTACCATCGAACGCTGCTCGACCCTGTAACCGTGAAACTCTGACTTCGTCATTCACTTATGGCCTTTCAAGGCTCACTCAAAGAGCTGCCGCTCCCCGACATCATCCAGTTGGTGTCCGTCTCGGGGAAGACGGGCGTTTTCGCGCTCCGCCGCAACGGCGACAACACCGGCGAGATCTATCTGCGCGGGGGGCATATCGTCCACGCCCAGGTCGGCGACCTCGAGGGTGAGGAGGCGATGTACGAGCTGGCGATCTGGCCCGAGGGCGAGTTCGTCTTCACCCCCGGCCAGGAGACCAGCGTCACCACGATCCAGAAGTCCAACACCAACCTCCTGATGGAGGCGGCGCGGCGGATCGACGAGTGGCAGATCCTCTCGAAGCGCATCCCCTCCACCCGGCTGGTCCCCGTCTTCACCCAGCACGCCACCACCACCTCGGTCTCGCTGACGCCCCAGGAGTGGGCCCTGATCTGCAAGATCGACGAGCGCCGCACCATCGAGGAGGTCGCCATCGGGCTCGACATGAGCCCCTTCGAGGCCTGCAAGCTCCTCTACGGCCTGATCACCTCGGGCCTGGTGGCTCTCAACGAAGACCTGAGCCGCCTGCGCACCGACCGCCTCCACGCCATGGCGGCCAACGACCTGGCGGCGGTGGCCGAGGCCGTCCACCAGCAGGCCCGCGCCCTGCTCAACGGCCATGCCCGGCAGACCGACCTCGACGTCCCGTTCCGCATGAGCAAGGCCGAAATGGACTCCGGGCGCGGCGTGGAAGCCGTGCTCGACCTCGTGCGGGCCGAGGAGAAGGTGGTCTCCGCCGCCCTCGGGCCGAACCAGAGCAAGCTCTTCCTCGACCGCGTGGCGCAGCTCCTGAACCGCTGATCCTTCTTTGATCCTCACGCCCAGCGGGCTGGGCTAGAATTGCCGCCATGACATCCTGCGGTCGCCGTATCTCTCTCTCCCTGCTCGTCGTGTACGTGCTCGCCGGCCCGGCCGGCGCCCAGCAGCCTCCGACGCCTCCGGCCGATCCCCAGACCGCGCCCGCTCCCGCGTCGCCCGATGCCGGCGAGGAGCCCCAGGCCCCTGCCGTCAACGAGCCGTCGGGCGCGGGCGGCACCGAAGCCGGCACGGGAGACGTCGACCTCCCTGCCAGGCCCGCCGAGGACCGCATCCTGCCCCGGCTGGACGTCTACTTCCCCGAGGGCGATCTCGATCTGCGGGTCAACCGACTGATCAACAAGACGTTCTTCGAGGGCCAGGTGAAGTACAACTTCATCAAGGGCGACATTACGGCCTTCCTGCGCTACCGCTACTACGGCTTCAAGCGGACCACCCAGCTCACCGTGTTCGACGACATCTCTTTTGACGATATCGACCAGGACGTGACCGGCGACTTCGACCGGGTGCGCGGCACCCTCGTCCTGCTCCAGTGGCCCCACAGCTACAACTACCGGACCTTCGCCCTCGCCGAGATCGACCAGATCAGCACCAACCGGCGGGAGCAGAACAACGACTTCTTCGTCCGCCAGGACCGCACCAACACCTTCGTCCGGCTGGGTTATCAGGTCGGCACGCCGGACGAGGGGCGATCGAGCGCGATCGCCGGCGAGACCCGGGCGCGCACCGAGCGGCTGTTCTCCGCCTTCCGCGAGTTCGGGCCCGGCGACGCCACGTTCACGGCCGCGCTCACCTACGGCTTCCAGCTCGGTATCGGCGACTTCGACTACGCCAAGCTCGAGCTCGAGGCGCTCAAGCGGCTCGACGTCAGCACCCGCACCTTCCTGGTCGGCCGCCTGCGCGGCGGCACCTTCCCCCACATCGGCAAGGCCGATCCGGAAACGCTGCCGTCGGAACCGTTCCCGATCGACTTCTACGCCATCCCCGGCTCCGAGGCCTTCCGCCTCGACGGCCGCGAGAACCTCAAGGGGCTGAAAGACCGCCAGCGCGGCATCGAGCAACTTCTGACCACCTGGGAGTATTTCTTTCCCTGGTTCCTCGAGAGCCACCGGAGCTTCCTGCGGCTCGACTTTCAGAACTGGTACTGGATCTTGTACACGGGATTCGGTACGATCGGCTTCGACCGCAAGGCCTACACGGATTTCGGTTCCTATATCCCCGATGCGGGCATCGGCTTCGAATCTTCCTTCAACCTCCGGAAATACAGGTTCTTTCTCTCCGGGATTGTGGCACAAGCTTTGAAAGGGGATGGGGGAGTGCAGGCGCGTATCTCAGTCAAGTCGTATCGCTGAGCCGTGCTCAGCGAGCCACTTGACCGGGGGATCGGCCTTTGGGGTGCTTCGCTGCAGTCAAGAAAGTGGCTTGGGTTGCAAGGCAGCCCAAAGCAGAATTGGCTTACAGCCGGAGGAGAATGCATGAAACTGAAATGGTTGGGCGTCATCGCGCTGGCGGCTCTCGTGCCTGCCGGGGCGTCGGCGGCGGAGCAAGCGAACGCTGCCAGCGTCACCGGGGAAACGGGGCTGTTCTCCCTCCTGACGGGCGATACATTGCCTCAGGGCGGATGGTCTTTCGGACTTTATTACAACAACTGGGACCGGTTGGTGGACATTCCGGACGAGTTCAGCCTCAACGACGAGGGTCAGCTCAGCCTGGACCACAACCGTCTGAGCGCCAGCCTCGGTTATGGCATCACCGACCGCTGGGAGCTCAGCGTCATGGTCCCCTACGAGGATTACAAATTCGACCAGGACGACCTCCTGTTCGACACGGATGATCCCAGTGGGCTCGGCAACATCCGCGTCGGCACGAAGTTCCGTCTCCTCGGCGCCCGGGGGGATGCGACGACGATGGCCCTCAACGCCTTCGTCACCGCCGCCACCGGCGACGAGGACGTGGCCAGCGACGACCTCGGTTTCGGGGTCGGCCTCGACTGGCGGTTCAACAAGCTCGTCCTCAACCTCGGCTATCAGGACCTCGGCGACTTCGACGGTCCCGCCCCGGGCGGCGACGGCTTCTCGAATGAGGCCTTCACCGCCGGCCTCGGCTACGTCGGCCGGGTCACCGAGACCTTCGACTGGATCACCGAGGTCAACGGCGCCTTCCACACGGGCGACGATCCCTTCTTCGAAGACTTCTACGACCTGACCACCGGCGGCCGTCTCTGGCTCGGCGCGGACAGCAACTGGGCGTTCAACTTCGCCCTGCGCACCGACCTCGCCCAGCTCGACTCGATCGACGAGCACTGCCCGATCGGCGGCCTGGTCGGCCTGACCTTCTTCCCGCGCCTCCTGCCGCCGGCTCCCGAGCCGCCGCCTCCGCCCCCGCCGCCGCCGGCTCCCGAGCCGCCGCCGCCCCCCGCGCCGACTCCCGAGCCGCCGCCTCCGCCCCCGCCGCCGGCTCCTCCGGCGCCCGAGCGGATGGAAGTGACGTGCGACTTCACGTCCGGCAGCGCCCGGCTGTCCAACATCTGCAAGGCCAAGTTCGACGAGGTGGCGCTGCGGATGAAGCAGGATTCCGACGCGACGGCTCAGGTCATCGGCTATGCCGACGGCTCGACCGGCTCGGCGACGAGCAACCAGCGGCTCGCCGATCAGCGCGCCGGAGCGGTGAAGAACTACCTGGTCACGCGGCACGGGATCGACCCGAGCCGGATCACGACCGAGGGTCAGGTCACCAACGAGGCCACGGCGAGGGTCATCCTCACCATCCCGTAACCGGGTCCCCGAGACCGGTTTTCCAGGCCCCGCCGCAAGGCGGGGCCTTTTGCTTTTGTAGGAAGGATTACAGGGCCTCGCGCCGCAGCGAAGCCACCGCTCCGAACAGCCCCGCCGCGCCGCCCAGGAGCACGAGGAAGGCCACCTGCCGCAGGGGCAGGAAACCGAGCGTCAGGATGGTTGAGAAGAGCGAGCCCTGGCCGCGGGCATGAACGGCCTGGTAGACGCCGTACAGGGCCCCGCTCGCCACCAGGCCGCCGATCAGGCCCTGCAGCAGGCCCTCGACGTAGAAGGGGCCGCGGATGAAGAACTCCGTCGCGCCCACCAGGCGCATGACCTCGGTCTCCTGGTGATGGAGATAGGCGGTCAGGCGGATCACGCTCGCGATGGTGAAGATCGCCGCCCCGAGCAGTCCCGCCACCAGGGCCAGCCCCACCGCCCGCACCACCGCCACCACCGTCTCGAGCTGGCCCAGCCACTCGCGGTCGTCGTCCACCAGCGTCACCTCGGGGCGCTTGCGCCAGCCGGCGAGCCAGGCTTCGCGTCCGGGCGCCCCCGTGGCGCGGGGGTCCAGCCCGATCTCGAGCGAGGCGGGCAGCGGCTCGTCCTGCCAGCCCGCGACGAGGTTGGAGAGGCTGGGAAAGACCTCCTGGAACCGCTTCCGGGCCGCCGCGGCCGTGACCGGCTCCACCGAGGTCACCGCCGGCCCCCGCGCGGCCTCGGCGGCCAGCCGGCGGAGGTCCGCGTCCGCCGTCTCCGGCCGGAGATAGATCACCACCCGCATCTCGCCCCGCCAGCGCTCCACCGACGCCGAGAGGTTGCCGCTCACCAGGAGGAAGGCGCCGCCGATGAACAGGCTGACGGCAATGGTCAGCACGGCGAGCAGGCTCACCTTCCAGCTCCGCAGGAGGTTCATGGCCGCCTCGCGGAAGAAATAGCGGAGAGCCTGCAGGACTTTCAAGCGGGCCCTTCCTCCGGCGGTTCATAGCCGGCCGGCGCTTCCGTCTCCATCTCCGTCTCCGTCTCGATCTCCGTCCCTGCCAGGGGATCGAGGGCGGGCGGGTCGGTGCCGATCAGCTCCTGGTCCAGGGCCAGGCGTCCGCGGTCCAGCGTCAGCACCCGCCGGCCCACCCTCTGGATGGTGTCGCGGTCGTGCGTCGCCAGGATCACCGTCGTGCCCCGCAGGTTCACCTCCAGGAACAGGCGCAGGATCTCGCGGGAGAGGTCGGGGTCGAGGTTGCCCGTGGGCTCGTCCGCGATCAGGATCTCCGGGTCGTTGATCAGCGCGCGGGCGATCGCCACCCGCTGCTGCTCGCCGCCCGAGAGCTCCGGCGGAAAAGCGTTCAGGCGATGGGCGAGCCCCACCCGGCGCAGGGCCTGGTAGGCCATCTTCTTCTGGCTCTGGACGTCGACCCCCAGGACCCGGGGGAGGTAGGTGACGTTCTCGAACACGGTCTTCCGGGGGATCAGCCGGAAGTCCTGGAAGACGACGCCGATCGTCCGCCGCAGGTAGGGGATCTTGCTCCTCGGGATCGACGAGACGTTGCGGCCGTTGACCAGGATCTGCCCGGCGGTGGGGACCTCCTCGCGGAAGATCATGCGCAGCAGCGTCGTCTTGCCGGCGCCGCTCGAGCCGGTCAGGAACACGAACTGTCCGCGGGCGATGTCGAAGGTCAGGTCATCGAGGGCCGACTGGCCCCCGGGGTACCGCTTGCTGACGTGGAAGAACTGGATCAAGCCACCGGCTCGCGCTCCAGAGCCTGCCGCAGGAGCTGCTGCACGGTCTTCGGCTCGGCGCGCCCGCCCGAGCGCTTCATCACCTGGCCGACGAGGAATCCCACCACCTGGACCTTGCCCGCCCGGTACTGGACCACCTGGGCAGGGTTCTGCTCGATGACCTCCTCGATCCAGCCCTCGATCTGCGAAGTGTCGGAGACCTGCGCGAGGCCGAGGCGCTCGACCGCCGCCGCCGGCTCCTCGCCGGTGGGAGCGACCGCCGCGAAGACCTCCTTGGCGGCGCTGTTCGAGATCTTCCCCGCGTCCACCATCCCCACCAGAGCGGCCAGGCGCTCGGGCGGAAGGGTGCCGGCGAGCTCCACCTTGCGCTCCTTGACGTCGCGCAGCACCTCGCCCATCACCCAGTTGGCGATCCCCTTCGCGCTCCTCGGCAAGGCCGCGGCGGCGGCCTCGTAATAGTCCGCGAGCTCGCGGGCGCCCGTCAGCAGCTTGGCGTCGTCGGCCGACAGGCCATACTGGCTCGCGAAGCGCGCCCGCCGCTGCCAGGGCAGCTCCGGCAGCGCGGCCCGCAGCCCCGCGATCCGCTCGGGGGTGAGCACCAGCGGCGGCAGGTCCGGGTCGGGGAAGTAGCGGTAGTCGTGCGCCTCCTCCTTGCTCCGCATCACCCGCGTGACGCCGGTGTCGGCGTCGAAGCCGCGCGTTTCCTGCACCACCCGGCCGCCCGCCTCGACGACTCCGATCTGCCGCTCGATCTCGTGCTCGATGGCGCGCGCGACGTTGCGGAAGGAGTTGACGTTCTTGACCTCGACCTTGGTGCCGAGCTCCGCCGCGCCCCGCCGGCGCACCGAGATGTTGGCGTCGCAGCGCAGGCTCCCCTCCTCCATGTTGCCGTCGCTGGTGCCGGTATAGAGCAGGAGCTGGTGGATCGTCTGGAGATAGTCCTGCGCCTCGGCCGCGCTCGCGAGGTCCGGCCGCGAGACGGTCTCGACCAGCGGCACGCCGCAGCGGTTGAAGTCCACCAGGCTCTGGCCGGGCAGCGCGCCGCCGCCCGGCGCCTCGTGCAGGAGCTTGCCGGCGTCCTCCTCCAGGTGCAGGCGCTCGATGCGCACGGCCTTGTCGTGCTGGGAGAGCGGCAGCAGTCCGCCCTCGGCCAGGGGACGGTCGAACTGGCTGATCTGATAGCCCTTGGGCAGGTCCGGGTAGAAGTAGTTCTTGCGGGCGAAGACGGAGGTGCCGTAGACCTCGCACCCGAGGGCCAGGGCCAGCTTGGCCGCCAGGTCCACGGCGTGGCGGTTGGGCACCGGCAGCGTGCCCGGATAGCCGAGGCAGACCGGGCAGACGAGCGTGTTGGGCGCCGCCCCGAACCGGTTCGGGCAGCGGCAGAACATCTTCGTCTCGGTCAGGAGCTGGACGTGAACCTCGAGCCCGATCACCGCTTCGTAAGCCTGGGTCGCCATGCGACGATAAGTCTACCGCAGGCGGGAGGGAGGCGGGGAGAAGAGGGCCGGGGTGATGAGGGCCCCCACGGGGAGAGACGCTCATCTGACAAAGTAGCAATACGAGCTCACAGCCATGATCCCCGGTCATAATCCCCCGTCATGCGGAAAACCCTCCCCCTCCCCCTCCTCCTGATCCTGCTCCTCGCCGCCTGCCGGCCCGACGTGGCCAACCTGGACTCCCCGGGCCGCACGATCGTCTGCCTGGGCGACTCGATCACGGCCGGCGTGGGATCGGGGCCGGGGCAGTCCTATCCCGACCTGCTGGCGGCGCGGCTCGGCACCGAGGTGATCAACGCGGGGGTGTCCGGCGAGACGGCGGCCGAGGGGTTTGCCCGCGTGGACCAGGTGCTGGCGGAGAACCCCTGGCTGGTGATCGTCGAGCTCGGGGGCAACGACCTCCTCCGCCGGGTACCGCCCGAGCAGACGGAGCTGGCCCTGCGCGGCATCCTCGACCGGCTGGTCGCCGCCAGGGTGGTCCCCGTGCTGGTCGAGCTGGACGCGCCGTTCGGCGGCCGCTACCTGGAGATCTACGAGCGCCTGGGCGACGAGTACGGCATCCCGGTCGTCGAGGACGCCATCGGCGAGATCCTCCGCGACCGGGAGCTCAAGAGCGACTCGATCCATCCCAACGCGGAAGGGCAGAAGGTGCTTGCCGAGGCCATCGCGGAGGAGATCGAGCCGCTGATCAAGGCGCGGAGGAAGGCGTGACGAGGCCGCCGCTCTTCGAGGGCCCTTGTTTCGAAGGTGGTACCTGGGTCTGGAAGGCCCATCTGGGGGACGTGGAGGTGCGCTTCACCGGGCGCGGGCCCTCGAACGACCGCGAGGAGGTGCTGCGGGCGATCGAGCCCTCGGCGCCGCCGCTGGCGTGGGCGAAGCAGATCCACTCGGCCGTCGCGCTGCCGGCCCGGGCGGGTTTTTGTGGCGAGGGAGATGCCCTGTTCACGGACGAGCCCGGCTTGACGCTCTCCGTGATCACCGCCGACTGCGTGCCCGTGCTCGTTGCCGGGCCGGAGGGCCTCGCGGCGATCCACGCGGGATGGCGCGGCATCGTGGCCGGGGTCATCCCCGCCGCCCTGAAGAAGATGAAGGGCCGGCCCGAGGAGTGGACCGCCTGGGTGGGCCCCGCGATCGGAGCCTGCTGCTACGAGGTGGGCGACGAGGTCGCGGCCCAGGTCGTGGCCGCGAGCGGTCCCGAGGTGTCCATCCCCGGCCCGGCCGGCCGGCCCCACCTGGACCTCCCCGGCGCCGCCCGCCTCCAACTCGCGAAGGCGGGCGTGGGAGACGTAGTCGTCCTCCCCCGCTGCACCCGCTGCGACGAGGAGAAGCTCTGGAGCTACCGCCGGCAGGGGAAGGGAGCGGGGCGGGACATCGGGTTCATTTTCGTTTCGAGGAGGATCATGGCTCCCGGGTCACGGCCTTCAGGGAATCCCAGGTCATTTTAGGCCGCAGGGGGGCGGCGGCGATGGCCTCGAGGCAGCGTTCTACGCTCATCCCGGGAGCCGGCTTCGGACGTTCGAGGCGTACCAGCAGCAGGCGGCCCTCACCCTGGCTCTGGATGTCGAAGATATCCCCGGGCCTCGCCGCAGGGAGGATCACGCGCCGCTTGGTATCAGCCGTTGATATCGCCATGGTGGGATTATCCACCGTGTGCCGGCAAGTGCAATCGCGATCCCATCCGCCTCCCTCTTCGGGCCGGCCCTGCCGGGGCGATAAGCCGGCCGAAGGATCGCCGACGTGCCGTCGGCGCGGACGATGCTCTGTCGTCGCGCCACGACGTTCCGCCGCCTGTGGCGACGATCTGTCGTTTGGCGTCGACGGCTTGTCGTCTGAAGCGGCAGCCCGTCGCCAGTAGCGGCAGCTCGTCGCCAGTAGCGGCAGCTCGTCGCTAGTAGCGGCAGCCCGTCGCCAGTAGCGGCAGCCCGTCGCCAGTAGCGGCAGC
>DATFNZ010000143.1:0-23989 GCA_035266085.1 Thermoanaerobaculia bacterium
GTCGAGCAGGAGGGGTGGCGCTGGGGGGACGTGTTCGAGGCCGGCTGACCGACTCGAAGCGCTGAAGCCTCAGTTCACCCACTCTCCCCCCTCGTCCTGCCGCTCTTGCCGCTCCTGAATCTCGAGCCTTTCCGCCGCCAGGCGCAGCCGCTCCTCTTCGTCGTCCCAGACCCGCCGGCGGGCGGCGTCACGCTCGCGGCGCCGGCGGATGGCCCAGAGGGCGAGGACCGTGATGAGCAGCCAGAGGGTGACGGAGCTGGTGAGCACGGGCACCCAGCGGTACCAGAAGGTCTGCCGGCTCCAGAAGGACGACTCGGCTTCGGCGAGGGGGGTGCCGGTGGCCTCGCGGAAAGCGTCCTCGAAGGAGAGGCCGCGGGCCACGCCGGCGAGGAGGCGCGGGGCCGCCTCGGGGCCGTAGGTCTCGAAGAGGTCGCGCACGAAGGCGCCGGCGATGGCGTAGGAGCGGTTGACCTCCGCCTGCCCGCTGCCGAAGCGCCGGTCGAGATCCTCGAGCGAGACCGGGCGGTCCGTCATCAGGGCCAGGGTGAGGCGGGAGCGGTCCTCGAAGCCCCAGGAGCCGCCCGCGATCATGGCCATGCCCTCGTGGAACCAGCGCGGCAGGGGGCGCCCGCCCGCCGCCCGGGCGATGAGCACGTGGGCCACCTCGTGGCGCAGGAGGTCGTCGAGGGAGGAGTCGGGATAGGTGGGCACGCGCTGCGGCAGCAGGACGATGAGGCCCTGGTCGCTCAGGGCATAGCCGGAGATCCACGGCGACACCAGGACCGCCGGCCCCGAACCCTCGGCGGCCAGGATCACCCGGATGGGCGGTCCGGGCTCCGTGAGCCCCACCAGGCGCATGGCGCTCGCGAGCTGGGCCGGATCGACGGCGCGGACCCGGGCGGCCGCGCCTGCCAGGGCGGGCGGCGCTTCGATGACGATTTTAGGGGGAACGATCCTCGGAGGCTTGACCTGCCCGAAGGAGGGGAAGGCCAGAAGGAGAAGGAGAAGGGCCGCCGCCGCGCGCACGAACGTCATCCGGGAATCTTACTCCCCAGACCCATAGCTTTCTGGCGATATCCTGAGGTACCATCCGGTCAGCGATATGAGCACAGGGTTATCAGTATCGACCTGGCACTGACGGGCTAGACCTCGCGGCCCCCCTGGGTGTAGTCTCGCGTGTCTTTTACCAGTTGATAGGTCTTGATTCGATGAACGTCTGAGACGGTGCCCGGAGGTGATCATGGTTGGATGCCGCGCTGTTGGATCCCGGATCGTTGGAACCCTCACCCTCCTCGTCCTGGCGGCGGTCTCGCTGACGGGCTGCCGCGAAGCGGGCGTGCGCTACAACAGCCGCGCCATGACCCTGCTCCAGCAGCCGATGCCGAGCGCGGTGCCGATTCCGGTGGACGGCGTGATGCGCTCGCAGCTCCGCGACACCTGGGGGGCCGCGCGGTTCGGCGGCCGGAACCACAAGGGCATCGACATCATGGCGCCCCGCAACACCCCTATCCGCAGCGTCACGGAGGGGATCGTCGAGATCAAGGGGATGCGCGGCCTGGGCGGCCAGGTGGTGACGATCACGGGGCCCGGCGGCTACCGCCACTACTACGCTCACCTGGAGGAGTACGGTCCGCAGGTCGTCGGCGACTGGGTCGAGGCCGGCGAGATCGTCGGCTACGTCGGCACCTCCGGCAACGCCGCCATGTCGCCCCCCCACCTCCACTACGGCATCTACGCTCCCTCGGGCGCGGCGATCAACCCCTTCACCTATCTGCGCGAGAGCGATCCCTTCGCCCTTCGCGAGCAGCAGTTGCAGACGGCGTCCAAGTAGGCCCCTCCGGGCCTACAGCGCCTTGATCATCCCCAGGATGCCCGCCCGGATCATCGCCACCGAGATGGCGGCGAGGAACAGGCTCGCCACCTTGGCGATGGCCCGGGAGCCGGCCGAGCCCATGAAGCGTCCGATGTAGGGCGAGGCGGCCAGGGTGAGGAACACCAGCACCATGTTGATCAGCAGCGACACCAGGGTCGGGATGTAGCCGAAGGCCTCCCGCGAGACCAGGATGGACGTGATGGCGGCCGGCCCGACGATCAGCGGAATGCCGATCGGCACGACGCCGACCGAGGCGAGGTCCTCTTCGCCGCCTTCCGTGGGGTCCCGCCGCCGGTAGTCGCCGAAGATCAGGTTGGAGATGCTGAGCACCAGCAGGATCAGCCCGCCCCCTACCCGCAGGTCGTTGACGGTGATGCCCAGCAGCGAAAAGATCAGTTGACCCGCGAAGAGGATCAGCACGGCGAGCCCGACCGCCGTCAGCATCGCCTGCAGCGTGAGCCGGCGGCGCTGGGCCGTGGTGAGGTTCTCGGTCACGCTCAGGTAGATCGGGATGATCCCCATGGGGTTGATGGCCACGAACAGCGGCAGGAAGCTTTCGATGAAAGGGCGCATGGGAGGGACAGGAGCATATCGAATCCTGCGGCCACAAAACGAAAGGGCGCCCACACAGGGGCGCCCCTACGGGATCCGGCTGTTCGACGCGCCTACCGCTGCGGAGCGGGTGGGGACGGGGGCGCCGGCGGAGCCTGCCCGGCCACTTGGATCATGTTCACGATCTCTTTGACGCCCTCGGTGTGGGAGGCCAGCTTCTCGGCCTCGGCCTTCTGGTCCGCCGAGGCGACCTTGCCGCTCAGGGTGACCCGGCCGTCCAGCGTGTCGACGTCGATGTGGAAGGCGTTGACCTCGGGGTCGGCGATCAGCTTGGCCTTGACCTTGGCGGTGACCCCGGCGTCGTCCATCACCGCGCGGACCTGAGGGCCGACCTCGGCCTCGATCTTGTCGGCGCCGCGCTGGAGGGCGTCCCCGGCCTGCTCGGCGCCCTCCCGGATGGCGCCTCCCGCCTGCTGGGCGCCTTCCTTGATCTGCTGACCCGCGGCGTCGAGGCTCTTCTCGGCCTGCTCGAAGTTCTTGTCGACCTGATCGCCGTCCACATGGACGGTGGTCTTACCCTGGGCGTCCTTCTCCGCGTGCACCGCGTTGACGTCTCGATCGCAACCGGCCAGCGGCAGGATCGCGAGGATCGCGAAGCCCAGCCAGGCGGCGGTAAAGTTGAGGAATGCTCTCGATTTCATGGCGTCTCTCCTTTGGAAGGATCTCCCTCCCGAGAGGATCCCTAGCAAATCCTGCACCCATCGAAAGAAGGCTGCGCGAATCGTCTGGACCATCGTCCAGAGGATCGTCTGGACAAAAAAAGGGGGAGGCGGGCTGATCGGTGAGATCCAGGACGCCTCCCCTTCAGGGAGGGGCCGCGAAAGACTGCTTCGCGCCGTTACTGCGTTTGTCTCGGGAAACTTCCCGTGCTGCGCTGCCGGTTCACCATTACTACCGGCCTGCGGAAAGGAGTTATTGCAGGTTGTGTGCCAGCGGCCCGCGCAGGCAGCATCATCTTCTTTATAGGAGGGAAGTATGGAGAGGAGGCCCCAACGGGGGTGTAAGCGTTACACGACAGGAAAAAGCGTTCGCTCCCGGCTCTTCCGGCAAGGCTGGATCTGGACGCTCTCCACTCCCGCGATCCGCTCGACGCCGCTGTAGACGTTGAAGTGGTCGCCGCGCAGGAAGCCGATCAGGGTGATCCCGAAGCGCTCGGCCAGCTCCACGGCGAGGCTGCTCGGCGCGGAGACGGCGCAGACGACGGGCACCCCCGCCACCAGGGCCTTCTGGAGGATCTCGTAGCTGGAGCGGCCGCTCACCATCAGGATGTGGTCGTGGAGAGGGAGCCGGTCCTCCTGGAAGGCCCAGCCGATCAGCTTGTCGAGGGCATTGTGGCGCCCCACGTCCTCGCGGGCGGCGAGGAGCCGGCCTTCGGAGTCGAACAGGCCCGCGGCGTGCAGCCCGCCGGTCGAGTCGAAGAGCCCCTGGGATTGCCGGAGCTTCCCGGGCAGCGCGGCGAGGGTCGCCGGGGAGACCACAGGGCCGGGCGGGACCCTGGCGGAGACGCGGATCTTCAAGGCGTCGAGCCCCGCCTTGCCGCAGACGCCGCAGGCGCTGGTGGCGAAGAAGTGGCGGTCGAGGCCGGCGAGCTCCGGCTCGGGCACTCCCGCCGCCAGCTCGACCTCGAGGATGTTGGCGCATCCGGCATCGGGGCCCGAGCAGGGAGCGGCCCGGCGCACCTGCCCGCGGTGCTCGATCACACCCTCGGCGAAGAGAAAGCCCAAGGCCAACTCGCCATCGGAGGACATTGCCCCGGGGGTGCGCATGGTGACGGCCACCGTTCGTGTCTTGCCCGCTTGGATGAGCCGGATCTCCAGCGGCTCCTCGGTCGCCACCGCGTCCGCCCGCTCCTCGGCGCCGTCCGGCCCGACGTGGAAGATGGTGGCGTCCGTCTTGCCCGGCCGGGTGACGCGAGGAGCACGCATGGCGTTAGCTTCTCACAGCTCCACCTCTTCCCGGCCCTCTCCTGGCGCGATCCATCGCTGCCAGACCAGCGGCCACAGGTCGAACGCCACCAGGGAGAGCACCAGCGCCTGGAAGTAGAGGGCCGCCGCCGAGTCGGACAGGCCGGGGATCCACCGGTCGGGCAGCCAGATCAGCAGGCCGGCGAGCAGCGCCAGGACGGCGAGGCCGCCGAGGACGATCGTGATCCTGCCCTTGGCCCTGCGCGGCGGGGTGAACGTGGGTCGGGCCAGGAAGCAGCCGGCGAGCAGGCCGCAGGCGCCGGCGTTCGCGGCCCCGAAGAGAGCCAGCGCGAGGCTCCCGACCCCGACCAGGGGAGCCCAGAGCCAGCGGGTTCCCCTGCCGTCCAGGCGGGGCTTGGGGCGCGGCCCGGACCAGCCCCCCGCCAGCCAGGCGAAGATCATCCCGAACACGAAACCGCCCGTGACGTCGACCGGCATGTGCACCCCGAGGTAGACCCGCGACAGCGCCACGGCGAAGACGATGGCGATGGCCGTGATCCACAGCCACATCCAGCCGTAGCGGAAGGCGAAGGCCGGCCAGAAGGTGGCGGCGTTCTGCGTGTGGCCGCTCGGGAAGCCATGGCCGCCGCCGGTGTGGCGCGCCGATTCCGTGCTGAGCGCGACGTCCAGATCGTAGGGCCGCGAGGTGCCGAAGGCGCCCTTGAGGATCTGGTTGGTGACGATCGAGAGGGCCAGCACGATCCCCAGCCGGCGGCCGAGCTTCGGATCGACCAGCCAGTGATAGAGGACGAGCAGGGTCCACAGGGTCACGCTCGCCCCGAGGAAAGTGATGCTCAGGAACAGGGCATGAGGCCGGACGCCGAAGAGATGCTGGACCGCGCGTACGATTTCCATGGCGGGCACAGAGGCATGCATCTTGCGTTCCCACCCGTTTCGACGGAGGGTAAATCCTATGCCTCGAGCGATCTGGAAGGGCAGCATCAGCTTCGGTCTCGTCAACATCCCGGTCGGCCTCTACTCGGCCGAGACGCGGGACGAGATCCATTTCAAGATGCTGGACAAGAAGACGATGTCGCCCATCCACTACAAGCGGATGAGCGAGGAGAGCGGCAAGGAGGTGGCCTGGGAAGAGCACGTTCGCGGCTACGAGTACGAGAAAGGCAAGTACGTCGTGCTCTCCGACGAGGACCTCAAGCGCGCCGCGCCCGAAGCCACCCAGACGATCGACATCTCCGACTTCGTGGACCTGGAGGAGATCGACCCTCTCTACTTCGACAAGCCCTATTACCTGGGCCCCGACAAGAAGGGCGCCAAGGCCTACGCCCTGCTGCGGGAGGTCCTGCGCCGCACCGGCAAGGTGGGGATCGCCAAGGTGGTGATCCGTACCCGCCAGTACCTGGCCGCCGTGGTGGCCCGCGGCGACGTGCTGACCCTCGAGCTGCTGCGCTACGCCCACGAGCTGCGCGATCCCTCGGAGCTCGAGGTCCCCAAGGGCAAGGAAGGGGTCTCCGAGCGGGAGCTGGAGATGGCCGAGCGCCTGGTCGAGGGCATGGTGGAGGCCTGGGACCCCGAGAAGTACAAGGACGACTACCGCAAGGACCTCATGAAGATGATCGAGGAGCGGGTCGAGGCCGGCCAGCTCGAAGAGTCGCCCGAGCCCGCCGCCAAGCCCGAACGGCCGGCCGGCAACGTGGTTGACCTGATGGCCCTGCTCAAGCAGAGCGTCGAGGGCGGCGGCGCGAAGAAGCCCGCCAAATCGACGGCCAAATCGGCGGCCAAGAAGCCGGCGGCGAAAAAGCCGGCCGCCAAGAAGAAGGCCCCGGCCGCCGCCAGGAAGACGTCCTCCGCGCGCAAGCGCAAGAGCGCCTGAGCCATGGCCCTCGAGGAATACAAGAAGAAACGGAACTTCCGCTCCACCCCCGAGCCGGAAGGCAAGGTCAAGGAGGTCAAGGGGAGCTCCTTCGTCATCCAGAAGCACGCCGCCACCCGCCTGCACTACGACTTCCGCTTGGAGATGGAAGGCGTCCTGCGGAGCTGGGCCGTGCCCAAGGGGCCGAGCCTGGACCCCGGCGAGAAGCGTCTGGCCGTGCACGTGGAAGACCACCCCATCGACTACGGCGATTTCGAGGGGATCATCCCCAAGGGGCAGTACGGCGGCGGCACCGTCCTCCTGTGGGACCGCGGCACCTGGGCTCCCGTGGACGGCGAAGACCCCGTCGCCGCCTACAAGAAGGGCCGCCTCAAGTTCCGGCTCGACGGCGAGAAGCTCCACGGCGGCTGGAACCTCGTGCGCATGAGCGGCCGCCAGGCGGGCGACAACCACGAGAACTGGCTGCTGATCAAGGAGAACGACGAGACGGCCGTTCCCGGCAGCGGCGAGGCCGTCGTGGAGGAGTATCCGCAGAGCGTCGCCAGCGGCCTCGGCCTGGAGGAGATCGCCGCCGACCCCGAGCGCGTCTGGCAGTCGAACCGGGCCGAGAGCGCCGGCGACGGCTTCAAGCAGAAGATCGCCGCCAAGGCGGCAAAAACGGCGACGGCTGCGAATAAGTCCAAGACCGCCGCCAAGAAGAGCGCCTCCCAGGCGTCCCCCTCGGGCATCGACCCCTCGGCCATCCCCGGCGCCCGCAAGACGGCCATGCCCTCGACGATCGAGCCCCAGCTCGCGACCCTGGTCGAGGCCGTGCCGCAGGGCGAGGAGTGGATCCACGAGATCAAGTACGACGGCTACCGCGCCCTTTGCCACATCCAAAGCGGCGAGGCCCGCCTGATCACCCGCCACGGCAAGGACTGGACGGACCGCTTCGGTCCCGTGGCGCCGGAGGCGGCGCGCCTGCCCGTGCGCCAGGCCATCCTGGACGGCGAGGTGGTGGTCCTGGAGCCCAACGGCACCACCAGCTTCCAGTCCCTCCAGAACGCCCTCTCCGAGGGCCGGGACGACGACCTCGTCTACTTCGCCTTCGACCTCCTCTACCTCGACGGCTACGACCTGAGGCCGGCGACCCTCCTCGACCGCAAGGCGGCGCTGATGGCCCTGCTCGCCGGCCGCCAGGGGGCCGTGCGCCCGGGCGACCACGTGAGCGGCGAGGGCGAGGACTTCTACCGCCACGCCTGCAACTTCGCCCTGGAGGGGATCGTCTCCAAGCGCTCCGGCCAGCCGTACCACGCGGGCCGCAACAAGGACTGGCTGAAGGTGAAGTGCCTCAAGCGGCAGGAGCTCGTCGTCGTGGGCTTCACCGATCCCGAGAAATCCCGGGTGGGTTTCGGCGCCCTGCTGCTGGCCGTCAACCAGAACAAGAAGCTCGTCTATGTGGGCAAGGTGGGCACCGGCTTCAACAGCCGCACGCTGAAGGAGCTCCGCGCCCGGCTGGGCAAGATCGAGATCGACAAACCGGCCTTCGAGAACGCCCCCCGGGGCGCCGAGGCGCGGCGCAGCCACTGGGTCAGCCCCGAGCTGGTGGCCGAGGTGGCTTTCACGGAGTGGACCCGGGAAGGCATCCTGCGCCATCCCACGTTCCAGGGGCTGCGGGAAGACAAGAGCCCCGGCGAGGTGGTGCGCGAGAATCCCCAGGAGCCGCCGCCGGAGGCGAAGGGGCCAGAGGCCGCAAAGACCGCGAAGGCTGCGAAGAAGGGGACCACCGTGGCAAAGAAGAGCAGCAAGGCGAAAGGGCCCAAGCCGGCCGTGCGGCCCGCGCCCGAGGAGGCCGCCGTCGTCCCCCAGGGGCGGACCAAGAAGAAGGAGGTCGAGATCGCCGGGGTCCGCTTCACCAACCCCGAGAAGGTCCTCTACCCCGAGCAGGCCGTGACCAAGCGGGAGCTGGCCGTCTACTACAGCCGCATCGCCGACTGGATCCTCCCCCACATCGCGGACCGCCCCCTGACGCTGGTGCGCTGTCCCGAGGGCCAGGCCAAGCAGTGCTTCTATCAGAAGCACGTCAACGAGCACTTCCCGGAGTCGGTCTACCGGGTGGACGTCGGAGATCCCGAGCCCTACGGCGCCGTCGACTCCCTGGAGGGCCTGCTGTCGCTGGTGCAGATGGGAGCGCTGGAGCTCCACATCTGGGGCTCCCACCGCGACAAGATCGAGCTGCCCGACTACGTCGTCTTCGACCTCGATCCCGACGAGGGGCTCGACTGGCAGCGGGTGGTCGAGGGCGCCGTCCGCGTCCGCGACTTCCTGGGCGAGCTCGGCCTCCAGACCTTCCTCAAGACCACCGGCGGCAAGGGGCTCCACGTGGTGCTGCCGCTGACCCGCAAGGACGACTGGGACGAGGTCAAGGCCTTCACCAAGGCCGTCTCCGAGGCCATCGTCGCCGCCGAGCCCGGCCGCTACACCTCCAAGCTCCCCAAGGCCAGCCGCAAGGGCAAAGTCTTCATCGACTACCTCCGCAACGGCCGTGGAGCCACCTCGATCGCCCCCTTCTCCACCCGCTCCCGCCCGGGAGCGCCGGTCTCGGCGCCGCTGTTCTGGGAGGAGCTCGAGACGGACGTGCGCGGCAATACCTACACCGTCCGCACCCTCCCCGAGCGCCTGGAAGGCCTGCCCGCCGACCCCTGGGAGGGCTTCGACAAGGTGCGGCAGTCCCTCACGGCGGCGATGAAGAAGGCCGTGGGGATGAAGTAGGGACGGCGTACAGAAAGTCCCACCACAGCGGGCGGCATGCCCTTCGGCGACCTCACCCCTGCCCCTCTCCTCCTGAGGAAGAGGTCCAAATTCGACCCGCGATCCGGCGCCGCCCGGGCATCAATGCCCGGGCTAGGTAAAACAGCCGGCTGAAGCCGACTGAGTCCCCTTCAGGGGGCTCTTTCGAGTAGCCCGGGCATTGATGCCCGGGCGATGTCGGCGTCCTGTTCCTCGCCCCTATGTGCTCGCTTGCCGAGCTGACAGAGCTAAAGGAGAGGGGTTCTAGGTTTGTCTTTTTTCCCTCTCCTTTAGGAGAGGGGCAGGGGTGAGGTCGCCGAAGGGCACCAGGCCCCGTCCTTGCAACACCCTCACCCCAGACACGAAGACTCCAAGCACGTTCATTAAAGGATACTCATGAGCAAGCTTAGTAGAAGGCTATTTTCCGTCACCCTGATCCTCGCCCCCGCCCTCGCGGCCGGCTGCAACAAAGTAGGGGACCAGCCCCTGCCGCCCCAGGTGGCGCAGCTCCTGCGGGAGACGGTGGAGATCAAGGCGCTCCCCGCTTCCCTCAAGCAGCAGAAGGAGCTCCAGAAGGCCTGGGGCGAGATGCACGGCTTCTACGAGAAGCGGGGCTTCCAGCCCGTGTGGTCCAACTCCAAGGGCCCCCGGCCGCAGGCCGAGGAGCTGATCCAGGCCATCCCGCCCCTGGGCGCGGACGGTCTCGACATCCGGCGGTATCAGCCCGCGCGCCTCGACGCCATGCTCAAGGAGGTCAAGGAGACGAAGGACCTCGACGATCCCCAGGCCCAGCGCCGGCTGGTGGACCTGGACGTCGAGCTGACCTACACCTATCTCAGCCTGGCGTCCCACCTGGCCACCGGCCGCCTCCAGCCCGAGAAGCTCCGCGTCGAGTGGTACACCAAGCCGCGCAACGTCGACCTCGACGCCCGGCTGGGCCAAGCCCTGGAGGCCGAGAATTCGGGCGAGATCGTGAAGATCCTCCGCGACCTCACCCCGCCCTACCCCGACTATCAGCGGATGCGCAAGGCGCTCGTCGACTACCGCACGATCGCCGTCCAGGGCGGCTGGGCGACCGTGCCGGAAGGCCCCGCGCTCAAGGCCGGCGACCGCGGCGCGCGGGTCGCGGTGCTACGGGCCCGCCTCGCCGCCTCGGGCGACCTGCCGGCGACGGCACCGGCAGCCGGCAATCCGCCGGCTGCCAGCAACGCGCCGCCGGCGCCGCCTCCCAGCTCGGACGTTTTCGACGAGGCCGTCACCGCCGCCGTTTCCCGCTTCCAGCGCCGGCACGGCCTGGAGGTGACGGGAAAAGTCGACAAGGACACCCTGGCGGAGCTCAACGTGCCCGCGCAGGACCGCCTCCGCCAGATCCAGGCCAACATGGAGCGCTGGCGCTGGCTGCCCACCTCCCTGGGCGACCGCTACATCCTGGTCAACGTGCCCGAGTTCCGGCTCGACGTCGTGGAAGCGGGCAAGCCCGTCTACACCATGCGGGTCGTCGTGGGCAAGGACCAGAGCCGCACCCCGGCCTTCAGCGACAAGATGACCTTCATCGAGCTGAACCCGACCTGGACCCTGCCGGACAGCATCACGCAGAAGGAGATCCTGCCGAAGCTGGCCGCGGACCCCGGCTACCTCGAACGCCACAACATGGAAGTGCTCCCGGGTTCGAAGTACCGCCTGCGCCAGCGCGCCGGGAAGGACAACCCGCTGGGCCAGATCAAGTTCATGTTCCCCAACGAGTTCGACATCTACCTGCACGACACGCCCGCCGACCACCTCTTCGACCGCGCCGAGCGCGACTTCAGCCACGGCTGCATCCGCCTGGAGAAGCCGATCGAGCTGGCCGCCCTGCTGCTGAAGGGGGATCCGAAGTGGACGCAGGAGTCGATCCAGGCCGCCATCGCCTCGGGCGAGCACGAGACGATCACCCTCGCCAATCCCCTGCCGGTCCACATCCTCTACTGGACGGCCTGGGTGGAGCCGGACGGCATGGTGGCCTTCCGCAAGGACATCTACGGCCACGACGATGAGCTCGAGCGGGCCCTGGCGAACGAGCCGCCGGTGTGGCTGGACCTCAACGCTCTGCGGGGGGACGTGCGGGCGGCGAAGTAGGCCCTCACCTCCCCGGCCCTCCTCTCCCGACCCCTCCCTCCCCCCCTCACCGGGAGAGGAGGGAGAACGGCAAAGAGCGTCTTTCCCCTCTCCCGGTGAGGGGGGGAGGGAGGGGTCGGGAGAGGGGCAGGGGTGAGGGGTTT
The DNA here is from genome assembly GCA_035266085.1 of Thermoanaerobaculia bacterium. GTDB lineage: Bacteria > Acidobacteriota > Thermoanaerobaculia > Multivoradales > UBA5704 > DATARR01. Next base: position 11,308 of record DATFNZ010000143.1, read on the forward strand.
CAGGGAGGAGCCGGGGTGAGGGGCCGAGCGTCCACCCAGCTCTTCACCACCGTCGCCAGGAGGATCACCGCCCCGCCGGCGAGCGACCAGTTCCCCGGTCGCTCGCCGTGGACCAGCCAGGCCCACACCGGGTTCAGCACCGGCTCCAGCAGCAGCAGCAGCGAGGCCTCGAAGGCCCGGACGTTCTCCAGGCCGCGGATGAGGAAGAAGTAGGCCAGCGCGATCTGGAACACCCCCAGGCAGCTCACCAGGACCCAATCCACGGGCCGGCCCGGGGCGAGAGGCATCGCGAACGGCAGGCACGCCAGCGCGGCGAACGCGTTGCCCCAGAAGGCCGAGGCCGGTCCCCAGCTCTCGCCGCTGCTTCCCAGGTGCCGCAGCCCCATGATGGTCAGCGCCCAGGTGACGCCGGACGCCAGGGAAAGGAAATTGCCCAGCCGGGGGTTGGGAGCCGTGGCCGAGACGGGATCGAAGCCGACGAAGAAGAGCCCCAGCCCGAGCGCCAGGGTGGCCATGAAGACCATGTCCCGGGCGCGGATCCGCTCGTGGAGCAGCCAGGGGCTCAGCAGGAGCACGTAGAGGGGAGCCGTCGACTGCAGGTAGATCGCGCTCGCCGACGTGGTGAGCTTGTTGGCGAGCACGAACAGGATCAGCGTCATCGCATAGGCCAGCCCGATGCCGAGCACCCGCGCCGGCGGCCGGCGCCGCACCTGCCGCATCAGGACGAACAGAGCCAGGGCCGCCACCGCCGAGCGGACGCACGCCACCTGCCAGCCGGCGAACTGGACCGCCTTGATCAACGCCCCGCCGGAGGAGAACAGCGCCGCCGCCGCCAGCACCTCGAGGCGAGAAGCGAGTGGGGTGCGGGGATGGGCGGGGGTGGACATGGCGATCGCGGAAGAGAGGAGGAATCTTAATGCAAGCTCCGCCTCCCGGCAGGCGTGGGCCCTCATCACCCCGGCCCTCTTCTCCCCGCCTCCCCCCCCGGCCGCCGGGAGAAGAGGGAGAAGTTAGTCGATGTTTGTTTGAAGAGCTGTCTGAAGAAAGATCTTGAGCCCCTCTCTCCCGGCCGGCGGGAGGGAGGCGGGGAGAGAGGGGTTGGGGAGTGAGGGCCGGCCCCGAAGGGGCCGCAGACCCCTCGCTTGCCCCCGGCCCCTTCCTGAGCTAGCCTGTTTTCATCGCCAACGAAGGAGCTCCCCAGAGTCACCCAACCCCCATGCCCGAACCGCAAAGAAAGATCTTCGTCCTCGACACCTCGGTCATCCTCTACGACTTCAACGCTCTCCAGAACTTCCACGAGCACGACGTCGCGATCCCGATCACCGTGCTGGAGGAGCTCGACTCGTTCAAGAAGGGCAACTCGGTCCTCAACCTGCAGGCCCGCGAGTTCATCCGCCAGCTCGACAAGCTGTCGAACCACAACATGCTCCACGAGTGGATTCCCCTCGACGGAGCCGCCCGCGGCAAGTTTCGGGTCGTGACGGAGGAAAACGGGGGGTTCACGGACGCCGGCGAGGTCTTCGGCTCGCGCAAGGCCGACCACCGCATCCTCAACGCCGCCCTGGGACTGACCAAGTCCGAGCCCGACCGCCGCGTCATCCTGGTCAGCAAGGACGTCAACCTCCGCCTCAAGGCCCGCGCCCTCAACCTGCCGGCCGAGGACTACGAGACGGTCAAGATCAAGGATCTCGACCACCTGCCCAAAGGCAAGAACGAGGTCGACGTCAAGGACGGCGCCAGCATCGACCGGCTCTACCAGGACGACTGGCTGCCCACCGAGGCCGTCCTCGACGCCCGGCCGCCCGGCAACCAGTACTTCATCCTGCGCGGCGCCTCGAAGTCGGCCCTCGCCTACTACAACCCGCGGCTGGACCGCATCGAGCGGGTCCACAAGCCCCTCGCCTACGGCATCTCGCCCCGGAACGCCGAGCAGACCTTCGCCCTGCACGCCGTGCTCAACGCCGACGTGCCGCTGGTCACCCTCTCCGGCGCCGCGGGCACGGGCAAGACCCTCATCGCCCTCGCCGGCGCCATGGAGCAGCGGCGGAGCTTCCGGCAGATCTACCTCGCCCGCCCCATCGTGCCGCTGTCGAACCGCGACATCGGCTTCCTGCCGGGCGACGTCCACTCCAAGATCAACCCCTTCATGCAGCCGCTGTGGGACAACCTGGGGATCATCAAGAACCAGTTCGACGAGAAGGAGCGGGAGTACAAGAAGGTCGACGAGCTGGTCGAGACCGAGAAGCTCCACATCGTTCCCCTGGCCTACATCCGGGGCCGCAGCCTCTCGAACGTCATCTTCATCGTCGACGAGGCCCAGAACCTGACGCCCCACGAGGTCAAGACGATCATCACCCGCGCCGGCGAGCGCACCAAGATCATCCTGACCGGCGACATCTTCCAGATCGATACTCCTTATCTGGATGCCCACAGCAACGGCCTCTCCTATCTGATCGACCGCATGCGGGGGAACTCCCTCTACGCCCACGTCAATCTGGAGAAGGGGGAGCGGTCGGCGCTGGCCAATCTGGCGAGCATGATGCTGTAGGGGGGCTCCCAGGCCTTCGGCCTGGGCCCTCACTCCCCCGGCCCCTCTCTCCCCGCCTCCCACCCGGCCGTCCGGGAGAGAGGGGAGACTGTCCGGCGGCATTGCCGTGCTCCCTCTTCTCCCGGAGGTTGGGGGGGAGGCGGGGAGAAGAGGGTTGGGGTGATGAGGGCCGCCCCGCAGGGGCGGAAGGCGCCGGGCTTTTACCCGCCGGTTGCTCCGGGCTTGCCGGGGTCCGCCTTTTGCATCCCGGATTCGCCCAGGTACCAGCGAGGCGTTTGGGGCTGAGCCGCCTGCCAGACCAGCCCGAATTCACCGGTGGCGGCGCTCAGGATGCGGGCTATCGCTTCGTCGACCGAGTCGGTGAAAATGATTCGCTCGCAGTCCACGGGTAGAATGGTCTTTTCCTCCACCATGCGATGACAGAGAAAGTCCTTCAACGGCTGCCAGAAGTCGGTGCCCATGAGGATCAGGGGGAAGTTCTTGATCTTCCCCGTCTGGATCAGCGTGGCGCACTCGAAGATCTCGTCCATGGTGCCGAAGCCCCCGGGCAGCACCACGAAGGCATACGAGTACTTGACCAGCATCACCTTGCGGACGAAGAAGTAGCGGAACTCGAGCCAGCGGTCGACGTAGGGATTGGGCTTCTGCTCCTGCGGCAGGACGATGTTGCAGCCGATCGACGGCGCGCCGACGTCCCGGGCGCCGCGGTTGGCGGCCTCCATGATGCCCGGCCCGCCGCCCGTCAGGACGGTGAAGCCGGCGCGGCCGAGCCGCCGGCCCATCTCGCGTCCCAGGGCATAGTACCGATGGTCCTCCGGGAAGCGCGCCGAGCCGAAGACGGTGACGCACGGCCCCACGAAGTGCAGGCCGCGGATGCCGCGGATGAAGTCGGCGCAGATGCGGAACAGCCGGGCGAGCTCGGAGGCGCGGGTGTGCGGCCCCTCCAGGAACTTGCCGTCCTCCGCGAACTCCGTCCCCTTGCCCCACCGCGGCTCCTCGCCGCTCTGCGCCGCCGCCTCCACCTCGGCCTGGGGCGCGGGACCGGGAGTCTTGTCGGGTCGAGTTTCGTCCATGGGGGGGAGAGTAGCAAAGGACGGGCCGTGATCTTCTCCCTCGCCCTCCTGCTCTCCGCCCTCCCCGCCCAAGCCGCCCCGCGCCAGGCCGAGCCCGCGGCCCAGCAGCGCTTCCCCAACGTCGTCATCCTCACCGTCGACACCCTGCGGGCGGACCGTCTCTCGTCCTACGGCTACCGCCGGCCCACGACCCCCAACATCGACCGCCTGCTCGCCTCCGGCGTGCGGTTCACCCAGGCGCGGACGGTCGAGCCGCTGACCAATCCCTCCCTGTGCTCCATGTTCACCTCGCTCTACCCCCACGAGCACGGGGCCACCCGCAACGGGCTGCGGCTGCGGCCGGACCTGCCTTCCTTCGCCCGCATCCTCGAGCGGCGCGGCTACCGGAGCGCAGCCTTCGTGGGCAACTGGACCCTCAAGAACCGCATCTCGGGCCTCGGCGACCACTTCGGGCAGTATGGCGAGATCTTCACCCGCAAGCGCTGGCTCGGGATGTTCAAGGGCGAGGCCACGGCCGAGGACCTCACCGACTCCGCCCTCGAATGGCTGCGGGAGACGCGGAAGAGCCCGAGCCATCCGTTCCTCCTCTGGGTGCATTACGTCGACCCGCACGCTCCCTACCGCCTGCAGGAGGACTTCGCCCGCCCCCTCGGCGTGCGGACCGGCGGCGACGTCTCCCGCGCCGACCGCTACGACACCGAGGTGGCCTTCGCCGACCACCACCTGGGCCGGCTCCTCGCCGCCTTCGACCGCGATCCCGCCCTCAAGGCCAACACCCTCTTCGTGTTCACCGCCGATCATGGCGAGAGCCTGGGCGAGCACGGCTACTGGGGCCACGGGCGCAACCTCTTCGAGCCCACCCTGCGCATCCCCTTCGGGCTCGCCTGGGCCGACCGGATCCGCCCGGGTACCACGATCGACGCGCCGGCCCTGAACATCGACGTCGCCCCGACCGTCCTGGGCCTCGCCGGCCTGCCCGCTCCCCCGGGCTTCCGCGGCTACGACTGGACGCCCGTCCTCCAGGGCGCGACGCCGCCGCGCGACCGCGTCGCCCTCTTCCAGGCCCACAAGGGAGCGGTGCTCTCGGCCCAGGAAGCGGCGAGCGCCCGCCGCAAGGGTCTGCTCGAAGTGGCCGTGATGATCGGCGAGCGCAAGGAGGTCTTCCGCCTCGAAGAGCGCCGCCTCTGGCTCTTCGATCTGGTCCGGGACCCTCGGGAGGCCCGCGGCGCCAGCAAGAGCGCCAAGCTCTCTCAGCACCTCCACGATTGGATGGACGCCGTCCAGAAAGGCCTCGTCGTCTCGGACCGCCTCGCCCCGGCGGAAGTCAGCCCGGAGAACGTCGAGCAGTTGCGGGCGCTGGGGTATGTGCACTAAGTTGAGGCCTCTCTAGGAGGACCCGCGGCCGTGGCGAGCACCATTCAACCGATTTTCCTGCTGGCGGACAGCCAGCTCCTGTTCTGGCGTGACGAGGAGGGCCGGCGCTTCCTCGACCGCGCGCGGGAGCTGATCGCCGAATCCGACTCGCCCCCGAAGGCCGCCTACCTCGGCGCCTCCAACGGCGACGCTCCCGAGTTCTACGACCTGTTCGTGGGCGCCATGGCGGAGATCGGAATCCGCGACTGCCGTCACGTCCCCTCCAAGCCCACCGACGAGGACCTCGCGTTCCTGGATGGGGCGGACCTCATCCTCCTGGCCGGCGGCGACGTGCGGCTTGGCTGGGAGGTGTTCCAGGAGACCGGCCTCAAGGACCGCATCGTTCAGCGCTACTACGGCGGCGCCGTGCTGGTGGGCGTCTCCGCGGGGTCCGTGCAGCTCGGCCTCAAGGGCTGGGACCCGGAAACCACCAAGCTCTTCGACACCTTCGGCCTGGTGCCGTTCCTGATCGACGCCCACGACGAGCCTTCCTGGTCCGGCCTCCTGAAGGCCGTCCCCAAGGCCGGCGAGCACACCCGCGGCCTCGGCGTCCCCTCGGGCGGCGGCGCCGTCTACCATCCCGATTACTCGGTGGAGCCGGTGCGCCATCCCGCCGCCGAGGTCGAGCTGACGGAGAACGGCCCCCGCCTGGCGCTGCTCTTCCCCGGCGCCGGCGGCGAGGAAGCCCCGGCGGAAGCGAGCGCGCCGCGGGTGCTCAGCCAGGAAGAGCTCCTCGACCACGTCCTGCGCGATCTCGGCGATGGCGACGGCGACGACGATCCTAAGCCCGACGACGACGCGGTCAACTGATCGGCTCCATGGCTACCAGCTTATGAAGCTCTTCGCGCTGGCGGACCTGCACCTCCGCTACGAGGTCACCCGCAAGGCTCTCCGCGAGCTGCCGCGCCATCCTCACGACTGGCTGATCCTGGCCGGCGACGTCGGCGAGACCGAGGAGCACCTCCGCTTCGCCCTCTCCATCCTCAGCGAGCGCTTCGCCCGCCTGCTCTGGGTGCCGGGCAATCACGACCTGTGGACGGTGCCCGCCAACCCCCCGGACCTGCGGGGCCAGGCGAAGTACGACCGTCTCGTCGAAATCTGCCGGGAGCATGGCGTGCTCACCCCGGAGGACCCGTACGTGACCTGGCGCGGCGAGGGGGAGCCGTGCATCCTGGCGCCCACCTTCGTGCTCTACGACTACACCTTCCGTCCGGACGAGATCCCCGTCGAGCGGGCGATCGAGTGGGCGGCCGAGGAGAACCTCCTCTGCTCCGACGAGGTCCTCCTGCATCCGGACCCCTATCCGTCGCGGTCGGCGTGGTGCCACGCCCGCGTCCGGGCGACCGAGCCGCGCCTGGCCGAGGCCGCCCGGCAGGCGCCGCTGGTGATCATCAACCACTTCCCCCTGCGGCACGACCTCGCCGTGCTGCCGCGCATCCCCCGCTTCTCCATCTGGTGCGGCACCCGCCTCACCGACGACTGGCACCTCCGCTTCCGGGCCCGCGCCGTGATCTACGGCCACCTCCACATCCGCGCCACCCACCACCGCGACGGCGTCCGCTTCGAGGAGGTCTCCCTGGGCTACCCCCAGAACTGGGATCCCAGCCGCGGCATCGAGCCGTATCTGCGGCAGATCCTGCCGGACCCGAACGGGTAGAGTTAATAGAAGACGGAGCTCTCCCTTCTCCCCCGCCACAGAGAAGAGAGAGCCCGTTCATACATTCAGTTGTCAAAGAGCGCGCAAAGCCCAATCAGTCCAAGAAAAAGACCTTCAGAGCCCGGATTTGCTCACGCCTTCGGGGAAAAAGAGCATTTCCGTCCGGATTAGACTCTATTCTCCCGAGAAAAGATCAAATGGCGGCTCCGGGTACTCAATTCCTCCGAGCCTCTACTCTAATCCGGTCCCGATTGCCTTCGGCCGGGAGCATAATCCTCTTTCCCGTGGAAGCTCAAGTCTATTCCGGAGAAATTTGCTCAAATCTTCGCCCAATTGACTTCCAGCCCGGACCAAAAGACCTTTTCCCGCGGCAAAAGACTTTTTCAGAAAGTCGGGCAGTCTTTAGCGAGATTTACTCTTGACAGCACTCAATCCCCGGATTATCTTCTGCCTCGCTTTGATTGAAACCCGACGTCTCTGACTCCGGATCCTCCGGACAGGACGATAACCGATGGGGACCCAGGGATCGGGATATCCCTCCCCATCAGAAAAAGGAAAGAAAGACTATGGCTACAAAAGGAAGCACCATCCCTGAACGGATCGCGCGGTGGAAGGTCATCGCCGCCGGTCTCCGGCCTCTGCTCGCAGAGATGCCGCATCTGATTCCGTTGCACACGGAGCTCGAGAGGATCATCCAGGAGTCCGAGACGCAGGACGCCCGCAACGAGGCCTTGAAGGCCGCGACCCGCGAGCTCACCAGCACCCGCGAGGCCCTCGCCAAGTCCGGCGACGACCTCCGCCTTCGCCTGGGCGCCTCCCTCCAGACCACCTACGGGTTCAAGAGCGAGAGGCTCATCGAGTTCGGAATCCCGCCCCGGCGCCCGAGAGGCCGAGGCAAGAAGGCCAAGGGCCGCCAGCCGGTCCAACCCGAGCCGGCCCCGGCCGAGCCGGCCTAGCCGTCCCTGACACGCAGTAACCGCAGCACCGCAGGAACTTGCACGGCGCCGGTCCGCCGGCGCCGTGCGCTGGCTCTTTGAAAACTGAATCTTGATCAGGCGGGCGCCAAGGGCGGCTGGTGCCCGCCTGTGCTTTTTTCCCCGGGCGCAGGGCTCGCCGAATCTGAATACGCCCCAAAGGGGCAAAGGCATAGAGCCTGGCGCTTCAGCGCCAGGTCGGAGCACCTCCTCCTCCCCAAGTCCCGAAGGGACGCAGGCAGCTATTCATCCTTGGGTGCCGCCCCAGATCAGGCATGCTCACGTCGTCGCTCAAGGCGGATCTGCGGGAACACCTGAAGGACGTCAAGAAACTGCACGACGCGGATCTCCGGGCGGGGAACGGCCGGGTCTATCTTGCCGAATGCGCTGTCCCGGAAGTATCCAAATGCCGCTGCCGAGCGGGGCTGGCAGTACGTGTTTCCGGCGCCGGGGCTGTCGCGCGATCCGCGATCTGGAGAGCGCCGGCGTCACCACCTATACGATCGCACCCTCCAGAGGGCCTTCCACGATGCCGTCCGCACGGCAGGGCTCGTGAAGCCGGCGACCTGCCACACCTTGCGCCACTCCTTCGCCACGCACGTCCTGATGAACGGCTACGACATCCGGACAGTGCAAGAGCTCCTCGGCCACAGCAGTGTGAAGACGACGATGATCTACCCCCACGTCCTCAACCGTGGCGGCCATGGCGTGAAGAGCCCGGTAGACCTCCTGTAGGCTTTCGTCCCCCTGCTCGTACTATGAGGATCTCTCCATTGGAGAAATGTTCGCATAGCCATGCTCAACTAAACCGCACGGATAAGCCGACGTTGCCGGGAACCTTATCCGTGCAGAATCGCACGTATAAGCTGCGGGGCTTATAGGCACCAAGTGTCCCAACTCCTTAATGGAAGAGTGATACAGAGCCGGTTTCCAAACCTGGAATGCCTATCGTGCGCGTATAGCGTTCCAGGCCTGGCTTCTTGTACGCGCAAATTTTCTATGAAACGCTCGTGGTCTCAGCAAGATAACCTCCGGACCTTGCCTGCCAGGTCAGGCCGAGGTGACCTCTAGCCGGGGTCCTTTTACGTGGCGCGCCTCGGTGTTGACGAGGATTAGGAAGTGGCGTAGTATTGGATACACTCATAGAATGAGAGACATACAAAAGTCCGAGTAAGTTGGCCCGACGGAAATCGTGACCACGATATGTATTCTGGGCCGAAAGGCTGGACAGTTAATCTAGACGTTGGCCGCCAATGAGTTACAGATTGAGGACCTAAGCTATGAGTGCCACCTCTCCTAGATCAAGGCCGCTCGCCATGGTCGTCGATGATAGCATGCTTAACCGACATACGTATGAGACGTTTTTCGATCGGGAGGGCTTTGAGACGAGCCTCTTCGAGAGTGAGGCGGATGCACTTGCCTTTCTAGCAACACATTCACCACACGTGACGATCATCCACTTTGCTGAGGATATGCGCCGCAGTACCGATTTTATTGCAAGGGTACATGCCGTCGATGCGACAATCGCTATCTTCTACATCACGCACTATTCAGGAGAGAGAGTACGGCGACGCGCGATAGACACGGGTGCCTACACCGTGCTTTCTCCGCATGAGGTTGGATTTTTTTCTGAAGAGTTTGCAGCTTCAATTCGAAGGGCTACTGAACGAAGCGCCCGCCAGAAGAGGCGCCGCTCTGGAAGCCGTGAAGCCTTCGTAGTAATGCCCTTTGCCAAACGCTTCAACAATATATATCGGCTCGCTATTCAGGAGCCGCTTCGGCAACTGGGCCTGACCTGCGAAAGAGCAGATGAGCTTCAATCTACTGGGAACCTTCTAACCGCCATATATCAACGTCTGCAACAGGCCGATGTTATCATTGGCGATATGACAGGCAAGAATCCCAATGTTTTCTATGAGGTTGGGTTCGCTCACGGTATAGGCAGGGATGTTATTCTGCTCACTCAGAAGCTTACCGACATACCATCTGATCTGCGCTTGCATCGCCACATCATCTACGGTACGGATCTCGTGAAACTTAAGGACGAGCTTCTAAAGGCCGTAATGGCTCTTGAAGCCGAGAGGGAGGACCGCTCCCTCGAAAGCCTCTCAGCCGGGGCATTGCCAGAGTCTTTGGCCTCGAGGCATTCGAAGCAAGATTAGAGTAGTTGTCGACGAGGTGGGTCATGTACAAACAATGAAACGTACCGGTGTCGGCGGCCAACTCTACGGTCGAGCGGACGAAAACCGCAAACAGCGCGGTTTCCGCCGCTCACCGCTAGCAGCGTTGGCCGCAGCAAGAACGCAGGATGTCACTTATTGCTAGATTATGGTAAGGGAGACTATTCAATGAACCGATGGAGCACAGATGCCCTTAAAAGAGCTGTGTTTACCCTGATTGGCCTTGTTGTCGGACTTCTCGATTATCTGCCGGCTGACCAACCTGATCTTCTTGAAAGTTTCTACAAGGCTTTCGCCGTCACTGCACTTTTGTTTATTTCTGAACTTGCTCTGGAAATTAGAGATTCCCAAATTCGGGACAAGGAAATAAGCAACCAATTCATACGCAGGAACAACAATATCACTGGAGCACTTCTTGCACAGATAAACAATGAACTAGATAGAGCGGTAAAAGTGCAGGATAATCAGTTTATTGTTGATCATGAGACTCTAGCGATACTTAGCTACGACACTTTTTGGAAGCTACTCGTTGAGCGGGTTGATCCAAGTCGCCCTTTAACTGTCCAAACAATTCACAGTTGCGCTATAGATGTATGGGTTGATCATCCTCTAACGGCAAGCCTCTTAAATCGCCAGCGAGAATTCTGTCTGAAGGGAGGTAAGATTACCCGTTTGATTTGCGACCGTGCCTCTGAAGCTCCGGGGCAGATCCTTGATTCAGCAAAGAAGATGGCAGACGCTGGTATCAGTGTTAGTTATTACAACTTGGCCAGCCAGAGGATTCTGGATCACAATTTCGCCTGGGACTTTGCGCGTATAAACGAAACAGGTGAATCAGCAATTTGGGACTCCTTCATTCCTGGAGGAGTCATAGGGGAAGCAATCTACTTAAACCATAGTCAGTACAAGGGTAAGGATCTTAAGGTTCTCTGGGACAGAGTTTCCTTGGCGTCAACGCTTCTCTTTAACGGAAAGCAGCCCAAAGATGAGCGGCTAACCCAGGGCGTTCCAAAGTAAAGCGTCTGGTGGGTAGAGGCTCTCAGGGTAGAGTCGGCGGCAGGCGCGGTGTCTTTAGGTCGAGGGAGATGTTGTTGCCGGCGGCTTTCGCCTTGATGCCGGTGCCTCAGTCTCGGCCGTAGCTCCGTTTCCCACCGCCGCTCATCGAACCGGACGTGCGGATCTCCCGCATCCGGCTCTCGGATGGGCTTCACGAGAGGGCATGCGCGGGCCTCCGGTGCAGGCGCGCTTGGTGGAGGTCAACCACTCCTATCTTCCCGTGGATCTCGGCGTAGCCGAAACGGCTGGTTCCGCTAACGCGGATTTTGTGCCGCCGGCAGAGGAACCGTCGGACCCGATCCCTCACATGCCAGCCGACAGCCTCATCGGCTTGGACTGTAGAGCCGAAGCTGAAGTACTCGGCCCATCCCGACAGAAGTCGGTTCAGCCGGGTCAGTAGCTCGGCCCAAGGGGTAGGATTTCCCCGGAACAGCAGAGCGTTGATCTTTCCCTTGAGCCTCTTCTGAGCTTTTGTCGCGGAAGGGTGGTAGAAGAGGGCTTGGCGATCGCGAAGTGTTACGACCCTGCGTAACGGCGTGGCGGTTCGGTATCAGGTAGAAGAGGCCTACTGAGGGGTTCCCCCCCGAGGAGGTCTGGTCCGATGCCGAGCCGTCTGCGCAGGGAGGGGATCGTGACGATCCAAGTCCTGTCGGAGAAGGGTCAAAACCACAGTGAAATCGCCCGGGTGCTGGGCGTCACCGAAGGGACGGTGCGCTATCACCTTCGTCGGGCGGCGGCCAGAGCGCGTGACGGCCGCCAAGCCAAGGCTTTCCTGGCCGAGAGCCACGCCTCCGTGATCTCGTCGTGGTTCGAGTCGCACGCGGAGGGGCCCCGGCCGGTCAATGTCCAAGAGTTGTACGAGTATCTGGTAACGGAGTACGGATACGCAGGTTCGTATCCGTCTGTGGTGCGCTACGTGCGGGCGCACTATCCGCGTCCGCCGCTGCGGACCTATCGGCAGGTCGAGACGCCTGCCGGTGCGCAGGCGCAGACGGACTGGGGCGAGTACCCTCGGGTGGTGGTGGGTGGGAGCGAGGAGGCGCTGCACGCGTTCGTGATGGTGTTGTCGCACAGCCGCAAGCCGGCGATCGTGTGGAGCCGTCGGGAGGACGAGTTGTCGTGGCTGTGGTGCCACAACGAGAGCTTCCACCCAGAAGAGGTGCCTGTCGAGTAGAGAAAAGCCCGCGCCGTCCGGTGGGTCAAAGGCGAGTTGGCGTGGCTCACGCCTATCTTCAGCAGCCCTCGAGGAGGCCGATCGCCTCGGTTGGCGGGAAAATCGAGGCGAGATGGGTCTGAATCCAGGCTTGCCTCTCCGGATTCAAAGCCAAATCGAGTGTGCAGGCATACCTCTCCCGTGCGGAGTCTGTATCCGCCAAGAGGACCAGGCTTCGGGCTGACCGCCGCGGCCGATGCCTATCCGGCCGCGAAGGGTAGGGCGGGCGGGAAGCTCCCCAGTGGGAACGTGACCGTCCGGTCTCCACCTCGGAGCTTCTCCGCGGCCTCGCGGTAGGCGGCTACGAACCACCCATAAGCTTCGTAGAGCTCCCGACGCACCACCCGGAAGAGGTGCCTGTCGAGTAGAGAAAAGCCCGCGCCGTCCGGTGGGTCAAAGGCGAGTTGGGGTGGCTCACGCCTATCTCCAGCAGCCCTCGAGGAGGCCAATCGGCCTCACTTGGCGGAAAAGTTGAGGCGAGATGGGCCTGAATCCAGGCTTGCCTCTCCGGACCTCAAAGCGAAATCGAGTGTGCAGGCACACCTCTCCCGTGCGGAGTCTGTATCCG
>DATFNZ010000144.1:0-40825 GCA_035266085.1 Thermoanaerobaculia bacterium
CGATCACCACCAGACTGCTCCCGATTCGGCGGGAGGCCGTGTTCCATAAGCGTCTCATACTGACTCCTTTCCGGGTATGGCCCGCCTGTCTGGCGAGCTCCTTTTACTGATAGGTCACCACGAGCTGCGGCCGGTTGGCCGCGGTCGAGCTCTCGCCCGAGTAGTAGCCGATGTAGTCGTTGCCCGTGTCGTCATTGTCGTCGAGGCTGAAGTAGACACGGAGCTGCGTCGTGCCCGTCTTGTTGATCGCCGCGAGACCCGCGGCGTTGAGGCTGCCTTCCGACCAGGTCCCGTTCGAAGCGGCATTGGAAAGGCTCGCCGACTGGACGGCGGTCGCCGCGGCCTGGAAGTCGCCGGTCTCGAGGGTGGTCGAGCCGGAAAACCCGGTGCTCTGGACGTCGGCCCAGCAGGTGCCGTGGGTGGTGAACGGGCTGGTGCCGGAGAGCGTGCCGCGGAGCAGGCGCAGGGTCACCGAGAGGATGGTGGCGCCGTCGGGGATCGACGAGGTGTCGAAGGAGACGACCGACTTGTACTGCTTGTCCTTGTTGTCGTCGCCCACCCGCAGGGCGCTGGTGGTGTTGGCGGTCGAGTCGAGAGAGCCGCCGGCGTTGGAGGTCTCGGTCGACTCCAGCACCCAACCGTCCTGGGTGGCGACGGAGGTGAAGGTCACGACGGTCGGCGCTGTCACCGGCGTGGCCGAGGCTTCGTTCGAATTCGGCCCCTCTCCCACTCCGTTGGTGGCGGTCACGACGTAGTAATAGGCCGTCCCGTTGGTGAGACCGGTATCGGTAAAGCTCGTGCCGGTCCAGTTGCTCTGGATGGCCGTGTAGGGTCCGCCGCTCACTGTGCCGCGATGGACGCGGTAGGTGGTGGCGCCGCTCGCGGCGGTCCAGGCGAGGGTGACCTGCCCGTTCCCCGGCGTGGCCCCGAGCCCGCTCGGCGCGCCTGGCACCGCCGCGCAATATTGCGCCTGCTTGCCGATCACGGCATACGGGCAGGCGGCCTGCTCGAGGAAGTAGAGCACCGCCGCGCGGTTGCGGGAGGTCTGGGCCGGGATCACCTCGTCCGGGGGATAGAAGCCGGGCGAGGAAGTCACCGGGTACATCTCGAAGGTATACGAGAAGATGCGGTAGACGCCGTAGAGCCAGTCGCACACCGTTCCGTCGGTGATATAGAGGTCGCTCATCTGTTGGGCGACGTAGCCGTTGGAGGCGGCCATGGCCTGCCCCATCGCGGCGAAGGCATCATGGTCGTCCTGGGTCATGTCGGCCGGCACGTCGGTCAGTGTGTAACCGTAGGGCCACATCACCCACTCGCCGTAGGTGTGGAAGTCGATGTGCGCCGTGATCTGTTGCGTGCCGCCGATCACCCGGCTATTGACGAAGTCGCGCACCACCGCGGTCTCGGGAGCCGAGAAGCTGGCCGCTCCCCGGTAGGTGTCGCTGCTCGCTGTGCCGCTGCTGCCGCCGCAACAGCCGAACTTGTAACCCCAGTTGCGGTTCAAGTCGGTGCCGATGGCGCTCGAGCCGGAGTTGGGCTGGCGGTTCTTGCGCCACGAAACGTAGCTTCCGGTCGCGACGTCGTACTCGCCGCCGTCCGGATTCATGTCGAAGACGATCCAGATCTCGCGGCCGTCCACCAGGCTGGTGATCTGGGGATCGGTGCCGTATTCGTCGGTGAGCATCTTCAGGGTGTAGAGAGCCATCTCGACGGTCAGGTGCTCGCGGGCGTGCTGGTGATGGGTGAAGAGCACCTCAGGCTCGGCCTCGTCGACACCCACGTTGTCGGAGATCTTGCCGGCCCACACCGTGCGCCCTTCGTGGGAAAGGCCGAGGCTGAACAGCGAGAAGATCGCCGGATGGTCGAACGCGGCCTGCTGGAGCTCGGCCACCATTTCGGTGTAATCGTGATAGGCCGAGTCGGCCGCGGGAAAAGCTTTGAGGAATTCGTTCTGCGTTCTGAACCGCACGAGCTTCAGGCCCAGGCGCTTCAAGGCCCCGGCTTCGCGGTCCGTGGCCTCGACGAGGACGTAGTCGTGGCCGACCTCGAAGACGTCCGCGCCGGTGGCCGCGATGGCTGATCGGGTGCGGACGTCTACGACGTTCGAGATCTTGTACGTGTCAGTATTTTTGGCGGGCTGTGCGGCGGCGGGCGCCGCCAGGCCGAGCCCGAGCAACAGCATCAGTGCCAACCCGAGCAGGGGCCGGATGGATAGATCGCGGAGCGACCGTTTCATGTCTTTCCTCCTTGAGAGTGGGTCAGAATTTGTGAAGATCGATTCCGGGTAGGCTCCGTTGAACGTTGAATGTTCCCCGTGGAAGTGACCCCACACGAGTGGCTGGCGAGCCCGCCGGACCTGCTACGTGATCGTGAAGTCGGCGTTCGAGATATCGAAGAAGATGTTGCCCACACAGGTGACGAGGATGCGCGCCTGGGGGGTCGGCGTGCTTGGGAGGGTCACGGACTGTGTACCGTCATTGGGCGTCGAGGCCAGGAGGTTGTTGAAGGTGGCGCCGCCGTCGGTCGAGAGAGCGATCGCGACATTGGCGCAACTGACCGGCGCCGCGGTGGTGCTGGCCACGTTCCAGGTCACCGTCTGCGTGCTGCCGCCGGCCCACACCACCGCCGTATCGGGCTGAGTGACGGCGAACGGCCCGGCCGCGGTGACCACCTGCACCGTCGTCGCAGCGTAGTTGACCCCGCCGCCGCCCGTGCGGTTGTCGCGGGCGGTCAGGCGGAAGGTCATCGTGCGGTTGCGGTTCGACATCGACTCGCCCAGGGTTGCGACGTTGCCGAGGATGTCCGAGAGGCGAGGGAAGGTGCGGCTCGGCACGGTCAACGGCACGAACGAACGGAAGATCGGCCGCGCCGCGGCGGTGTCGGTGTTGGGAGGCGCCGCGCTGCCCAGGTCGAGCTCCTCCCACATGTAGGTCAGAGCGTCGCCATCGGGGTCGCTGGCCGAGCCGGTGAGGGTGAACGGCGTCTGCCGCGGAACGATGAAGGCGGCGCCGGCATTCACCGTGGGAGCGGTGTTGCCGGTCGCGGCGACAACCGCGCAGGAGCTGCCGGTGGCGCCGGTCGAGAACGCCACGATCTGATCGAAGCTCCGGGTGTGGAAGGTGTCGTCGCTGTGCGGCTGGAGGTCCTCGGCGCCGCAGATGCCGGCGTAGGCCATGATCGTCGTGCCGCTGCCCGGCTCGTACGCCGAGGAGGCGGAGCGGTTGCCGCTGCACTTGCCGGTGGTGCCGTTGAACGTATGGGCGGCGCCGAACTGGTGCCCCATCTCATGGGCCACGTAGTCGACGTCGAAAGGGTCGCCGATCGGGTTGGGTTGGCCGGTGACGCCGCGCGCCTTGCTCCCGGTGCATGGCACCGCCAACTGGGCGATGCCTCCGCCACCGGTCGAGAATACGTGACCGATGTCATAGTTGGCCGAGCCGATGACGCTGTTCAGGTTGGTCTGGTTCTCTCCCAGCATGGTGCTGCCGCTGCCGTTGGTGTACGGATCAGTGGCCCCGTTGGTGTAGACCACCAGATTGTTGTTGGCCACCATCACCATCCGGATCGCCACCTCGCGCTCGTAGATCCCGTCGACCCGGTTCATCGACACCACCATGGCGGCCAGACCGCAGGCGACCGCCGCCGGATTGGGCGCGCAGACCGCGGCCGTGTACTCGCCGGTCCCGGCGACCGCCAGGCGATAGGTGCGGAGCTGAGAACCCGCCGCGGCCTTGGCGATGATCGCCTCCGGATCGAGCAGCGAATCGCCGGCATGCGCACTTGCCAGACCCGGGCGCCCGTCCCGGACACCGCACCGGAAGGCCGTCCCGGCCGCCTTGCGCGCGTCGCTCTTGAAATAGGAGAGGACGTAACCCGGATCCCAGCGGCGGTAAGGGTCCACGAACACTGTGCCCGACGCCGACAGCACCATGGCGTGGAAGCCCAGCGGAGTGAGGCTCAGGCGGGCGGTGGCGGTGGGATCGTCGATCCCCTGCGCCACGAAGGTGCGGATCTCGGGGAAGCGGGCCGCCAGCTCCGGCGCGAGGATCGGTGACTCCTCGACGCGGAAAAGCTGATCGGTGCCATCCGGAAACGGCAGGGTGAGCAGCGTCGGCATCGCCTTGGCCTCCGCCGAGCTCTCGGCCGGCGTCCGGTCCAGCAGGCTCTCCAGGGCTTTGACGTCCACTTCCAGGGCGCGGAAGCGGGCCGGCAGGGGGACCTCCCAGGCACCGCCGCGCGGCGGGAGATTCTGGAGCGACTTCAGGGTGAGGTCGCGGAAGACGGGCTCTTCCGCGGCGAGTGGTAAGGCGAGACTGCACATGGCGACAGCGAGGGCGACGACGACACGGCGTTCGAGCATCGGAATCCTCCAAGGCAAAAAGTGGGACACGGCTTGGGTCGAAAAGAAAGAGCTGGGCTCCCGCAGGAGCCCAGCCGCGTGCGATGAAGAGGACGCCGGTAGCGCCCGGCGGATGCGGCCGCCGCCGGCCGGCGATCGGCGCGGTAGCGGCACCCGGCGCTCCGGCGCTAGCGCTCCCCTAGGGTCAGGGCGTGCAGGTCAGCCCCTTGCTGTTCGCCAGCTGTTCGAGATGTTGGATACAGGCCTGGGCCTCCGCTTCCGTAATCGTCATAGGGTAGCCAGGGCTGTGGAAGAAGCCGGAATAGTCGTCGTTGCAAATCCAATTGGTGCCAGCGCCCTTAAACACCGTGACAAAGGCGCTTAAAGAACGGACCCGGATGCCGGAGAAAGGCGAGGAGGGCAGAGTGGTGCAAGCCCTGATCGGATCTGCACCGGAAATGAAGTCACCGTAAATGAGTGAGGTTCCGGGAAAGCAGGGGCAGGTCACCGGGGGCGCTTCGCAGGGCAGGTCGCGGCCGGTCGTCTGCTGGAACTTGGCGCGCACCTTGGAACAGGCGGTGTCCGAGGCCTGGGGGTCGTCACTCTCGCAATCCATCGCTTCGCAGTAGGCGTTGCAGAGGCCGAAGGCGGCGCCGGTCTCGTTGTCGCAGACCGTCTCCTCGGCCGGCGTCTCGCCGTCCGGGGTCTGCGCCAGGACGGCGCCGGTACAGATCAGCAGCAGGGCGAAGGTCAGGGTGAAATGGGCTTTCATCATCGTTCTCCTTTTTGTCAGTTTTCCAGGGACCCCAGCGTGCTGGGGAGGGTCACGGACTGTGTACCGTCATTGGGCGTCGAGGCCAGGAGGTTGTTGAAGGTGGCGCCGCCGTCGGTCGCCCGGCGGATACGGCCGCCACCGGCCGGCGATCGGCGCGGTAGCGGCACCCGGCGCTCCGGCGCTAGCGCTCCCCTAAGGTCACGGTGTGCAGGTCAGCCCATGGCTGGTCACGTACTGCTCCAGGAGCTGCCTGCACGCCTGATCCTGCTCGGCCGAGATCGGCAGGGGGGTCCCCAATCCGGCTCCGACGGTGCCACAGGTGGAACCTTGGTCAGGTTGGGACCCGGAAAACACAATAGGAAGGGGAGAACGAATGGTGCTGAGATAGATGCCTTCAGAATTCCCAAAGGACCGTGAGCAGCTATTGACCGACAAATTGCCGGCCAGAACATTGGCGAAGTTGCCTTCCACCTCGGCACAGGGGCAGGTCACCTGCTCGCACGGCAGATCGCGGCCGGTCGTCTGCTGGAACTTGGCGCGCACCTTGGAACAGGCGGTGTCCGAGGCCTGGGGGGCGTCACTCTCGCAATCCATCGCTTCGCAGTAGGCGTTGCAGAGGCCGAAGGCGGCGCCGGTCTCGTTGTCGCAGACCGCCTCCTCGGCCGGCGTCTCGCCGTCCGGGGTCTGCGCCAGGACGGCACCGGTACAGATCAGCAGCAGGGCGAAGGTCAGGGTGAAATGAGCTTTCATCA
This sequence comes from Thermoanaerobaculia bacterium, assembly GCA_035266085.1. Lineage (GTDB taxonomy): Bacteria > Acidobacteriota > Thermoanaerobaculia > Multivoradales > UBA5704 > DATARR01. The sequence goes on from DATFNZ010000144.1 coordinate 5,867, forward strand.
TCGTTCTCCTTTGTGTGGGTTGGAGGGTTGCCTGGCCTCAGCATAGGGAAACTCGATGAATTTCGTCATACAAATGTATGAGATCCGTCTCATTGTTTGTATTGGGAGGGGCGGACCGTGCTCGCGCACAAGACTACGGTTAGAGCCTGCGATGCGGCCTGTCTATCCTCTCTAGGGAGGATATTGAGGAGGATGTTGAGGGGGTTGGCATCCTCCCTGGAGAGGATGCCGGAGCTGTTTTTCTGAGGATTAAGGTTGCGAGGCCCTACCCGTTCGCCTTCACGCGGCGGCCGGTGACGGTGTCGGTGGCGATGGGCTCGCCGGTATCGGTCGTGGGATCGAGCGGATCCTCACTGCCAGTGAACTCGCGCACCTCCAGCGAGCCGGCGATGTTGTCGCACCCATTGCCCACGGTGTGCAGGGAGACGTCGACGCGGCTGACGTTGAGGAGGCTGCCGTCGTCGTTGAACACGAGGGCGAGGACGGCGCCCTTCAGGCCGTCGTTGCCGTGCTTTTCCCAATTTCCTTGCTGGTCGGAAAACTTGAGGATCCCCTGGAGAGAGCTGGTGGCGAAAAAGGTGCCGTCGGCTTCGAACGTCCAAAGGGACGTCGCGCCGCCTGCTTCGGCCATCAGATAAGTCCCGGAGCAATTCCCCGAGAAGCCGCGGGCGAGCAGGGAGGCGGACGAGCCGCCGAGCAGGCAGACGAAGAGGAGGGCGTGGACGAGCTTGGTTTTCATGACAGATTCTCCTTGCCAAGAGGTGTGACCGGTGATAACAGAGGAACGGTTTGGTACCCGCCTGGAAAATGATGGACGTGCTCATCGATCAGGTCCAAAAGCCGCCGCGACCGCTCTTGATGGAACTTGCGGGCAAACAAGGCCTCGGAGGCCAGCAGATCTTGGAGGTCGCGCTCGTCGAGCGTCAGGTTCTCGCGCTGGCGCCTGCCTGCCCAGTCGATGTAGTGATTGGCGTGGTGCAAGTCGTCGGCGCACGTTCCGCGCTCGAAGTCGTGAACGATCGCCTCGGCAAAGGGCGAAGCTTTGACGATGGAGTGAAAGAAGATCTCATCCGGGGCGAAAACGTGCTGGTGGAGGTCGATGAAGCCAGGGTTCTCGTTCAGGAAGGCCAGGATGAAATGGACGCAGCCGGCGGTGAGAGACCAGTACATGCTCCCATGATAGGGGATCAGGTCACCAAAGTACGTTCCCGGCGGGAGTCGCTCGATGAATCTGAAGTGCTCGTTCCTTGGCTCACCCACCAGCTTGCGGTCGATGCGAATGAATTGGCGGCTCGAGGCCTGCAACCGGGCATGGATCTCCCGTCTGTCTTTGATCGGATAGTCGCTGCCGCTGAGCAGGGTGTAGTACTTGAAGGCGCGGTTCGAGCCGACGGCCCTGCGGAGGAGCTTCAGCACGGCCAGCACGACGCTGAGCTCCCCCCAGCGGACGGGCACCCGGTCGCGCAGAAACACGATGTTCGCCTGCCGGGGGACCGCGGCCTCGAAGGGTTCGATCGCGACTCCCTGGTCGATATGGATGAAGAAGCAGTTGTTCTCGTGGTCCATCGCACGGATGAGCCGCGCCAGATGCTCCGGCTGGTGATGGGCGACGATCAGATAAGCCATCATCAGGAATCGGCTCCTCTACACGTTGCAACTGTCCTTGAACTTTTCGAACAGCCAATCGTCGTCGCGCACCCGGCGCGCCGCGAATTCGGCCCGCTTCTGCCAGACGTCGCTTTCCACCGCCTGCGCCAGAGCGGCGCCGAAGCGAATGTGATTTCTCAGCGCGGAGGCCACGCGGGCAAGGCGCTGGTGGCTGAAGTGAAGCAGGGCCACCCGCAACAGATTGTGGGTGAGCAGATGCCATTGAACCCCGTACGGACGCGCGTTCCGGAAGTAGTGCATCACCGTGACCTCCGGCACCACCCAGACCTCATATCCCAACAGCCAGTAGCGCACACAAATCTCCAGGTCCTCCGAGCCCCATTGCGGCATGCCCTCGTCGAAGGCCCCAGCCCGCTTCAGGGTGTCGTGGCGCATGGCCATGAAGCCGCCTCCCAGCGTCGGCACGGGACCGGGCTCCGTGGACTTCAAGGGCAGCCATTCCAGGCGTAGATTGGTTTCGGCGATCCGTTGTCCACAAGAAGTTGGGTAATCCGGACTGCCCATCACGCCGATGCCGGGGGCGGCCACCCCTACGTTCGGCAGGTTGAGCGTGCGGACGAGGGGTTGCCACCAGCGCTCGGGCACGTCCATATGGGCGTCGCAAAAGACCACGACCTCGCCGCGCGCCTCGGCCAGCCCGCGATTGCGCGCGGCGGCTACGCCCAAAGGCTCGGTCGAGCGGATGAGACGAACGTTCTCCCAATTGCCCTTGGCAAGGAAGTCGGCGCACCCGTCCGTGGAGCCGTTGTCGACGACGATGACTTCACTGTTCGCCGGCAGCGTCGCCACGAACTGCTCGACGGTGCGCCGCAACATCACGGACTCGTTCGTGGCCGGCAGGATGACGCTGATCCTCAGCGGGTAATCTCCCATGGAAGAAGCGCCCCGAAACAGGCTTTCCACTTCGTCCGCGGGTAGCGGTGGCGGCGGCGGGATCACGTGAAAAGGCGGAGGAAACGGGTTGATGTCTTCCGTTTTGGCAGCCGCCTTTGCAGGCGGCTTGGAAGGTGGCTCGCTGGCGGGAATCCCCAGGTGCTCCTGAACGAGCGCGCCGTAATCCTGCCGCCACCGCGGGCGCAACTGAATTCTTCCCCGCGAGGGCTCGTGGCCGTTCAGCGCCTCGCCGCGGTGAATGGAGAACACCTCCGCCGGCTCCACCGCCTGGAGGTGGACCGCACCGGGGCCTTCGCTTGCGCACAGCGCCTCGAACGCGCCGGCATAATCAGTTTCGGTGTGCGAATAGCCATGGTGTTTGATGAAGGTTTCACGCCGAAAGCAGCTTCCTCCGTGAAGCGCCTCGGTCTCCGGGCTGCTGAGCTCTTCTCCATTCCAGAGCCAGGCCTTGTCGGCCTTCCAGAAAACCGCCGGCTCCGCGAGATGGGCCACCGTGAACGAAAGCCGGTGAGGCAGGCTGATGTCGTTCTCCGGCCACGGGAAGAGGAGATCGTGCGAAGCGAGGCCCACGGCCGCCTTGAGCTTTTCGGCGTCGGAATGAAAGCGCCGGGGCACGTTGACGACATGCACCTCGGGGTGGTCGTACTCCAGGGTTTGCCCCTCGACGTCGTTGAGGACGATGAGCTGTTTCGGGCCAGGGTAGTCCTGCCGCAGGAAGGACTGAATCGCCTCTTCCAGCAGCTCCACGCGGCCCTGGGCCGGACAGATGCAGGTGACCTCGGGAGGCGTTGCCAGGCCGGCGGCCCACCGGCTTTTCGCGGTTTGACGCACCGGAGCCGCGGCGTCTCCCGCGGCCAGGCGCTGGAGGACGTCCTGGAGGCCCTGGCTTTCGGCCAGGCTCTCGAGGGCCAGGTCGTAGTCGTCCAGGCTGCCGGCTGGTTGAATCACCTCGACCGTCACGCCGTCCAGGCCAGCCTTGGGATAGGGCAGGAGGGTGCAAAAAGGCTCTCCCGCTTCGAACCGGACGGTCTGTCCGGGACGCGTGAGGCGCCATTGAATCGTGAGGGTGCCCGGGAGGATGGAGGTGTCGATCACCGACTCCAACGGAACGATGCCGTCCTTGGACGCGTTGATCGGCCCGCGCACCCACAAGGCGTGCTCCGCTTCGGTCTTGCATTGATACCCGGGATAGAACGTGAGCCGCCCCTCGCCCTCGAGGCTCTGCACGAACTCGATCTGCCCGGGGGCGCTCTCCGCCAGGCGTATCTCGACGTCCCCGGCGGCGGGGCCTCCATGCCAGACGGCTTCGAAGGCGCACGGGCAGAGGAAATGCCAGCCGTTCCCCTCGGGCAAGGGTTGCAGGTCGGCCGCGGGGCCGTATAGAGGATAGGCGGTGATCTTCATGTCTGGACCTCGGCTCCCGGCTTCGTTGGCTGCCCTGGTCCTTCCCCTCAGGGCAGGGGAAGGACCAGGTAAAAAGGGTTTTAAGCCGGCGTCGTCGTCGGCGCCATGGTGGTCGGCCGCATGGTCGTCGGATGCATGGTCGTCGGCGTGGAGCAGGCGTCGGACAAGGCGCTCGCCACCACCTGGTGACGCTTGTCTCCGTCGGCCTTGAGCATCCATTTGATTTCATCGGTGGCATTGAACACCACCGAAAACACATTGAGGTGCTCGCCCGGCAGGAATTCGGTCGGCTGGCCGAAATCCAACTGGCCGGGCACGAACATGTTTTTGGGCCCGATCGGCACATCGATGGTGGTGTCGGTCTGGTTGAGGTAACCGAAATGGGCCGTGAAGGTGCCGTCGCCATTGTCGTCCACGCATTCCAGCAGCGGGATCAGGTTATGCCCGCCTTGGGCCTGCGCCACCTGCGCGACCATCGGCACCAGGGCCAGCGAAAGGCCCAGGGCCGCGAAGGAGGTGAGGGCCTCCCGGCGTGTGTACGTGGCCGCGGGAGGCGGCAGGGACGCGCCGCTGGATTGCAGCAGGCCGGCTGTCCGGAGCTCGTCCAGAGCGAGCCGCATCAACTGCTCCGCCTCGGCCGGCGCCACGTTGAGCTTTCGGCGCAGGAGCTCCGTCAACTGCTGGGGCGTGGTCTGCCCGTCGCAGTGTTGAAAGACCAGCGCCGAGGTGGCATTCAGGACAAAGGACTGTTTCTGCTCGTGGTCGAACACGCCCAAACCATCACCCACCGCCTCGGTGGAAACCGTGCTGCTTCTCAAAGGATTTTCCATCTCGTGCCTCCTTGGTTCGGTCAATAGAATGTGTTCTCGCGTCCGCGGCTCACCGAGCCGCGAGACGATCGGCAACCAACTGCGAATAGTTCTGTTTCCAGTGCGGCTGCAACACGATGCGCCCGAGGGGGATCTCGCCGAGACGGGCCTGTTGCTCCACCGCGGCCGCGGACCCGGCATCGCCAACGTTCTGACCGGCTTTCAGCTCGCCGAAGCCGCTCATGTGATAGCTGCCCGTGCCGGCCCATCGGTAGACGTAGTAGATCTCGTCCGGCGTGACGGCGAAGGGCGCGGCAGCGCTGGGAAAGCTGGCCGCCAGTCGCTGCTCGAAGATCAGATCGTAGCCGGTGCCCTCCGCCGGATAGCCGCCAATGGCGTCGAACCGGCTGCGCGACCAACAGCTACCGGCGTGAAAGATGTTCCCCCCCGGACCGCTGATCTCGCCGTCGTTCCAGTGCCAGGCTTGATCCGCCTTGAAAAAACCCTTCGCGGGGTCAAAATTCGCTACGGAAAAGCTCAGCCGGTGGGACAGGTAGACGTCGTCGTCGTCCCAGACGAAGAGCAGGTCGTGCGACGCCAGGGCGGCCGCGGCGTTCATCTTCTCCCCCACGGTCCGAAAGCGCTTGGGAAGGTTGATCACCTGCACCTCGGGATGGTCGAGCTCCAGGGTCTGGCCGGAGTAGTCGTTCAGCACGATCATCTCTTTGGGTCCGGTGTAGTCCTGCTGGAGAAACGAGTGAATCGCCTCCTCCAGGAGCCGGGGCCGGCCGTAGGTCAGGCAGAAGCAGCTCACCGGGGGTTGGGTCTCCATGCTGCCTCGTCTCCTCCTTGCCAAAGGTGTGTGTGACCTGTGAGCCGACCGTAGCAGACTGGCAACGCGTTGGGCATCCTCTCTAGAGAGGATGGCGGGGGATCGCGGAACATGATAAGAGGCCTGCGCACAAGACAGGAGGAGGATTATGAGCCAGGAAACGAGCCAGGAAACGAGCCGCCAGGAAGCACCGCTGCGCTACGATCTCGGGGGGTACAAGCCGGCCGCCAACGGGCGGATCACGGTCAACCTGGCGGGCGACAGCGACATTCGCCACGACATCCGGGACCTCGATGCCTACATCTCCGAGGATGGGGTCGCCGACGAGCTCTATCTCTCCCACACCCTCGAGCACATTCCGGTGTTGGACTATGGCAAGTTCCTGCGCGACCTCTACCGCAAGCTGCGGGTTGGCGGCAGGGTCATCGTGATCCAGACCGACGCGGGAGAAGTGCTCCGCGCATGGTCTGCCGGCCAGCTCTCGTTCCGCGCCATGCGCGCCACGTTGTTCCCGCCGGCGGCCCAAATTCGCCAGAACGTCTTGCACATGCATCACAACATGTGGACGGCGGAGGAGCTGGCCAAGGACTTCCGCGCCGTCGGGTTCATCGCCGAGACGTTCGACGCCGGCGCGTGGCCCTACGATCAGCCCGACGAGCTCCTTCCCGAAGAGACCCGGCCCTACTTCGGGTTTCCCATCAGGAATCTGGGCGTCCTCGCGACCAAGATGGAGTGGGGGGGAGGAGACCGTTGATTCCCAACGTGATCCATTTCTGCTTCGGGCTTTCCCCGGACCAGGGCGGCAAGCCCTTCTCCCTCGTCCACTACCTTGCCGTCCGCTCGGCGGTGGAGACCAACCGGCCCGAAGCCGTGCGCTTCCACTACCGCTACGAGCCCAGCGGCGAATGGTGGGAGCGCGCCCGGCCGTTCCTCGATCTCCATCCCGTCGAGCCGATGGCCGCCCTCTACGGCGTGCCGGACCCCCATTACGCACACCAGGCGGATCACATCCGGCTCTCCAGGCTCCACGAGCACGGTGGCATCTACCTGGACATGGACGTGCTCTGCCTGCGCTCCTTCGAGCCGTTGCGCCGCCACGAGACCGTGCTCGGCGAGGAGGGGGAAGACCGAGCCTACGGGCTCTGCAATGCGGTGATCCTTTCGGCGCCCGGCTCCTGGTTCGTCGGCAAATGGTTGGAGGGATACGATCCCAACACCTCTCTGTGGAAGGGTTTCCGTTCGGCCGGGCTTGACGACCACTGGAATGAGCTCTCCGTCCGGTACCCTGCCTATCTGGCGAGCCTCTACCCCGAGCGCCTGCACGTCGTCGGTCACCGCGCCTTCTTCTGGCCCACCTGGACCGACGAGGATCTCCATCTCCTCTACCGGGGGACCGGAACGAGCTTCGCGAAGGCCTACTGCGTGCACCTCTGGGAACAGTTCGCCTGGGAGCCGTACCTCAAGGACCTGAACGTCGATTTCATCCGGTCGGTGGACAACAACTTCAACCGGCTCGCCCGCCGTTTCCTCGATTCCTGATCGATTCGTGAGCGATTCCTTACATCGCGTGCGAAGCAGGCGGCATCCTCCTGAGAGAGGATGCCGGGAGCCGTTTCAGCCCGCGTCTAACAGCCGATGTTGGTTTTGATGGCGTTCGCGGCGTCGATCAGCGCCTGCCCTTGTGCGGCCGTGAGGGTGCCGTTGCCGATGTAGGCGTTGACCTGGTTGATAAAGGCGCCGAACTGGTTGCAAGCCGCGCCGACCTGTCCCGCATCCAACTTGGCAGAAACACCTTCGAGCTTGGTGATCAGCGGGTTGGCCTTGTTCGGTGCCAGAGCGCCTTGCGCGACCAGTGCGTTGATCTCGTCGATGAGCGCCGCGATCTGTTCTTCGGGCGTGGGCGGGACAAGCTCGAAAGCGCCCATGTCGCAGAACGGGCCTTGCGGCCGGGTGACGCCGCGCTGGTCCGCCGCCGGGCAGGTGGAGTTGTTGCCCGCGTCGAGCGCCGGGCTGCCGGCGAGCAGGGCATAGGTGTCCGTCGGGCCGCCATTGTCGGCGAGCGGTCCGAGGAGCGGGTTGGTCCCCGGCAGGTCCCCCGGACCGGTCAGAAGACAAGTGTTGTCGCCGTCCAGGTTGTGGTCGGTCATCGCACTGCTGAGGCGGCAATCCCCTCCCACGTTTCCGGCGATGATGTTGTTGCTGAGAGTGAGATCAGCAAAAAAGGAGGAGATCGCAGCGACAAGCCTCGTCGCCTGATTTGCCGTGACCGTGTTGTTGATCAGGCTCACCGGAGCGATGGAAATGCCACCAAGATTCAGAGCGCTTGCAGTCCCCGCGGTGTTGCCGCTGAACGTGCTGTTGACGATGGATCCTCCCACTCCGAGAGCAGAGATCGCGCCGCCGCCTGAGAAGAAGCCCGCGTGGTTATTGCTGAACGTGCTGTCCTCGATGGTCAAGGCGACGCGCTGCAGGTTCATTGCCGCGCCCTGGAAAGAGGTCTGGTTATTGGCGAACGTGCAGCGACGGATCGTAAGCGCCAATACAGCCGGCGGAGTGAAGCTGATGGCCGAAATGGCGCCGCCCTCAGTGTCGTTGCCGTTGACCAGAGACAAGTCGTCGAGCTCGACGTTGAAGATCCCAACGATAGAGAAGATCTTGCTGCTCGCATTGCCGTCGATCACGGTGGTCCGGGCCCCGGAGCCCGCCAAGGTCAAGTCCTTGGTGATGTCGATCCTCCCCAGGGTTAGAACGTAGTGGCCGGCCGGAATCTGAATGGTATCGCCGGGGCTGGCGGTAGCCACAGCATCGCGCAGCGAGCAGGAGCCGCCGCAGCTTCCGAGGGCCTGGTCGGTGGTGGTGTCGACAATCACGGTAGCCGCGGAGGCCGGAGCCGCCGCCAAGCCGAGGGCCGCCACGGCCAGCATAGTCGCCAGTGGCTTGAATCCCTTTCCGAGAAGCTTCTTCAGACAATTCATTTGTCATCCTTTCCTAAGTTCGGTTCGAGCCGATACCTACCCCCGCCCAATCTCGCACTCGCGGATCGGTACGCGGCGTCTTTCGGTACTAGCCTGTCCGTCAAGGTCCAATCAGAGGGTAACGGACTGAAACCGCTTTGGGTATCCTCTCTAGGGAGGATATTTGGAGGCTCGGCATCCTCTCTAGAGAGGATGCCCTCCCAGCGGACGGGCGACTTCCACGCCGCCTTTCCAGATCTTGCGTAGAGCCCGGGTTGCCTTGATGTCCACGGTCGGATCGCCCTCGACCAGCAGCAGGTCGGCCTGTAGGCCGGGCGCGATACGGCCTCGGTCGCGGAGGCCATAGGCCCGGGCCGCGTCGGAGGTCGCGCCGATCAAGGCCTCGCGAGGAGTGAGCCCCGACTGCACCAGCAACTCGAGGTCGCGATGGACCGTCGGACCGTGGAGCGGCGTGTCGGAGCCGGTGAGAACCGGGATGCCCGCGGCGTGGAACCGGCCGACGTTGTCCTTGAGGATCTCGAGGTTCTCGAGCGTCAGCGGGTTGGGCGATACGGGGGCGAGCAGGGAGGCGATCTCCTCCGGGGTGAGGTAGGGCGCAAGCTCCGGGTCGGCGACCAGCGCCTCGCCGCCGGCGGTGGTGATGAACGACTCCGTGACCGCCACCGTGCCGACCAGGAAGATCCCGCGCGTCCGCGCCAGGCGGAGCAGCGAGTCCGTCACCGGAGTGTCGGGGAAGGCGTGGACCAGGGCGTCGACGCCGTCCTCGACCGCCTGCCGGCCGAAGCGCTGCACGGTGACGTGGGCCACCGCGAGCCGGCCGCGGTGGTGCGCGGCGCGGACGAGCGCCCGCACCGTCTCCCGGCTGAGCACCGGCAGTGGTGACGCGAGGCCGAAAAGCTCGCCGTCCTCGAGAAAGATCTTGATGTGGTTCGAGCCCTCGGCGATACGCCGCCGCACGAACTCGTCGGCCTCCTCGGGGCTGTTCAGGGTGGGGGTCTCGACCTCCGGGGTGAAGTTGTAGGGGTAGCCCTCCTCCACGGTCGCGGGGTTGATGGCGCTGAAGAAGTCCGCCCGGTCGTGCGCCTCGTCCCGCCGCTGCTCGCCGTACATCTGGGTGGCGAACGGGTTGACCGACTGCATGTCCATGACGGTGGTGAGGCCGAACTGCGCGGCCCGCTCCAGTTGCCGGCGCTCGCGCCGGGGTGGTTTGTCATCTCTCTCCTCACTGGTAGGTCACCACGAGCTGCGGCCGATTCGCCGAGGTCGTGTTGTCGCCCGAGTAGTAGCCGATGTAGTCGTTGCCCGTGTCGTCGTTGTCGTCGAGATTGAAATAGACGCGGAGCTGTGTCGTCCCCGTCTTGTTGAGGGCCGCGAGGCCCGCGGCGCTCAGGCTGCCTTCGGACCACGCCCCGTTGGACGCGGCATTGCCGAGGCTCGCCGCCTGGACGGCGGCCGCCGCGGCCTGGAAGTCGCCGGTCTGGAGCGCCGTCGATCCCGAGAAACCGGTGCCCGGCTGGACGTCCACCCAGCAGGTGCCGTGGGTCGTGAAGGGACTGGTGCCGGAGAGCGTGCCGCGGCGCAGGCGCAAGGTCACCGAGAGGATCGTGGCGCCGTCCGGGATCGAGGAGGTGTCGAAGGAAACCACGGACTTGTACTGCTTGTCCTGGTTGTCGTCGCCCACCCGCAACGCGCTGGTGGTGGTGGCGTTGACGTCGATGGAGCCGCCGGCGTTCGAGGTCTCGGTCGACTCCAGCACCCAGCCATCTTGAGCGGCGACGGAGGTGAAGGTCACGACGGTGGGCGGAGCCGCCGGCGTGGCCGAGGCTTCGTTCGAATTCGGGCTCTCCCCCACTCCGTTGGTCGCGGTCACCACGTAGTAGTAAGCCGTCCCGTTGGTCAGGCCGGTGTTGGTAAAGCTGGTGGCGGTGATGTTGCTTTGGAGGGTCGTGTACGGCCCACTGCTTGTCGTTGCGCGGTGGACGCGATAGGCGGTGGCGCCGCTCACGGTCGTCCAGGCGAGGCTGATCTGCGCGTTGCCCGGCGTGGCCGAGAGCCCGGCCGGCGCGGCTGGCGCCGCCTGGCAATACTGGACCTGCTTGCCGATCACGGTGTAGGGGCAGGCGGCGTTCTCGAGCAGGTAGAGCACCGCCGCGCGGTTGCGGGAGGTCTGGGCCGGAATCACCTCGTCCGGAGGATAGAAGCCGCCCTCGGCGGAGGTGACCGGGTACATTTCGAACGTAAAGCTGAAGATGCGGTGGGCGCCATAGAGCCAGTCTCTGATACCTCCATCGCTGATGTAGAGGTCGCTGGCCTGCTGCGGGGTGTAGCCGTTCGTCCCCGCCATGGTCTGGCCCATGGCCACGAACGTGTCGTGGTCGTCCTGGGTCATGTCGGCCGGCACGTCGGTGGTGGTGTAGCCGTAGGGCCACATCACCAGCTCGGCGTAGCTATGAAAATCGATGTGGGCCTTGATCTGCTGCTCGCCGCCAACCACGCGGCTGTCGACGAAGTCGCGCACCACCGCGGTTTCAGGGGCTGAGAAGGCGGCCGCTCCCCGGTAGGTCTCGCTGCTCGGCGTGCCGCTGCTGCCGCCGCAGCAGCCCCACCTGTAGCCCCAGTTGCGATTGAGGTCGGTGCCGATGGCGGTGGAGCCCGCGTTGGGCTGGCGGTTCTTGCGCCAGGAGCGGTAGGTGCCGGTCGCGATGTCGTACTCGCCGCCGTCTGGATTCACGTCGAAGACGATCCAGATCTCGCGGTTGTCCACCAGGTTGGTGATCTGCGAATCGGTGCCGTACTCGTCGGTCAGCATCTTCAAGGTATAGAGGGCCATCTCCACGGTCAGGTGCTCGCGGGCGTGCTGATGGTGCGTGAGGAGCACCTCGGGCTCGTCCTCGTCGGTACCCACGTTGTCGGAGATCTTTCCGGCCCACACCGTGCGCCCCTCGTAAGAGAGGCCGAGGCTGAACAGCGAGAAGATCGCCGGGTGGTCGGCTGCGGCCTGCTGCAACTCGGCAATCATTTCGCTGTAGTCGTGGTACGCCGAGTCGGCGGCCGGGAAGGCCTTGAGGAATTCGCCGGGCGTTTCGAAGCGCACGAGCCGCAAGCCGAGCCGGCGGAGGTTCATCGCCTCGGCGGGCGTGGCCTCGACGAGCACGTAGTCATGGCCGGCCTCGAGGATGTCCGCGCCGGTGGCGGCGATGGCGGAACGGGAGCGGGCGTCGAAGACCCGCGAGATCTTGTAGGTCCCGGTCTCCTTGAAGGGCTGCGCGGCGGCGGGCGAACCCGTGAGCGCCACGAGGGCCATCAGCACAAAGACACCGGCGGTTACGGTTCTCATGGGTGAGCTCATCGGACTTCTCCTTTGTCGAATCGTTACGAGGCTACGGCGCGGCGATGTGCGCGGAGGGTTCTTGGATTCCAGGATAGGGCTCGGCCGGAGCCGCGTCTATCCTCTCTAGGGAGGATATTAAGCGTCCGGCATCCTCCCTAGAGAGGATGTCCACGGCGGATCAAAGCTGCTAGTTTCAGGGTGAATACCAAGGGAATAGACGATGGACGACCCAGAAAGGAGTCAGCATGAGACGCTTATGGAGCTCGACCTCCCGCCGGATCGGGGGCGGTCTGGTGGTAGCCGTCCTCACCCTGTGCGGCCTGGCGGCGCCCGCCGCTGCCAATCAGGTGCCGTTCACAGCCATCGGCACGGCCGAGATCACGGGGGTGACGCACCTGCCTGGCGGGCTGATCCAACTGGACTGTAACGTTACGGGCACCGCGACGCATCTGGGGAACGTCTCGGGACCGTTGACGCGTATCCAGGATCATCAGGGGAACTTTGGCAGCACCGCGGTCTTCGTCGGGGCCAACGGGACGGACAGTGTGTTCTTGACCATCAATGGGCACTTTGAGAGTGCGGGCGGCAGCGGCAAGTGTGTGCTCACTTCCACGGGCACTTACACCGTGACCGGCGGCACCGGCTCGTTCGCCAACGCCACGGGGAGCGGGACCATCACCACGCAGATCGACCAGTGCGCCGGTACCGCCACGGGGACGTATACGGGGACGATCTCCCAGCCGAACTCCTAAGGCCGAGCCGGCGGTCCGTCCCAGCCCTGGATTGAAATCCAGGGCGTAGGGGCGGCCCCATGTGGCCGCCCTGGGCGGGGGGCTCGCCGGGGCTGATTCAGAGGGGAGTCCAAACCGAGAATTTCCCCCACCCCAGGGCATCCTGCGGACCGCCCCTACGACCCATCAATCCTGGCTTGACAACAAAGCCCCTCGGTCGCCGTGGGGCATCCTCTCTAGGGAGGATCTCTGGAGGCTTGGCATCCTCCCTAGAGAGGATAGACGTGGGGATCTCCAGGGATTAATCTGGGCTTGCAAGAGACGGGATCCCCTTGCAACTCTTCCCACGCCGGGGCTCGAAGGAAACGCGAGCCCCGGCCTTTTTCCCCGCGATCCGATCGCGGGGGAGCTCGTGTGTCATGAAGCCAGGACAGGAACTGTTCGAAAGGAGACTTCCAATGAGACCGCAATCTCTCAAGACCTTCCTGGCGCTCGGCGCGCTGCTCTCCGCCGCCGCTCTGCAAGCCGCCACGCCGCCGCGCTGGCAAAAGGTGCGGCAGCATGGAGACGTGCCGCCGCCCGTCTGGGAGGCCGGCGTCGCTTTCGCCCGCACCGATGGCCAGCCGGATACCGTCTATCGCTTCGGCGGCCAGCGCGGGGCCTTTCCCGCCGAATTTACCGTCAAGGATTTCTATGCCCTCGACCTCGACACGGCCACCTGGACCCGGCTGACGTCGCCGCAGACTCCCTCCCCGCGGGCCAATCCCTTGCTCATTCCCGGTCCCTGCGCCGGCTGCGTGAGCGTCCTGGGCGGCCGGGGCGTGTTCGACGGCGTGGACCGGACGTTCTCCGAAATGTTGACCTATCGCGAGACGAGCGGACGCTGGGCGCGGGTGCCGTCCGAGAGTGTGGGAGACCCGTTCGCCATCCGCCGCTCCGCGGGTGCAATCGTGGAAGTGCCGAATGCGAACGATCCTCCGCAGAAGACCTATTACGCCTTCGGCGGCCTGGGCAACACCCTTTTCACGCCCGACGGGCTACGCAACGACGTGGCCCTCTATGACCGTGAGACGGGCTGGCGCATTATCAAAACTTTCGGCACCAGGCCCGTTCCACGCGCCTGGACGGCGGGCGTGTACGATCCCGCCAGGAATTCGATCCTGATTTTTGGCGGCTACCGCCTGACTTCGGAAGGAGGCGCCTTCGGGCCTGACACCTTCGAGAACGACCTCTGGTCGCTCAGCCTCGACACTTTAACCTGGACGCGGCTCCATCCCCAAGGCCCGCTTCCGTCGCCGCGGGACAATCCCACGCTCTTTTTCGACACGGCCCACGGCTGGCTGGTGCTCTTCGGGGGCCAGGGTTTCGACCGGGTTCCCAACGATCTCTGGTACTACTCCGTGGCCGAAAACCGCTGGACCCAGGTGGCCTTGCCTTCTACCGCCCGGGTCCCCCGCGGACGCGTCGGCGGAACCTCCTTCGTGCGCGAAACCCGTAAGGCTTTCGAGCTCTACATCCACAGCGGGGCCAGGCCGGAAGGAGGCAAGACGGTGCTCCTCAACGATCTCTGGAAGCTGACCTGGCCTAAGCATTGAGGGCGCTGGTAGCTCAAAGTGAGCTATTCAATGACCTCGAGGCTTTCGATGATCCGCCGGATCACCCGATCGTAATGCGTCGGCTGAGATGGTTATTTCGTTGCGGGCCCTTAGAGGGAGAGCGAGGGCCATGCCAAGCCTGAAGAGCGCTACGTATGTCTCTGCCAGGCCTGGGTTTATCACCGGCGGGCCGTTTCAAGTCCGGACCTCAGGAGATTCGATCGTGACATCCCGCGTACAGCAGGCGCGCGCGTGATGTACATCCGTCCTCCCCTGCAAGGAGAGGACGGGGGCAGATTAATCGATCAGACGGATCACGTGATCAGATGCCGTAGCAGGCATCTCCCCAGGGGCCCGCGTTGTCGTACTCGCAAATTCCTTCCCAAGCCGTCGAGGTCCCGCCGCCAGGGAGGCTGCAGACGTTGACATAGGTTTGCGTGAACGTACCGCCGGTATTCTCGCACTCGAGCCTCCTGGCACCGCAGTAGTCGGGCGGACAGTGTTTTTCGCAAAGAGGCGGGCAATAGGCTTTCTTGCGGGATGCGCGCTCTGGCGGCCGGCGGGCACCTTGGTCCTACAGATGCTGTACGACGAAAAGGAGCCGATCCCATGAAGAGCCGTTTCGCTATGAAGGCCGTTTGGGCCGCCATACTCCTCGTTTCCATCCTGGCCACGGGCGCCTCGGCGCAGACGTTGCCCATGGCGCCGTCGGCGGAGAAAGTCTGCGCCGAGACGGCGCTGCCGCCGTCCGATCTCCTCCTGCCCCAGCCGACTTTGACCTGCGGTCCCTATTGCATGCCGACGCAGCGCACCACGGCCACGATCTCCGGATCCGGATCGAACTGCACGAACGCCCAGAACAGCCTGAACTCGCAACTCCAGAGCATCGCGCAAAATCGTTGCGTGAACGACCTGGTTTTCCTCGGCTCCTGCAGCGTCGTGATCCATAACACCACGAGTTGCACCCTGATCGCGGCCGGGACCTATCAGATCCAGGGCTACGCCACGTTCCACTGCAAGGAAACGAACTGCTGAAAGTGATTCAGGTGTCAGCGCCTCGCCGCGAGTCGATCGACTCGCGCCGGGCAGCCATTAATGCATGCATTGGTTTTAAGGAATATCAGCCAAACCCGAAAATCAGCACCTTCAATCTTTGCATTGGCTTCTTGCGAAGAACTGAGTAAACTATAACGGGGCCGCCCCGCTTCGATGCTTTCCACACACCTTGGTATTGGGGCGCGAGTCAAAGCTGATGCCGTGGCCTCAACACGATGTAACGTCTCTCAAAGGAGGCCATGCCAATGCCGAGTCCGTATTCGCGGTCCCGCCGGTGCATCACCCTCGCCGCGTCAGCTCTTCTGCTGACGCTCCCCCTGGCCGCGATGGCCGAAACGAAGCCCAAGCCCGCGAAGCAGCAGGAAGAGGAGCAGAAGGAGGGCTATCTCCGCTCCCTCCCCTATCCCAAGGGCCCCCTCGAGGAGTCGGACCTCATCAAGATGCACTCCGCGCGCATGCTGTACCTGCTCACCTACCCGACGGGCGTCCTGCCCTCGGAGCCGTGGGACAAGGCGAAGACGCATGTGAAGCGGTACGTCGCCGACGCCGAGCCCTGGCCGGGCGAGGCGCTCGCCCCGCCCCGGAAGGGTCGACAGAAGGCGGTGGTCGCCCCGGGCACCAACACCTGGGTCGCCTACGGCCCCAAGCCTCTCGACAGCGTCGGGACGACCAACAACGCCTACCAGTACGGCATCGTGTCCGGCCGCGTCTCGGCGGGCGGCCTGGCGGTCAATCCGAGCAACCCGAGCGTGGCGTACGCGGGCTTCGTCGCCGGCGGGCTGTGGAAGACCACCAACCTCGGCGCGGCCGCGGTGACCTGGACGCCGCTCTGGGATGACAAGGATTTCGTCACCCAGTCGGCCGGCGCCATCGAGATCGATCCGACGAACAACAACGTCGTCTACGCCGGCACCGGCGACTTCGACGCCAACGATCAATTCAGCGCGGGCATCATGAAGACCGCGGATGCCGGAGCGTCCTGGACGCAGCTCGGCGCCGACGTCTTCACTCCGTATTCGCCGGCGCTGCCGGCCGGCGGCAACCGCTGGCCCAACCAGAACGTCCGCGTCATCGAGGTCGACCCCAACAACGCGAACAATATTCTGGTCGGCACCCGCTACGATCTTTACATCTCGCACGACGCCGGATCGAGCTGGCAGATCTGCCCCTTCGGCAACAACTACACGAATCCGTCGGTGAGCAATCCGACGTTCACGGCGATCAACCGCATCGGCGGCATCTATCTGGACGGCCGGGGCGGCAGCACGGTGGCCTACGTGGCGGTCGGGTATTACGCCAACAACGGCAACGGCAACAACGGCGTCTACCGGTTCAACGTGCCGGCGAGCGGCTGCCCGGCGTGGCCGGGCGGCTTCACGACCCTGTTCGGCGGCTTCCCGGCGGGCACGGGCAACGGCGTCAACAACGCCAGCGGCGGCAGCCTCACCGGGCGCATCGAGATCGCCGCCGGCATGGGCGCCGACGCCAAGCTGACCCTCTACGCCCAGGTCTCC
Organism: Thermoanaerobaculia bacterium; assembly: GCA_035266085.1. Lineage (GTDB taxonomy): Bacteria > Acidobacteriota > Thermoanaerobaculia > Multivoradales > UBA5704 > DATARR01. Next base: position 22,676 of record DATFNZ010000144.1, read on the forward strand.
AAGGCCTCGGATCAGTCGGCCGAGGGCACCTACGTCCTGCGGCCGGACGGCGGCTCCACGGCCTGGACGAAACTGACGGGCAGCACGACTTTCCCGACCTGCTCCAGCGGCTCGAGCGGCACCGGGCAGGACTGGTACGACCTGTTCATCGCCGTCGACCCGGCCAATGACAAGACCCTTTACACGGGCCACATCGACGTCTTCAAGTCGACGGTGAACGCCACCTACACCTCGATGACGTCGTCCAACCTGACCAACGTCTACACCACCTCCTGCCCGTCGTACGGCAAGGTCCATCCGGACCAGCACACCCTCACCTTCGTGCCCGGCACGAGCGGCTCGACGTTCCTGCTCGGCAACGACGGCGGCGTGTACTACAACAACAACCGCGGCGACGTGGCGGCCTGGAAGCAGCTCAACGACACCATCAACACCAACCAGTTCTATGCCGGCCAGATCGGCAAGGACTTCGCCGGCGGCGGCGCGCAGTGGTGGTTCGGCGGCATGCAGGACAACGGCATCGCCAGTTGGGACAGCACGAAGACCAACCTCACGGCCACCGGCCGCTCGGTGGGCGGCGACGGCTTCTTCTCGGTCTTCGATCCGCTCGCCGGCACGGAGACGGCCGGCTGGTGGTTCACCGAGTACACCAACGGCTCGGTGTACTGCTCGAAGAACGGCGGCGCCAACGGTCCGTTCGCCTCGGGCTGCGGCCCGGCCATGACCGGCACGGCGGATTGGAGCGCGCCGCTCCAGATGGATACGCTGCACTGCACCAACAGCATCTGCCGCAACCTGTTGTTCGCCGAGGATTACGTCTGGATGGCGGGCACGTTCACCGCCACCAAGCCGACCTGGAGGAAGGTCTCCGGGCTGCTCACCCGCGGCGGCTCGGCGGATTCGATCATCGCCGTCAACCTGGCGCCGAGCGAGCCCAAGTCGGCGGTGGCCGGCACGAGCGACGGCAAGGTCTGGTGGTCGGAGAACACCTACACAGGCGCGAGCTGCACCCAGGCGGCGGCCAACACGGCATCGTTCAGTTGCAGCCCGAACACCTCGGCGACCTGGCGCGACGTCGACTCGACCAACGCCGTGCTGCCGAACCGGGCGATCCTGGGCGTGGCGCACGATCCCACCAGCAACCGGACCGTCTATGCCGCGGTGGGCGGCTTCGACGACAACACGCCGGCGACGCCGGGGCATCTCTTCCAGTTCATCTGGAACGGCACGGCCTGGACCCGCGCCAACAAGACGGGCAACCTGCCGGACGTGCCGGCGGCGTCGGTGGTGGTCAACCCCCTCAACCGCAAGCAGGTCTTCGTCGGCACCTACTTCGGCTTCTACTTCACGGATGACATCGACGCCGCGACGCCGGTTTGGCAGCGCTATCAGTGGGGCCTGCCCAACACGGTCATCCAGTACCTGACGGTCGACCGCGGCCCCGCCGCCAGCCCGTTCGCGGGCACGACGCTCATGGCCTTCACCTACGGCCGCGGCGTCTACGCCATCAAGCTGCCCACGGGCGGCGCCAGCTTCCCGACCCACTGATCGGGACGTAGCCCGATGTGACCTGAAGGGCGCCCCGGTTCGCCGGGGCCTTTTCCAGGCTGACGGCGGGCTAGCGTATGACGCGGATCTCGATGGCGAGTCCGAGGTCGGGCCAGATCCGATCGGCGGTGAACGCTGGAAGGTTCAGGACGGCGGCCAAGGCCAGGCAGGACCGGTCGCCCAAAGACAAACCTGCGCGGCGGGTGGAAGCCCGAAGGCGGGCTGTCGTTTCGGCGAGAGCCGCGGTAAAGGGGAGGATATGGAGTCCCAAAGCTTCGAGCTCCTGCCTGAGCCCCTCGATCTCTGTCTGTGAGTCGAGAGCCTTTTGGACCACCTCCGACCAGTTCACGCTAGAGATCGCCGCGGTCTCCAGGAGCTCCTGGACCACGTCGGCACCGGGCTCATCTTGAAGCATAGCGAGCACAGCGGAAGCATCCAGCACACAAGTCCGCCCATCAGTTGGAGGCATATACCTAGTCTTCCCGCTTGGACTCGGCCCGCCGCTCCGCAATGAGCTCGTCCGCGAGACTTACTCCGGTGGGGATGTGCGCAAAACGCCGGCGTAGCCGCTCGAGCACGGCTTCACGCTTTTCGAGCACGAGGCGCTGATCCTCGACGATGGCAACGAGGACGTCTCCGGGAGCGATCCCTAACTTGCGGCGGATCTCAGACGGGATCACGAGGCGGCCCTGTGGCCCAACAGGAACTTTCGTTGAGACAAGAGGCTCTTTCATAGCAGCTCCATGGTGCCATAGAAAACAGAATCGTGCCACGCCGGCCCAGAATGGCACTGAAGAAAAACATGGCACGCTACTCTTCCGTCCCCCGGCAGAGGGCCGTGCTAGCATTCCGCCGCGCTGAAACTCTCTCTCGGAGACGGAGGACCATGGCGAACGAGCTGCTCTTCGGCCTTTACATCTTCGTGCTGGCAGGCTTTCTCGGCCACTACGTCATCCACCGCGTGCCGCCCCTGCTCCACACCCCGCTGATGGCGGGCACCAACGCCATCTCCGGCATCTCCCTGGTGGGATCGCTGGTGGCGGCCGGCGGCGGCTATGGCCCCCTCTCCACCGTCCTCGGCTTCATCGCCGTGGTCTGCGCCACCATCAACACGGTGGGCGGCTTCCTGATCACCGACCGCATGCTGCGGATGTTCAAGAAGAAGACCCCGGGGAACCGCTCATGAACGTGAACCCCTGGCTGCTGTTCAGCTACCTGATCGCGTCGCTCTGCTTCATCATGGCCCTCCAGGGCCTCTCCTCCCCCACCCATGCCCGGCGGGGCAACCTCCTGGGCTCCTTCGGCATGCTGGTGGCCGTGCTGGCGACGCTGGCGTTCAACGAGATCCTCACCTTCCGGTGGATCGCCATCGGGCTGATCATCGGCTCGGCCATCGGCGCCGCCATGTCGGTGTGGATCCCGATGACCAAGATGCCGGAGCGGATCGCGCTCTCGCATGCCTTCGGCGGCCTCGCCGCCGCACTGGTGGGCGTCTCGGAGTACCACCACCTGGGCGAGAACATCGACCGCTTCACCATGGGCGCCCTGGGGCTGGAGGTCTTCTTCGGCTTCCTCACGTTCACGGGCAGCCTCATGGCCTTCGGCAAGCTCCAGGGGCTGATCTCGGGGGCGCCGCTCACCTACAAGGGCCAGAACGCCACCAACATCACCCTGTTCTTCGGCGCCCTGGTCCTGCTGGTGGTGCTGATCGTGAATCCCGGCCAGCATGCCCTCTTCTACCTCATGGGCGCGATCGGCCTGGCGGTGGGGGTGCTGGCCGTGCTGCCGATCGGCGGCGCGGACATGCCGGTGGTCATCTCGCTGCTCAACTCCTACGCCGGCCTCGCCGCCGCGGCGACCGGCTTCGCCCTCAACAACTACGTGCTGATCATCGCCGGCGCGCTCGACGGCACGTCGGGCTTCCTGCTCTCGATGAAGATGAGCAAGGCCATGAACCGGTCGTTCGCCAACGTCCTGTTCGGCGCCTTCGGCGGCAAGCCGGTGGAGGCGGGCGCGGGCGGCTCGGGCCCGGCCGCCAACTACAACCTGGCCACGGTGGAGGACGCCGTGGGAGTGCTGGGGGCGGCGCAGTCGGTGATCGTGGTGCCGGGCTACGGCATGGCCGTATCCCAGGCCCAGCATGCCGTGCGCGAGCTGGCCCAGGTGCTGGAGGCGAACGGGGCCACGGTCAAGTACGCCATCCACCCGGTGGCCGGGCGCATGCCCGGGCACATGAACGTGCTCCTGGCGGAGGCCAACGTCCCCTACGACCTGCTCTACGACCTGGAGGACATCAACGACGAGTTCGCCCGCACGGACGCGGCCCTGGTGGTGGGCGCCAACGACGTGGTCAACCCGGCGGCCAAGAGCAATCCCGGGAGCCCGATCTACGGCATGCCGGTGTTCAATACGGAGGCCTCGCGGGCCGTCATCGTCCTCAAGCGCAGCATGGGCACCGGCTTCGCGGGGATCGAGAACGACCTGTTCGTCCAGCCGAACACCATGATGGTGCTGGGCGACGCCAAGAAGACCTTGCGCGAGCTCATCGCCGGGGTGAAGGAGGAGGCGGCGTAAACTTGTGCTCTTCTAGGCCTGGGGCGGCACCGCCGCGGGCGCGGTGCTCCAGATCTCCGTCAGCGCCCGCTGGAAGTTGCCGCCGAGGATCAGCTCGATCGCCCGGTCGTCGTAGCCGCGGCGGATCAGGCCCTCGGTGAGGTCGAAGACCCGCCGGGCGGGCGCGAGGCCGCGGACCTGGTAGAGGGCTTTGACGCGGCCCGTCCGGGGATCGAGGGCGTCGAGGTCGACGTCGCTCCCGAGGCCCACGTGCTCGACGCCGGCGAGACGGACGACGCGGTCGAAATGGTCGAGCACGTGCTCGACCGTCGCGGGACCCCGGCTGTTGACAAAGGCGGCCACGGCCGTGATGCCCATCACGCCGCCGCGGGCGGCCATGGCCCGGATCACCGCGTCGGACTTGCAGCGCGGGTGCGCCGCCAGCGCCCGGCAGTTGGAGTGGGTGATCAGCACCGGCCGCTTGGAAATGGCGAAGGCGTCCAGGCAGGTGCGGTCGGAGCAGTGGGAGACGTCCACCGCCATGCCCACCCGGTTCATGGCCTCCACGATCTGCGCGCCGTAAGGCGAGAGGCCGCTGTCCTGGGCCTCCCGGCAGCCGCAGCCGATCTGGTTGCGGGCGTTGTAGGTGAGCTGGGAGACCCGCTGCCCGAGCGCGTGGAAGCGCTGGACGTCGTCCACCGTCCGCAGGTGGCCGGAGTTCTGGAAGCCCACCAGGATTCCGATCTTCCCCTGCTCGCGCGCCTTCTGGAAATCACCGGCGCCGTCGATCCGAAGCAGATAGTCGGGGCGGTTCACGAGCAGCCGGTTCCAGCCGGAGATCCACTCGAGGGTGGCCTCGTAGGGGCGCGGCTCGTTGGGCTCCACGGCGGGGTGGAAGACGTTGACCCCGGAACGCTGTAATTTCTGGAAGTCTGCGAGGCCGAACACGCCCGGATCGCGCTGCCAGGCATAAAGCTTCGGCCAGTCCATGGTGAGCAGGCCGAGCATGTCGATGACCGTCGACCGCCCGACCAGCTCGACGGCGCGGGCCGAGTGCGTCACCCGCTCGTCGGCGAAGAGGTTGAAGCGTCCCCGGTTCAGGAAGGGCGCGGCGAGGACTCCGGCGCCGGCGAGGGCTCCCGCCCTCAAAAACTCTCTGCGATGCAACGTCAATCCATCCCTTGTAGTGGGATGGATTGTACGCCTTTCGCCCGGCGTCAGCTAGAGGCTGTAACTTTGGGCCTACCGCCTGGCCCTACCGCCTCATGTCGAAGCGCAGCCCCGGGTCGCTGCGGAGCTTCTCGAGGAAGGCCGCGACCTCATGGGCCAGCTTGGCGGTGGCGCTCTCGCGCTCAGCGGCCTTCTGGAAGAAGAGCAGAGCGGCGAGGGCCTCGCGCGGGACGTCCTGGGCGCGGAAGATCTTCGCCATCTCGAGGGAGAGCTTCTTGACCTCGGCAATCTCGCCCTGCTTCGAGTGGAGGGCCGTCAGCTCGAGGGTCACGAGGGCGGCGTCGTAGGCGATCCCCCGCACTGCGAACTCCTGCCGGATCTCCTGGAAGATCCGGATGGCGGCCTCCAGATCGCCCAGGCCGGCGGCGATCCGGCCCTCGGTCCAGCGCACGCGGATGAGGTCGAGGGGATGGCCGAGCTCACGGCAGAGGGCCGCGACGCCCGGCAACATGGCCTTCGCCTCTTCGTAGCCCTCGACGCTGGTGAGGTTCCAGACGATGTTGTGCCGCACGCAGAAAAGCAGACGAGGATCGCGCTGCACGTCCACGAAGGCCTCGGCCTGCTGCAGGAGCTCGATCGAGCACTCGGGCTCTTCCATCTCCGCCAGGGCGATAGCCTTCTTGACCAGCGCCCGGCCAGCCAGGTGGGCATCCCGATGCTCAGGGCGGCTGCCGTCCTGATGGAGAGCGAACAGGTAGTCCAGGAGCGAGAGGGCCTCGGGGAAGCGCCTCTGGGCGATCCGCAGGGAGGCCTTGTGGTCGAGCAGCACCGGCTCGTAGCCGAGGACGTCGCCAATGCCGGCCTGTCCGGCTTCCCACCAGGCATCGGAAATCGAGAAGGACTCGTCGGCGCCGCGCAGGTCGCCGAGCACGCGGCGGGCATTCCCATCGTGCGCCCAGGCGTAGCCCCGCAACTGGTAGAGGCGGCAGGACCGGCGGGACTCGTCCTCCTTGAGGAGGTCGGAGACCAGAACCGCCAGCTCCGCCGTTTCGACGGCGTTCTCCGGATCGATCGAGGTCAGCCGGGCGCTCTCCTCGCAGAGGAACTCGCAGAGCCCCCAGGAAACGAAACGGCGATGGGAGCGGACCAGATGGTACTGATCCTCAAATCTATAGGGTCTGAGAGCGGCCCACAGCTCCGGCACGTTCGTCCGGGAATCCGCCAGAGCCGTTGAGAAATCGTTCATGATGAGTTCCTCTAGCTATCCGTCCCACTCGTCCCAGTGCCGACCGGCGATACTTGGTTTACTACTCGACTTACTTGCCGCCGCTCGGGTCCACCATGCCGCCGTTGTCGCCGGTCGTGACCGAGTTGCCTCCTGGAGCCGGGGCGCCGCCGCTCGGGTCGACCATACCGCCATTCTTGTTCAAACCGGTGCGCGTAGGGGTCACGCGCACACCGCTCTCGAACGTATCTGTAAGCAAATTCCACACCATGCTGAAGAACCCCCGCTCGAAGACCGGCCGGCTCGCGCCCGCCCGCTCCCAAGCCGAAGTCCGCGCCTGGAGGAAGCCAGGGGCGAGGAAGACTGCCAGAATCATGATCACTGTGGCCTGACGTAGCGAAGAGCGCATGGCTGCTTCTCCTTTCCTCGTGCCGGTGCGGCTTGTTCTTGCCTTTTCTTGGTTGGTCTCTAGCCGCGGCCTGCTTTCTCGCAGCGAATCATGACTACAGCATTAAACGTGCCAACCCTCGCAAATACCTTCTGTGCCTGGATTTTGCTATCCCTGGTGACGGAAATCGGCAGCCGCCGCCCCGTGCGTGAGGAATCTTTCGGGAAGCCGTGAATCCAGGGCTTCGAGCCGCGAAAAAGGCCTGATTCCAGCTACGCCGCCCCTCCTTCAAGGGGGTGGCGGACCTCGGAACGGCCGGCAGGAGCTTGCAAGACGTTCCTCGCGGGTGCGGTGGCAGCTCCCTTTCTACATTTTCAAATAACTGCACATTTCAGCTTGGCCTGAAGAAGGGCACCCGTCTTGCACGCCTCGCGGCGGTTGGAGTAGAGTCCCGCTTGTGACGACTTTCACAAAGTCCCTTGAACCTGGATCGTCGGTCAGATATGGTCGCCGGGCGGGAGACTAGGGAGGGCGGCTTTTCATGCAGATCTTCCACCGCAGCACCAACACGATCGCCAAGGTCAGCATCTTCGGCTCGATCTTCTTCCTGGCGTTCTTCGCCTGGCTCTTCTCGACCCTGCTGCGCTCGTCGTACGCGACGGGGCAGAACGTGGTGAGGAAGCAGCCCGTCCCCTTCAGCCACGAGCACCACGTGCGCGGCCTGGGGATCGACTGCCGTTACTGCCACACGTCGGTGGAGAAATCCTCGTCCGCGGGGATCCCGCCCACCGAGACCTGCATGAACTGCCACCGGCAGATCTGGACCAACGCCGACCTGCTGGAGCCGGTGCGGGCGAGCTACCGGGACAACGTGCCGATCCGGTGGACGCGGGTCCACGACCTGCCCGACTTCGTCTACTTCAATCACTCGGTCCACGTCGCCAAGGGGATCGGCTGCGTGACCTGCCACGGGCAGGTGGACCGGATGCCGCTGATGTTCCAGAACGCCTCCCTGCAGATGGAGTGGTGCGTGGACTGCCACCGCGACCCGGCGAAGAACGTGCGGCCGCGGGAAGAGGTGTTCAATCTGAACTGGCAGCCGCCGGCGGACCCCCGGCAGGCGCAGGCGCTGCGGGCGCGGCTGGCCAAGGAGTACGACATCCAATCCCTCACGAGCTGCTCGACGTGCCACCGCTAGGCAAACGATCAGGGCCAACCGATCAGGGCTAACCGATCAGGTAATAACGAGAGCGAGCGAACCTTGATGGACAGTGTCAATCCCAAAGGCAAGTGTGGAGCCGAAGCCGCTCCCCGGCCCGGTCCGGCCCGGCTCGATCTCGAGGCGGTGCGGGAACGGCTGCGGACGAACCAAGGGCCGGAGTTCTGGCGCAGCCTCGACGAGCTCGCCGCCACTCCCGAGTTCGAGGATCTCCTGCACCGCGAGTTCCCCCGCCACGCCTCGGAGTGGACGGACGGCGTCTCGCGCCGCCGCTTCCTGCAGCTCACGAGCGCATCGCTCGCCCTGGCCGGCCTGACCGGCTGCACGCGGCAGCCGTCCGAGACGATCATTCCCTACGTACGGCAGCCGGAGCAGCTCATCCCCGGCAAACCGCTGTACTTCGCCAGCGCGCTCACCCTCGGCGGCTACGCCCTGGGCGTGCTCGCCGAGAGCCACGAGGGGCGGCCGACCAAGATCGAGGGCAACCCGGACCATCCGGCGAGCCTGGGGGCCACGGACGTCTTCGCCCAGGCCTCGGTGCTGACGCTCTACGACCCGGAGCGCTCGCAGTCGCTCCTGCGCGCCGGCCGCATCGCCACCTGGGGCGGCTTCGTCGGCGAGGTCGGGGCGTCGCTGCGGGCCCTGCAGGCGCTGGGCGGCCAGGGGCTGCGCATCCTCACCGGCACGGTCACCTCGCCGACGCTGACGGCCCAGATCCAGGATCTGCTCCTGGCGTTCCCCCAAGCCCGCTGGCACCGCTGGGAGCCGGCCGGCCGGCATCAGTCCGCCGCCGCCGCGGTGCGCGCCTTCGGCCGTCCCCTCGAGACGCGCTACGACTTCACCAAGGCGCGGGTGATCCTCACCCTGGGCGGCGACGTGCTGTGCGAGGGCCCGGCGGGCGTGCGCTACGCCCGCGACTTCGCGCAGGGCCGCCGCGTGCGGGCCAATCACAAAGAGATGAGCCGGGTCTACGCCGTGGAGAGCGCCCCGGCCAACGGCTCGACGGTGGCGGACCACCGGCTCCAGTTGCCGCCGGCCCAGGTGGAGGCCTTCACGCTGGCGCTCGCCCGGATGCTGGGCGCGGCGCCCGGGGGGGACGGCGGCGGCCAGGCGTTGACCGATCCCACGGCCCGGAAGTGGGTCCAGGTGGTCGCCGACGACCTGCGCCAGAACCAGGGCGCCTCGCTGGTGGTGGCCGACGAGTACGCCTCGCCCGCCGCCCAGGTGCTCGTCCATGCCATCAACCAGGCGCTCGGCAACGTTGGCACCACGGTGTATCACCTGGAGCCGCTGGAGGCCGATCCGGTCGACCACGTGCAGTCGATCGCCGAGCTGGTGCGGGACATGAACGCCGGCCAGGTCGAGCTGCTGCTGATGCTCGACGGCGTCAACCCGGTCTACACGGCGCCCGCCGACCTGCCGTTCGCTGAAAGCCTTAAGAAGGTGCCCCTGTGCGTGCACCACGGCCTCTACGAGGACGAAACCTCGGAGTACTGCCAGTGGCACATCCCGGCCGCCCACGAGCTGGAGAGCTGGGGCGACGCCCGCTCCTTCGACGGCACGGTGAGCCTGATCCAGCCGCTGATCGACCCCCTGTATGGCGGCAAGTCGGCCCACGAGGTGCTGGCAGCCTTCTCGAACCAGCCGGACGCGTCGGGCTACGACATCGTCCGCCAGTTCTGGTCGACCCGCCTGGCCGGTCTCGGCGCCGGCCTCGCTCAGGCCGCCAGCGACACGGCGGGCTCGGGCGGCATCACCACGACGATCGGCCAGGGCGGCTTCTCCGGCACGATCGGCGGGCCCGGAGCGGCGGCGGCGTCCGCGTCGTCCGCGTCGCCGGCACCAGCGGCACCGGCGGCGCCCGGCGGGGCGGGAGCGGCTACCGGAGCGGCTGTCGGCACCGCCTTCGAGACGGCCTGGCGGCAGGCCCTGCACGCGGGGCTGATCCCGGCCACGGCGGCCCCCCGGACGACGGCGGCGGTGGCCGGCGGCGCGGCGCAGCAGGCGGCGGGCGAGATCCTGGCCGCCCTGAGCCGCGTGCAGCCGGGCCAGATCACGCTGCTGCTGCGCCCCGATCCCACCATCTGGGACGGCCGGTTCGCCAGCAACGCCTGGCTGCAGGAGCTGCCGAAGCCGATCGTCAAGCTCACCTGGGACAACGCCCTGATCGTCGCGCCGAGGACGGCCGAGCGTCTGAAGGTCACGTTCCACGACACCGTCGAGGTGTCGGCCGGCGGCCGGAAGCTCGAGGCGGCGGTGTGGATCCTCCCCGGCATGGCCGACGACACCGCCCTGCTGACCCTGGGCTACGGCCGCAAGCGCGCCGGCAAGGGGACGGGCCAGGGCTTCAACGCCTATGCCCTGCGCGCCTCGAACGCTCTGTGGACGGTGCCGGGCGCGCAGGTCCGCCCGGCCGGCGGGCGCTACACCCTGGCCTGCACCCAGAACCATCACATGATCCGCGGCGACCAGGTCGACGAGGACGACGTCGCGAGCCGGGAGGCCCAGCGGCGCCACGTCGTGCGCACCGGCACGCTGGAAGAGTTCCGGCGCGACCCGGACTTCATCCGCAAGCAGCGCGAGGCCCCGGAGAAGGACGACAGCATGTACCCGGCGTACCGCTACGACGGCCACGCCTGGGGCATGAGCATCGACCTCAACGTCTGCACCGGCTGCAGCTCGTGCGTGGTCGCCTGCCAGTCGGAGAACAACATCCCGGTGGTCGGCAAGGAGCAGGTGCTGGCCGGCCGCGAGATGCACTGGCTGCGGATCGACCGCTACTTCTACGGCGACCTCGACGCGCCGGCGATCCACAACCAGCCCCTGCCCTGCATGCACTGCGAGAACGCCCCCTGCGAGGTGGTGTGCCCGGTGGCGGCGACGGTGCACAGCGACGAGGGGCTGAACGACATGGTGTACAACCGCTGCGTCGGCACCCGCTACTGCTCGAACAACTGCCCCTACAAGGTGCGGCGGTTCAACTTCCTGCGCTACTCCCCGACCGAGGACACGCCGGTGCTGGGGCTGCTCCAGAACCCCGACGTGACGGTGCGCATGCGCGGCGTCATGGAGAAGTGCACCTACTGCGTGCAGCGCATCGAGCAGGCCAAGATCGAGTCCAAGGTCGAGCGCCGGCCGATCCCCGCGAACTGGCTGCAGACGGCCTGCCAGCAGGCCTGCCCGACCGAGGCCATCGTCTTCGGCGACCAGAACGACCCCGAGTGGGAAGTCCGAAAGTGGAAGGACGAGCCGCTCAACTACGGGCTGCTGGAAGAGCTCAACACGCGCCCGCGCACAACCTACCTGGCCAAGCTGCGCAATCCCAACCCCCGGCTCGAACCCGCATCGCCCGCATCGCCCGCATCGGTTGAAGGAGCTGAAGGAGCTGAAGGAGCTGAGCATGGCCACGCTTGATCAAGGCGGTCTCCCCGCCCCCCTGCCGAAGCCCTACAAGCCGCCGATCGTGGCTCCGGGCCACACCACGGCGTCGGTCACCGACAAGATCAGCGAGGTCGTGCTCCAGCGCACGCCGAAGTGGTGGTTCCTCGGCTTCGCCGTGTCCTTCTCGCTGCTGATGGTGTTCCTGGTCTCGGTGACCTGGCTGCTCGTCAAGGGCGTCGGCGTCTATGGCATCAACTGGCCGATCGGCTGGGGCTTCGACATCATCAACTTCGTCTGGTGGATCGGCATCGGCCACGCCGGCACGCTGATCTCGGCGATCCTGCTGCTGCTGCGCCAGGAGTGGCGCACCTCGATCAACCGCTTCGCCGAAGCGATGACGCTGTTCGCGGTGGCCTGCGCCGGCATGTATCCCCTGCTCCACCTCGGCCGGCCCTGGCTGTTCTACTGGCTGCTGCCGTACCCGAACACCATGAACCTGTGGCCGCAGTTCAGGAGCCCGCTGATCTGGGACGTGTTCGCCGTCTCGACCTACGCCACGGTGTCGGCCCTGTTCTGGTACGTCGGCCTGGTGCCCGACCTCGCCACCCTGCGCGACCGCTCGACCAACCGCGTCGCCCGGATCGTCTATGGCTTCGGCGCCATGGGCTGGCGGGGCTCGGCGGCGCACTGGCACAACTACGAGACGGCCTACCTGCTGCTGGCGGGCCTGGCGACGCCGCTCGTCCTCTCCGTGCACACGGTGGTCAGCTTCGACTTCGCGATCGGCATCATCCCCGGCTGGCACGCCACGATCTTCCCGCCCTACTTCGTGGCCGGCGCCATCTACGCCGGCTTCGCCATGGTGCTGACGCTGGCGATCCCGCTGCGCCACCTGTTCAAACTGGAGGACTTCATCACCACGCGCCACCTGCAGAACATGGGCAAGGTGATGCTGGCGACCGGACTGATCGTGGTCTACGGCTACATGACGGAGCTGTTCTTCGCCTGGTACAGCGGCAACACCTACGAGATGTTCATGGCCTGGAACCGCGTGTTCGGGCCCTACCGCTACCACTGGTACATGCTGATCGCGTGCAACGCCGTGGTGCCGCAGTTCCTCTGGTTCCGCCGTGTCCGCACGTCGCCCCTGTGGCTGTTCGCGATCTCGATGGTGGTCAGCGTCGGCATGTGGCTCGAACGCTTCGTCATCATCGTCACCAGCCTCCACCGCGACTTCCTGCCGGCGTCCTGGGGCCTGTACCACGGGACGATCTGGGACTGGGGGACGTTCATCGGCACGATGGGCCTGTTCCTGACGCTGTTCTTCCTCTTCATCCGCTTCCTGCCGACGATCTCGATCTTCGAGATGCGCACGATCGTCCCGGGCTCGCACGGAGGCGAGTACACGGAGGTGCCGCGATGAGCGGGCTGCAGCACCCTGCCAAGAGGCTGCCTCTGTACGGCCTGATGGCCGAGTTCAACTCGTCGGACGCCCTGATCGCGGCCGCCCACCGGGTCCACGACGAGGGCTTCACGAAGGTGGACGCCTTCACGCCCTACCCCATCGAGGAGGTCTCGGAGGCGCTCGGCCATCACCGCTCGAAGCTGCCGGGGATCGTGCTCGGCGGCGGCATCCTGGGCGGCATCGGCGGCTACCTGCTCCAGTACTGGACGCAGGTCATCGTCTATCCGATGAACGTCGGCGGCCGGCCGGTCCATAGCTGGCCGGCCTTCATCGTGCCGACCTTCGAGACCACCATCCTGGGCGCCGCGCTGGCCGCCGTCTTCGGCATGTTCTTCCTGAACGGCCTGCCGCAGCCCTACCACCCGGTGTTCAACGTGCCGCGCTTCGCCATGGCGTCGCGCGACCGCTACTTCATGGTCATCGAGTCGAAGGATCCGAAATTCGACCTCGAAGCCACCCGGCGGTTCCTTTCCGAGCTGAACGCGAGCGAGGTGACCGAAGTTGCGCGCTAAGAGCTGGCCTCTCCGCCTCGGGGCCGCCGGCCTCGTCCTCCTGGCCGCCGCGGGCTGCCGGAACAACATGCACGACAAGCACAGGATCAAGCCGCTGGAGGGCAGCGCCTTCTTCGGCGACGGCCAGAGCGCCCGGCCGCTGCCCGCCCACACCGTGGCGCGGGGCGACCTGCGCCAAGGCTCCCAGTACACGGGGCTGGACACCGCCAGCCGGCCGGTCGACCAGATCCCCTACCCCGTGGACCTCAAATTCCTGAAGCGGGGCCAGGAGCGCTACAACGTCTTCTGCTCCCCCTGCCACGACCGGGTGGGGACGGGCCGGGGCATGATCGTGCGCCGCGGCTACAAGCAGCCGTCGTCGTTCCACATCGAGCGGCTGCGCGCCGCCCCGGCCGGCTACTTCGTCAACGTCATGACCGAGGGCTTCGGCGTCATGCCGACCTACGCCCCGCAGGTGCCGGTCCAGGACCGCTGGGCGATCGCCGCCTACATCCGCGCCCTCCAGTACAGCCAGAACGCGCGCCTGGCGGACCTGCCGCCGGCCGGCCGCCAGCGGGTCGAGGCCGATCTCAAGCGGGCGCAAGCGCTGGCCGCCGCCAACTCCGGGCAGCACGCCAACCCGAGCGAGGAACCATGACGACCGACAGCATCCGCCGCGCCGACGTCCGCGCCGGCCTTCCGGCGTTCGCCGCCCCGGCAGCCATCGACCGCGTCCAGACCCTGGGCCTCATCGCAGGCGGCGCGGGCGCCGTCCTCATGGCCATCGGGCTCTTCCTCTCGCCCGCGTATTTCTTCCGCGCCTGGCTGGTCGGCTGGGTGCTCTGGATGGGCGTCACGCTGGGCTGCCTGGCGATCTACATGCTCCACCACCTCACGCGCGGCGCCTGGGGCCTGGTCGCCCGGCGCATGCTGGAGGCCGCCACGCGCACGCTGCCGGTGCTCCTCGTGCTCTTCCTGCCGATCGCCTTCGGCATGGAGCATCTCTACGAGTGGGCCCGCCCGGAGGTGGTGCGCGGCGACGAGGTCCTGCAGCACAAGGCGCTGTACCTCAACGTGCCGTTCTTCTTCATCCGGCAGATCCTCTACTTCCTGATCTGGGGCGGCTTCGCCTGGAAGCTGAACCGCATGTCGCTGCAGCAGGACCGCGGGGACGATCCGGGCCTCACCCGGCGCATGCAGTTCATCGCCGCCTTCGGCGTCGTCGGCTACTGCCTGGCGGTGACCTTCGCCTCGATCGACTGGCTGATGTCGCTCCAGCCGCACTGGTTCTCGACCATCTACGGCGTCTACCTGCTGGGCAGCCAGGGCTTGTCGGCGCTCGCCTTCCTGATCGTCGTCGCCGTCTACCTCTCGCGCCGGGAGCCGATGGCGGACGTGATCCAGCCGCGCCACTTCCACGACTGGGGCAAGCTGCTCTTCGCCTTCGTCATGCTGTGGGCCTACTTCTCGTTCTCCCAGTTCCTGATCACCTGGTCGGGCAACCTGCCGGAGGAGACCTCCTTCTTCCAGCACCGCATGCACGGGGGATGGGGCATCCTGGCGCTGGCGCTGGTGGTGTTCCAGTTCCTCCTGCCCTTCGGTCTGCTGCTGTCGGCCGACCTGAAGCGCAACGGCCGGGCCCTCGCCCTGGTCGCCGGGCTCATCCTGGTGATGCGCTGGCTCGACTACGTCTGGCAGGTGGAGCCGGCGTTCCACGAGCAGCACGCCGCCTTCTCCTGGCTCTACCTGGCGGCGCCGGTCGCCATCGGCGGCGTGTGGGTCTACTTCTTCGTGCGCGAGCTCAAGAAACGGCCGCTGCTGCCCATCCACGACCCCTATCTCGCGGAGGCGATCGCCCATGAGCACTGACTCCGACCGGCGGGACCGCTCCGACCTGGACGCCAAGACGGACACCGGCCCCGGAGTGGGCCACGGAGCCACCGCCTACGCTCCCGAAGACGCCGACTTCGACCGCGAGATCGACGTCCGCTCCATCGTCTGGTCGGGCGTGGCCCTGACCGTCGTGACGCTGGTAGCGGCCGTGATCGTCTGGCTGCTGCTCCGCGGGATCGGCAGCTACGACGACCGGCGCGACGTGCCCCTGTCGCCGATCGAGGCCGCGAACCCGCAGCAGCCGCCGCCGGAGCCGCGCCTGGAGGTCTCGTCCAGCGAGCTCCTGAACCGGGTGCGCGAGGAGGAGGACCTCGTCCTCAACCACGCCGACTGGGTGAATCCGCAGCAGGGCATCGTGAGGGTGCCGATCGACGTGGCGATCGACGTCATCGCCGCCCGCGGCGCGGCACCGGCCCCCCCTCCGCAGCAGTAGAGGAAGGAAAGAAGGTACGACTTGAGCCGTTCAATTTCAGGCATCACCCTTTCGGCCTTGCTCCTGGCGGCAGGCGCGGCCCGCGCGGGCTCCGTCGTGCCCGGCAATACCATGCCCGGGCCGCTCAAGGAGGTCCGCTACGACCAGCGGCCGGGCGAGCAGGTGCCCCTGGAGCTGGCGTTCCGCGACGAGGCCGGGCGCGCCGTGAAGCTGGGGGATTACTTCGGCCAGCGCCCCGCCATCCTGGTGCTCGCCTACTACCACTGCCCGATGCTGTGCGACATGGTGCTGCAGGGCGTCGAGACCGGCCTCAAGCCGCTCTCGCTCGACCCGGGCAAGGACTTCGACGTCGTGGTGGTGAGCATCGATCCGGCGGAGACGCCGGCGATGGCCGCCAGGAAGAAGGGCGAGATCCTCGAGCGCTACGGCCGGCCGGGCACCGAGGCGGGCTGGCACTTCCTCACCGGCACGCCGCCTTCGATCAGCCGCCTCGCCAACGCCGTCGGCTTCCATTACGTCTATGACAAGGACCGCAACGAGTTCGCGCACGCCGCCGGGATGGTCATCCTGACCCCCCAGGGGAAAGTCTCGCGCTACCTCTTCGGCGTCGAGTACCCGGCGCGCTTCATCCGGCTGGGCCTCGTCGAGTCGGCCGGCGGCAAGATCGGCGGCGTGGTCGATCAGGTCCTGCTCTACTGTTTCCACTACGACCCCACGATCGGCCGCTACAGCGCCGTCACCCTGAACATCGTGCGGCTGGCCGGCCTCGCGACCGTCGCCGGCCTCGCCCTTCTGATCGTGCTCCTGCGGCGGCGAGAGACCGCCCAGCCCGGGTCCTTGGGAGCCGCCTGACATGAAATCCACGTTCCCGCTTTTTCCTGAATCGGCCTCGTCCCTCTCCGGCGACGTCGACCGGCTGTTCATCGCCTGGTCGGCGGTCAGCATCTTCTTCAGCCTCCTGATCGCCGGCCTGATCGTGTATTTCATGACCCGCTACCGCCGGCGGCACCCGGAAGAGGTGGGCGCCAACGAGCGGGCGGCCCTGTGGCTGGAGATCGGCTGGTCGGTCATCCCCCTGATCATCATGCTGGCGATGTTCGCCTGGGGCACGCGGGTGTTCTTCCAGCTCTACCGGCCGCCGGCCGACGCCATCGAGTACACGGCGATCGGCAAGCAGTGGATGTGGAAAATCCAGCATCCGGGCGGCCAGCGGGAGATCAACACCCTCCACATCCCCATCGGCCAGCCGATCAAGGTGCAACTGGCTTCGGAGGACGTGATCCACAGCTTCTACGTGCCCGCCTTCCGGGTGAAGCAGGACGCCGTGCCGGGCCGCTACACCTCGGTCTGGTTCAATGCCACCAAGCCGGGCGTCTATCACCTGTTCTGCGCCGAGTACTGCGGCACCGAGCACTCCCGGATGATCGGCAGCGTCATCGCCATGGAGCCGCGGGACTATGAGAACTGGCTCGCCGGCGGCGCCGCCGGCCAGTCGATGGCGGCCTCGGGAGGCGAGCTCTTCCAGTCGCTGGCCTGCGTGACCTGCCACCGGGCAGGGGCCGCCGGGCGGCTCGCCCGCGGCCCGGCCCTCGAGGGCCTCTACGGTAGCCAGCAGACGCTCGCCGACGGCCGGACGGTGATCGCCGACGACACCTACATCCGGGAGTCGATCCTCAACCCGAACGCCAAGCTGGTCGCCGGCTGGGATCCCGTGATGCCCACTTTCCAGGGGCAGGTCACCGAGGAGCAGGTCACCCAGCTCATCGCCTACATCCGCACGCTCGGCCCCCTCGGCAGCTCGCCGGCCGGCGGCACGGGCGGACCGAATGCAGGCCCCACGGACGCCGCTGGCGGGCAGGTGGACGATAATTCTCCCCAGTCCGCGGGCCCGGCGCCGCAGCAGAATCGAGAATAGCCATGGATACGACGGCAGTCGCACGCACCCCCCTCACGGCCACGCCCGAGACCGGCTTCGAGCGGCCCAACTACCTCAACTCCTCCTATGGAGTGAAGTCGTGGCTCCTCACCCGCGACCACAAGCGGATCGCCATCCTCTACCTGATCTCGGTGACGGTCTTCTTCGCGCTGGGCGGCCTGTTCGCCCTCCTGATCCGCCTCGAGCTGCTGACGCCCGAGGGCGACCTCCTGGGACCGGACACCTACAACCGGGTGTTCACCATGCACGGCATCGTCATGGTCTTCTTCTTCCTGATCCCCGCCATCCCGGCGGTGCTGGGCAACTTCCTGGTGCCGCTGATGATCGGGGCCAAAGACCTGGCGATGCCCAAGCTCAACCTGGCGAGCTGGTACGTCTACAACCTCGGCGGCATCTTCACCCTGTGGGCCATCGCCCACGGCGGCGTCGACACCGGCTGGACGTTCTA
>DATFNZ010000145.1:0-106594 GCA_035266085.1 Thermoanaerobaculia bacterium
CCGCCCTGTTCGAAGGGGTGACGGTGCTCTTCCTCGCCCAGTTCTACGGCGTGTCGCTCAGCCTGACCCAGCAGCTCACGGTGGTAGTCATCTGCATCCTGGGCGGCGTCGGCACGGCGGGCGTGCCGTCCGGCTCGATCCCGGTGGTGGCGATGATCCTGGGCCTGGTGGGGATTCCCGTGGAAGGGATCGGCCTGATCCTGGGCGTCGACCGCTTCCTCGACATGTGCCGTACGGTGCTCAACGTCAGCGGCGATCTGGCCGCGGCGGTGGTCGTCTCGCGCGGCGAGGGGGAAGCCCCTGCACCGGCCGTGAAATAGGTAAGCCGGTACAACTGTTGCATTGGCACCGCAAGCGGGGGGTGCCCAAGGGGACCGAAGCCCTCCTTGATCCTCCCTTCAATCTGGTCCGAGTCTTCCGGGAACTCTTTTGGAGCTCCCCCCTTCTAAGTGGTGGAGAGGTGACTATGCAGAGAATTTTGATCCTTCCCGTCGCAGCCCTTCTGGTGCTGCCGGCCGTTGGCTGCGGCAAGGTCCAGGCCCGGGCGGAGCTCAAGGAGGGAAACTCCCTTTACACGCAGGAGCAGTACGCCAACGCGCTGGTGCACTACAAACGGGGAATGGACCTGGATCCCGACGCCACGTTCGCCTGGCGCTCCATGGGACTGTCCGCTCTCGCCTTGTACCGTCCGGGCGACACCACCCCGAAGAACCTCCAGTACGCCGACACCGCCGTCGACGCCTTCGAGAAGTATCTGGCCGATTACCCGGACGACGAGAAGGTCGAGGACTACCTGCTGTCGACCTACGTCAACGCCCGCAAGTTCGACGAGGCGCTCGCCTTCATCGAGCGGCGGGTCCAGGAAAGGCCGGAGGAGGCCGCGAAGCTCAACGGCTACCAGATCCGGATCCTGACCCAGGCCGGGCGGCTCGACAAGGCCTTCCAGCTCGCCTCGCAGGTGCAGGGCGACGAGCGCGCCCTCGCTCTCTACTCGATCGGCGTGTCGGCCTGGGACAAGGTGTTCCACGACCCGGGCACAATGGATTTCGAGTCGAAGAACCGGCTCATCGGCATGGGGCTGGACGCGCTGAAGAAGTCGCTCGAGATCAAGCCGGACTACGTCGACTCGATGATCTACTACGGCCTCCTCTTCCGTCAGAAGGCCGCCGTCGAGACCGATGGCGCCAAGCGGCTGGAGTACCAGGCATCCGCCGAGCAGTGGCAGAAGAAGGCGATCGAGGCCCGCAAGAAGGCAGCCGCGCAACCGGCGCCGGCTCCCGCTAACACCTAGAGACCCCCCATAGGTGAAACCATGTTTGAGAACTCACTGATCGATCTGGACACGGTACACAAGCGCGGCGTGCGCTGGTGGCTCATGCCGGTGGCGCTCGTCCTCCACCTGGTGGCCGGCGGCGCGCTGCTGTTCGTGCAGTACTGGAACGTCCCTCCCGTGGAAGAGCCGCCGATCAACGTCATGTTCATCAGCGCGGCGCCGCCGCCGCCTCCGCCGCCGCCTCCCCCGCCGCCGCCGGCCGCCGCCACGCCGACGCCGGTCGTGCCGCGGGAGGTCCCCAGGATCGTGCCGACCGAGCCGGTGCAGCCGGTCGAGATTCCGGACCGGGTGCCGGAGCCGTCCACCGCGCCGGCCGAGGCGACCGCCGAGGGCGGCGTCGAAGGCGGCGTTGAAGGCGGCGTCGTCGGTGGCGTGGTCGGCGGAGTCGTTGGCGGTGTCGTCGGCGGCGTGCCGGGCGGCGTCGTCGGCGGTGTCGTCGGCGGCGTGCCGGGCGGCGTCGACGAGGCTCCTCTGCGCGTCGGCGGCGCCGTCAGCCGGCCGGAGATCATCAACCAGGTCAAGCCGGTCTACACCGAGCTGGCCCGCCGCGCCCGCGTCACCGGTACGGTGATCGTCGAGGCCATCATCGACACCAGCGGCAACGTCACCAACGTGCGGGTCCTCAAGGGCCTGCCGATGGGCCTCGACAAGTCCGCGGTCGACGCAGTGCAGCGGTGGAAATTCAAGCCGGCCACGCTCGAGGGAAGGCCGGTCAAGGTCTATTACGTACTGACGGTCAACTTCCAGGTGCAGTGAGCGCCTAGGCTTTCAGAAAAAAGGAGAAGCGCATGGAAATGAATCCTCTTGCCATCTGGGAACAGATGACCATCCTCAACAAGGGGGTCATCCTCATCCTGATCATCCTGTCGATCTGGTCGCTCTACGTCACCGTCGAGAGGCTGATCATGTTCCGCAAGGCCCGCAAGCAGTCGCTCCAGTTCGCCAAGCAGGCGACCGAGCACCTCAAGAACGACCGGCCGCAGGCCGCCATCGACGCCGCCATGAAGTACCCCCAGAGCCACCTGGCCCGCGTCGTCTCGGCCGGCCTGCAGTCGTTCCAATATGAGAGCCAGACCAGCCCGCTGTCCGAGGTCGAGGTCGTCGAGGCCGCCACCCGCGCCGTCGAGCGCGCCACGCTGCTGACCACGTCGGACCTCAAGCGCGGCATCGGCTCGCTGGCCACGATCGCCACCATCACCCCCTTCATCGGCCTGTTCGGCACCGTGATCGGCATCATCAACGCCTTCACCGGCATCGCCCTCACCGGCTCGGGTGGTATCGGCGCCGTGTCGGCCGGTATCGCCGAGGCCCTCGTCGCGACCGCGTTCGGCCTCGCGGTCGCCATTCCGGCGGCCTGGATGTTCAACTACTTCACCAACGTCCTCGAGCGGCTGCAGATCGAAATGTCGAACTCCTCCTCCGAGCTGATCGACTTCTTCATGAAGCGCCAGAGGAGCAAGCATGCTGCCTAAGCACAGCAAGCCCAATCTCATCAAGGGGGTGCGGAGCGATATCAACATCACTCCCCTCGTTGATGTCTGCTTGGTGCTGTTGATCATTTTCATGGTCGTCACCCCCATGCTGCAGAAGGGGGTGGACGTGACGCTGCCGGAGACCTCGACGCCGGACAAGATGCCGGAGAACCAGAAGCAGCTCACGGTGAGCATCAAGCAGGACGGCACCGTCTTCGTGGGGCCGAACTGGGTCACGGACGAGAACCTGAAGGCCGCCTTCGAAGAGGTTCACACAGCGAACCCCGACAAAGAGGTGGTCATCAAGGCCGACCGGCGGCTCAAGTACAAGAAGGTCCGGAGCGTGATGCAGATGATCAACGAGTCCGGTTTCAGCCGCGTGGGCGTCATCACCGACAAGGAGAAGGGCACCGCCTAGGCGGCGTCCTGAAGGAGTAACGCCATGGCAATGAACGTGGGCGGTTCCGGTGGAGTCCGGAGCGAGATCAACATCACGCCGATGGTCGACGTGATCCTGGTGCTGCTGATCATCTTCATGGTCTCGGTGCCCCTGCTCCAGATGGGCTATCCCGTGCAGGTACCGCCGAAGGTCGTGACCCAGGCGCCACCCCCGATGGAAGATCAGGTCATCGTGCGGATGGACGCCCAGGGGCAGACTTACATCAACAAGGCCCTCATCCCCCGCGCCCAGTTCGCCGGCAGGCTGCGCGAGACGCTGACCGGGCGCCAGGCCAAGGTGGTGTTCTTCGCCGCCGACGGCGAGCTCGACTACGACAAGGTGGCGGACTTCATGGACGAGGTCCGCGACAGCGGCGCCGAAAACCTCGGCATCGTGTTCGACGATTTGAGGGGCGCCGGCGCCGCCCCCGCAACGGGCGCGCCCTAGGCGCCCAGCCGGCGGGAATCCAGCGATTCTCCACGCCGCCCCCCTCAGCCCAGCCGGGCGAGGGGGGTTCGCTTTTTAGGGGCGACTTCCCCGCCAGGCGTGGCGGAACCTGCCGAGGAGCTGGTTCAGGAAATGCGCGCGGTCGAGGAACGGCAGCACCGGCAGGCCGCGGATGCCCAGATCCTTGTACAGGACGAGCAGCTCCGGGTTGTGGGGATCGACCTTCAGGCCGCCCCGGATGGCCCGGACGGCTCCCTTGCGGTCCTTGGCCAGGATACAGGTGCGGGCCAGGTTCAGGTAGTTCTCGACCTGGTAGAACTCCAACTTTATCGAGTGGCGGCAGAGCTTCAGCCCCTCCTGGAAGCGATGCTCGCGCAAAGCGATGCCATACCCCAGGTAGGAGTAGAAGAGCCCCGGCAGGTCTGACTCCCCCCTCTCCGCGATCCGCCCCAGGTGGTGCATCCCCTCGTTCCAGTCCCCTCTGCGGCAGCACTCAATACCCAGCTTCAAGGCGCCGGTCAACAGGCTCGCGGCCATATTCGGAACCCCTCCCCGGCCCTTCGCGAGCCGAGATCCATCGAAACTCGAATAATAGTGCAATGTACATAAAAGACAGCCTGGTTTCAAGCGGAGGGCTCCCGGACGGCGCCGCCGTGCTAAACTGCCGATCTTTGCAACAAAGAGGATGTCGGCGATGAGCAATCCGCAGAATCCCTCCGCCCAAGAGATCCAGGAGCTGACCGACCTGGCGCGGCGCTTCTCCGAGGGCGGGAAGCACGAGGAGGCGGCGGACCTCCTGCTCCTGGCCCTGCGCCTGGAGCCGAAGAACCTCAGCGTCAAGCTGGGTCTGGCCGAGATCCGCAAACGCCAGCAGCAGAACCGCGGCGGCGGCAGCTCCCGCAGCCTGCGCGACATCATGCGCGAGGGCTTCCGGCGCAACGCCATCGACGCCGCCCACTTCCTCGGCCTCGCCCACCTCTACGCCGAGAAAGGAGAGAACGCGCGGGCCATCGAGTGCATCGAGGTGGCCAAGGCCAAGGACCTGGCTAACCCCTCCAACCACAAGCTGCACGGCCGGCTGCTCTTCCGCCGCCGCGACTTCGACGGCGCCGCCGAGGAGTTCGGCCGGGCCCTGCGCTACAACCCCTTCGACCGCGAGACGGCCGAGAGCCTGGGCCGTGTCGAGTACGAGCGCAAGCGGTTCGAAGAGGCCCTCGGCGCCACGGTGCACGCCTTCCTGCTTTTGAACGACGGCGACGACGAAGGGGTGCGGCGGCTGCGGCGGCGCATTCAGACCCTCAAGCAGATCCTCGGCTGGGGAAACCGCGAGCTGTCAGGGATGTTCCGCGAACGCCAGGAACTGGTGCACACGTCTTTCGAGCGGCTGGAGTGGCACCGCGAGCGCTTCCTCGAGCAGGGCGGGCTGCCTGGGTCCAACCTGTCGATCACCGCCCCCCTGCCGAAGCGGCGGAGCACGGGCGGCCAGCTCGAGTTGGCTTCCCGGCTACGGCGGCTGAAGCCCCTCGCCCACTTCTCCGACGAGCAGATCTTCCGGCTGACCCAGGCCGTGCACGAGGAGCTCCATGACGTCGGCAGCCTGATCTACAGCCACCGCACCCAGGGGCGGGACCTCTACGTGCTGGAACGGGGCGACATCACGGCGCAGCGCACCACCTCCTATGGCACCTTCGCACTCGGCATGGTGGAGGCCGGGGACTTCTTCGGCGAGACCGGCTTCATCACCGGCCAGGAGCGCAACTCCGACGCCCTCGCGGCCGCGCCGAGCCAGGTGTTCCGCCTCGAGGCCGAGGTCATCGACCTCCTGCTCGAGGGCTCGCCTGAGATGGGCGTCCAGATCTACTGGTCCCTCTGGCACAGCCTGGCCCGCAAGCTGCGCGCCACCAACGACCAGCTCAAGACCTTCTTCTCCTCCGAATCCATGCCGGAGAACTTCCTGCGCCTGCGCAAGCAGCCGGCGGGGCCCGCCTCGTCGGTGACGGTGGAGCCCTCGGACAAGATCCGCCTGTTCCGCGAGCAAGGCCTGTCGCGCCGGGAGCTGATGACCCTCGCCACCTTCTCCAAGGAGAAGCGCTTCACCCCCGGGGCCTCGCTGTTCCAGGAGGGGGACGAGGGCTCGGAGATGTACATCATCCTCGAGGGGCGGGCAATGATCTCGAAGTACATCCCGGGGGCGGGCGAAGAGGCCCTCGCCATCCTGGAGCGGGGCGACTTCTTCGGCGAGATGTCGCTGATCGACGGCGAGCCGCGCTCGGCCGACGCCCGCGCTCACGCCGGCCCGCTCACCGTGCTGGCCCTCGACCAGGGGACCGTCCGCGAAGTGCTCGCCATGGACCCCCACGCCGCCCTCGAGTTCCTTCAGCTCCTCTGCCGCCTGGTCGCCAACCGCCTGCGCGAGATCGACGAGAAGGTCATCGGCTGGCGGATCATGTCCGGCGAGCGGAACGAGAGCGTATCGGCGTAGACCCTACTCGTATCTGAGGGCCGACGACGGATCGACCCGCGCCGCCCGCCAAGCCGGGATGAAACAGGCGATCAGGGTCACCAGCAGGGCGAAGACGACCACCGCCAGCAGGTCCCGCCCCTTGACGTGGAACGGCACGGAGTCGATGAAGTAGATCGCCGCCACCTCGGGGTCGAAGCGGATGACCTCGAAGGTGGTGAGCACCCAGCAGATCCCCCAGCCGGCGATCACCCCGAGGAGGGTGCCGAAGGCGCCGAGGAACCCACCGTAGACCAGGAAGACGAGCCGGAGCCCGGTGGGCCGCAGACCCAGCGCCCCCAGCAGGCCGATGTCGCGCATACGCTCCCGCACCAGCACCACCAGGGTCGAGGCGACGTTGAAGGTGGAGACCAGCACGATCAGGCCCAGCACCAGGAAGAGAGCCACCTGCTGGAGCTGCAGGGCGGTGAACAGCTCGCGGTTGAGCTGCCGCCAGTCGGTGACCACGAAGTCCGGTTCCAGTATGCCCATCGCGGCCTCGGCGACCCGCGGCGCCTCCTCGGGCTCGGCCACCGTGAACTCCAGGAGGTCCATGGCGGTCTCGCCGCCCATCAGCCGCTCGACCAGGGCGCGGTCGAGCAGCACCCAGCTCCGGTCGAACTCGGCGAAGCCGGTCGAGAAGGTGGCGGAAACCTTCAGGCTCTGGTAGCGGAACCGCGGCCGGCCGTCGCCGAGGCCGAGGGAGACCAGCCGCAGGACGTCGCCCGGCCGGGCGCCGAGCTTGTCCGCGAGGTCCTTGCCGAGCACGGCGGAGGGGATCCCCTCGGGGCTCGGCCGGAGCTGCTCGGCGGTGGCCGTGAGCTGCCCCCCTCCCGCATCGACGCCGCGCAGGATCACCTCCAGCCCCTCCGGCCGCCGGGCCGTCGAGAGGGCCCCCTGGCCGTAGGCGACCCGGCCGATCTTCTCCACTCCCGGAATGGCGAGCAGGGCCCGCTCCTTGCCCGGGCGGAGCTCGCTCGATTCGCCGCCCACCGGGTAGGCGATCACCGCCGCGTTGCCCCGCACCAGCTTGCCCTGCAGATCCTCACGGTAGCCGGTCATCAGCGCCATGGCGATGATCATGGCCGTCACGCCCAAGGCCGTCGACAGCAGGGCGGCCCGCGCCGTGCCGTCCAGCAGGCGGCTCCGCCGGCCGCGCAGGAACCGCCAGGCGATCACCCAGGGCAGGGGGCCCTTGAGGAGGGGGGCCTGGGGAGGAGAGGGGCTCACTTCCGCGCCGTGTTGTCCAGGAACGCGTCGAAGAGGCCCGAGGCGTCGTGCGGGCCGGGAGCGGCCTCCGGGTGGTACTGCACGGAGTACACCGGCCGGCCGGAGACGGCGAAGCCTTCGACCGTGCCGTCGTTCAGGTTGACCTGGGTGACGGCGCAGGAGGCCGGCAGCGAGGCGGGATCGACGGCGAAGCCGTGGTTCTGGCTGGTGATGGCCACCCGGCCCGTCAGGGTGTCGCGCACCGGCTGGTTGCCGCCGTGGTGGCCGAATTTGAGCTTGAAGGTCCGGCCGCCCAGGGCCAGCCCGAGGAGCTGGTGCCCCAGGCAGATGCCGAACACGGGGATCTCGGCCGCCACCAGCTCGCGGACGTTGCCGATGATCTCCGTCAAGGGCTCCGGATCGCCCGGGCCGTTCGAGAGCACGACGCCGTCCGCCCCCAGCGACAGCGCGTGGCTCGCCGGCGTGCGGGCGGGCAGCACCGTCAGCCGCGCCCCGCGCTCCGCGAGGGAGCGGAGGATGTTCGTCTTGACCCCGAAATCGTACACGGCGAGATGCCGGCGCTCCTCGCCCACGGCCGGGATCTCGTAGGCGTCGGCGCAGGTCACCTCGTCCACCAGCGCCCGGCCGGCCATGGAGGGGAAGTCGGCCAGCTCGGCCGCCAACTGACCGGCGTCCGACCGCTCGGCGGTCAGCACGCCGCGCAGGGCCCCCCGCTCGCGCAGCCGCCGCACCAGGGCGCGGGTGTCGATCCCCTGCAGGGCCGGCACGCCGAAGCGCCGCAGGTAGGAGACCAGCCCTTCGTCGCCCGCGCGCCCCGAGGGGCGGAGGGTGAACTGCCGGGCGATGAACCCTTCCACCCAGGGGTGGCCCGACTCGGCGACCTCGGGCGTGGTGCCGTAGTTGCCGATGTGCGGCTGGGTCATCACCACGATCTGGCCGCGGTAGGAGGGATCGGTGAGCACCTCCTGGTAGCCGGTCATGGAAGTATTGAACACCACCTCGCCGAAGCGGGTGCCGGGCGCGACGGTCTCCCCCTCGAACACGGAGCCGTCTTCGAGCACGAGGATGCCAGGCTGCGGAGCGGGCGCTTTCAAGATCGAAGGTCCCCGAAGTGGTTGGTGAAATTCCTCTCCGTGCACATACCACGGAGGGCGCCGTCAGGGTATCATGGCCGAAAGTCTATGAATTGAGGAGAAACGGTATGCGGCACCCGCGCTTCCAACGCCTCGCGATCCTGGCGTTCCTGGCCCTGCTCACCACGGCTCCCCTGATGGCCGCCGGGTACGTCATCTACCTGAAGGACGGCTCGCGCATCGCGGCCAAGGAGAAGTACAGGATCGAGAACGGCCGGGCGCTCATCACCCTGCCCAACGGCACCCAGAGCTTCGTGCCTGCCGGCCAGATCGACGTGCGGCGGACCGATGAGGCCAACCGCGATGGCTACGGCGGCGCCGTCGTCCTGCCCGGGGCGTCCCAGGACCTGAGCGCCGCGGCCACGCAGCCGGTGAAGGACAAGACCTTGGCCGACCTCATCGCCGCCCGGGACGCCGCTCCCCGCGAGCTGCCGAAGAGCCGGCGGGAGAAGAGCGAGCCCACGCCCGGCCATCTCCTCAAGACCAAGGCGGGCTTCTACGACCTGGCCACCCTGGCCCGCAAGCCCTACCCCCACGGCGACGTCACCTCCGCGCTGCAGCAGTTCTTCCGCGGCCAGGGGCTCGAGGGGGTGGAGATCTACGAAGGCACGCGGGCGGACCGCACGATGATCGAGATCAGCACCAACTCCGAGGGCTCCGTCTTCAAGGCGCTCACCACCGCCTCGAACGCGCTGCTCCACATCCGCGGCCTCTTCCCGGACCGCGTGGCGGCCCTCGAGCTGCTGCTGACCACCCCCTCGCGCGAGCGGGCCGGCCAGTTCGTCCTGACACCCGACATGGCGACGGACCTGATCTCCAAGAAGGTCGACGTGACCTCCTTCTTCGTCAAGAACGTCCAGTTCTAGGAAGGCACCTCGGAGGACTCCTCCTCCCCGCCCTCCTGCAGCCCCAGGTAGCGCTCCACGGGCACGCCGACGCGCTGCTGAAAACGCTGGCGATAGCTCTCGACCTCCCCCACCGCCTCGTCGA
Organism: Thermoanaerobaculia bacterium; assembly: GCA_035266085.1. Classification (GTDB taxonomy): domain Bacteria; phylum Acidobacteriota; class Thermoanaerobaculia; order Multivoradales; family UBA5704; genus DATARR01. Next base: position 9,545 of record DATFNZ010000145.1, read on the forward strand.
GGAAGAGCCGCTCGACGCGGAAGAGGGGGACGAACATCGTCGACAGCCCCAGCGTCTGATCGCCCGGGCGGACGGCCTGCGCCATCCAGTCGTCGAAGCTCGAGACGCTGATGCCGCGCAGCATCACGCCCGCCACGCCCAGCTCCTGGAGGATGCCCCAGAATTTCTCCGTGGGGTTGATCAGGTGGACGATCACCAGGGAGCCCGGGCGGATCACGGCTCGCCGTGCCCTTCCCCCTCGCCGGGGGTCTCGTGGGTCCCATGGGTGCCTTCCGAGAGCTCCAGCAGCACCCCGCCGGCGCTCTTGGGGTGGATGAACTGCACCCAGCAGCCGCCGGCCCCCTGGGTGGGCTCCGGGCGGAGCACCTGGAAACCGCCTTCGCGCAGGCGGTCGCTCTCGCTCCGCACGTCGTCGCTCGCCAGACACAGATGGTGGATGCCCGGGCCGCGCTTGGCCAGGAACCGGCCGACGGGCGAGTCCTCCGAGAGGGGCTCCAGGAGCTCGATACGCGTCTCGCCGCAGGGGATCATCGCCACCCGCACGCCGTCGTACGGCACGTCCTCGATCGCCTCGACGTGGAGACCCATCGCCTCATAGATCTTCCGCGCCTCCTCGATCGAGCGCACCGCGATTCCCACGTGATCGATCCGTCCAATCATTTTCTTCTCATCCCCTTCAGGCCATGCGCTCTTCAGTCAGTCCGGCGGGGCCGCTCTCGGCCGCCGCCACCCCGGCCTCCTCGCGGGCGTCCTCCAGGACGCCGCTGAACAGCCGGTCGGCCACGCGGTAGGGGTCGAGCCGCTGCCCGTAGCCGCGCTCGACCTCGCGGTCCAGGCCGAGCACGCGGTCGGCGGCGGCCACCACCCGCTCCTTGAGAATCGTCTCCACCCGCAGCCGCAGGTGCGAGCGGCGCCGGCGCTCGATCTCGCCGCTCTCGGCGAGATGCTGGCGGTGCCGCTCGATCTCCTCGAGCAGGCGGTCGATCCCCTGGTCGCGGGCGGCCACCGTCTTCAGGATCGGCGGCAGCCACGGGCCGTGCTCGCCGATCGACAGCATCATCTCCAGGTCGCGGGCCGTGCGCTCGACGCCCTCGCGGTCCGCCTTGTTGATGACGAAGACGTCGGCGATCTCCAGGATGCCCGCCTTGATCGCCTGGATGTCGTCCCCCATCCCGGGGACGGTCACCATCACCACCGAGTCGACGCTGCGCACCACGTCCACCTCGTCCTGGCCGACGCCCACCGTCTCCACCAGCACCCAGTCGAAGCCGGCGGCGTCCAGCACGTCGACGGCGTCGCGCGAGGCGCGGGCCAGCCCGCCCATGGCGCCGCGGGTGGCCATGGAGCGGATGAAGACGCCGGGATCGGTGTAGAGGGACTGCATGCGGATGCGGTCGCCCAGCAGGGCACCGCCGGTGAACGGGCTGGTGGGATCGACGGCCAGGATGCCCACCGTCTCCCCCCGCTTCCGGCACAGTTTGGCCAGGCGGTCCACCAGCGTGCTCTTGCCGGCGCCCGGCGGGCCGGTGATCCCGACCACCCGGGCCTTGCCCGTCTCGCCGTAGACGCGGCGGACCAGCTCGCGCTGCCCCTCGCCGCCGTCCTCGATGTAGGAGATGGCCCGCCCGAGGGCCCGCGGCTGGCGCTCGAGCAGCCGCGGCACCAGCGGATCGAGCGTGGCGCCGAGCTCGCCTGCGTGCCGCGCCCGCAGGGCCATCAACGCCCCTTCAGGAGCAGGCGGGCGATCACCAGGCGCTGGATCTCGCTGGTGCCCTCGCCGATGGTGCAGATCTTGGCGTCGCGGTAGTACTTCTCGGCCCGGTAGTCCTTGATGAACCCGTAACCGCCGTGGATCTGGACGCCGCGCTCCGAGCAGAAGACCGCCGTCTCGCCGGTGTAGAGCTTGGCCTCGGAGGCCAGGCGCGACACCTTCTCGCCCCGGTCCATGGCCTCGGCCGCGGCGAACGTCAGGGCCTCGGCCGCGGCGATGCGGGTCGACATCTCCGCGATGGCGAACTGCATGGCCTGGAACTGGGAGATCGGTTTGCCGAACTGCTCACGCTCTTTCGAGTAGGCGACCGCCGTGTCGAAGGCGCCGATGGCCGTGCCGAGCCCCAGGGCGGCGATCGAGATGCGGCCGCCGTCGAGGATCTGCAGGGCCTGGACGAAGCCTTCCCCCTCCTTGCCCAGCAGCCGGTCCTCGGAAACGAAGCAGTTCTCCATCACCACCTCGGCCGTGTCCGAGGCGCGGATGCCCAGCTTGTTCTCCTTCTTGCCGGGGCGGAAGCCTTCCATCCCCTTGTCCAGGGCGAAGGCCGAGATGTTGTGGCCGCGCTTGCCGCCCGTGTCCGTCACGGCGAAGACGACGCAGACGTCGCCGACGCTGCCATGGGTGGTGAACGTCTTCGAGCCGTTCAGGATCCAGCCGCCATCCACCCGCTCGGCGCGGGTGCGGGTGCCCGCGGCGTCCGAGCCGGCCCCGGGCTCCGTCAGGCTCCAGGCGCCGATCTTCTCCCCCTTGGCCAGCGGCACCACCCAGCGCTGCCGCTGCTCCTCGTTGCCGAACTTGTAGATGTGATTGGTGCACAAGGAGTTATGGGCGGCGATGCTGATGCCCACGGAAGGGTCGACCTTCGACAGCTCCGTGACCACGATCACGTATTCGACGTAGCCGAGCCCGGCGCCGCCGTACTCCTCGGGGAAGATGATACCGAGGAATCCCAGCTCTCCCGCCTTCCTGATCACCTCGCGGGGGAACTTCTGCGACTCGTCGATCTCGTCGACGATCGGATCGACCTCGCGGCGGGCGAACTCCCGCGCGGTCTCCTGGATGGCGCGCTGCTCGTCGGTCAGGGCAAAGTCCACGAACGTTCTCCTCCTCTGGGGCCCTAGGGGAAGGGCCCGGCGATGCTATCGCGGCGGCCCGGGGATGGCAACGCGGCGGCCCACGGCGGGCGAAAAGACTCCCGGTCAGCCGTGAACCGCGGGAGAAGTCCCGAGGCCGCGCGCGAGGTCGGCCTCGAACTCCCGCCAGTGCAGGAAGCGGGCGGCGAGAGCCTCCGCGTCGGCCTCGCGGCCGGCGAGCTCGTAGAAGAGCTGCCAATGGCGGCGCTCCGCGGGGCCGAGATCGGCGAGGAGATGCGCGACCTCCTGGTCTTCGACGACCTCCAGGAGCCGGGTGAACCGCTCGCAGCTCCGCGCCTCGATCATGGCGCCGAAGAGCAGGCGGTCGACCTTTGTCCAGGGCTCCCGGCCGGGAACGATCCGCGCCCTCAGGCTCTGAGCCCAGGGGTTCTTCCGCCGTCCCCCAAGCGGCCAGCCCCGCTGCCTCAGGATCGCCACCACCCGCCGGAAATGCTGCACCTCTTCGGCCGCCAGCGCCGCGGCGCGCTCGACGAGCTCGGCGTCGTCGGGATAGTAGCCGGCAAGCGACAGGGCATACATCGCGACCTGCTGTTCGCAGACCGCGTGATCGGCCAGGAACTCAGGCAAGCGCGCGGCCGCGAGCTCCGCCCAGGAGCGGGGCGTCGCATGAAGCAGCGGAAGCGCGGCGAAGACCTCCTCGAAACCGATCGGCTCGGTCAGGCTTACGAATCGGCCCACTTGATGCCTCCTCTATCTTGCCGCTTCATGCGCTATGGGTTCGCCTGGAGCATCGCGGCCATTTTCTGATGAATCAGGTTGATGGCCTTTAGAGGACGGATCAGCACCTTGAATTCGACGATCTTGCCCTCGTCGTTCCACTGGATCATGTCAACCCCGTTGACAGTGATCCCGTCGATCTCGACCTGGAACTCCAGTACTGCGTTGCGACCGTCGGCGAGCTCTCTCACGTAGCGAAACGACTCGTCGAAGAAAACGTGGAAGGCGGCGGACAGGTACTGAAGCGTCAGCGCCTTTCCGGCCTGAGGCGTATGGACGACCGGGGAGTAGAAAACGACGTCGTCCGCGAGGATCGAGCTCAGGCCTCTCGCGTCCCGGGTTCGCACGAGCTCATGCCAGGTGGCGAGCGGGGTCTGCGTCATGGAAAGCCTCCTTTGATACTGCCGAGAGTCGCCTATGTTGTTCAATCCATGACACATACGTATCTTACGCTGGCTTCCGCGGCTCGTCAATGAAGGAACTACTCGACGGGGGCGCTCAAGTCCCGGATGCGGGACGGCACATCCCGGTGCCCGCGAGATTCCTCCAGAACCTGGGACGGCCCTTCGAGCCGGCCGGGGGTGGGCTCCCGCGAGCCCTGCCCCCGGCGGCCCTCTCCTGGGCGGCTCAGGGAGTCGGGACCGGGATGCAGTGGTACTTGGTCGGGCCGTTCTCGTCGTCGTCGTGCCAGCGGCCGTTGAGGATCTGGCCGTTCGGGCAGACGAACTGGCTGGTCGACTCGATGATCGCCTGGGACCAGGAGCCGGCGTTCGGGTTCACGGCGATGCTCCGGCCCTGATAGCTCAGCGACGCGCATTGATATTTCGTGTCGCCGTTCTCATCGCCCTGGTGCTGGCGGCCGGTCATGATCGTATTCGAGGGACAGAGATAGTAGGTGCCGTCGCTCTCTTTGATCGCCCCGGACCAGGTTCCCGTGCCGACCGTGAACTGGACGCCGTTGGCCGAGATGCTGATGCAGTACACCGTCGAGTTGCCGTTCTCATCGCACTTCTCGTCCTTGTTCTTGCAATCGTGCCAGCGGCCTGCCATCACCTTCCCCGCCGGGCAGACGAAATTGCTGCTCGACTCGCGCTGCTCGGCCATCCAATCGTTCGGATCCAGCAGATGCAAGGTGCCGGAAGACTGGCCCGAGCAGGCGCCGGCGGTCCATCGATCGAGCCCGTTGTCGTTGATGCAGTTCGCGAGGATCGCGCACGAGTCGTGGCCGTCGCCGTTCCACAGCCGCGACACGTAGTTGTTGACCCGCGTGGTCTTGCCCAGCGAGGCGTGGCCGTCCTCGTCCTTGATGTTATAGAACACCACGTAGTTGGCCGTGTCGGTCGTGAACTGTTGCGGAACCCCATTGATGTCGCTCGTCTCGTCGGCGTCGGCGGCGACGAACAGCGCGGCCCCGACGCGGCGGTCCTGGACGTACTCGCTCAGCGTGGCGTTGTGATTCAGGAGGCTCCCGCCCGTGAGCACCACGATCACCTTGCCCGCGAGAGCTGACATCGAGGGCCAGGCGCTCCTCCTGGCGGCCTCGCGCAAGGTGGGATAGGTCCCCTGGAGGCTTCCCGGCTTGTAGAGCGCGCTGCCGAGCCTGGCCTGGACGAGGTTGTCCAGATCCACCGGCCGGCGGCCTTCGCTCACGCTGCTCCACCCTTCCTTCTTGTCGAGGAACAGCGTGACCGGGTCGTGGCCCGGATGGGCATCGCTCCACTGCTTGACGTCGGTCAGACAGGCGCCGAGATTGTTCGGACCATTGGTGCTCGTACAGTTGTTGTCGTTGCCCGATGGAAACGACGTGCTCGAGCTGTGCCGGACGTACCACTCCTGCGCGACGCCCCCGCCGACCCCGTTCTTCGTGTCCCAGAAGTCGACCTCGACGTTCTTGACCTGATCGAGAACTTCCTTGAAGGTCCTCGCCCCCATCGCTCCGGCTACTCCGATCTCGTAACAATTGTGGCAGGTCGGCTGAAAAACCTCCTGGTACTGCGACTGCTGAGACACCGGCTCGAGCTGACAGTATTCCACCACCGCCGAAGCCGATCCCGCAGCGCCCAGGCTGATCCCCACCCATACGGCCATCCATCTCGTCTTCATCACGTCCTCCCCCAAAAGAATTGAAAGCGGAGTCGCTTTCCGTCTCCCTCATAGTGGGATGGCGGCGGCGAGTGTCGCACCTCGCTTGCCCCTCGCAAACCGACCCGGGGGAATCCCGCGAGGGGCGTGGCGGTTGGTAGGGTCTGACGTCCCGGTACGCCTGCAAAATACCCCAAGGAGAGCTCACCTCATGTCCAGATATCACCTTCTCACAGTCGGAGTCGGCCTCGCCGTCCTGCTCCTGGGCTCGCCGGTGATGGCGGCTGCCCCGCCGGCGAATCCGCTCCTCGCCCAGTGGACCGGCCCGTACGGCGGTGTGCCGCCGTTCGACGCGGTTCGGGTCGAGCATTTCAAACCCGCTCTCGAAGCCGCGATGGCCGAGCAGTTGGCGGAAATCGAGGCCATCGCCTCGAATCCGGCCAAGCCCGACTTCGAGAACACCATTGCCGCCCTGGAGCGGTCAGGACGGACCCTGGGCCGGGTCGCGTCTCTCTTCGGCGTCTTCAGCTCGACCCTCTCGACGCCGGAGTTCCAGGCGGTCGAGAGCGAGATGGCGCCCAAGCTGGCGGCTTTCAGCGATCAGATCACGCAGAATGAAAAGCTCTTCTCCCGCCTGGCCGCTGTTTACGAAACGCGCGACTCCTCGAATCTCAGCGCCGAGCAGAAGCGCCTTGTCTGGCTCCGCTACACGAGCTTCGCACGCGCCGGCGCCCGCCTCGACAAGCCGGCCAAGGAGCGCATGTCGGCCATCAACCAGCGCCTCGCTTCCCTGTTCACGGACTTCAGCCAGAACCTGCTGGCCGACGAGGCCAACTACATGCTCGTGCTCGAAAAGGAAGCGGATCTCGCGGGGCTTCCCGAGCCGATGCGGCAAGCCGCCGCCCTCGCCGCCGAGTCGCGGGGCCAAAAGGGGAAATGGGCGATCCTCAACACGCGCTCCAGCATGGATCCGTTCCTTACCTACTCGGACCGGCGCGATCTGCGCGAGAAGGTCTGGCGGACCTACTACAACCGCGGCGACAACGGCGACGCCAAGGACAACAACAAGATCATTGCCGAGATCCTGAAGCTGCGGGCCGAGAGGGCGAAGCTCCTCGGCTACCCAACCCACGCCCATTGGCGTCTGGAGGACACCATGGCACAGACGCCGGAGCGGGCCATGGAGCTGATGGAGTCGGTTTGGAAGCCCGCGGTCGCACGCGTCGACGAAGAAGTCGCGGACATGGCTGCGCTGGCTAAGAAGGAAGGCGCGAATCTCACCATCGAGCCCTGGGACTACCGGTACTACGCCGAGAAGGTGCGCAAGGCGAAGTACGACCTCGATCAGAACGCCGTCACCCCCTACCTGCAGCTCGAAAAGCTGCGCGAAGGCATGTTCTGGGTCGCCGGCGAGCTGTTCGGGTTCCGCTTCAAGCCGGTCCAGGGTGTCCCGACCCTGACTCCCGATATCCGGGTCTGGGAGGTGACTGGCCGGACGGGCCAGCACGTGGGCCTGTGGTACTTCGATCCCTATGCACGCCCCGGCAAGAATTCCGGCGCCTGGATGAACGCCTACCGCGACCAGGAACGGTTCGAGGGCCCGGTGACGACGATCGTCTCCAACAACACCAACTTCGGCAAAGCCAAGCCGGGTGAGCCGGTCCTGATCAGTTGGGACGACGCCGCGACGCTCTTTCACGAGTTCGGGCACGCCTTGCACGGCTTGGCCTCGTCGGTGACGTACCCGGGGCTGGCCGGAACCAGCGTGGCGCGGGATTACGTCGAGTTCCCGTCCCAGCTTCTGGAGCACTGGCTGTCGACGCCCGAGGTCCTCAACCGCTTCGCACTGCATTACCAGACCGGTAAGCCGATCCCCAAGGAGCTGGTCGAACGCATCGAGAGAGCCGCAAAGTTCAACCAGGGCTTCACGACGGTCGAGTACCTGGCGGGGGCCTTGGTGGACATGAAGCTGCACCTCGCGGCGACACCCGAAAAGGACATCGATCCCGATGCCTTCGAGCGCGAGACTCTGGTCGCCCTTGGCATGCCGAAGGAGGTCGTGATGCGGCATCGCACGCCGCAGTTCAGCCACATCTTCTCCGGCGACGGCTACTCGGCGGGATACTACAGCTATCTCTGGTCGGACACCCTCTCCGCGGACGCCTGGCAGGCCTTCGAGGAGGCGGGCGGCGCTTATGACAAGGCGGTGGCGAAGCGCCTGGCCGACCACGTCTTCTCGGTCGGGAATACCATCGATCCCGCCGACGCCTACCGGGCCTTCCGCGGCAAGGATCCCGGTACCGCGGCGCTGATGCGCGAGCGCGGGTTCCCGGTGCCCGCGGCGGCGGCGCCCACCGGGCGGCCGTAGCCGCTTGGGAGATCAACTCTGACGACTCCGCCGGGGCGTCCTGCCTGGGCGCCCCGCGGACTGGATGCTGTACTCGATGACGTGGCAGGCATCGCGAACACCCTGTCTTCCACCTCAGGGTTCACACGGATCCTCTCGACCCTCGTCAGGGTGTGCCGGGCGCCGTACTCCTTCTCGATCCGGTGGGGGATGACCAGGCCGTCGACGGTTCGGAAGTCGGAGAAGTAGGCCCGTTCCTGCATCTCCTGGGGAAGCTGGGAGTAGTCGAAGACCTTGGAGTCGACCGCAACCTCCAGGTACGTCCGGGGATCGAGGTGCCAGGTCTCCACCCAGCCGTTGGACCGGGTGAGCTCGAGACGGAGGGTCTCCTGACCGCTCACGTCTCCCCGGCCGGCCAGGACGACCTTGTGGCCCTTTTCCTGATAGCCGAAGAGGGCCGGCTCGATCTCCGCATCGCGGGCGGTCATGACCACCACAGGGGACTCCTCCACCCTTGCCGGGCTGTCGATCCCATAGAGAGGATAGAGCCACCAGGGCCCTTGGGCACCCTGAGCGAGGATCATCTCCTTCCGGGTCATCCTGGAGTCGAACCGGTAGAGGTTCGGACGCTTGCGGCGAAGGGTGAACGGGGCCTCCTCGCTGAAGCTGGTGAACGTGCCTTCCATCTCGATGGACCGCAGAGCCCGCCAGCGCTCCCGGCTACCCCGGGCCGCTTCGTAGCGGGCCACGATCTCCTCGAGGCTGAGGGTGGGGGTTGCAGGGGGGCGGCTCGTCCCGGTTGTCTCCCCTTTCGGGGCGGGGGTGGCAGACGCGGAAGCTCCCCTGGCGCCCGGCGCCTTCATCTCCAGGGCAACGATCTCGTCGTGGTCCCGCAGGTAGAGCCGGCCGTTGGCAAGGGTCGGTGCGGTCCACGCCTTACCCTCCATGGCCTGGAATCGTGCGCGCTCCGTGTAGGCGCCGGGAGTTGCCTCTACCAGGAGGAGGGTCCCCTGGTCCGAAAGGACGATCAGCAGGTTCCCGTCCGCGGCCAGGAGCGAGCCCTTGCCCAGGCCCCGAGAAGCCCAGGTCTGCTCGCCCGTGGCGACCGAGAGGCACTTGAAGGTGGCGTTGTCGAAACCGTAGAGGTGGCCGCCCACGAGGACCGCATTGTTGAAGTGGTTCTTCATCGCGCGGGTCTGCCACAACTCCTCGACCGTAGCCTTGCCGCTTTCGGTCTTGATCCGCATGAGGACCGCCCCGGCGTCGTCCCCGCCCGAGATGTAGACCTTGTCCGGCGGGATGAAGAGGGCGCTGGCGATGACCGAGAACGGCCCCGGATGGGTCCAGAGGACCGAGCCGTCGGGCCGGAACGCGACCGTTTGCGAGCCGGCCCGGCGGGGCACCACGTATTGTTTGATGCCGCCGATCGTCATCACGACCGGCGAGGAGTAGGCCGCATCGCCATCCAGGGCCCCCCAGCGAACCTTCCCCGTGGCCTTTTCGAAGGCCACCACCCCCCGGCCATCCTTCCCTCCGACCTCCAGGATGAGCAGGTCGCCGTCGATCAATGGGGAGCCCGAGTACCCCCAGTTGGGCCGCTTGGCGCCGAACGCCTGGGGCAGATCCATCTCCCAGATCTTCGCCCCGTCGGCCGCCTTCAAGGCGAGGAGCCGGCCGTGGGAGCCCATGGCGTAGACCGTGCCGTCGTCCAGGGTAGGCGTCGTCCGCGGGCCGTTGCCCATGCTGTCGATCAGCTTGGGGCCGGCCGGAACGCGCCAGAGCTCCTTGCCGCTACCCGCTTCCAGGGCCAGGACGTACTCGGCCGTCCCGTCCGAGTCCATGGTGTAGAGCCGGTCTCCGGCGACGCTGACCCCGGAGTATCCCTCCCCGATCGCCCGCTTCCATACGACCCGCGGCCCTTCCGCCGGCCAGCTCCGAGGCAGGTCCGTCTCGGCCGAGACGCCGTCCCGGTTCACGCCCCGGAACTGCGGCCAATCGAGGGCTGCAGCGGGTCCGGCAGCCAGGAGCGTCAGGGAGAGAGAAAGGGCGGAAAAGGGGAATCGAGCCATGGCCGTGCCTCCTCGACGGGCAAAGGATGTGGCTCTTATACGGGCGCTGGCTGGTTAGGTTTGAGCGCTCGATCATCCTCGGCGTCGATGACGGTCCAGGACCTCCATAGGGTCAGTCCTCGTTGTGTAACTCTCGTACCCGTAAAACAAACTCCAGAAAGGGCAGCCGATACCCGCACGCGGCGCAGAATTTGCCTTTCGTGACTGTCAATGGAACGTCGCGAAGGAACTGGAAGCATCCCAAATCGATGCACGTGCCGCGTGGAAGACCGAAGTAAGTCGGGTCGTAGGAAGCAAAATCGACGAGGCAGAAGTTGCAGAGCACCAGCGACAGATCGCCGGAGTAGCGATACTCGGCATAGGTGTACTTGCCGGTGAGGGCGAGATCCACCAAGTGACCGCAATCCATGCAAGGCGCCACATCCCGAGCTTCCAGAGGCTCGTAGCAGAGAGGGCAGTGAGTGGCTTTCATAACCGAACCGAGGCTCCGGCTTGAATGATTTTGTTAGCTGCCGCCCGTGGGCCTCAACGTTGAACGTCGTCTTCAGCGCCGCGCGTCCAGTACGAGGCTCACTGGCTCACCAACGCGGATCGTACCGGTTTGAACCACCGTCCCATAGACGCCCGCGTTGTTCTTGTTCAGCCGTACGACCGTCTTCAGCACCCGCTTGTCTTGTGTGGCCGTGTCCGGATCGAGGTTGATCATCACACATCGCACGTCGCGCGCCGTCACTCTCACGGCTGGCCTTGGCTCGCTGTTGCCGAACACCAGTGTCCCGCCAACCCACCCATCCTCGAGAAACAGCTCGCAGTCGCGAGTCTCGAGCACAATGTTGGCTCGGAAGCGCCGGCGATCGAGGCTCACTCCCGCCTCGCCACCGATGCCGGCAATGGTCGCCAGGCTGATCACCGATACCGAGCCCTCATCGAAGATCCCCTGCTTGAGATTCATCAATTCCACGCTGCCCCCAAAACGCTCGGCGACCTCGCTCTGGAGCTCCACGCTGCGAAGCTCCACGTGCGCTCCGGCCGGTGTGCGTACATGAGTTGGCAGGGGCTCGCCGGCACTCTCGTCGAGACCGACAGGGTGGTACAGAAGGAGCTCAGGGACGCGGCTCGCGGTAAGCCATGGGAGGCCGCCGTCATCTCCCAAGCGCCGGAAGGCGAAGCGCCGATCGCCATCGAGACCATGCCACCCGAGAAATGCCGACTCCATCACGGTACCAGCCATCGACTTGACGGGATACCGAACGAGCTCGCAGACATGCCCGACTTCATTCATCATGCCGGCACTATACTTCACGCGGCGAGCGACGGCTTCTTGACTGCATACAGCGATCGACCGCGTTAAAAGAATCCGCAGAGGAACGCCGCCGTTTCATCCGAGATGCCGACAATCTTGTTCGTTGCCTGACGATAGAATTTGAAATTGAGCTCCGTCTCGGGTCGGCCGTCGTTCCAGTCGGAAAAAAGTTTGAGCTCGCTCCGCCCCAGGCGCCGCTTCGCGGACGCTGTGCGTCTGATAGTGATGCTCACACGCGGCGTTTGCCGGGCGATCCCGGGTTTTTTCGCGATCGCTTTGGCCGAGGTGACGACGCCGCTCGCGATGAGACCTGGCCCGCCTTCGTTCTCGCTCGCAAAGACGAAGATCGTATCGCCTGCGGCGATGTGCTTGCCACCATACATCGTCTTCTGCGCGCTGAACGCGAAAGCCTCCGCCCATGGATCGCCAACCTCGGCTTTGATCGCGAACATCATGCTCCTCCTCTCGCACCACTAATCTTATCTGTCAGGGCTGAATATCGGGCCATCACCTCTAGACCTCTCCTAAGGACTCTCTAAAGGGTCGAAATGACCTCTCGGCTCGGGCCCCAAGCGCCCTTCTTGCGCGCATTAGGGTTATTGGGACCAAGCTTAGCCTAACTCACTTGACAGAAGAGCTAATCGGTATAGAATTAAGCTCCATCAGCAGAGCCCTATTCCCTCAAAGGAGGTTGACCTTGCACCCAACGGAACCGAGCAGAGAGGAAGCACTGGCAGCCATGACCCCGGAAATGCTGGAGGAGATGGCGCGGCCGGCACCCAGCCGTTCCTCGCATCCGGGGCTGCGCGATTTCCTGGAGATCCCCTACGACCAGCTCGAGGAGATGAACCTCGAGGCCAAGGAGGAACGGCTGGCCCGGCGGCCGGCCGACTCCGTCCGCGAGCAGCGGATGCGCTATCTCCACGACGAGAAGCGCATCAAGGCGGTCACGGTGTGCTTCACCGACCTCGAAGGCCGTCTGCAGATGCTGGACTATGACAAGAAGTTCCTGCTGAAGGCGGCAGACAACCTGACCTTCGACGGCTCCTCGATCCGCGGCTTCTCGCGGCAGCAGGAGTCGGACCTGCGGCTGGCGATCGACTGGCCGGCCTTCTACTGGCTGCCTTCGGACATCTTCGGTCCCGGCAAGGTGCTGGTTTTCGGCGAGGTCCGCGAACGCGACGGCAGCCCGTATCGCTCCGACATGCGGGCTCTTCTCAAGGGGTATGCCGACCAGCTCTATGCCAAGGATGGGACCGTCGCGCACGCCGCCAACGAGATCGAGGGCTTCCTCTTCCGCGGGCGTGACGCGGAGCGGGTCTATCACGAGACGGGCCGCTTCGAGTTCATTTCCACCGGTGGTTACTACCACTCGCTGCCGGGCGACGCGCTGCGCCGGTTCATCGACACCGCCGCCGAGGTGCAGAGGGCCATGGGCTTCGCCAACGAGAAGGACCACCCGGAAGTGGCGCCCTCGCAGTTCGAGATGAACTACAGCTACACCGAGGCAACGGTGGCCGCCGACCAGGTGCAGCTCTACAAGCTGCTGTCACGGCAGGTCGCGGCGAGCCTGGGTATGACGGCGAGCTTCCTGCCCAAGCCGGTGACGGGGATCAACGGCTCGGGCATGCACACCAACCTGTCGTTGACGCGGCAGTCGACGAATCTCTTTTACGAGAAGGACGGAAAGGACGGCCTCTCGGCCTTGGGCTGGGACTTCATCAGCCGCATCCTCGGCAGTGCTACGGACGTCTGTCTGGTGCTCAACTCGAGCGTCAACTCGTATCGCCGCCTCGACCCGCACTTCGAGGCTCCCAACCAGATCAAGGCGTCGGCGATCGACCGCGGCTCGATGGTGCGCATCCCCCTCGGCAACGAGCGCTCGGCGCGCGTCGAGGTGCGCTCCATCGCTCCCGACTCCAACCCGTATCTGGCGATCTACGCGCTGCTCAAGACGGGGCTGGAGGGGCCGCAGGCCGAGGAGGACTCGGATAAGCGGCCGCGCACGCGTTTCCTGCCCGACAACATCTACGACGCGATCCGCCTTTTCAAGGCGAGCCGGTTCATGCAGGAGGTGATGGGTGAGGAGGTGCACGCCAAGTTCGCCGAGCTGAAGCTGACCCAGGCGGAGCGGTGCCCCAAGGCTCTCGGCACCTTGATCAAGGCCTCGGAGGTGCAGTTCCACCACGAGGTCACGAACCAGCTTCTCTGGTCGCAGTTCTGACCGGCGCGCGGTCACGCCGCGATCCAGGAGACGTTTTCCCCCAGAGCCTCGGGAACACGATCGGCGACTGGATCGCGGCACAGAGCTAGTCGAGACCCCAACTCACTACACATCCAACACTCCCGCTCGCCAGTGAATTCTTCTGGAGAGTGACCCTTATGCTGCTTTCGAACCGTATGTTCATGGGGATGACCGACGAATAGCGGCCTCCATTCGCGTCAGAGAATATGAGCACCAGCCCAGGATCGAGGGTCTGTGCCACGCCGCCGTCAACATAGAAATGGAGCCGCGTAGTCAGGACAGCGGTAGTCGTGCATTGGAAACCTTTGATGTTACCGGAGCCGCTGGTGAGAGGGATGAGGTCGAGCGTGGTTTGCGTCCCGACTGACTGAGTGTTGAGGCGAGGCTTTGTCTGTCCCTCATCCACAGCCCAGGCGCTGGAAGCGATCGACAGAGCCAGGACAAGAGCGGACAGGATGCTAAGTCGAACAGTCTTCATGGATTCTCCTTTCGGGAAGTGGCTTCCCAAAGATGGCGCCCGGCAAGGGCCGAGCATGCATCGCTTGTTTTCATTTATTATATAACAAAACACAGTCCGCTGAAGAAGTCAATCCCCGCACGGGTGGGCCGCCGCACCTCAGGCCTCAGGCTGGCTATTTGGGCTGGGCCGCACCGCTTCGCCAGCCCTCTGTCGACGTGTGCATATTGATCAGTTTTACTGGAAGCCGGAATTCCACATTTCCGTCCGTCGACATCAAAGTGGCAGTATGATCGAAGGAACAGACGTGCGCTGCCAGCGATCAAAGCCATAAAGACATACAACAATGGAGGAACTGATCGATGCCCGAGGTTAGCAAGTCATCCATTCCGGTGATCGTTGAGGACGGTGCTGAAATAGAATTTTGCACCGGCCTCTATGATCTCCGCGGCCCGCAGGTAGAGCCCGAGGCGAGCTACTGGCTGGAGTGCGACGTCGTTGATGGCTGCCCTGCGCCCCGGCCGATCAGGCTGGAGGAGCTCGCGGCCAAGTTTCCTGGCGGATACCCTACCTATCCGACCAACCCGGTAGCCCTCCGGCTGGAGATCGAGGAGCTCATCATGCTGGGGCGCCTGCGGGACGAGCCGGCGATCTTCGGCCACGAGCCGCCGATCTTCTCTTCCCGGGACCGGGATCCCATGGGGCTGCGCCTGCCGCTCAGCATGTTCCTGAACCTCCGTCCGCAACCGCTCGGCGCCGTGATCAACACGGCGCGCGGCGACGCCTTCCCGGTGGTCAACACGGGGCGCGAGCTGGCGCGCTATTTCGAGAGCGAGACGCCCGGCCTGTCCTATCAGCTCGCCCTCGACTACATGATCCGCGAGGAGATGTGGTCACCCCCGCGCCAGGCCTGGATCTGGGCGGCGCTCCAGACGACGATCTACAGCGCGCTCGGCGCCGCCTGGTACCTCAAGTGGCGGGGCGGGCCGGGGGTCGAGTTCCGGCCGCGGCCCTGGGAGTGCTGCCAGGATATCGACGTGCTCTTCGATCGTGTGACGAACAGCACGAGCTCAGCGGACGGAGCGCGCCGCGGCTTCCCGTTCGGCGCCAAGCCGCTGCCGGGCGGACCGCCGGCGCAGACCGGACCACCGGTGCCGGGCACTCCGCAGGTGCCGGAAGCCTACGTGCCGGACATCTTCGGCCTGACCGTTCCTCCCAGCCAGCCGACCCCCGGGACGCCGCGCCATCCGGCCTACCCGTCCGGCCACAGCACGTACTCGGCGGCGGCCACCCGGCTGCTGATCGAATTCTTCCCACGCTATCGCGAGCAGCTCTGCAGGATGGCGGACAACATCGGCCTCGCCCGGCTCTGGGCGGGCGTCCACTGGCGGTCCGATCACACGTTCGGGCAGCGGGTGGGGACGGCCGTCGCCGAGCTGATCATCGACCAGCTAAGGGCGACGGGCATCCCGCGGTACCCGGCCATTAGGAGACCGGACGAGGCGCCGCCGAACCCGGTCGAGAATGCGTGCCATCCGGATAATTGGGCCCCGGCTCCGATGTCTCAGACCCCGCCGTGCATATCGAACGACTCTGCGGCCTCGGATGTCTCGGATACCTCGTATACCTCGGAGGCCGTCTAGCGCTCTGTCAAGACAGGATTGACCTGCTGGCGTAACTCCCCTGGGACCGGCGGCATCCCTGCCGGCCTGACGAGCTCCCTTCGTCGGGCTTTGCCGGCTTGCGGCCTTCCGGCTTGCGGTCTTTGCGGCCCAAAGGGTCGCGAGAACCCAGCCCAGGGCTGAGGCCGCAGGCCGATGCCCTGGGGAGAAAGGCAACAAAACCCCGCGGCCTGAAAGGCCGCAAGAGGTTCTGGTTCGGAGTCGGCTCGCTCCGCCCCGCTTCTCGCGGCCTTTCAGGCCGCAAGGCTGTGGGGTCTGTTGGCCCAGGGCATCGGCCTGCGGCCTCAGCCCTGGGCTGATCTCTCGCGACCCCTTGGGCCGCAAAGACCGAAAGCCGGCAAAAGTCCGTCCAAGGAAAGTTCGTCAGGCCGGCAGCGATGCCGACGCTCCCAGGGAGGCGCTACGCAGCAGCTCAATTCTAACTTGACAGACCACTAGCGCGGGCGGCCAGCCGCGCCGGGCCCCCTGGGAAGGAGTGCCAGGTGCTTCGCCGCCGCCGGTTCTCTCTAGTCACGTGGCACCTCTTCTGGACAGAGCCACAGAGGCCCTCCGGGCAATGGTCCGGAGAAAGACCTTTCCGAGCGGCAAGCCGATCCTCTTCTACTCGACTGGTACCTCTTCCCCCCTACCTCTTCCCCCCCCGGCTTCCCTAGGGATCCTAGGGATCCTGGGCTTCCCAATGTCAAAGATGGGTTCGGAGGCATAGGTTTCGCCTTGGCGGGCAAGTTCAGGAGATGAATCTCTCCTTCTTTTCTTCTACTCGCGTGGCACCTAATTCCCGAGAGATCGTTCTCTGGAGCTGGGAGCCGGCCTCCACCGCCACCGCCGATACTGTTGACTTCTAAAACGCTTTATGCTATCAATTCCCTCCCCTTGACCGCAGTTGCCGGTAAAGCGGGTCGCAACGGATCAGGTGTCGAGGTCTGATTCGCAGCATCAACAACTCATATCAGGTTGGTGCAAAAACAGGCGGCTTCCACGTAAGCCGCAGGTCTAGACGTGTCTCCAGGCAGACCCTGGAGACACGCGAGAGGAAAGGAATGTCCAGATGAGGTTACTCTCAAATCTACTCTTCCAACTGAAGATGAGGCTCCGCGCCCAGTCCGGCTCTCATCCCAGCCCAGCCATCAGGCTATTCGTCGTCGCACTCATTGCCCTCGTGGGATTGAGCGTGACGGAGCGGCAGGCCTCGGCTCAGGCCTGGTCTCTTACCAAAGCGCAGCGTCAGGCGTACCTCTACTATTACGCGCCGCTCCTCATGCACAGCGCCGACGAGTCCGCCACGTGGCAGTGGGGCTTCGACTGGCTGACCAACTTCGACTTCGACCGCGACGGCATCTTCAAGAACAACAAGGCGAACTGGGAGCAGGTCGACTCGCTCGTCGCCAACCCGACCGCCGCGGCCTACGCGAACTGGCGCCTGCGCCCGACGATGTACACGGCGGCCATCGAGTACATGGAGGGCACGAGCAAGTCCCTGACGATGCTCTACCACGTATACCACGCGAAGGAGGAGGGCTCGATTCACGACTGGGAGCGCATCGAGATCCGCGTCGACAACGTGACCGGCACGCCCTCGATGAGCGAGACGATCAAGTACGTGACGATCACCCAGCACGACACGAACCTCTCGCAGCTGTACGGCCACCGCGACCTGAACTTCATGAACACGACCGGCGGTCGTCACGCCATGATCTGGCAGGACGACATGCAGGGCGACGCGACCGGGTTCCACAAGAATCAGCTGAACTTCATCGAAAACAAGTGGTCGCAGATCGACTATTGGAACAAGCAGCCGTCGGTGAACGCCGAGGTCGACGTCACTCAGACGAGTGGCCAGCAGGATGTGCACTACATCTTCGTGCCGAAGGATGACGCCGCCGCCGTCACCTACTGGAACGCGCAGGTGCTGACCCAGGACACCGCGTCGCAGCTCGCCGCGAAAGCCTCGAGTCGGTACGACCGCTGGTCGAAGATCAAGCGCATTCAGTACGAGCTGCAGGACCTCGCCGACATCATGCCGACGCACGCGGACTGCGCGTCGTGTGGCGGCGTCGCCTGTGTGACCGAGAACGGATGGGGCACGTACTCGAACCACTGGGGCAGTGAGACGATCAACATCATGCTCTCGGAGCCGATCAACAGCGAGACCGGTGTCCAGCTCGTGCCTGCTTCTTCGAGCTGCGGCGGCACCGCGGTGACCTTCCACCGCAACTCGCTCGACATCGAGGACCCGAGCGACGGCGCACAGGGGTATCCGCACAAGCCGTGGTTCTGGGGTGCGTATCTCCAGAACGGAGAGGGCGAGGGCGGACCGGCCTTCGACGGTACGCCGTTCTACGACCCGGCGACCGGCACGCCCAAGGTTCGCCAGTGCACCGGCGGCCTCGGTCAGTTCTGGTGTCAGCACGATTACTTCGCGCACAGCGGACCGGTCGGCTCGACTTCGAACGGGAAGTGGTACGAGCACGGCAAGTGGCTGGCGCCGGGCTGGGATCTCGCGACGAACGGCGGGTTCGATGGCCGTTGGACGCAGCTGTTCGACGACAACCACTCGGCCGGCGGTGGCACCATTTAGCCGCCGGACCGTGGGGTACCAGCCGTTTCCGCCGGGCGCCCGCCAAATGGCGAGGGCGGAGCCCGGAACTCGCGGTCTGTGATCGATTCCCGAGGGTAGGCGCCGAGCGAAGGGGCGTCGGACGGGGTTGGGGGGCGGCGTACCCACCGTCCCCCAACCCGTCATCAGGGATCAACAGCATCACGACCCGAGGGATGCAAGCGGGCCTCGACTAAGCAGGCACGAGCGTATAGTCTGCCGGCATCTTCTCCAGGGTAGCGATGCTGATATGCGGCCAGACGGCTCGCCCTCTTTCTTCTACTCGACTGGTACCTCTTCCGGTAGTTCTCTCTGATCACGTGGCACTTCTTCCGTTGGGGTCTGGGGTCCACTACGAAGTGGTTTCAGGTTCTGTCTACTGCATTTTCCTTCCTCCCTTCCCAGGCTTCGCCTGGCGCAAGGCACCTCTTCTACCTCTTCTGAATGCACCTCATGCCTCGCGCCCGTGCACGTCTTCACGGAGAGCCTGGAAGAACTCCGGACAACTGCGGGCCCGCTCGATTACACCGGGCATTGAGTCGTCCATTGAGAATCGCTTTTGGTCATGACGCACTGAATCCAGGACCTGTAGGGCACCACCCGCATGTGGCGATCGGCGCGCGTCGGGTCGCAGGCGAAGCTGATCACACCGGCCAGCCTGGTCTCGCCTCCGGAGAAAGCAAGGGCCGGACCGCCGCTGTCTCCCCTGCAGGCGCGGCGTGTCGGGGTGGTTGCCGAGCAGAGGTTCTCTTCGGCATCGAAGGTGACGAGCGTTCCCTGGAAGTGCTGGGCGCACGTCTGGCTGTCTACCCGGGAGCTTGTCAGCTCGTGCAGCTTCAGGTTCTGGTCCTCGTTGAGCCCCCAACCGACTAGCGTCACCGAGTTGATCTGCTGGTCTTCGGTTGCATCGGCGATCAAGGGGTAAGGGACGGCGCCGGCTGGCGCGTCCGAGGTGAGAGGCAACAGCGCGATGTCATCTGCGAGCCCCGGCACGCTGGCCCCGGGGTGCTCACGGACCGTCCCCACCGATCGCCGCTCACACTGGCTCTGATCCGCGAGGTCGAGGCAGTTGAAGAGCGCCGCGGTGATCTGCGGGCAATGGGCCGCAGTGAGCACCCATCTCCTGGCGATCAAGGTGCCGCCGCAGGCGTGTCTTGCGCCATTGATGAGCGACACCACGCCGGGATATCGGGTAGTGGTCGAGACCTCGTTGCCTCCGAAGGTGTCGATCTCCCGCATCTCCTCTGGGCTCATCCTCTCGCCCCGCGCATTGACGAGCGTGGCCGCCCTCGCCTCGGCAGACGTTTCGACCTCGAGGCTTGGCGGCGGCGCGTCGGCTCTGCTCTCGCACGAGGTCAACAGGGCGATCGACAACGGACCAAGGGCGGCCAGGTGCATCAGGTGGGACCAGCGAGCTCGCCGGCTCATGCTCCACCCCCGACGATCTCGTGTCGGGCCGGAGGGCAGGCCAGGCTCCCGCTGGTCACAGGACCTCCATGTTCAATGACAGGAACCGGATTGCGAAGGACCGCAGCCGCAGCCGCCTCTTGCGAAGTGGGGATAGCGAGCGATGCCAGCATCGTGAGATGCTCGATCTGGGCGAAGCGCCCCGAAACCGCCTGCTCGGGCAGGTTCGTGAGGGCCAGGCTCACCACCGGCTCTCCGCCGCCCGTGGTCTGCAGCGCGCGGAACGATCCATCGAACTCTAGCGTCTCGCCGCCCACCAAGCCTGCGAGCTCGAGGCGGTTGACGCCCCGGCGGCGCCATACGACCTGATCCGCAATGACGCGGGGCGTGCCCTGACCGAAGCGGAACCTGCCGAGTGCGCCGGCCGAATTCGTCGGGTCCGGGGCGCGCAAGATTTGCCGCGAACGGATCTCGCCGCCCGGGAGCTCGATCCTCGTCAGGTACGGCGGCGCCAACCGCGCCGCCGGCTCAGAGATCGAGGTCAGCCCCACATGCTGTCCGAGATCCGGGATCCAGTCGAGCGCATCTTCCTCGCCGGCGCCGGGTGCCGTGACCGTGGCGTCCGTGAGCCACTTGACGTCGAACGACGTCGGAGATCCGCCGTCCGCGGAAAACCGAAGCGTCTTCCCGCTCAGGTCCTCCGAGATCACCGAGTTCCCTTCCGGGGCGGTGCTCAGGAAGCGGAAGTGTTGCCCCTCCGGCGTCAGGAGATCCTCCGTGCGAAACCAGATCCTCGGCACATGCGGCATATGCCTGGCATGATCTCCTCCTCCGAGCACCATGTGAAAGCTCACCGAGTTGGGCCGGGAGGACCGCAGCTCGCCGCTTCTGAGAATGACCAGACCCAATCCTGAAAATGCTATTTCCACTGTGAAGGACATCGTTTCCTCCCTGCTGCTCTCTGTGATTGAAATGGAAAGGGATCAAGAGCCCAAGATCGCAAAGGCCGCCCAGGAAGCAGGCGAACGCAAGCGGTCCTCGGAGCTCTGCAGGCTTTCGATCATTGCCCGGCGCAGGGCGGCGGGAGGATCGGCGCCCGACGCCACCAACTGATGGAAGCGCAGCATCACCAAAGGCGACGTCCGGTCGTCGACGTCCCAGAGCGCCGCGACGACAGATGGCACTCCGGCAGCCAGAAAAGCACCCGCGACACTCAGGGCTCCTTCTCTCCCGGGCTGATAGCCCGCCAGCGAACGGCAGGCAGCGAGAACCACCAGGTCTATCCCATCAAGGCGGAGGGCACGGATTTCCGCCGCGGTGACCTCATGGCGCGACCCTGCGCTCGAGGCCAAGGGCAGCAGCCCGGCGTCGAGGCTCTCCTCAAGCGCCAGCACATGGCCTGCGAAGTGGACCATATCGGCGGTCGCCAGTGCGCCCAGGAACGCTTCGCGGGTCGCCGCCGAGCCCCGCAGCAAGATGCCGGTAGGATACAGAGACGCGATCGACCTGGCCTCGGCATCTGCTCCCGGCAACTCCGGCAGGGAGGCATTGCCGGTGCCGGCCAGGTCGGGCGCTCCGACGACGAGCGGACGCCGGCTGTGGCTCAAGGTGTATTGTTGCTGCCCACTCGTCAGGAGCGGCAAAAGACGGGCAGTTGGGAGCAATGTGAGGACGGTCTCTTCGATCAGGAACCGCTTCCGCTCGCCGTTGAAGAGCGCTGCAAACGGCAACCGTTCGAGCACCCCATCCGGCACCACGATCATTCGCCCCTCCTCGTTTAGCGGCAGCCGGAGCGGGCGGATCAGCTGCTCGTAAAGCAGTTTCCCAAGCTCTCGTGTTGAGGCGGAGTCACCCTTCAGGGCAGAGCGGAACTTCTCGACATCCCGGGTCAACTGCTCGCGCGAGATCGGGAGAAGGACGCTCCGCAGCCGGTTTCTCTCCATCACCCAGGCCACGGTTTGGCGCGGTAGCACCGCGAACTCCACAACCACTCGGTCGAGAGGCAAGCGGGCGAGGAGATCTGGAACGAAAGATCCCGACCGCGGGTCCAAGACGGGCCCTCGCCGCGCCCAGGCATCGCTGATCGAGCGCCCCCGTGATCGCTCTGACCACGATAGTGCTTCGGCCCAGGGTGGTGGTTCGTCATGCACGGCAAGCTCCATGAGAAGGTCGGCGGCCTCCATGGCATGCGAAAAGATCGCGATACGCGATGGTGTCTCAATTGCCTGGGACCTCATCTCCTCATACTCTTGGACGACCCTGCGCAGGTTTTTCCGGGCCTCGACCGCATTGGCGAGAGCAAGTTGAGCGCGAGCGGTCGCGACACCGATTAGCGTGCGGTCGTTCCGCCACCGGGTGGCCGCTTCGAGACGCTCACCGAGCCCGAGGTCGATCAGAGCCTGAGCCGGCGCACCGGCGAGATGCGCGAGGCCTCGCGAGACCAGAGCTTGGCCGCGAATCCGCTTCTGGACCTTCCCCCCTGGCTCGGCGACGATCGCGAGAGCCCGGTCGGCAGCCTGTCGGGCTCCCTGCACATCGCCGAGATCCGCCAGTGCCCGTGCGCGATAGGAGAGGAGCTCCGCGATCGCGAGCGGCTCTCCCCACCGCGTGGCGCTGAAGTGGGCTTCCTGGAGAAAAACCAGCGCCAGATCTGCTTGGCTGCGGCGCATCAGCGCCTGCGCGGCTTCGAGCAACACGGAATAGCGCCGCCGCGGCGTGCCTCGGGCCAGTTGAGGGCCCAGTCCCAGCAACCGGTGTGCCCAGCCGCGCTCGACCTCCCCTCGGAGGTCGTAGTTCTCGGCTA
This sequence comes from Thermoanaerobaculia bacterium, assembly GCA_035266085.1. Classification (GTDB taxonomy): domain Bacteria; phylum Acidobacteriota; class Thermoanaerobaculia; order Multivoradales; family UBA5704; genus DATARR01. Next base: position 32,178 of record DATFNZ010000145.1, read on the forward strand.
GAAGCGTCTCGGCCATCGCCGCCTGATCCTCACCACCACCGCGCCGCAACGGCTCGCGTATGGCGATGAGGTGCGAGATGGCCTGCTCATGTTGGCCGAGGCCCATGGCCACCGTCCCCAGCATCCAGTGAAGGCGCCCGACGAGACTCGGATAGCGCTCGCCGTCGAGCCCTGCTAGGATCTGTTCCAGCGGTTGGCGGGAGGCGGCAACGTCGAGGTGGTAGAGGCAAATGGCAGCGTAGAGGCTCGCCTCGTCGGCGAGCGGGCTGCGGGCACGGCGGAGAACGGTTGCCGCCTCCTCCAGGAGCTGCCGAGCGGCCAGCCACTCCTGGTGGTTGTACCGAGTGAGGCCTCTGGAGAGGTTCCGGTGCGCCTGGAGGAGTTGCGGATCGCTCGACCCGCGGGCCAGGAGCACGTCGTGAGAATCCGCCAGCATCCGGTCACCCCGTTGCACCACCATTTCCCTCGCCAGCTCGGTCATCGTCCCGGCGGTATCTGCGGTGCCCCTTGCCTCGGCAATCCTGGGGAGGAGCTCTTCGAGAACCAACTCGCGCAGTTGGTTCGGGTAGGTCGCGACCAGCGCAGCGACTTCCTTGCCCGACAGACCTCGGCCCTTTAGGAGGCGCTCTCGCCATTCGCCCCAGCGGTCCGGGAGGGTCGGTTGGGTGATCCGCAGGAGCTGGTGTCGAGCCTCCTCGGCCCAGTGGCTGGAGCCATCGAGGTCGAGGGAACGCTGCCAAGCGGCCGTCTCCTGTTCACCCAGGGAGAACGCGGCAAGAGCCAACGCCAGATTGAACCAAGCCGCGGGCGAGTCGGGCGCGAGAAGGCTAGCTCGCCGAGAGTGGCGAAGCGCGGCTAATAGATCGAACGGTCGTCCTTTTCGCGTACCGCGCTCCAGGTAAGCGACCGCGAGATCGTTGTGGTAGCGCGCCTCGGCAGGAGCACCGGCGAGAAGCTTTTCAAACTGTCGAATGGCAGCGTCGACTCGCCCCAGGGCGAGATTGAGGCTCGCGTGCCTCGCGAGCCGTGGCGAGCTCTCGTCCGACTCGCTTTCTCGACGGGTCCACCCCTCACCCTGCACCATGGCTGGTGCAATCATGGGCTGGGAGCCATAGGGACGGAAGGGAATTTGACCGAAAAGACGTCCCTGGAACGGCCGGTGCTTCGACCGCTCGAGGACATTTGCGGCGCTCGGTGCTACGTCCTGGCGTTCTCCACATGCGACAAGAGCACAGAACAACAGAGCCATTCCGCAGTATGCACGCAAGAAAGAAGGTTGCATGGTCAGGTTCACGTCTCGTGCTTGAAGATATGGACCCGCCCTCGGGGTAGCCCGCGACGAACGATTCTCGGCAGAGGATCTCCTCGCCGCTCATTGTATCGCTTGCGGACCGATTCCTACAGCTCAATGCGATGTCCCGACCGTAATCGGGAAAGGCTGCCGGCCTGTCCGTCTATTGGGTTCGGATCTCGCCAAAGGGGTCTCGTCATATCTAGGAGGGTTCGAGCATGCCGGTCCGTCGGGTGTTGTATCGGAGACGTTCCCACTTCGTTCTGGTCGTTCCGCTGCTCTTCCTGACACTACTTCCGAGTCCCCTCGGGGCGACGGCCGGCTGCGCGTCGTGTGCGCCACCCTCGCAGACGCCGAACGGTATTAGTGTTGGGCGGCCGAAGGTCTTCGATGACCGGACGCTGATCCTGATGCTCGAGGGTCTCAGCGAGACCCTCCATGGCCTGCAGTTCATCGACCAGGTGACCTTGGCGAGGGCGCTCGGGCTGCAACAGGGTTTTGGCTCGAGCGAACTCACGACGAACCTGACGGCGACTGCCCTTCCCCTTCCTAGCAACAAGGTCGAAACCATCGCCACGACCGGGAATGTCAATGACAAAGGCGAGCCACTTCCAGACGCTACGAAGAAGACGACGACGGCGGAGCGAGCTGCGTTCACACCCACCCCACCCCTGCTGGACGCCACGGTGAATGCGACGCCGGCGGGTTTTAGTCCCACCTACGGCGAAAGCGCCTCCGACCTCCTCAGCGACCAGGTCAGCCTTACCTATCAGATTTTCAATCTGCGCATGCTCCTGGAACGTTCCCTATCGGATCGGCTGCTGGCGGACAATTCCACCAGGCTGCAGGCGGTGCTTGGCATCAACGTGGCGCTGGATCCGCCGCGCTCGGCGGCGGACGCGGTGGCGGTGGTCGAGGTCACGCTCACATCCGATGGTACTGCGCAGGATGGGCTCTCGCTAGTGTCACTGATGCCTCAGGAGAAGACCTACAACAGCGCGGCGCTGAGCACGAAGTCCAATGCCTTTGGTGGTGCTGCCGTCGTCAAAATGATCCAGATTGGCTACAGTCAGCGGAGACGGAATCAGATCTTCTACCTCTACCGCGACGCCGACACTATCTCCTACGAGCGGATGCCAACGGACGGCGACGGCAAGTCGGTGGTGTTCGGGTGGATGTTCCGGCCCGTGCTCGGCCGCCGCTCAGTGTCTCCCGGCTTGCGGCAGCTCTTCGCGATCGTCGCGCTCCCCGGCAGCAACCAGGCACCACAGAAACTGACCGCCCAGGTCCGCACCTACTGGAAGCGCTACGACCGCGACACCATGACGTCGTTTCTGGAAGACGACGCTACGCGCCGCGCCAAAGTCGGCTACGCGCTGTCGTTCAACTTGGCAAAGCCTCAGATTTTCGCACCGCGCTACAGTAACACCTCTATGTATAGAGGTATTGAAGTGAAAGCGACTCCCACCTACGAGGAGAACCTCCGTGCTAAGGTTACGGGTGTCTCCTGGCGCCCGATCGGGACATCCACCGCCTTGGTGTCGGTGCTCGGCCACAACTTCTTCACGGGTACGAAGGTGGCTTTGGGCGATAAGCTCTATGGCAACAGCCAGGACTCTCTGGCGTTGAAGTCGAGCGAGACGCTGGAGTTCACGACTACGCTCGATGCTCTGGCCATGAGTTCGGCCTCGGTGATCGGCCGATACGGGGCGGCAGTGCCGGTTATCGCGCAGCCACCCGAGGGTGTGTCCCCTGAAGGCGTCTGGATCCCTGAGGTAAAGGTCTCCCCACGGCTTGCTGGCAATCGAACGCTCAAGGTGTATCTGGCTGGCAACGAGGAAGAGACCTTGTCGATCGCCGACCTGCCCCGCGAGATGGACAACGAGAGGAAGACGCTGGGACCCGTCTCCCCGATCGTGATGGTCAACGGCGGTGTGGTCAGACCTCCGTACACGTTCTACGAAGAGGGTAGCCGGCTCGTGCTGCAAGCAACCTTTCCCGATTCGCTGCTCGAAAACGGTGGTGGTGTCGTCCGCGTGTCGTGGCCCTTCCTGCCGCAAGACGTATGGTCACCGACGAAAACGTTCGGCGATCCGTGCCAGCTGTTCCAGGCGATCCGACTGGGCACCAAGTCGGTGTTTCTCAGACACCTTGATCCCGCGGGATTTACCAAGGATCCGACCACGAGTGGTGACGGTCTCCCAACCGCCTCGCCCCCTTACTGCTGGCACCTCGTGGCGAACGAGCAGGCGACTCCGATTTTAAGCGCCAACTGTCCTGGCGGAGTCTCTGGGCCGACGTCTCCTCATGAAAACGACATCAGTGTAACTCTCAAAACCGACATGCCGGACCAGTTCATCCTTCTCGATCCTAGGGGGGCCGCTTGCGTGCTGAAGATGACGGATCTCGAGCCCAAGCCTGCCGAGAAACCAAAGCCACCCGAGATCAAGCAATTCGATTCGGTGTGGCTGGCCGTCGCGGTTGAGGATTCGACCAAGGTCAGGAGGGCCGTAGCCGATGGCCGTGACCTCACCCTCCGTATCCCGACCGATAAGAAGGGGAAAGCCATTCCCACTCAGATCGAGGTCGAGGTCACACGTGTCGTCACCGCTCAGCCAGGCAGCGTCGACCTCACGTTGCTGACCACCGACGGCTCGCGGCTCAAGACGGTTCGTCTTACTGTCGTTCCATGTCTGGAGTGCAAAGAATAGAAGGAGGAACTCATGAGCAAGAAGAAGCATCCCGACGCAGCGTTGCTGCGCGACCTTATGGCAGTCTTCGAAGAGCACAACTGGTCGGGAAGTGCCATAGGGATTGGGGTCTCTGCTGGGACATCTGCGAAGAAGTGCCCGGCAGGCAAGACGCCAGTGGATGTCCGCTATCAGCTCCCTGACGGCACCTGGGTGAACAAGACTGTCTGCGTGTGAGGCGCTCAACCGTGGCCTCCCGGATGGCATTGTGGAAGGCCATCTGTTTCCATGGGATAAAGCACAGGCGGGGCCAGCCACCCCTGGCGCCCGCCTGATCAAGATTCAGTTTTCAAAGAGCCAGCGCACGGCGCCGGCGGACCGGCGCCGTGCAAGTTCCTGCGTTGCTTCGGTTATTGCGGTTCCTGCGTGTCAGGGACGTCTACGCCGGCTCGGCCGGGGCCGGCGCGGGTGGGGGACCGGCTGTCGGCCCTTGGCCTTCTTGGCGCGGCCTCTCGGCCGCCGCGGCGGGATTCCGAACTCGATGAGCCTCTCGCTCTTGAACCCATAGGTGGTCTGGAGGGAGGCGCCCAGGCGGAGGCGGAGGTCGTCGCCGGACTTGGCGAGGGACTCGCGGGTGCTGGTGAGCTCGCGGGTCGCGGCCTTCAAGGCCTCGTTGCGGGCGTCCTGCGTCTCGGACTCCTGGATGATCCTCTCCAACTCCGTGTGCAACGGAATCAGATGCGGCATCTCGGCGAGCAGAGGCCGGAGACCGGCGGCGATGACCTTCCACCGCGCGATCCGTTCAGGGATGGTGCTTCCTTTTGTAGCCATGGTCTTTCTTTCCTTTCCTTCTTCTGATGGGGAGAGATATCCCGATCCCTGGGCCTCCATCGGTTATCGTCCTGTCCGGAGGATCCGGAGTCAGAGACGTCGGGTTTCAATCAAAGCGAGGCGGAAGATAAGCCCGGGGATTGAGGGCTGTCAAGAGTAAATATCGCTAAAGACTGCCCGACTTTCTGAAAAAGTCTTTTGCCGCGAGAAAAGGTCTTTTGCTCCGGCCGGGAAGTCATTTGGGCGAAGATTTGAGCAAATTTCCCAGATTAGACTTGAGCTTCCAAGGAAAAGAGGATTATGCTCCGGCCCAAGGCAATCGGGGCCAGAAAAGAGTGCCGGCTCGGAGAATTGAGTAGCCGGAGCCGCCATTTGGTCTTTTCTCGGGAGAATAGAGTCTAATCCGGACCGGGCAGCTCTTTTTCCCGAACGTGGGAGCAAATCCGGGCTCTAAAGGCCTATTGCTGGACCTGATTGGGTTTTGCGCGCTCTTTGACAACTAAATGTATGAACGGGCTCTCTCTTCTCTGTGGCGGGGGAGAAGGGAGAGCTATGTCTGGGCATTGATGCCACCCCCCAATGTAGAGACGCCTTGCAGGCGTCTCTAGGGGCGGGAAAACGTTTAATGATGCAAGGTCGCCCCGCGGGAACGAATCGGCGGTTTGGAAAAGACATCGCCGCCGCCGGAGACGCCGGAGACGCCTGCAAGGCGTCTCTACATTGGGAGATGAAGGCGATGAGGAGACGAGGATCAGGATTGCCGGGCAGTGATGTCCGGGCGGGGCCCTACCCTTCGCCGCCCTCACCCGGCAACCCGATCGTCACCCGCAGCTCCTCCGGATGGACGTGGCGGCGGGCGGCTTCCTCGACGGCTTGACGGTCGAGGGCTTCGAGCTCTCTTTTGCGGTGGTCGGGATCGTCGAGGGGGAGGCCGTACTCCTCGGCTTCGATCAGCAGGTCCGCCCATTGGCGGGCGGTCTCGCGGCGGAAGGGTTCGCGGCCGAGGAGGTAGGCGCGGGCCTCTTCCAGCTCGGTGTCCAGGATGCCGTCCTCGACCAGGCGGGCGATCTCCTCGGCGACGCCACGCTCGGCTTTCTCGACGGTGGCCGGGGAGGTGCCGACGTAGGCGACCAGGCGGCCGCGGTCGAGGCCGGAGCCGGCCACGGTCTGGGCGTAGGCGGTGTAGGCGAGGCCTTCGCGCTCGCGGATGCGGGCCGGGATGCGCCCCGTCAGGCCGGCGCCGGAGCCGAGGATCACGGCCAGCACCTCGAGGGCGGCGTAGTCCGGGTGGCAGCGCGGCACGGTGAGGTGGCCGGCGTAGAGGTGGGCCTGGTCCTCGGCGTCCGTCTTGACGAAGCTCCGACGGACGAGGCCGCCGGGGGCGGGCGGCTCGGGAAAGGGCTGGGCGTCCGGCGGCGGCGCGCCGAGGAGCTGGAGGAGACGCTCGCGGACGGCGTCCGCGTCCACCACTCCGGCCACGGAGGCGAGGACGCCGTGGGCCAGGGACCGGTGATGGAACTCGGCGCAGTCGGCCGGCGTCAGGCCGAGGAGGCTCGCCTCGTTGCCATGGAGAGGCCGGCTGCGCGGGTGCGGCGTGTAGAGCTGCTCGAGGAAGCCCCAGGCCGTCTTCACCTCGGGCTGGTCGGCCATGCTCTCCAGCTCGGCGGCGGCCTGCCGGGAGAGCCAGGCGCAGCGGTCCTCGGGGAACGCCGGCTCCAGGAGCAGCTCGGCCGCCCACTCCAGGGCCAGCTCCCAGTCCTGCGCCAGGGCGTCGACCGACACGCCGATGCTCTCGAAGGTGCCGTTGCTCTGCAGCACCATGCCCTTGCCCTCGGCCTCCTCTGCGATCCGCTTCCAGTCGCGGCGCCGGGTGCCCTCGGTGAGCATGCGGCCGGCGACCAGGGCCTGCCCGGGGATGGGCTCCTGCCGACCGCCGGCCCGCAGCCAGAGGCGGACGGCCACCACGGGCGCGCCTTCGACCCGCCGGACCCGGACTTCCGGGGCGGGCGTCACGGCTTCTCCTCCCGCAGGAGGCCCTCGATCGCGTTCACCAACTCTGCCACCTCCTCACGGGTGTTGTAGTAATGGGGAGAGATCCGCACCACGGGCACCGGGGCGCCGTCCTCGCTGGAGGAGACGCTGGTGTTGATGCCGGCCGCGCGCAGGCGGTGGACGACCGCCGCCGCGTCCCAGCCCTCCACCTCGGCCGTGGCGATGGCGCACAGCCGCCGGCCGCGGTCGGCGAGGCGGACCCCCGGCAGGGCGCCGAGCCGCTCCCGGACGTGCCCGGCGAGGGCGATGGCCCGGCCGCCGCTCTCTTCGATCCCGACGTCCAGGGCGTAGCGCGCCGCCTCGCCCAGGCCGAGCACCAAGGCGTAGGAGAACTCCCAGTTCTCGAAGCGGCGGGCGCCGTCCACCAGCTTGAAATCCTCGTCGCCGACCCGGTCGGCGCCCCGCATGTCGACCCCCAGGGGATAGGCGCCGCGGCCGAGGATGGCGTCCGAGGCATAGAGGAACCCGATCCCCCGCGGGCCGCGCAGGAACTTGCGGGCGGTACCGGCCAGGAAGTCGCAGCGCAGCCGGCGGACATCGACGGCGATCTGGCCCACGGCCTGGCAGGCGTCGACCAGGTAGGGCACGCCGCGGGCCGCGCAGACCTCGCCTACGGCCTCGACGTCCTGCACCAGGCCGGAGTTGGTGGGCACCCAGGTGACGGCCACCAGCCGGCAGCGCGGATGGGCGGCGAGCCGCGCCAGCGAGCCGGGATCGACCCCGCCCTCGGGCAGGTCGTCGGCGTGCAGCACCTCGACGCCCCGGCGGCGGTTGAGGGCCTGGTACATGATCTGGTTCGAGACGTAGTCGGCGCGGGTCGTCACCAGCACGTCCCCCCGCTCGAAGTCGAAGGCGGAGAGGGCCTGAGAGAAGCCGACGGTGGCGTTCTCGACCACGGCGACGTTGCGGGGCGCGCAGCCGAGGAGGCGGCCGAGATGGCCGTAGACCTCCTCGATCCGCCCCGCCGCCTCGTCGGCCGCCTCGTAGCCGCCGATCTCCAGCTCGCGGTCGAGATAGCCCTTCACGGCGTCGGCGACCGGCCGGGGGGTGAGGGCCGAGCCGGCGTTGTTGAGGTGGTTGCGGGTGGCGCACCCGGGGGTGTCGCGGCGCCAGGCGGCCACCTGCTCGTCGGATACGTCGGATACGGTCATCAGGGATGCGGTCATGAGGCGCTCCAGGCGGTGCTCCTTTCCGGGCCAACGGCCTGGGTTCCCTCAGCCCAGCCCATCGGGCTGGGTTCGTGGGATCCGCCCACCCGCCCCAGGGCGTTGCCCTGGGCTGAGGGATCACGGCCCGTTGGGCCTCCCGTCAGATCCATCATGACTTCGGCAGCGACCAGCCCATCACGGAGCCGCGCTCGGGGCGGAGGTAGCGCTCGGCGGCGGCCAGGAGCTGGTCCGGGCTCGTCTCGAGCAGGCGCTCCATGTGAAAGTCGAGGTGCTCGAGGTCGAAAAGGGTGAGCGCCATCCCCACCGAGAGGGCCTGCTGGTGGACCTTCTCGTGGCCGAAGACCCAGTCGGCGGCGGCGATGCGGCGGCAGCGGGCCAGCTCCTCCTCGCCGGGCGGGTTGGCGCGCAGATCGGCCAGCAGCTCCAGGACGCGGGCCTGCACGCGGGCCGGCTCGATGCCCGGCACCACCTCGGCGGCGATGGTGATCTGGCTGGCGTCCATCCCCTCGGAGACGTCGGCCGTCACCCAGACGCAGAGCTGCTCGTCCTCGACCAGCGCGTGCTGGAGGCGGCTGGTGCGGCCGCCGCCGAGCACGGTGGCGGCGAGGCGTAGCGGCGGATGATCCGGATGCGAGCCGGCGGGTCCGGGCAGGGCCAGGAGCATCCGCGCAACTTCCCCCTTGCGGCGCTCCAGCGGCTCGATCGAGGTGGGCAGCACCGTAGGCGGCGTGAAGCCGCCGCGGGTCTGAGCGCCGGCCGGCAGGCCGCCCATCGCCCGCTCGACGGCCGCCAGCGCGTCCTCGCCGATGTCGCCCGCCACCACCAGCACGGCGTTGTCCGGGCGGTAGAAGCGGCGGTGGAAGTCGCGCAGGTCCTCGGCGCCCGTCGCCTGCAGCTCCTCGCGCGTGCCGAGCACCGGCCGGCCATAGGGATGGGGGCCGAAGAGGCGCTCGTGGACGGCCATCTCCAGGGCGTCCCAGGGCTCGCTGTCGTACATGGCGATCTCTTCCAGGATCACCTGGCGCTCGCTCGCCACCTGGTCGGGATTGAGGGTGAGGTTCGCCATGCGGTCGGCTTCGATGGTCAGCGCCTCGGTCCAGCGGTCGGCGGCGAAGTTGAAGTAGTAGGCCGTCGAGTCGTGGCTGGTGAAGGCGTTGTTGACGCCGCCCAGGGCCTGGGTGAGGCGGTCGATCTCGCCCGGCCCGAAACGGGTGGAGCCCTTGAACATCATGTGCTCGAGGAAGTGGGCGGCGCCGCCGTGCCCCGGCGATTCGTCGCGGGTGCCGGCGCGGTAGAACAGGGCCGAGGTGACGACTGGCGCCTGGGCATTGGCGAACAGGCAGACCGTCAGGCCGTTGTCGAGCCGCTCCAGTTGCAGGCGGCCGGGCAGGGACCGCAGGCTCGGCGGCGCCCCGATGGCGGTCGGGTTGGCGGTCAGATTGGCGGTCGAATGGAAGCGCATCCGGCTCTCCCGTGCATGTCTCACCCGTGGATGTCTATTCATGGTCAGTTCCCTCCTGGCGAGAGGACGACGTCGATCTTCTCGCGATCCTGCGCGGCCGTTTCGCTCACTTCGACGAGGATGTCCTGCTGGCGGTGGCCGGGAGCCGTCAGCGAGATCCGGTGCTTGCCGGGCGACAGCTCGAGCCATTCTCCCCTGCCACGGATGAACCTGCCACCCGAGTAGCGCCGTGCGGGGCCCACGGCCTGGCCGTCCACCAGCACGTCCGCCAGCGGCGGCACGGCGTGGAAGGCGATGGCCTGGCGCACCCGCACGGTCCGCAGGTCCGAGCTCTCGACGTCGGCCGCCGGCAGCGCCCGCAGGCGGGCGGCGATGGGCGTCGTTCCGCCCGTGGCGCCCGCTTCGACGGCGATCCGGTAGTCCTGCATGCCCGGCTTGCGGATCTTCACCGCGTAGCTGCCCGGCCCCGGGAAGGTGTACGTCCGCGCTCCCTTGAGGCCGCTCCACTCCTGCGCCGTGCCGATCACCCGGCCCTCGACCAGCACGAAGGCGTCCTGGGGCGCCACGCGGAAGGCCACTTGGAGGCCGGTGCGGATCGCCTGGTCTGCCTGCGGGTCGGCGGCAGCCGAGGGGGCCTCGGGCTCGGGTTCCGGCTCCCGGGCCGGAGCCTCCCTGGGCACGGCGGGCGCGGGCACGGCCGGAGCGGCGGCGGACGGCGCGGCAGGCACGGGAGCGGGGACGCGGTCCCGGGGGCGGTCCTGGGGCAGCGGCGGACGGGACGTCGCGGCCACCGGGTCGTCCGGAGTCGCTTTGGACGGCGTCTCCGGCCGCACGCTCGGGCCAGGCGGCGTGGCCAGCGGCGCCGCGGGTTGCAACGACTGGGGCGATTGCGACGGCACGGCGGCCTGGGCCGTCTGCTCCGCGCCCGGCTCGGGCGTGGGCTCCGGAGCCGCCGCCTCTGCCGCCTGCCGGGGGCGCGACATCATGTACCAGCCGCCCGCGCCGGCGGCAACCAGCAGCAGCAGGACGGCGGCGACGAGCAGCGAGACCGGCGAGCGCTTCGGCGGCTCCGCCGAGGACGGTGGAACCAGCGGCGGAGGCTGGACACGGGCCGCGGGCAAAACGGCCCGCGGAGGCGGCGGCACGCTCGGAGTGGTCGGCGTCGAGGCCGGCACGGTGCCCAAGGCCGGGGGCGGGGGGGGCGGAGCCGTGGCGCCGGTGCGGGGCAGCACGTAGGTGGCGTCCAGGGCGGTGCCCGCCGGGGCCGAGAGGGTCTCGTCCGTCAGGTCGAGCTCCATGGCCGCCAGCTCCCGGGCCGCCTCCCCCGCCGCGATGCGCTCGTTGCGGTCCTTGGCCAGCATGCGGCGCAGCAGGTCCTCCATGCGCGGCGGGATGGCCCGCAGCTCGGCGATCGGCGGCGGCTCCTTGTGCAGGATCTGGTAGACCAGCGTGGTGATCGTCTCGCCGTCGAACGGCCGCTTGCCGGAGAGGATCTCGTAGAGGACCACGCCGAGGGAGAAGACATCGCTCCGGCCGTCGAGGTCCTCGCCGCGGATCTGCTCGGGCGAGAGGTACTGGGGGCTGCCCATCACCGAGCCCACCATGGTCAGCTCGGTGCTCTGCCCGGCCATCTTGGCGATGCCGAAGTCGGCCACCTTCACCCGGCCGGCGCGGTCGAGCAGGATGTTGCTGGGCTTGATGTCGCGGTGGACGATCCCCTGGCCGTGGGCGTAGTCGAGGGCCTCGGCGGCCTGGCGGCCCATGCGCAGCACCTCGCGCAGGCTCGGACGCTTGGCCTCTTCGAGCCGGCCGGCGAGGTCGACGCCCTCGACGAACTCGAAAGCGAGGTAGAGGAGGCCCTCCGCCTCGCCGGCGTCGAACAGCGTCACCACGTGGGGATGCAGCAGCCGGCCGGCGGCGCGGGCTTCGCGGAGCAGGCGCTTCTTCCGGTCCTCGATCTCCTGGGGCCGGCCGACCAGGCGGACGGTCTTGATCGCCAGCCTGCGGTCGATCTGCGGGTCTTCGGCGAGGTAGACCTCGCCCATGGCACCCGCTCCCAGGAACTTGACGATGCGGTAGCGGCCGACGCTGCTGCCGCCCTCCAGGGCGTTCACGGCTTGTCCTGGCTCGGATCCAGCTCTGCGGCACCCTCGTCTTCGAGGGGCGCGCCGGCCATATCTCCCTCATCCCCCGTCGCCACGTCCTCCCGCTGGTTGAGCAGGGCCTTGGCGTCCTCCGCCTGGTCGGCGGGAACCCGGATCCTCACCAGCGCGAGGTCGCCCAGGTCGGTCGGAAACTCGCTGGCGTGCAGGGACTCCACCTGCGCCTCGATGCCGCTGCTCTGCAGGAAGCCCACGACGATGGTGGCTTCCTCCTCGGTGCTCACGATCTTGACGATTTCCCAATCTTCGGCCATTCGGTCCCCCCTCCAGCTCAAGGCCGGATCATATCGTACCTGTCTTATCGACTCAGGTGCCTTACCGACTCAGCTCTCCGACCTACTTGGTGACCGGCGGATGAGGGCCTGCCGGCACGGGATCGGGCTCCTCGCGCGCCGCCGCCGGCTCCCAGGTCTTCATGGACAGCCCTTCCAGGGTGTACGGGACGAGCTCCTGGCGGGGGTACCAGTGCCGGCTGTGCTCGGCGAAGCGGCCGAGCTGGTGATGCCAGCGGTAATGGGAGACCACCATCGACTTGCCGTCGAACTGGATCCAGTTGCAGGTGTTGCGCTCCCGCTCGCCGCCGCGCCCCCGGTTGGAGGTGGTGGTGCCCGAGTGGAGGATGACGACCGGCGGCCGGCCCTTGGGGTAGAACTCCTCCGAGTTGCCGATGTAGGCCTGGTGCAGGTGCCCCGAGAGGATGAGGTCGACGCCGGCGCTCGAGAACAGGTCGATGGCCTCGTAGGCGTTGGCGAGCACGTGCTGGGTGCCGAAGTTCGGCGGCGGGATCATGTGGTGATGGGCCACCACGACCTTGAAGACCGCGTCCGGGGTGTCCTTCAGAACCTTCTCGACCTCCAGCAGCCGGCGCAGGGGGATGCGCCCGCCCTTGATCGTCAGGCCGTGGGCCGTGTTGATGCCGACCACCAGCAGCTCGTCGTCGCGATAGACCGGCTCGAGCTCCGGGCTGAAGTGCTTCTTGTAGCAGCCGTAGGGGTTGAAGAGCCGCTCCCAGACGCGGTAGAGCGGCACGTCGTGGTTGCCCGGCACCGTGAAGGTCGGCACCGGGATGCGGTCGACGAAGTCGCGGGCCTGGCGGAACTGCTCCGGCCGGGCCCGCTGGGTCAAGTCGCCCGAGATGACCACCAGGTCGGGGCGGTTGCGCTCGATGAGCTCCAGCACCCCCTCCGAAACCTTGGGCAGGTGGGGGGGACCGAAGTGGACGTCGGAGATATGGAAGATGGTTCGCAGAGCTAACCGATCTCCTGGCCGATGATCTGGCTGACGTTGCGCGAGACTTCCGCCGCGGCATAGCCGGACACGGCGGAGATGATCTCCGAGCCGTGGCGGCTGCCGAGGAGGAACCCGCCCACGGCCGCCAGGAGCAGGGCCGGGATCGGATAGCTGACCACCAGCCGCTCCCAGTCCAGCCCCTCCGGCACGATCTCGTCGATCAGCTCTTCGACGATCGACTCCCGCTCGACGATTTCCATTGGCGTTTCCTCCTCTAGATCATTCGTCGTCGTTGCCGCCCCGGCGGGCGATCAGGCCGAGCAGGAAGCCGACGCCGGCGGCGATCAGGACCGACTTGCCGGGGTTGTCCCGCACGTAGAGGCTGACCTCCCGGGAGAGGTTGCCGGCCTCGGAGCGCACCCGCGTGTAGCTCTTCTGGGCGGTCTCCGCCACCTCGCCGTAGGTCTCCTTGGCCCGCTCCGCGCCGCGGCGGATCTCGCTCGAAGCGCGCTCGGCGCCCCGGCGGACGTCGTCGGACACCTTCTTGTAACGATCCTGCACGTCTTCCGACACCTTCTTGTAACGATCCTGGACGTCGTCGGACACCTTCTTGTAGCGATCCTGGACGTCGTCGCCCAGGCGCTGGAACCGCCGGCGGGCGGAGTCGACGCTATCCGAAACGGCATCTTGTGCCGATTCGGCACTATCTTCCAGCTCTGACTTGATATCAGCCATGACAGCCTCCGTGTCCCGAACAGAAGGGAAAGGAAAGGCTCCCGCCGTCACTCCGGCAGGAGTCGCAACGTAACATGTAGCAGAAATCGTGCCTTGCCGGAATGGTTCCGTGCCGGACCGCCCCTGCTGCTAGACTCGCCGCCCAAGGAGGAGCCATGCCGACCGTCACCTTCCACGGAGCCTGCGGAGTCGTGACCGGGAGCTGCACCCACATCGACTGGGGCGAGCGCCAGATCCTCGTCGATTGCGGCCTCTACCAGGGCGGCGAGGAGCTGGAGGCGCGAAACCGCAGCCCTTTCCCGTTCCGGCCCGCCGCGCTGACCGCCGTCGTGGTGACCCACGCCCACCTCGACCACACCGGCCTGCTGCCGCGGCTGGCGGCCGAGGGTTACTCCGGGCCGGTCTACTGCACGGCTCCGAGCCGGGGGCTGATCTCGCTCGTGCTCCAGGACGCCGGCAAGATCCAGGAGGAGGAGGCGCGCTACGCCCGCCGGAAGGGCTACAGCGTTCACCCCGAGCCCGAGCCGCTGTACACCTCCGACGACGCCCGCCGGGCGATCAAGCTCCTGAAGACGGTCCCCTTCGGCGAGGAGCGGGAGCTCTTTCCCGGCGTCCGCCTGCGCTACGTGCGCGCCGGGCACCTGCTGGGAGCGGCCAGCGCCGAGATCTCCGCCAAGGGGTCGGACGGCGAGCGGCGCACCTGGTGCTTCTCGGGCGACCTGGGCCGCTACGGCGTGCCGATCCTGAAAGACCCCGAGCCGCCGTCCGAGCCGCCCGCCGCCCTGCTGCTCGAATCCACCTACGGCGACCGGCGCCACTCCCCGGAGGACGCCGCCGAGGCCCTGGGCAAGATCGTCGAGGAGACCTACGCCCGCGGCGGCATGGTGATCATCCCCGCCTTCGCTCTCGGGCGGACCCAGGACGTCCTCTACTATCTCTCCGCCCTGGTGGACGCCGGACGGCTCGATCCCTCCACCGTCTTCCTGGACAGCCCGATGGCCATCAGCGCCACCGAGATCTACGACCGGGCCGAGGCCGAGCACGACGAGGATCTGGCGGCCCTCGTCGATGGTCCCAACAATCCCCTGGCCGCCGGCCGATTCGTCCGCTGCCGCACGGTCGACCAGTCGAGGGCCCTCAACACCCGCGGCGAGCCGGCGGTCATCGTCGCCTCGAGCGGCATGGCGAACGGCGGCCGGGTGGTGCACCACCTCCTCCACCGGCTGGCGGATCCCAGGAGCTCGGTCGTGTTCGCCGGCTACCAGGCGGCCGGCACCCGCGGGCGCGCCATGATCGACGGCGCCGAGACGATCGCCATCCACGGCCGGACGGTGTGGGTGAAGGCGAAGATCTACCAGCTCCAGAGCCTCTCGGCCCACGCCGACCGCGACGAGCTGCTGCGCTGGTGCCGGGCGCTGCCCGCCGCGCCGCAAAGAATCTTCCTGAACCACGGCGAGGATCCGGCACGCAAGGCGCTGGCGGCGTCCATCGCCGACGAGCTGGGCTGGCCGCGCCCGCTGCTGCCCCTCACCGGAGAGCCGGCGCCTTGGTAGGTGTGACTTGGCAGGTGTGACTTGGTAGACGTCGAGACCTCCGGCGAGGTGACCGTCGCCGGACGGCCGCCCCGGCGCGACGACGGCGGGCCGTCGCTTCCCGGCAAGCTCGCCCGCTACTTCCATCTCACCTTCCGGCAGTCCTACGAGGACGCGGTCCTGCTCACCGCCTCGGCCCTCGCCTTCGTCACCGTCCTGTCGCTGATCCCCCTGCTGACGGCCTTCTCCTTCGTCGGCGCCCGGGTCTTCAGCCAGTACCCGCAGCGCAGCCTGGAGGTCTTCGTCCAGATCCTCCCGTACTCGGACAAGAGCGTCGTCGACAAGATGGCCGAGTTCCTCGACCAGGCCGAGACCATCCATGGCCTGGGGGTGGTCGCCTTCTTCGCCACCACGCTGCTGCTCTTCTCCACCGTCGAGGAGAGCCTCAACAAGATCTGGAACGTCTCGCGGCGGCGGCCGCTGCGGGTGCGCCTCTTCTCCTTCGGCCTGCTCCTCTTCTGGGGGCCGCTGCTGATCGGCGCCACGTTCTCGAGCCTGATCCTGCTGCGGCAGAGCCCGGCCTTCCGAAGGGTGTTCCAGGAGTCGGTGCTGCTCAACGTGCTGCCGTTCGTGGCGACCGTGGTGGGTCTCACCATGCTCTACTGGGTGGTGCCCTACACCACGGTGCGCCTGCGCAACGCCCTGGCCGGCGGGCTGCTCGCCGGCATCCTGCTGGAGATCCTGCGCCAGGGCTTCGCCTCCTACGTGGAGGTGTTCCGCAACGTCAGCATCGTCTACGGCAGCTACGCCTTCGCCCTGCTGTTCATGATCTCGGTCGAGCTGACCTGGACGATCATCCTGTTCGGCAGCGAGGCGGCCTACACGGCCCAGCACTTCCCCCTGCTCGCCCGGGGCCTGCACCGGCATCCGCCCGTGCAGGCGAGCTGGGTGGGGCTCGCCGCCCTGGCCCTGATCGCCCGCCGCTTCCACCGCGGCGAGCCCTCCCTCTCCCGCGAGGCCCTGGCCGACCGGCTGAGCCTGACCCTGGGCGAGGTGGAGCGCATCCTCCACCCGCTGATCGCGCAGGGCCTGCTGAAGGTCCACGACGATTTCGGCTACGGCCTGGCCGCGGACCCGCGGGAGATCCGGGTCGAAAGCGTCCTCGCCGCCTACGATCACCGGGCGCGGCGTGGAGCCGAGCTGGTGGGAGGGGAGATCGCGGAGCGCCTGGAGGAGCTGATCGGGGCCTTCGCCTCCTCGCGTTCCGGAACGCTCGGCACCCTCGCCGTCGCCGACCTGTTGACACCCCTGGCGACCGCGAACGGGCCGGCCTTGCCGGAATCCGCCTCACCGAGTACAATGCCGCCCTCCCGCACCGTGGGGCAGTAGCTCAGCTGGGAGAGCACCACGTTCGCAACGTGGGGGTCGAGGGTTCGAGTCCCTTCTGCTCCACCATTAACATCTCTTAGGGATACTTATAGCTGGACGGGGTTTGAGGAGACCTGCACAGCTCGGTCAGCGCCCGATCTCGTCGACCAGTTCGGCGCTGACCAGTACGCGGATGCCATGCCGCAGCCACCGGTCCCGCTCCTCCTCGATCAACCGCGCCAAGTCGATCTCGGTACGCTGCCCCTGGCCCGGGGGCGGACAACCAGACGCTCGCCGCGTCTGACAAGCTGAGGACCGGCCACCGCCCGAACGAGGCGGAGGGCGAAGCCCTCGATTACCATCTCCAGCTCCGTTCCAGCGGTAAGACCAAGCCGCTTTCGCACCTCGGCGGGGATAACCACACGCCCTGCCTTGTCAATGGTAGTTGTCATGGAGGCCAGGATACCATTCCCTCACCAGGCCGTCGTCACGGACGCTCACTGGACCAGCGTGACGAGCGGCTTGCCTTTTTCGACGATATACGTGGCGAGCTCCGCCGCGTTGCCGGTGCCGACGTTCTTCGCCGCGTGGATCGTTCCGGCCGGGATGAACAAGGTCTCGCCGGCCTTGAGCGTCACCGGCGGCTTGCCCTCGACCTGATACTCAAACGAGCCTTCGAGGACATAGGCGATCTCTTCGCCCGGATGCGTGTGCTTGCCGAACGCCACTCCCGGGTCGAGCTCGACGCGCACCTGGATGACCTCGCGTCCGGGGACGCCGAGATCGTGCCGCTGGAGCTCGGTGCGCCTGATTCCCGTCTGCTGCGCCTGCGCCACGTACAGCGCCAAACCGCTTCCGGCGATCAGCGCCGCTACCGCTAGGATTCGCTTCGTTTTCATGTGGACCCCCTTTCCTGTCGGGCAGCAGGACGGCGCGCACGTCAGGCGCGCCGCCCACCGCCTAACGCTACGTTACCGCAACGCGGATCATCGTCATCGAAGTCCTACTCCACGTCCTCGGGAAGGATGTCGCGCTTCTCGAGCTCGTCGCGCAGCTTCCTGTAGATCTTCTCGAAGCGGCGGTAGAGCGCCTTCTGGTCGAGCCCCAGCAACTTGGCGATCTGGGCCACCTGGAACTCGCTACGCATCTTGATGAGAAGGTGGTCCTCGGGGTCCAGCAGGGCGAGGACCGCCTTCAGAATCGCCCGGATCTCCTTCTGGCGCTTCGATCTCTCGTTGTTGAGCGCCCCCTGCTCGGGAGACTCGCCGGCGGCCTGCAGGTCGGCGAGCTTCTCCTCGTCCTCCATCCGGCGCGGCGGATTGCGGGGCGGCAGCTTGGCCGCCAAGGCTTCGAGCTCCTCCTTCGTCATGTCGACACGCTGGCTCAGCATCGTGCAGGCCTCGTCGAGCGTCAGCCCTTCGCGGACCATGAGCATCTGGAGCCGGACCGCCACGGGGCCGAGCCGCTTCGCTTCCGCCGAGGGGTGCCACTTGCCGAGAACGTGGTTCTGGTAGTCCAGCATCAGCCGATTGATGACCACTGTGAGGTATGTGCGGAAGCTGCTCCGCACCTCGTACTTGGCGATGATGGCGTAGTTGTTCTCGAACAGCTTGAAGCGGACTGTGCAGACGAAGTCCTCGCACTCCTCCTGGCTGAAATAACGCCGCCGCGCCGCGTGCTCAGCGATCTGGTCAATGAGCTTCAGGTTGCCGAGATACTGATCGGGCGGGTCCGGAGGTTCGGGAGGGGCTAGGCTTCGCTTCTTTTTCATTTGGCCCCCCTTTCCTGTCGGACAGTTGGACGACGCGCACGTCAGGCGCGCCGTCCACCGCCTGACGCTAGGTTACCGCAGCGGCTTGAACGCCGCGCGCAGCTCCGACGCGAAGAGTGCCGGTTCTTCCCATGCCGCGAAGTGTCCGCCGCGGTCGGCCTGGTTGAAGTAGGCAAGGCCCGGGTAGACCGTCTCGACCCAACTGCGCGGGGCGGCCCAGATCTCGCCGGGGAACGTCGTGAAGCCGACGGGAACCGAGACCGGCGGAGGAGCCACGCCGGCCGCACCGGCCGCGGCCAGAAACTGTCCGAGCTCCCAGTACCATCGGGCAGCCGAGGCGCCGGTGCCCGTCAGCCAGTACAGCGTGATGTTGTCGACGATGCTCTCCCGGGTGAGATTGCCCACAGGCCCGCCGCCGCCGAACGCGCGGGAGATCTTGTAGTAGCTGTCCGTGTCATGGTCGAGCAACCAGGCCGCGAGCCCGACGGGTGAATCCAGCAGGGAGTAGCCGATCGTCTGTGGCCGGGTGGACTGCTCCAGGAAGTAGCCGAAGCCACTCGCCCTGAACGTCGCGAGCGCTTTATGCGCCGCGCGTTCCTGCTCCGATTTCGCCGGCAGTCGATCGGCGATGCCCAACGCCCCCGAGAGCAGGTTGACGTGGATGCCGATGAGCCCCTCGGGCGCCTGACGCCCCATCGCGTCCGTAACGGCGGCGCCCACGTCGCCCCCCTGGGCGACGTAGCGCGTGTAGCCGAGGCGCTTCATCAGCACCCCCCACGCGCGGGCGATGCGGGCGGAATCCCAGCCGAGCTCGGCCGGCTCGCCCGAGAAGCCGTAGCCAGGCAAGGACGGCAGTACCAGGTCGAATGCATCGGCGGGGGTGCCACCGTGCGAGGTCGGGTCGGTCAGGGGACCGACGGTCTCGAGCAGCTCGATGACCGAGCCGGGCCAGCCATGCGTCATGATCAGCGGCAACGCGTTCTCATGCCGGGACCTGACGTGGATGAAGTGGATGTCCACGCCGTCGATCGTCGTCACGAACTGCGGGAGCGCGTTCAGCTTCGCTTCGGCCTTCCGCCAGTCGTACTCGGTCGCCCAGTAGCGGGCGAGCTCCCGCAGCGTCGCCAGTTGCACGCCCTGCGACCGATCCGTGACGAGCTCCTTGGTGGGCCACCGTGTCATCTGAAGCCGGCGGCGGAGATCGGCGAGGGCCTCGTTCGAAACATGGGCCTGGAAGGGGCGGATGGCGTCTGAAGCAGAACGCCGCTCCGTATCGGGCTGGAGGGTCGCGATCGTCATCTTGGTCTCCTTTTCCTTGATCGTTTCTCCGGAGGGGATTTCGACTCCGAAGATCGGGGCGGCCAGCGCCACGGTTGCAACCAGCACGGAAACAATCCGTTTCATAAGGTGCCTCCTTTCAATTTGCAGGAGTAAGACTACGAGGGCCGGCGACCCCGCACATCACGATTTGGAGTGGTTTTGCGCTACCCCCGAAGGGCCGGTCCGGAGTACCACCATCGTGGTAGCCTTGAGGGTCATGCCGAGGGGGAGAGGGCGCGGGGATTGCGGGATCGTCTGGGCGTCGTTCGTGGCGCTGCTGCTCGCCATGCCCGCCGTTGGCCTCGACCCCGGCACCGCCCTCACTCAATACGGCCACACCGCCTGGCGCGTCCGCGACGGATACTTCGCCGGGCAGCCGACCGCGATCGCTCAGACGAGAGACGGATTCCTGTGGATTGGAACGGGGAACGGGTTGATCCGTTTCGACGGCGTGCGGTTCATGCCCTGGCAACCGCCGAAGGGATCTCAGCTTCCGGACGATCGGATCATCAACCTCCTGGGGGCCCGCGACGGGAGCCTCTGGATCGGCACCGCCAAAGGATTGGCGCAGTGGCGCGCCCCGAACCTCGTGGTCCATGCGCGGA
Source organism: Thermoanaerobaculia bacterium (assembly GCA_035266085.1). GTDB lineage: Bacteria > Acidobacteriota > Thermoanaerobaculia > Multivoradales > UBA5704 > DATARR01. The sequence goes on from DATFNZ010000145.1 coordinate 52,396, forward strand.
CGGGGCGCTTCAGCGCTCTTCTCGAAGACCGCCGGGGCACGATCTGGGCGGGAAAAACGCGGGCGCTTTCGGAGCTTCCTCCCCTCTGCCGTTCCGTGCGCGGGGACTTCCGGTGTTTCGGGTTTCCGGACGAGTACGGGCTCACCTATGTCCGGGCTCTGCATGAGGACCGGCAAGGCAACGTCTGGCTCGGAGGGGATCGCGGCGTCTGCCGGTGGCAACCGGAGACGCCGGAGAACCCGGAGTGCTACGCAATCGGGAGCCCGGCCCAGGTGACGGACGAGTACGCGGTCTTCTCCATCGCCGACGACTCCGGCGGCACCTTATGGGCGGGGACCAAAGACCAGAGGATCTGGTGGCTCGTGGCGGGGCGTTGGACACGCTATCCCAGCCCGCCGGACCCTGAGCTGGAAGCCAGTGCGATGCTCTCCGATCGAGAGGGCGGCTTGTGGCTGGGTACGGTGAAGCACGGGCTCCTGCGGATCGCACAGGGGCGGACGGAGCGGTTCACCCGGGCCGACGGGCTGTCGGGCGACGCGGTGAACTACGTCTTCGAGGACCGGGAGGGGACCCTCTGGGTCACCACGACCACCGGCCTGGACCGGTTCCGCGATGTCAAGGTGGCCACGCTGACGGCTCAGGAGGGCTTGAGCGGAGGCGACGTGGGAGCGGTCGTGGCCTCCCGGGATGGGAGCCTCTGGATCGCCGAACGGCGCGCGCTGATCCACTTGAATCCAACCGGAATGTCGCTCTACGCGGCAGACCGGGATTTGCCGGGGAGCAGCCCGACCAGCCTGTTCGAGGATTCCCGGGGACGGCTCTGGGTGGGCGTGGACGGCGGCCTCGCCTGGCGGGAGCACGGCCGTTTCTTCCAGCTCAGGATGCCGGACGGCAGCGACGTCGGCATGGTGCGCGCGATGGCGGAGGACCGGGACGGCAACCTCTGGGTGGCCATCGTCGACCCGAGCCGCCCCCTGGTTCGCGTCCGCGGCGAGCGAGTCGTCGAGATCGTTACCGCCGAACGGCTCGGTGGGGATCAAGTCCGTGCGATCGCCGCGGATCCTCAGGGTGGTGTCTGGCTCGGGCTCGAAGCGGAGCTGAAGCACTACCGCGACGGGAGGATCGAGGCGCTTGGCAGCGTCGGAGACCCGAGTCGGCGGTCGCTCTTCAACCTGCTGCCCGACGCCCGCGGGCTGTGGGTGATGACCAACGATGGGCTCGATCTCCTGCGCCACGGAAAGCTGATCACTCTCGGCACGCGCAATGGCCTTCCTTGCAGCACCATCGAGGACGCCGTCTGGGGCGGCGACGGGTCCCTGTGGTTGAAAGCCGCGTGTGGCCTGGTCCGGATTCCGGCGGACGAGCTCGACGCCTGGATCGGACAACCTGAGCGGCGCGTACGGGTCCGGATCCTGGATGCGTTCGAAGGCGCGCAACCCGGCCGTTCTCCCTTCAGGCCGCGGTCCGCGCGGTCGCCGGACGGCCGTCTGTGGTTCGCGATCGAAGAGGGCGGGCTGCAAGTGGTCGATCCCGGGAAGATAGAAGGCAACCGCATCCCGCCGCCAGTGCAGATTCTACGGGTCGTCGCGGATCGCAAGGGTTATGAAATGGAGCCCGGGTTGCGTCTGCCTCCACTCACACGAGATCTCGAGATCGACTACACGGCCCTCAGTCTTTCAATGCCGGAGAAGGTGCGGTTCCGTTATCTTCTCGAGGGAGCGCAGAGCGATTGGCAGGACGCTGGAACGCGCCGTGAAGCCTTCTTCACCAACCTGAAGCCGGGGGACTATCGATTCCGCGTCATCGCCGCGAACAACGACGGCGTCTGGAACCAGCAGGGCGCGGCGCTCGACTTCGCCATCCTGCCCGCGTTCTACCAGACCCGTGCTTTCCTGTTGCTGTCGCTCGCGGCCCTGGCGCTGCTGGCGTGGACGGCTTATCGCTGGCGCCTCCGCCAGGTCGCTGAACGCCTGGATCTGCGGTTCCAGGAACGGCTCGAAGAGCGGACGCGGATCGCTCAGGATTTGCACGACACGCTTTTGCAAGGTTTTCTCAGCACCTCCATGCAGCTCCACGTCGCCGTCGACGAGCTTCCTAAGGATGCACCGGAAAAACCGCGCCTGAGCCACATCCTGCAAAGGATGGGACAGGTTATCGAGGAAGGCCGCAACGCCGTGCGCGGCCTCCGCGCGCCGGCTCCACAAACCTCCGGCGCGGACGAGCTCTCGCAGTCCTTGGCGAACGTCCCGCGGGAGCTCGGGCTCAAAGAGGCTGCCGAGCTTCGCATCATCGTCGAAGGAAAACCGAGGCCCTTGCGCCCGTTGATCCGCGACGAGGTCTATCGCATCAGCCGGGAGGCGCTGGTGAATGCCTTCCAGCACGCGGAAGCCTCCGAGATCGAGGTCGAGATCGAGTTCGCGGCCAAGGCGTTGCGCGTTCTCATCCGCGATGACGGCCGCGGCATCGATCCCGAGGTGCTCCGATCGGGCCGTGAGGGGCACTGGGGGCTCTCCGGCATGCGCGAGCGGGCGGAAGGAATGGGAGCGCTATTGAAAGTGTGGAGCCGCGACCGGGCGGGCACGGAAATCGAGCTCTCGGTGCCCGGCAAGGCCGCTTTTCGAGATCAATCCTCCGCCGGCCTCATGGGGTGGTGGCACCGGCTGGTGCCAGGAAGCGAGCGAGATGAATGAGCGATCAGGCCCGGATTCGTATCCTGTAAGTACCACGATCGAGGGATTCGCCCCGGGGTGGGAGCGGCACTGCTGATCGGATTTCTGACCCCCCTGGCGGCCCTGCTGGCGGGATTCGTCTGTCTCGGGATGGCTCTGCCGCCGTTCACTTCAAACGCATTCGGCGGCATACCAGCGACGATCTTCCTGATCGTGATGGCAGCCGCCGTGCTTCTTCTGGGTCCGGGGGCGTTCTCGCTCGACGCGCGGTTGTTCGGGCGGCGAGAGATCGTCATTCCTCTACCGTAGTGCGAGGCACTACCTGGCCGGGAGGTCCGTCGTCGGGCTTTGAGGACGCCTGCCGCGGCTAGTTGATCTCCTCGATCTGGATGCTCTGGGTCACCCGCACGTTGTCGGTCGAGTCGGTGCCCTGACCGTTGCCGTCGGTGATGACGCCGATGCAGCCGAGCTTGCAGCTCGCGTCGGGGTCGGAGGTCGTGGCGTCGGCCGAGCCGAGGAAGACCGTGCCGCTGAAGGCGAGGTCGCCGGTGAAGCTGAACGTCCCGGGATAGGCGTGGTTGAACTCGAAGAACGGACTGCGGAAGAAGTCGCTGCCGCCGAAGCTGAAGCTCGTGCCGTCATAGACGTCGTTCGGGCCCGAATCCCAGTCCATGATGCGCACGCCGGCCCGCACGCGGTCGTTGCCGGTCGGATGCACCACCTCGCTCCAGGTCACGTACACGGCGTTGCCGTCGGGGGTGAAGTCGTCCGGATAGCCGACGCTCACGTCCTCCAGGATCGTATTGGCGGCATCCCACCGCCGCACCTGGAAGCCGTTGGCGGGCACGTACCAATCGGTGTCGCCGTCGTCCGAGTCCAGGTAGTCGTGCAGGTGCGACACGCGGTAGGTCAGCCGATGGCTCTTCAGCGGGTTGTAGTTCGCCTTCACGCCGGTCTGCACGAGCCCGATCTTCGCCGTCACCTCGGCGTGGTCGGAGGCGCAGCCGAGGCCGTCGGTCCAGTCCCCGGCGTGGGCGTTGACCGCCACCACCGGCTCCTCCGGGTTGCTGTCCGGCCCCACCAGGCTGTAGTAGGGGAAGCTCCCTTCCGCGGGCAGCACGAGCACGTAGTCGACGCGCGCCTCGTTGGGCAGTTGGCCGATGGTGTCGTAGCCGCTGAACTGGCCGAGGGTGATGCAGTCGTTGGCGCTGGTGTCGGTGACCGTGCTCTCGGTGCCCTGGCCGATCCAGGTGCCCCGATTGTCGCGTGCGATCAGGTCGTAGAGGTCCCAGGCCCAGCCGTTGGCCTGGTCGAACGCCGAGAGCGAGCCGATGCCCAGCAGCTCGCGCATCCGCTTGTACTGGCGGCCGAAGCCCAACTGGTTGTCGGTGGCGGTCACCCAGGCGTCGACGTCTTGGTTCGGCGTCGCGAGCGAGACGCCCTTGGGGCCGATCTGATTGAGGTCGCCGAGCACGAAGGCGGGGCGGTCGAGGCCGTTGGGCGAGCCGTTGCCGCCGGCGCGCTTCTTCTGCGCCCAGTTGCGCAGCGCTTTCCACTGCTCCTCGCGGATGTTGACGTCCCAGGGATTGGCGGCGGGGGCGGAGGGGCTCTGATGGCAGTTCTTGCCCACCGCGGCCGAGCCGGCGGTGTCGTGGCACGACTGCTCGGTGGCGAACTCCCCGTCGTGCAGGTAGTCGGCCTGGGTGTGGGTGCAGAAGACGTCGATGAAGTGGTCGGAGAACCAGGTCTCCGATTTGCCCGGGACGCCCTTCGAGGGCGGCACCGAGCTCGACTTCTTGATCCCCACCCGCGCCCACAGGATGCCTTTGTAGCCGGCGCCGTCGCCCGTGCACTCGCCGCCGGCAGCCGGATTGCCGTCGAACTCTTCGGCGCAGTACGCCGAGACCTCCGGCAGGTCGCCGTAGAGCACCCAGTCGGCGTCGATGATCGGGCCCGCCGCGAGGATCATGTTGTTCGGCGGAGCGCCGTCGCCCGGATAGACCGGGTTCATGGGGTCGAGGCCGTCGCCGGCGCGCCGCTGGTTGATGGCGGCCGCCAGCTCGTCGCGCTCGTCCTCGGTCATCTCCTCGGTGAGGCAGACGACGTCGTTGCGGTAGACGAGATCGGCGAAGTCTTCGGCTTCGCCCTGACCGCCATCGTCGGCGATCTGGAGCTGTCCGACGTTGTAGGCGCTCATGCTGAGGCTGATCCTCTCCGGCAGGCCCATCGCCACGGTGCCCCAGGACAAGGTGCTGAGGTCCGTCGGCGGCTGGTTGAAGAGACTCGGGAATTGGCCGAACGAGACGGGGGCCGCGACCCCGGTGGCGAAGTGGCGCACGCCCAGGCCGAACATCTCCTCCTGGGCGATCTGGCTGTTGTTGATCGCCGCGCCGCGAGGCTGGGCGTGGACCGAGATCTCGAAGGTGAGGGAGGCCGGCAGGAGGCCGACCGCGGCCTTCTCACGCGCCTTGGCCTTGACCGTGAACGCTTGCAGCAAGGGGTCGCTGGCCGGCGGCGTGATCTCCTGCCAACCCTGGAGACAGGCGCCCTTGTATTGCCGGAAGCTGAGCACGAGCTCGGACGAGCCCGCGACGCTCGAATAGCTGACGACGATCTTGCGGTCCTCGGCGGCGGGATGGACGGTGGGAAAACCGTTGCTGGAGCAGCTCTGACGATCGAGGGTGGCCTGCCGCGCGGCGTCGAGATAGAGCACCACCTGACCGGTCTCGCCGCCGAGCGCCGCGGTTCTGCCGTGCACCTCGAGGCCGAGGAAGAGGGTGCTGCTCTCGCAGCCGGTGCCGTTCGGCTTGCGGCACTGGGCGCCGGTGAACGAGGTGTTGTCGGACATGCTGAGATGGAGCGAGCCGTTGCCGCTCGGGACGGTGTTGCTGAAATCGTTGAGCCCGACCCGGATGCCGTTGGCGTACTCGGTGTTGACGATCACGCCGTCGACGAGCGGCTGGACCTGCCCGAGCTGCCACCCGGGGCCGTTGCTCTGCAGCGGCATCCAGATCCGGAAGGGAGCCGCCGCGTGCGCCGGCCGAACGGCGAACGCCAGGGCGAGGACGATCAGAAAGGCGGCGATGCCGCCTGGGAAGGACGTCGTGCTGCGCGAGGTGTGACGGTGAAACATGGGACTCTCCTCCTTCGATCTCGGCGGCGAAATCGCCGCTCATCTCAACCTGCGCGGCAGACGCACGAAACTGCTCACGCGAGCGAAAAAAAGTTCGCAGAAGGTTGAGCGGGGGTGTGGAAGCGAAGCTGGGGTCAGCGGCTCGCGGCGGCCGGCGCCGCATCGAGCCCGGCGAGGGCGGCCTGGGCTCGGGCGACGGCGAGGCGGGCCTTCTCGCGGCGGCTGGCGTCGAAGGCGCTGGAGACCGCCTGCTTGGGCCACTGAGCCCACAGGTCCAAGGCCTTCTGATGCCAGGCCAGAGCCTGGCGCCAGCCCGCCATCCGGTCCGCGGCGGGAACGGTGGCGAGGCTCTCATGGTACCCACCCAGCCGCGAGCAGGACTCCGCCAGCCGCCAGAGCGAGTAGAGGTCCGCCGAGCCGCGCGTCCGGGCGATGGCGAGCCCCCGCTGGTAGCTCTGGAGCGCCGCCGCGCGGTCTCCCAGCTCCAGCTCGAGGTCGCCCAGGGCATTCAGAGTGTCCTGGAGATCCGCCTGGACCTCCGCGTTCTCCGGCCTCTCCGCCGCCAGCGCGCGAGTCGTGTCCAGCGCCGCGCGCAGCATCCGCAGGGCGCCGGCCCGGTCGGCGAGCCGGCGGAGCGGCGCGGCCAGGCTTCGCTGATACAACGCTCGACGGCGCCGGTACTTGAAGTCACCCGGGTTCTCCTGCAGCAGGGCATCGAGGATGGCGAGCGATCGCCGGTAGAACGCCGCGCCCTGCTGCGGGTCGGCAGCGGTGAGGATGTCGCCCATCTTGGCGTAGCTGGTCGCGAGGTCGTAGAGCGCCAGCGCGTTCTTGGGGTCCACCGCGGCCATCTCTTCCGCGATCACCAGCCCCTGGCGGTAGTAGCGCAGGGCGGCGGCCTCGTCCCCCATGTTGATGAAGTTGGGGTTCCCCAGATAGTTGCCGAGCCAGTTGTAGAGAGTCTTCATCTCCCGGTGGTAGGTGGTGTTGGAGGGGAAGGCGGCCACCAGGTCCTGCCGGATGCGCAAGGCTTCGCGGTAGGCGTCGAGCGTCGCCGCGAGGTCTCCCTGCTCGACGAGCGCGTCACCCAGCCGGGAGTAGCTGAGGGAAAGGCCATGCTGCGCGGCGCCCGCATTGCCCGGGAACTCCTTCGCCCGGCGACGGGACAGCTCCAGGCCCGTGCGGTAGCTTCGCAGCGCCCCGGGGATGTCCCGGGCCTGCAACTGCGCGTCTCCCAGAAGCTCGGAGGCCCGGATCACCAGCAGGAGGTCCTCGCCGTCGCCGGTACGGCGCGCATCCACCATCCGCGCCACCCCCAGGCTCTGGTGCAACGCGGCGATGCCGCCGGCGATGTCGCCGGTCCCCGCCAGGAGGTCGCCTACTTGCAGGTAGCAGACGGTCAGCACGCGCAAGGTCGGCAAATCCGCCGGCTGTCTCTCCGCCACGCCCTGGGCCAGCCGCAAAGCCTTGCGATGCGTCTCCAGGGCGGTCCCGAAGCGGCCCAGGTTGGGGGACCGGATGTTGCCCTGGACCGCTCCGACCCTTTGATAGGCCTCCGCCAGCTCCAGTTGCAGGGCCAGATCTCCGCCGGCTTCAGCGCTCAGGCTGTCCAGGTACTCGAGCCCCGTGTTCACCAGCATCTCCCGCGCCTCGGTCGAGCCGGGAAGGTGGCGAATCTTGTCGTGGAAGTCGAACAGGAAGGTATGGGCCAGCTTGCGTACCTGCTCGAACCGCCGCTCGGCCCGGCGTGCCTGATAGGCGGTGGCCGCGATGCCGCCGATCAGGCTCAGCACGACCAGTGCCGCGGCGCCGATGGCCAGCTTGTGACGGCGCACCAGCTTGCCGGTTCGATAGCCGAAGGAGTCGGAGCGGGCCATGACCGGCAGGCCTTCGAGGTAGCGCCGGAGGTCCTCCGAGAGCTGCTCCACCGAAGCGTAGCGCCGGCCGGACTCCTTGCGCATCGCCATCCCCACGATGGTGTCGAGATCTCCGCTCAACTGTCTCCGCCATCGTTCCGGCGTCGCGCCGTCCCGGCGGGCCGCCGTGCTGGGCTTCTCGACCTCTCCCGTGCAGATCACCTGCTCGATGGCGGCCATCGAAAGGTCCTCGAGGCGGTGCGGCCGGCGATCGGTCAACAACTCGTAGAGCACGACACCCAGAGAGTAGACGTCGGTCGCCGTCGTCATCGGCTCGCCGCGCACCTGCTCGGGGCTGGCATAGTCCGGCGTCAGCATCCTCATCGCCGTGACCGTCTGCGGCAAGATCGTCTGCGGAAAGTCCGTCTCGTCGAGCTCGGAGCTCACCAGCTTGGCGATGCCGAAGTCGAGCAGCTTGGGGGTGCCGTCCTCGGCCACCAGGATGTTGCTCGGCTTGAGGTCGCGATGGATCACCAGCGTCTGATGGGCGTACTGCACCGCCGAGCAGACCTGGCGGAAGAGCTTCAGCCGGGAGGCGATCGACAGCTTGCGGCTCCGGCAGTACTCGGTGATGGGCTCGCCCCGCACGTACTCCATCGCGAAGTAGGGCAACCCCTCCGCGGTCGCTCCACCTTCGAGCAGACGGGCGATGTGGGGGTGCTCCAGGCCGGCCAGGATCTGGCGCTCCTGCCGGAAACGGCGGAGCGCAAAATCGGTGGCCATCCCCTGCCTGACCAGCTTGATGGCCACCTGTTTCCGGTACTGGTCGTCGTCGCGGACGGCCAGGAAGACGGTGCCCATGCCGCCATGACCGATGACGCCGGTCACCCGGTACGGTCCGATGCGCCGGCCGACGGCGCGCTCGGCCTCATCGCCGGCAACCAGCTCGGCCGCGTCGCGGATCAGGGGCTCGAGGAAGCCGGCGCCCGGAACCTCGTGGGCCAGCAGCGATTCGACCTCCCGGTGCAGCTCGAGGTCGCCGCCGCAGGCGGCCGCCAGCCAGTCGGCGCGCTCCTCGGAAGGGCGGTCCGCGACGCCCTCGAAGATCCGCTGGATCTGCTGCCAACGCTCAGGAGTCAACGCTGTCGCTCATCTGGCGGTGCAGCCAGGCGCTCGCCAACCGCAGCTCCCGGCCGACCGTGGCGATCGAGATCCCCAGCGCCTCGGCCGTCTCCTCCAGGCTCAGCCCACCGAAGAAGCGCAGCTCGATCACCCGGCATTTCCGCTCGTCGAAGGTGGCAAGCTCCTTGAGCGCATCGTCGAGGGCCACGACGTCGGCGGCCCGATCGTCCGTGAACACGATGGCCTTGTCCAGAGTGACTCTCTGCTGATCGCTGCCGCGCTTGGACGCTTGATGGCGTCGCGCGTGATCGACCAGGATCTGGCGCATCACCCGGGCGGCGATGCCGTAGAAGTGGGCCCGGTTCTGCCACTGAGGCAGGCGCTGGTCGGCCAGACGAAGGTAGGCCTCGTGGATGAGCGCCGTCGGTTGGAGGGTGTGATCGGGACGCTCGCCGCGCAGATAGCCTCGGGCCAGTTGCTTCAGCTCCTGGTAGATCAGGGGCATGAGCTGATCCAGAGCTTCCTCCTGCCCGTCACGCCAGGCCATCAGGAGCCGCGTGACCTTCGAAGCCGATGGCGTCTCCACGGTCGGGTTCCTCCCTTGTCTCCTCGAGGGACTCACAGTGTACCGCTGAAAGCCGTCGGTTACCGCTCCCCAGTTACCGCTCCCAGTTACCGCTCCCACATCAGCTCTGCCGTCACCGGCAAGTGGTCCGAGGTTTCGATCGGCCAGGCGCGCGAGGCGCGGACCTGCCAGCCGTGGTCGGCGAAGATGTAATCGATCTGCTCGTTCCAGTGCGGAAACGTCGGACCGATCGCCTGCGAGGCGAGCTGCGCGACGTTCTCGCGGCGGAACTCCCCCATCTCCGGCGAATTCGGACCCGTGTTGAAATCGCCGGCGAGGATATACGGGTAGCGGCTGGTGCGGACCTCCCGCGCGAGGCAGCTCAACTGTTCCGCCCGGATCTTCGCGTTGAGACGCCCCCACGACGTGAGGTGCGTGGCGTAGACGTTGACCATGGCCCCATCGATGCGGATCGTCGCCTCGAGGAGCGCCCGCGGCTCGCCGACGCATGGCAACGGATGCACCTGCGCCTGCACGATCTGGCCGCGGGTGAGGATCGCGTTGCCATATCCGCCCCCCCACCGGACGTAGCTCGGGGCGAAGTCACCGTGGAGGCCGGTGCGCGACTCGAGCTCCGCGAACTGATCGCGAAAGCGCGACTGCCAGGTCTTTCGATGCACTTCCTGCAAGGCCACGATGTCCGGGTGGAGGCGCCGGATCGCCTCGGCGATGTGCCGCACATGATCGCCGTCGACCAGCTCGTCGTGGCCCGCGATGTTGTAGGTCATCACGACCAGAGGCCGGCGCGGCGGCGGCAAGCCGGTCCGCTCCGGAAAGCTGACGAGCTTGCCGTGCTCCTCGCGCGTCAGCAGGCGAAGACTCGGGTCGGCCGGCCGCGGAAGGCACTCGCCGGAACGGACGGTATAGACGGCGAAGACGCGGTAGACGAAGACCAGAAGGAGAACGGCGAGCACGCCGAGGATCAGCCTTCGCTTCGTGGGCATCATCGGCGCCATGTTCTGCACATCGCGTTCCATCCTCAGGAGAAAACCGGCTCCGTCACGTGGCGCTCCTGGGTAGCCAAACCGACCGCATCGCAGAAGCCGTCGAGCAGGCGTGCTAATCTGGACGCTTGGCGCCTGGTATTGGCGTTGATCGACTAGAGTTGCAAACAGATTGATGAGAAAGGACATAGCGTCGCCCTGAGCGATACGTGACCATGGCGCGCATCACCCTTGCCCAACGTCCCGAGGGCGTCCGGCTCACCGTGCAGGAGTTGCTGGAGCGCGTACGCTCCGGACGCATCCGCATTCCTGCCTTCCAGCGCCCCATGAGGTGGGGCCAGAATGATCACCAACTCCTTCTCGACAGTGTCCTCCGCGGGTTTCCCGCCGGTGTGTTTCTGTTCTGGCGGCGTCTGGCTCCTTCGGCGCGGGTCGTGCTCGGTCCGTGGTCCGCGGAGGTGGCGTCGAGCCCTGATGCATGGTGGGTGGTCGATGGGCAGCAGCGTATTACATCTCTGACTGGAACGCTTCTGCATCCTGATCCACTCCAGCCCGCCAGCCCCTTCGCGTTCTACTATGATCTAGCCTGCGAGGAGTTCGTGCATGCAACGCCGGTAAGCACGGAGCGCCCTGAGTGGTTGCCTGTAAATCGTCTTGTCGATGCTGCCGACCTGGGCATCTGGTTGGCACAATCTGGCCTGGATTTGACGCGGCAACGTCAGGCCCACGAGGTAGGCCGCAGGTTGCGCGAGTATGAGATCGTCGGGTACCTCGTCGACAGCCCCGACGAGCGCGCACTACGGGCCGTTTTCGATCGCGCAAACACTTCAGGCAAGCGCATGATGGGCAAGGACGTGTTCCAAGCTCTCCATGCAGGGCTGGATGGAGAGAGGCCCGCAACATTCGCCACGCTCGCTACAGAGCTTCACAATGCTGTACGGTTCGGCATCGTATCGGACCAGTGGCTCCACAAGGCGGCCCTCGCCATCCGGGGCATTGATGCGACGCAGTCGCTGAAAGGGGAGCTCCGGGAGCCGGGTGCGCTGAAGGACACTTTCACCGAGCTTCTGCCCGTGCTCCGCAAGGCCATCGAGCTCCTGCGCGGGGTCGCGGAGATCCCTCACTTTGAAGTGTTGCCCTATGGCCTGCCACTTGCTGTTCTCGCTCGATTTTACCATTTGTTTCCCTTGCCGAAAGAGCGGTCCGAATTGCTGCTCTCCAGGTGGGTCTGGCGTGGCGCCGTCAGTCAGGCTCATCGGGGCGAAAGCGTGCCCTACGTGCGAAAGAACTATCGCGCGCTTGTGGCCGGCGATGAGGAGGGCTCCGTACAACGACTCTTGGCACTCGTACCTCCAGTGCCACCCGCCTCGCGCAACGATTTGGAGTTGAGTCTCTATCGTCCGGCAACCGCCGCGACAAAGATCGAGCTCGCGGCTCTCGCGGCCTTGGGACCACAGAGACTGGTGCGGGCCGACCCGCTTGAGCCCGAGCTGACCGTCGACGTCAACGAGCTCTTCGGTTTCGTAAAGGCCAGTAAATTGCCACATTGGGCACCTGGAATAACTGGCACGCTGGCGGCACGAACGATTGCCGATCGCCTACTGCATCCTCCCGTCGAATCGGATAACGAGGGTTGGGCTACAATTTTGGCATCGGCATCGGATGACGCCCTCGACTCCCATGGCTTCGACGGCGACGCAAGGCGTGCGATGCGTGCCCGCGATTGGAAAGCGGCCTTCGAGGCGCGCGCACTTCGCGTGCAGCACATCGTCTCGGAGTTCGTGGCGCAACGAGCGCGTTGGGGGGAGAACGACCGCCCTTCGCTGGAGTATCTCGCGGTCGATTCTACGCCACCATGAAAGGATACAGTGATCAGGCTTTTGTCGTCCTGCTGCACAACGAGCCGGTTGCACACCTTCGCGTCCGCGAAGACGGCTCGTCTGCGCTCAGTTTTCTTGATTCCTATGTGCAAGCAGCGCCGCGCCCAGTTCTAAGCCAGAAGTTCGAAGACTGGAACTTGTCCAAGATCCGCCGCTTCAAGTCCTTGCCTCCCTTCTTTCAGCATCTTCTGCCGGAGGGCGCGCTTCGAGAGTACATCTTAAGGTCGGAACACCTCGCAGACTCCGATGTCGAGTTGCTTCGCCGACTTGGCCGTGATCTTCCGGGGGCCGTGGCACTTGTTCCGGAAGATGCCGCAGACGATGATGTGCCCGGTCAGATAGTTGACGAGCCACCAGCGCCGCCTGCCGTGCCGAAGGAGAGACTCCGCTTCTCGTTGGCGGGAGTGCAGCTCAAGTTCTCCGCTGAACGGGAAGGACGTGTTACGTTCCCCGCCCGTGACCGCTCCGGCAGGTGGATTGTCAAGTTGCCCGATCGGAGGCACCCGCGCCTTCCAGAGCTTGAGCACAGCATGATGCGTTGGGCCGCGGCAACTGGATTTGAGGTACCCGAGACAGACGTGGTCTCCGCTAGCGAGCTTGAGGACATGCCACCTCATCTCGAGTGGAGTGAAGCAAATGCCTACGTCTGCCGCCGCTTCGATCGTGCTGAAGAAGGCCTGCCCGTACACATTGAGGATTTTGCGCAGGTCTTCGGTGTTCCCTTGACTGACCCAGCCAAGTACGGCCGCCTCGGCCATGGATACCTGGCTATCGCTCGCGCGTTATCGGCGATCGCCGGGCGCGACGAGATGCTTGTGTTCTTGCGACGTCTCGTTTTCGACATACTTTGTGGGAATGCTGACAGCCACTTGAAGAACTGGAGCTTGATCTACCGCGACCGGTTCCATGCCCGGCTGGCACCTGCCTACGACATCGTGCCGACAGTCCTCTTCCCGCGCTACTACCAGGGCCTGGCACTCGACTTCATCGGCGTGACAGGCTTCACTGAGATTACCCGTGACCGATTTCGTCAGCTCGCCAAGAAGCTCGACATGTCCCCGACAGATCTCCTTGCGATCGTCGACGAAACAATTGAGCGAGCAAAAGATGCGTTTGGAACCTCGGCGCGGGATTGGGCGCTTACGGCAGAAGAAGGTGCCCAGTTGGAGGCGCACTGGCGGCAGGTTCCCCTCCTCCGAGGCCTTTGACTTTGTGGTTGGCGGGTTGACACGAAAGCGGCGACCCGGCCTTGGCGTAGAATCGGGCGCCGGGCCGCCTCGCGGCCGATTTCGAAAGGAACCTCGATGGACAAGAGACTCGCCCTCGCCCTCGTTCTGACGCTCGCGGCCTGTTCGGGGAAAACGGACGACGGCACGACCGCCGTTGCGGCCCGGACGGCCGAATCCGGGGCGGTGGACACTTTCGCCATGCCCGCCGACCCCCAGACCACCCCTTCCGGGTTGGGGTACGTCATCGACCAGCCCGGGACTGGGGCCAAGCCGCAGGTGGGGCAGTCGGTGAGCGTCCATTACACCGGCTGGCTCACGGACGGTACCAAGTTCGACAGCTCGCGCGATCGCGGAGAGCCCTTCGAGTTCGCTCTCGGGCAGGGGCGGGTCATCGAAGGTTGGGATCTGGGTGTGGCCGACATGCAGGTCGGCGAGAAGCGGACTCTGATCATCCCCCCAACCCTCGGCTACGGAGCCCAGGGCACAGGCGGCATCCCTCCCAACGCCACACTCGTCTTCAAGGTCGAGCTGCTGGGCGTCCAATAGGAGGAATGCGAACGATCCTCGCCGGGTCCGAGCTCCGGTTCGCGGCGCGCCGCCTTCGGCGCGCCCCGGGCTTCGCCGGAGCGGTGGTCCTCGTGCTCGCGCTCGGCGTCGGCACCACGACGGCCGTGTTCAGCCTCGTGAACAGCATCCTGCTCGAGCCGCTCCCATACCCGGAACCGGACCGCCTCACGCGGCTGACGCATACGGTCAGCAACGCCGGGCGCGCGACGGTGGACCCGTCCGACGCCATGGTCATGCTCTACCAAGCCCAAGCGCGGGCGTTCGACGGTGTCGCCGCATGGCGATTCGACGACGGCGACCTTGGCGCCTCGGAGGCAGGCCAGACCGCCGTTCGCGTCCGTGGCGCGCGCGTCACGGCGAACTTCTTCGACGTCCTGGGCGTTCGCCCGGCGCTCGGCAGGGGGTTCGCCCCGGGAGAAGACCGGCCCGGCGCCGAGCGGGTCGCCGTCGTGTCGCACCACATGTGGCAGGAACGCCTTCACGGCGACCCGGATGCCATCGGTCGACAGGTCGTGGTGAACGATGTTCCGCGCACGATCGTCGGGATCATGCCGCCGCGCTTCGGGTATCCCGCGCGCCACGTAGAGCTCTGGCTGCCGCTCGCGCTCGACCCGGCACATACGCGGCCCGCCACGCTCAATCTTGCCGGCATCGCACGGCTCAGGCGCAACGTGTCGGCCGAGGCCGCGCGGGCTGACCTCGCGCGCGTGCTGACCCACGTCGGCGACTACGTCCAGGGCGGCGCCTCGCCGGCAACATGGCAGGGAGCGCACATCACGCCACACGTGCAGTCGCTGCGGGATTCGATCGTCGGCCCCTTCTCACACCTGCTCTGGTTCGTGTTCGGGAGCGTGCTGCTCGTGCTTCTCGTCGCGTGCACGAACGTGGCCGGGCTGCTGCTCGTGCGTGCCGAGCGCGCGCAGACGGAGCTCGCCGTGCGTGCCGCGCTCGGCTCCGGCTTCATGGCGATGATCGCGCTGACGCTGAGCGAATCCGTGCTGCTGAGCGTCCTGGGCGGTGGCGCCGGCGTGCTCCTGGCCGCGGTAGCCATGCGAGTGGTGCTGAGCACGGGCACGGCGCTGTCGCTCCCGCGGCTGGAAGACGTCGGAGTCGACGCGCCGGTCCTGTCGTTCGCGGTGGGCATCACCGTGTTCTGCGCACTGTTCGTGAGCGTGCTCCCGCTCCTCCGCGCGCGCCGGGCGTCCATCGCGCGGATCCTTCGAAGCGCCGGCACCGGGGGCACCGGAGCGGGGGGCGGCCGCTCACCACGACGAGTGCGCGACGCCCTCGTGGTCGCACAGATCGCGCTGGCCGTCGTGCTGGTCGCTTTGTCGGGGCTGATGACGCGCAGCTTCCTTCGCCTGCAGGAGGTGCGGCCCGGATTCGACGCCGGCCACGTCGTCACCTCCCGTGTCCTGCTGTCCTACACCAGGTACGGCGGTGCCGCCTCGCGCCTGAATTTCTTCGAGGCCCTGGTCCGCCAGGCACGGGCGATTCCAGGGGCGCACGATGTGGCACTGACCGACTGGGTGCCCCTCAGCGGCGACCGTCACGACGTTGCCATCGAGGTCGAGGACGATCGGCCGCAGGCGAACGCCGGCGGGGCCGAGCACGCCGTCGCGCACGTGGATGGCCACTATTTCCAGGCACTGCGCATCCCACTGCGCCGCGGCCGGACGTTCGGCCCGCAGGACGCCACCCATCCATCGGCCGAGGCGATCGTGAGCCATGCCTTTGCCGAGCGGTACTGGCCCGGCGCGAGTCCGCTCGGCAAGCGCGTTCGCCCGTTCGGTGGCCGCTGGTACACCATCGTCGGCGAGGTGGGCGACGCGCACTACGACCGCCTCGAGGAGCCGGCGAACGATATTGCGTACTTCCCCATCGTCACCGCCGCGCAGCCGGAAGCCAGCGCGTCGCTGCCGCCCGCGCTCTCGTTGGTCGTCCGCACCGATGCCCGAGAGGGCGAGACCTTGTCGGCCATCCGCCGGATCGTACGTTCGCTCGACGCCGCCATCCCAACCTATGACGAGGGCTCGCTGAACGAGCTCGTGCATGACGCGTCGGCGCGCGCCCGCGCGCTGGTCGTGCTACTCGCGATTGCCAGCATGGTGACGTCCCTGCTCGGAGCCGTCGGCCTGTACGGCATCATGGCGTACAGCGTCAGCATCCGCCGCCGCGAGCTCGGCATTCGGATGGCGCTCGGCGCTCGACCGGAAGACGTGAGCCGCATGGTCTCGCTGGACGGCTTGCGTCTCGCCGGGCTCGGCATCGTGATCGGCACGGCATGCGCGCTCGCTACCTCGCGGATGCTACGCGGGTTGCTCTATGCCGTAGGTCCGACCGACCTGTTGACGCTGAGCGTGACGCCCGTGGCACTCCTCGTCGTCGCGTTCATCGCGAGCTGGATACCCGCGCGCCGTGCGGCCGCCGTCCATCCAGCCGAGGCCTTGCAGTCGCAGTGACGAATGAGCCCGCCGTTTCCCTCTACGGAAGGCTCGCCGGCCGGAACGAGTCGCTCGTTGACCCTTACGGAAGGCTCGCGACCGGAACGAGAGGCCCGTGGACCCTTACGGGAGGCTCGCCGACCGGAACGAGCGGGTTTTTTACCGGGACGAGAGGCTCGCGGGTTGGAACGGGCCAGCTTTTCACTGCCGCGGAAGGCTCGGCCGTCGGAACGAGCAAGCCGTTCGCCTCCGCGGGAGTCTCGCCGGCCGGCACGAGCCTTCCGTTCCGGTGAAAAGCTCACCCGTTCCGGTCGGCGAGCCTCCCGTAAGGGTCCACGGGCCTCTCGTTCCGGTCGGCGAGTCTTCCGTAGCGGGAAACGGGCCTATTCCAACCCGTCACCGGCTCGGCGACGGTCTCTACGAAAGGGTCAGGCCTCTACGAAGCCCGGCGGATCGTTCACACCCCAGGGGATCCAACCGTCGAACCCTGCATTCTCGAATTGTTCCACCCCGGCGTCGCACAGGGCCTGGAGAGCCTCCCAGAGGGGCGACTGATTTTCCTTCTCGGTCAACTGCTGGGCAAACTGCTGAATGTTCATCCTGCTTCTCCTTTCGTTGTCTGAAGCGGTTTTAGAGGCTCCGGGTCCGTCCCGCCCATCACCAGCAGCCGCACCACCCGTTGCACCCGCTCCCGGTGCTGCCAAAGCAATAGCGGACCTCACCGATATGGCAGACGTAGCCCTTGCACTGGGTGCTGGTGTCACACGGGCCACCCTCCCCGCCCGCGCAGCCGGCCTTCTGCAGAGGCGCGGGCATCAGAGAGTTGGGGAGGGCCTGCTGGCAAGCCACTTGGCTCATGAAGGCCGCGGGCTCGAGGAGGGGCTGCGCAGCGGGTGCCGGCGCGACGGCCTGGCTCGGCTCCGCGGCGGCAAGGGCTCCGAACCCGGTGAGGATCAGGGCACACATCAGGGCGGTGAGAAGCTTGCTCATATCCGAGGTCTCCTTTTCCAATCGCGGCCTCGCGCCGGAATGGCGCCACGCCGCTCAAACAGCTTGCTCTGAATGCCAGAGGGCGCTCATTGCAGGCGGTCTGCCAGTCGCAAGGCCAGGCATGGAACTCCTTACCGGAAAAAGGTTTACGTGGCTGAGCGGCCTCGCGCGAGGCGCGCCGGGTGCGCGGATCCGAGCACCTCGCGCAGGCCGCTGCGCGAACCCGCTCAGTCCCCCAGGTGCTGGAGGCGGCGGCGCAGGCTGTGGCGGGAGATCCCGAGCATCTTCGCGGCCTGGACCTGGTTGCCGTTGGCTCGCGCCAGGGCTTGCCGGATGGCGGAGCGCTCGAGGGTGTCCAGATTGAGCGAAGAAGCCGGAGCCGGCTCTTCCGGGCCGGCGCCCGGCGGTGCCGGAGGAGGCTGGATGCGGTCGAGGAGGGGCCGGTCGATGGCGCCGCCGGAGGGACAGAAGATGACGGCGCGGCGCAGGACGTTTTCAAGCTCCCGGACGTTGCCGGGCCAGGGATCGTCGAGCAAGGCCCGCAGGGCTCCTTCGGTGACGCCGCGCACGGGCTTGTCCATCTCGGCGGCGAACCGGCTCACCATCCCCTTGACCAGCAGCGGGATGTCCTCGACGCGGCGGCGCAGGGGAGGCACCCGCACCAGGAGGCCGGCCAACCGGAAGTAGAGGTCGCGCCGGAGCCGGCCGCTGTCGACGAGGGCCGGCACCTCGACGTTGGTGGCGGCCACGATCCGCACGTCGACCGGCGCGGGCGGCTCGCCGAGGGGGCGTACGAGGCGCTCCTGGAGCACGCGCAGCAGCTTGGACTGCAACTCCAGCGGCATCTCGCCGATCTCGTCGAGGAAGAGGGTGCCGCCGTGCGCTTCCTGAAAGCGTCCGCGGCGCGGATTGACGCCCGTGGCGACGCGCGCGCCGATGCCGAACATCTCGGCTTCGAGCAGCTCCGCCGGAATCGCGGCGCAGTTGATCGCGACCAGCGGCATGCCGGCGCGGGACGACGAGAGGTGGATGGCTTCGGCCAGGGGCTCTTTGCCCGCGCCGGTCTCGCCGACGAGGAGGATGGAGACGTCCCAGCGCGCCACGGCCTGGATCTGCGCGTAGATCTCGCGCATTTCCGGCGCGGTGCCCGGCACATGGCCGGCGGGAAAGATGAGGCGTGCGTCGGCCGATTTGCTCGGCGGGCGGTCCTGGCGCCGGTGAAACGCGGCCGAGGCCTCGACCGTAACAGTTTCCATGGGGCCCGGGGGGCGATCGGCGGGGGCGGCGGGGGTGATCTCGATGGCGAGCCGGTCGGCAGCGTCGTCGAGGCGCCGGAAGCGGAATTCCAGCGGACCGAAGGCGAGCCGGTCGCCCGGCGAGAGCTCGGCGCGGCGCACCTTGCTGCCGTTGAGGAACGTGCCGTTCTTGCTCCCCTGGTCGATAATCGTCACCCGATCTCCTTCGACGACCAGGACGGCGTGGCGCCGTGAGACTCCCGCGAACGGCAGCACGTGCCGGGCCGGGGCATGGCTGCCGACGGAATTGGCGCCGGCGGCGAGGTCGAGGGCGAGCTCGACGCCGTCGAGGTGGCCGAGGAGCCGGAAGGCGCTGCCGGAATCGGGTCGAGGATCGTCCACAGGGATGGCCGGGGCTGAAAGGCTTCTGACGCATCCTACACTCGCACAGGGGAGCCATTTCAAGCGGAGGGGTGCATGAGGAGATGGCGCGACGCGACGCAGACGATGCCGGAGTTGCAGGAGCAGAACGCCGTCTCAGTGCCCGCCGGCGGCGAGGAGAGGACGGACGGCGCGGGGATCGGGAGCGTGGGGTCGCGCCTCGGCCGCTACGTGATCCTCTACCGCCTGGGCAGCGGCGGCATGGGAGTGGTCTTCGCCGCCTACGATCCGGAGCTGGACCGGAAGGTCGCGCTCAAGCTGGTCCGCCTGGAGAACGGCTCGCCCGCGGCCCGCGAGGCGCTGCGCCGGGAGGCCCAGGCGATGGCTCGGCTGTCGCACCCCAACATCGTCGCCGTCCATGACGTCGGCGGCGAAGGGCACGACGTGTTCCTGGCCATGGATCTGATCGACGGGGTCACGCTGGACGACTGGCTGAAGCTCGACAAGCGGGGCTGGCGCGCCGTCCTGCGCGTGTTCGTCCAGGCGGGACGGGGGCTCGCGGCGGCGCACGCCGCGGGCATGGTCCATCACGACTTCTCGCCGCGCAACGTCCTCGTGACGGCGGAAGAAAAGGCCCTCATCGCGGACTTCGGCCTGGCCCGGGCGCTGGGGAGGCCGCTAGGGAAGCCGGATACCGAGCCGCCGGACGAGGCGGTGCGCGGCACTCCGGCCTATCTCGCGCCGGAGAGGCTGCTGGGCGTCGCCGTCGATCCGCGCAGCGATCAATTCAGCTTCTGCGCCGCTCTCTACCGTGCGCTTTACGGCACGGTGCCCTTTCCGGCGGATAGACCGGCCGACAGCCCGGCGCTCTATCTGGAGCGGGTGGGACGGGGCGCCATGGCGCCGCCGCAGGACGGAAGGCGCGTGCCCCGGCGTCTCCTGGCTCTGTTGCGGCGCGGCCTCGACGCCCGGCCGGAGAACCGCTTCGCGACGATGCCAGAGCTGCTCGGGAGGCTCGAAGCAGCCTTGCGCCGGCCTCGCGTGCTGCTTTTCGCGGCGGTCACCGTGCCGCTCGCCGCGGCGGCGATCCTGCTCCTGGGACGGCCGGCTCAGGCCCCGCCGCCGGACCGCCTGGCCGGCGTCTGGAACGCGGCGCAGCGGCAGTCGGTCCGCCAGGGCTTTCTGAGGCCCGATCCGGCGACCGGAGCCCAGGTCGCCTCCCTGCTCGAGAGCGAGATCGACACGTACGCGGCGCGGTGGCGGGCCATCGACGAAGACGGTCATCGCACGGCGCTCCGCGACGGAACCGGTCTGGTGCGCGACCGGCAACGGCTCTGCCTGGATGCGCGCCGGGCCGAGCTGCGCGCCCTGATCTCCCGCCTCGAGGCTTGGCAAGACCGTTCTCTCGAACCGGCGATCCGGGCCGTCCAGGGGCTCTCCGATCTCGGAAGCTGCGCCGACGTCCGCGTGCTGCGCGACCTCAAGGCACCGGCGCCGGATGCGCGGATCCGGCGTGCCATGGTCCCCCTGCGGGACAGGCTGGAGGAGCAGCTCACTCTGCTGGAGACCGGAGGGGTGCCGGACGTGGCCCGCGTCGACCGGCTGGTCGCCGAGGCCGATCGTCTCGGATATCTGCCGCTGGTCCTCCGGGCGCACGAGATCCGCGGCTCCATTCGGATGGACAGCGGACTACCGGGAGCCCAGGCCGACTTCGAAGCCGCGCTGCGGGCCGCCGTCGCCTCGGCGGACCCCATCGGCCAGGCCCGGATGTTCGGATTACTGGCCAGGGACATCGGGCTCGTCGAAGGCCGGTTCGCGGACGCGCGGCTGTGGCGGGACCTTGCCGAGTCCGGCCTCGCGGCGCTCGGTCCCGGCCACGAGGAGGTGGAGGTCCGTGTCCTGCAGTCGCTGGGCGCGGCGGCGCAGGCGGAGGGGGACAGCCGGGAAGCCGCGCGCCGCTACCGCCGGTCGCTCGCCCTGGCCGAGCGGCTCTGGGGGAAGGAGAGCACCCGCCTGCCGCCGATCCTCAGCAATCTGGCGGTGGCGGTCGGTGGCGAGGAAGGTGGCTCGCGGACGGCGATGGCGCTCCTGCGGCGCGCCCTGTCGATCGGGGAGCGCGCCTATGGTCCGGACAGCCCCATCGTCGCCAATCCTTTGTTCAACCTGGCCGCGGAGCTCGCGTACGCGGGCTCTTACCGCGAAGCGGTCGGGCTCACGCAAAGGGTGGTCCGCATCCAGGAGAGGTACTACGGGGCGCGGTTCCGGGACATCGCCTATCCGATGATCCTATCCGGGCAGATTTACATCGTCCTCGACGAGCCGGAGAAGGCCCTGGCGGCTCTCGACCGGACGGTGGCGCTGGTGCGCGAGGGGTACGGAGAGGGACACCACCTCGTGGTCGAAGCGTGGTGCGCCCGGTCCGACGCCGAGCTGGCGCAATTGCTCACCGAAGCCGCGGCCGCCAGCCTCGCCCGCTGCCGTGGGGGCGTGGCCGGGACGCTGCCGCCGGCGCATCCGGTCTTCATTACGCTGCGGCGCCTGGAGGGGGAGGTCGAGCTCGCGAGAGGCCGGACGGCGCGCGCCCGCTCCATCCTCGCCGAGGCCGCCGGGATGCCCGGCGCCGCGAAGCTGGAGACGGTCCAGATCCTGGCTCCCCGGGCGGAAGCCGAGCTCGCGGCCGGCGATCTCGCGGCTGCGCGCCAGGCTGCCGAGGCCGGCCTGGCCCTCGGCAATCCGGCCAGCGATCCCGCCCTCGTCGGCCGGCTGCGGTTCGCCCTCGCCCGCGCCCTCATCCGGACGGATCCCAGCCGCGCGATCGGGCTGGCCCGGCAGGCGGTGAAGGATCTGAGCCAGGGCGGTCCCCGCACACGGTCCTTGCGCGCCCGCGCGGCCGCATGGCTCGATGCTCACAAGGGAGACCACCTACTGATAGCAAACCTCATCCCAGAAGGTCGCCGGCGGGACTTGGCAGAGGAGATTACGGACGGTGTAGTCTCTCCCATTGAGCGTACAAGTCTGGTGGGAAGTCAGCGAGAGGACCGTGCCGCCAGCGTTCTGGCACTGGGCAACGTAGTACGAGCAAGGATGGACCGGGCAGTCCTCGGCGCTGGAGGAGGCGGGCTCCCAGGCGGCGACGGTCAGGACCGCGGCCAGCAGCAGCAGAAACATTCTTGCTTTCATTTCTTCTCCTTGTAGCGCGCCGGAAGTGTGCCGCCGCTGCGCACGCCCGGCGCCGGGTGGTTGGCGGGCGAGGTTTCACCAGCCAATGTGGATTGTTTCACTCCGCGGCGACTGAGCGTAGTATACCTCAATTCGAGACAGATGTCCCTTTCTATTTTGACAAATCGAAGTTCCACATCAGCAGCCGGTAGACGATCTCCCGCGTGATCAGCGCGGCCGCAGAATCCGTGCTTCGGCAGGCGAGTCCAGGAGCCGCACTACTCTCTCGAATTGCCTGGAACCTCTCTCGTGCCGTGCCAGGCGCTTCGCCCGGTCCTGGCACCTTTTGGCGGGTGCTCCTGGAGGACCTGCTCTGTCGAGGCGGAACTCAGTCATTTCATGCCTCCAACCGGACCGGACCGAGGGGAGGCTGGAATTTGTCCCGTTTATTCTTTCGGAAGTACCTTAAAATATAGAGGCCGGGCCAGATCTGATGGCTCTTCGCAGGTGCGCTCAGGCGCCTCTTAACGGCCAGCTTCGAGAGGAGGCTCACATGAAAAGGTCTGTTGGTTTCGCCGTTGTGCTTCTGTTTGGTATGTCTGACTTGTCCAGCGCCGCTCCTGCAATCAAGCCAGGAATTGACGTTTTCGCGACTCTTGGAGGTGGATCTACCTATTATAACTTCTCCAAGAATCCTATCCCTGCCGGATTCTTCTGCGACTCCTCTACGACGTTCACTGGCCGGGTAGCCCTCAAGGGCCTTCCCGTTGAGACCGGTATTCCGGGGCAACTCCGGAATACGGATACCATTGTCGAGCGCTTGGACGAGGCGGTGTTCGATGCCAACGGTGCTGCAGAGACCCGCATTCGGTTCCGGGCGTTGTCAATGGTGAGCATCTCTCCCGTTAAGAGTTCCTGTGGCGCCTATCACGTCTACATCACGCTGGACGGCAAGCAGCCCATCACGAAGATGCGGATCCACCTCAGCGAAGCGGGTGGCGGGATCTTCCGCGCGCCCCTTGCCGCCAATGTGCGCTTGACCTTTGTGCCCGTGCGGGGCACGAGCTCACGCAAGCTCGAGCTCAAGGGGAGAGTCACATTTCCTGGGAAGCCCATCCCGTGGACCTTCCCCGACGGCAAGATCTTGAAGCCGATGGAATCTGCCTTCGTCGATACCAATGGCGATCTGCACCCCGATACATGGCTACCCGGCACCTCGAACTTCACAGCCGGGGTCCCTCTTGATCGACTACGCTCGATCAATGCGAAAGGGTTTGATTGCTACTGCACCTGCCATGACGCGGACGGCGAACGGCACTGCACAATGGTAAGTTCAGATCGCGGGTTCTGCGACCTATCGCCGGATTGTTTTTGACAACAGCAACCGACCGGCAGCCCGTTAAAGCACCAGATCGGCGTAGGCTCCACCTCGAGGTCCCCTGGATTCCCTCCGGAAGCCGGAAAGCCGCCTCCGGAGGGAAAGGAGCGAGCCTACCTCCCCGCCGCCTCGCGCAGCCGATCCAGGTCCCGCATGGGGGGCTGTCCGAACAGCCTCTTGTACTCCCGGCTGAACTGCGAGGCGTCGTCGTAGCCCACCCGGAGGCCGGCACTGGCGGCATCCAGGTTCTCGCCGAGCAGGATGCGCCGGGCCTCCTGGAGCCGGAGCTGCTTCTGGAACTGTAAGGGGCTCATCGCCGTGACCGCCTTGAAGTGGTGGTGAAAGCCAGAGACGCTCATCCCGAGCTCCCGCGCCAGGCTGTCGATCCGTAGCGGCTGGTTGAAGTCCCTGCGGAGCCGCTCGACGGCATCCGCGATGCGGTCGGTGTGACCGCCCAGGAGCGCCAGGTGACGGAGCCGGTTTCCCTGTTCTCCCATCAGCAGCCGGTAGACGATCTCCCGCGTGATCAGCGGCCGTAGAACCCGTGCTTCGGCCGGCGAGTCCAGGAGCCGCACCAGGCGGACCACGGTATCCAGCAGGTCCGCGTCCAGCGGGCTCACGTTCAGCGCCCGCACGTCGCCCTGGCTCCGGGAGGAGAGATGCCCCGCCTCCACCATCACCGAGCCGACGAGAGCCGGGTCGAGATCCAGGCGGAGGCTCAGATACGGCCGTTCCGCCGACGCCTCGAGAACCTGGCCCACGACGGGCAGCTCCACGGTGGCGAGCAGGTAATGGGCTGGGTCATAGCGGTAGCGGCTGTCGCCCAGCAGCACCTCCTTACTGCCCTGCGCGATCACGCAGAAGGAAGTCTTGGAGACTCCATGGAGCGGCTCGGTCGGGGTGGAGGAGCGGTTGAGATGAAGCCCCTTCAGCGGCTCAACCATGCCGTCCTCCGGGATGGCCCGTGCGATCCGCTCCGCCAACTCCTCCCGGTAAGCGTGCTCCCGATGCGCTCCACGCTCGGATCCCTGAAGGCGTATCGTGTCCATGTTCCTATCCTAGCCCCCTCCGGCGGACTCTGGATACACCTTCCAAAGTTTTGCAGGATCGTCCAAGGATCTTCGAGGATTGTCCTACCGCCCCGCGCCGCGGAGCCCCTACCATGGGCTCACTGGGACGGGCGCACGCAGGCTTGTTTCGGCGTGAAATTTGCACATTCGTTCGGAGCCAAGCGGTGGTCTTCCGCCTCGTTGTCTCCCGCCTCTGAAAAGGAGCTGTCATGAGTAACAGGAAGATCTGGTTTATCACCGGCGCTGGCCGTGGCATGGGCGTCGATTTCGCCAAGGCAGCCCTGGCAGCCGGCCACGCGGTTGTGGCCTCCGGCCGTGACCGCGACGGCGTATCCAAGGCCTTGGGTCCGTCGGACGACCTGCTGGCCGTCAAGCTGGACGTGACCCAACGCGGCGATGCCGAGGCGGCGGTGCGGGCCGCTGTCGACCGGTTCGGCCGCATCGACGTGCTGGTCAACAATGCTGCCAGCTTCTATGCCGGCTACTTCGAGGAGCTGACGCCAGAGCAGATGGAGCGGCAGTTGGCGACGAGCCTCATGGGCCCGATGAACGTCACTCGCGCCGTCCTGCCGGTGATGCGCAAGCAGCGCTCGGGGCACATCATCTCCATCTCGTCGAGCGCGGGCCTCGTCGGCTTCGAATTCTGCACCGCCTACTCCGCGTCGAAGTTCGGCCTGGAGGGATGGATGGAGTCGCTGCACGCCGAGATCGCGCCGTTTGGCATTACCACCACCATCGTCAATCCGGGGTTCTTCCGCACGGAGCTCCTCACCGAGAGATCGACGAGCTACGCCGAGCCGTCCATCGAGGACTACGACGAGCGCAGAACGAAGCAGCTCGAGTTTTGGAAAGCCCAGAATGGCCTGCAAACCGGCGATCCGGCTAAGCTCGCGCGAGCGCTCATCACGATCGCCAGCCAGGAGCCGCCGCCGCGCCGCTTCATCGCCGGCGCCGACGCTATCGCCACCGCCGAGCAGAAGGTCGCCGACCTGAAGGCACAGATCGACGCGCACCGGGACCTCTCGACATCCCTCGATCTCGACCGAGAGCCCGCCGCAATGGCCGTGTAACGAAAGGAGAAACAATGCAGAAGCGCAGACTTGGCCACAGCAACTTGGAAGTCTCGGCCATCGGCCTTGGCTGCATGGGAATGAGCTTCGGCTACGGACCGGCCAAAGACGAGCAGGAGATGATCGCCGTGATCCGGTCGGCCGTCGACCTCGGCGTCACCTTCTTTGACACCGCCGAGGTCTACGGTCCTTTCACGAACGAGAAGCTGGTGGGCAAGGCGCTTTCGCCCATCCGCGAGCAGGTGGTGATCGCCACCAAGTTCGGGTTCAACATCGACGCCGACGGCAAGCAGGCCGGCCTGAACAGCCGGCCCGAGCACGTCAAGGAGGTCGCGGAAGCGTCGCTCAAGCGGCTCAACATCGACGCCATCGACCTGTTCTATCAGCACCGGGTCGACCCGGACGTGCCCATCGAAGAGGTGGCGGGGGCGGTGAAGGAGTTGATCCAGGAGGGCAAGGTCAGGCACTTCGGCCTCTCGGAGGCGGGCGTGCAGACGATCCGCCGCGCGCACGCCGTCCAGCCCGTCACGGCCCTTCAAAGCGAGTACTCGCTCTGGTGGAGAGAACCCGAAGAGGAGATCCTCCCGACCCTGGAGGAGCTCGGGATCGGCTTCGTTCCCTTCAGCCCGCTGGGCAAGGGCTTCCTCACGGGCAAGATCGACGAGAACACCTCGTTCGCTAGCACCGACTTCCGCAACACCGTCCCCCGCTTCGACCCGGAGGCCCGGAAGGCGAACCGGGCGCTGGTCGATCTGATCGAGAGCATCGCTCAGCGCAAGGGCGCGACGCCCGCCCAGATCGCGCTCGCCTGGCTCCTCGCCCAGAAGCCCTGGATCGTACCGATTCCTGGCACCACGAAGCTGCATCGCTTGCAGGAGAACGTCGTGGCGGCCTCCGTCGAGCTCACCGGGAGCGATCTCCGCGAAATCGAAAACGCCGCTTCTCAGATCACGGTGCAAGGGGCCCGGTACTCCGAGGGTGCACAACGAACGATCGACCGTTGAAGCACGGAGAAATGAGCTTGCCGGCCATTCTCATTCGCCCCGCGGCGCCCGCGGACCTCAAAGCCATTGGGCGGCTCGGCGCGCTCCTCGTCCGTACGCACCACGACTTCGACCCGGACCGCTTCATCGCCGCGACGCCGCGGACGGAGCACGGATACGGCTCGTTTCTCGGGACGCAGCTCGAGGAGCCGAACATCGTCATCCTTGCCGCCGAGCGCGACGGCGAGGTGGTGGGCTATACGTACGCGGGAGTCGAGGGGAACGATTACATGTCGCTGCGCGGGCCGGCCGGCGTGCTGCATGACATCGTGGTCGATCCCGCCCATCGCGGGCAGGGCGTCGGCCGGGCGTTGCTCGACGCGACACTGGAGGCCCTCGAGGCGAAAGGCGCGCCCCGGGTCGTGCTCTCGACCGCGGATCGGAACGAGTCCGCGCAGCGCCTTTTCACTCGCGCGGGGTTCCGGCGAACGATGATCGAGATGACTCGGGAGGCCTGACGAAGCGATGAGAGTATTCGAGGTCGTCATCGCGCTGCTGCTGGTCGGCGCCGCCCTTGCCGCCCTGGCGCGGCGGATCGGCGCGCCGTATCCGGCGCTGGTGGCGCTCGCCGGCGCCGCGCTGGCGCTGATCCCCGGCGTGCCGACGATCGTGCTCGATCCCGAGCTTGCGCTGGCGCTGTTCGTCGCGCCTGTCCTGGTCGACGCGGCCTTCGACTCCTCGCCGCGCGACCTGCGCGCGAACTGGCGCGCGGTCACCAGCCTGGCCCTTGGCGCCGTCGTCCTCACGATCGCCATCGTCGCCGTCGTAACACGGCTGCTCGTTCCGGACATGCCATGGGCGGCGGCGATCGCGCTCGGCGCCATCGTCGCGCCGCCGGACGCGGCGGCCGCCACCACGGTCCTCAAGCAGCTTCGCCCACCACACCGATTGCTCGTAATTCTGGAGGGCGAGAGCCTTTTCAACGACGCGAGCGCGCTGCTCATCTACCGCCTTGCGGTCGGCGCTACGATCACCGGCGTCCTGTCCGGATGGAGCGTGCTGCCGATGCTGCTCGTGGTCACGGTGGGCAGCGTCGTTCTCGGTCTGGTGCTCGCACCGCTCACCCTCGCCGTGAACGCCCGCATCAACGATGTCTCGACCGCGGTGGTGTTCCAGTTCTGCGGGACGTTCGGCGTCTGGCTGCTCGCGGAGCAGTTGCACCTCTCGGGCATCATCGCGCTGGTGGTCTTCGCGATGGCGGCGTCGCGCCGCGCGGCCGAGATCGTGCCGGCGCGCATCCGCATTCCCGCGTGGGCGGTGTGGGAGGTCTCTGTTTTCGTTCTGAATGTTCTCGCGTTCATCCTCGTGGGTTTCCAGCTCAAGTCCATCGCCGCGCGCGGGGTGATCGGAACACGCTACGTGATCGTGGCGGCAGTGGTGTGCATCGCGGTCATCCTGGCCCGTATCGTGTGGGTGACCGGCGCGGCGGCGTTCAGCCGTTGGCGCTGCCGCCCGCATCCGAATGGAAAGCCTGGACCGCGTGACGCGGTAGCGCTCGACGCACGCAGCGCGGCGGTGGTGGGGTGGTGCGGCATGCGCGGCACCGTGACGCTGGCCGCCGCGCTCGCGCTGCCGATAGGACGTGAGGGCGGCGTGCCGTTCCCCTATCGGGACCTGATCCTCGTCACCGCGTTCGGGGTGGTGCTCGGCACGCTCGTGTTCCAGGGACTCACGCTGCGACCGCTTCTGCTGCGCCTGCGACTCGAGGATGACGGGATAGTGGACCGCGAGGTGCGTTCCGCACGGGTCGAGACGCTGCGGGCCGCGATGGAGGCCGCCGCGGAGTGCCCGGGAGCCGAGACCGCGGAGCTCGTACGGCATCGCTACGACCTGCAGTTGCGTCGCGCGGAAGCGGAGCTCGGCGCGCCCGAAGAGGCCGCGAGGGATACCGACCGCCAGGAGGCGGACGGGGCGGTCGTGCGCGCCGCGACGGAGGCCGCGCGGCGGCGGCTCGTGGCGCTCCGGGCCGACGGGACGATTGGCGACGCCGCGTTCCAGCGCGTCGAGGAGGAGCTTGACTGGGCGGATCTCGACTGGGCGCAGTTCCTTCGCACAGCGGACGACGAGGGATAGGCCCTCGCCGCCAACGTCTGGAGAGGAGCAGCATGCGAATGGGAATTCTCGGTTCAGGATTGATGGGTGATGAGGGAAAAGAAATGAAACTTCTGCATACCTTCGTGCTGATCACGGCCGCTATCATCACCTCCGCATGTGCAACCGCAAGCGGCAACGAGAAACCCGCGCCGCTGATGATTCAGGAGCAGGGCAGCTTCGCGGCCGGCGGAACGGTCATCACCGCTCCCGGCACTTTCGACCCGATCAAACAGGGGGCGTACAACCCCGCCGGACCCGATTCCGCGGGACAGACATTGCACGGTGATCACGCCTATGTGTTCTACCAGATCCCCGTCAATGCCAGAAAGCTTCCCCTCGTGTTCTGGCATGGCCACGGGCAGTCCGTGAAGACGTGGGAGACGACGCCCGACGGGCGTGAGGGGTTCCAGAACATCTTCCTGCACCGTCGCTTTCCGGTCTATCTGATCGATCAGCCACGACGCGGCCGTGCGGCACGCAGCACGCAGCCGGTCCCCATGGCGGTCACGCCGGACGAGCAGCTCTGGTTCGGCATTTTTCGCCTCGGCATCTGGCCGGACCTCTTCCCGGGCGTGCAGTTCTCACGCGATCCGAAGGCGCTCGACCAGTTCTTCCGGCAGATGGTGCCCAATACAGGCCCCTTCGACATGAAAGTAAACTCAGATGCAGTCTCCGAGCTATTCAACCGCATTGGGCCGGGCATTCTCGTCACGCATTCACAAAGCGGCGCTCTTGGCTGGAGCACGGCGATCAAGAACAGGAATATCCGAGCCATCGTGTCTTATGAGCCGGGCGGCAACTTCTTCTTCCCGGAGGGCGAAGCCCCTGAGCTGAAGAACCAAGCCGGCGTCACGATGAGAGCCGCCGAGGTGCCCCTGTCGGACTTCATGCTGCTCACGAAGATCCCGATCGTCGTCTATTACGGGGACAACATTCCCGAGAAACCGAGCGTGAATCCGGGCCAGGAGCAGTGGCGCGTCTTTCTTGCCATGGCGCGGCTGTGGCGGGATGCGGTGAACCGCCGGGGCGGCGATGTCACTCTCGTGGTTCTGCCCGAGCTCGGCGTTCGCGGCAATACGCACTTCCCAATGTCCGATCTCAACAATCTCCAGATCGCCGACCTTCTGTCGCAGTTTCTCGCGCAGAAGGGCCTGGACTGAACCGCCAGAAGGAGCCGACATGAAACTGCTCGCCGTGACCGTCCTCTTTTTCTCTCTCGCCGCTTCCGCGTCAGCCCAGACCCTCAGCATCGCGCGAAGCGGCTCGCAGCCCTCCCGGCAGGGACCCGCCGAAAACTTCACCGGGGCCGTACGCGTCGAGGCTCCGTTCGGGCCGAACGCTCCGTCACGGACATCCGGCGCGCTCGTTACATTCGAGCCCGGCGCTCGCTCTGCGTGGCACAGCCATCCTCTCGGCCAGACGCTGATCGTGACGGCCGGCACCGGTCGCGTTCAGCAATGGGGCGGACCGATCGACGAGATCCGGCCGGGTGACGTCGTCTGGATCCCACCCAATCAAAAGCACTGGCACGGAGCCTCGCCAAACAGTGGAATGGCGCACATCGCCATTGTGGAACAGCTCGACGGCAAGAGCACCGATTGGATGGAAAAAGTCAGTGAGGAGCAATACAACATGCTAGTCCGTAAACAAGAGTCGTCCTCCGTGCCCAATGCCTCCGCTCAGAGCACGCAACCTACGCGGGCTCAACAATTGATCGGCGACTTCTCTCCAAAGCTGGTCGACCTCACCGACAGGGTCCTGTTTGGCGAGGTGTGGGCACGTCCGCAGCTCTCCCAACGGGACCGCAGCCTGGTGACCGTCAGCGCGCTGATCGCAATGAACCGTCCCGACCAGCTCCGGTCGCACCTCGCCAGAGCCCGTGAAAACGGCGTGACACAGGAAGAGCTCATCGAGACCATCACGCACCTGGCGTTCTACTCAGGCTGGCCGAACGCGATGTCCGCGATCACCGTGGCCAAAGAAGTGTTCGAGAACAAGTGACGCTTGACTCAAGGCGAACAGGGGGATCCTCAATGAACGATGACTTCGATGACACCTCGGAACCTGAGCTGACGGCTGACGAAGAGGCGCTGCTCGAGGAAATGCCGGCATTGACCGGTGTCGGCGGCGCCGGGCAGACGCGACGCACGTTCCTGGGGCAGACGATCGCCGGCGGCCTCGGATTTTTCGCCTTCGACCTGCTGGAGCTTGAGAAAGCGTTTGCGGCACAGAGCCCTGCGCCCGGCGCGGTGGCCGCCGCGGCACCTGCGGCGGAGAATCTCGTGAAGGTCGCGCTCAAGGTCAACGGCGCGACGAAAACTCTGGAAATCGATTCACGCGTCGTGCTGCTCGACGCGCTGCGCGAAAGGCTCGCGCTGACCGGCTCGAAGAAGGGCTGCGACCAAGGCCAGTGCGGGGCCTGCACGGTGCTGGTCGACGGACGGCGCGTCCTGTCGTGCCTGACGCTCGCCGCCACGGTCGAGGGCCGGGAGGTCACGACGATCGAGGGGCTGGCGAAGGGGGATGAGCTCCACCCGATGCAGGCCGCCTTCATCAAGTACGACGGCTTCCAGTGCGGCTACTGCACGTCGGGGCAGATCTGCTCCGCCGTCGGACTGCTCGAAGAGGCGCGCCGCGGCGACGTGAGTCACGTCACGGAAGACGTGACCGTGATGACCGCGACGGGGACCCGGCTCACGGACGACGAGATCCGCGAGCGGATGAGCGGCAACATCTGCCGCTGCGGGGCCTACCCGGGGATCGTCGCGGCGATCCAGGAGGTCCATTCCGGCAGGCAGACCCAGCACACGTGGCGCTTCGCCGACGAAGACCAGTTGGCCCGCGTGAGAAAGGAGGAAGCCAGTGAGACCGTTTAAGTACGTCCGTGCAAGCGACGCGAACGCCGCCGCCGGTGCCGTCGCGGCGAACCCGCTGGCGAAATTCCTGGCGGGCGGGACGAACATCCTCGATTTGATGAAAGAGGACATCGAACGTCCCAACGAGCTGGTGGACCTCACGCGCCTGAATCTGAAAGAGATCAGGCCGGCGCGCGGCGGCGTCTCCATCGGCGGTATTTCCATCGGAGCGCTGGCGACGAACACGGAAACCGCCAACCATCCCCTCATCCGCAACAACTATCCGCTCCTGACGCAGGCCATTGTCGCGGGTGCCTCCGCGCAACTCCGGAACATGGCGACGAACGGCGGGAACCTCCTGCAGCGCACGCGCTGCCAGTATTTCTACGACACGGCGATGCCGTGCAACAAACGAGAGCCCGGGACGGGCTGCGGCGCCCGCGAAGGGCTCAACCGGATTCACGCCATTTTCGGCTGGAGCGAGAAGTGCGTCGCCACCTATCCGGGCGACATGGCGAACGCGCTCTACGCGCTCGACGCCGTCGTGCGGGTCCGGGGAGCCGGCGGGCGTGAGCGATCGATCCCCGTCAACGATTTCCACCGCCTGCCGGGCGACACGCCGGAGAAAGACAACAACCTCCAGCACGGCGAGCTCATCGTGGCCATCGATCTGCCGAAGTCCAACTTCGCGAAGAATTCCTATTACCTGAAGGTCCGCGACCGCGCCTCGTACGCCTTCGCACTGGTCGCGGTCGCCGCCGCCCTGGAGCTTGACGGCGGCACGATCCGGCAGGCGCGCGTCGTCCTCGGGAGCGTGGCCCACAAGCCCTGGCGGAGCCGGGAGGCGGAAGCCGCGCTCGCCGGAAAACCCGCATCCGAGGAGAGCTTCCAGCGGGCTGCCGAGGCGGCCCTCGCGGATGCGAAACCCCTCGCGCATAACACCTACAAAGTCGAGCTGGGGAAGCGGGCCGTCGTTCGCGCACTCTTGCGTGCGAGCAGATTGGCCTGACCGGAGGAATCCAATGCCGAGATATATAGGAAAAGAGATGAGCCGCGTCGACGGCGTGGCGAAGGTGACGGGCAAAGCAAAGTACGCGGCGGAGTTCCAGGTGCCGAACCTCGCGTACGGCTTCATCGTGCTGAGCACCGTGACGAAGGGCACGATCAAGGCGATCGACACGCGGGAGGCCGAAGCCTCCTCCGGCGTGATCCGCGTGTTCACGCACCTGAACACGCCGAAGCTCGGACCGGGTTCCACGGAGGAAGCGCCGCCGCGGGGCACCCGGGAAGAGAAGGACAAGTCGTTCCGGGCGCTCCAGTCCGACAGAATCGTTTTCAATCGACAGCCGGTAGCGCTCGTCGTCGCCGAGACGTATGAGCAGGCGCGCTACGCCTCACGCCTGGTCAAAGTCTCCTACAACACGGAGAAGCACATGACCGACACGGAGGCCGTGCGCGAACGCGCGCGCGTTCCCTCGCAGGGGCCGCCGCCGAAGCCTCGCGGCAACCCAGAGGAGGCCATGAAGAACGCGCCGGTGAAGGTCGAGGCCGAGTACCGTATCCCCATCGAGCACCACAACCCGATGGAGCCGCACGGGGCGATCGCCGTCTGGCAGGGCGACAAGCTCACGATCTTCGACAAGACGCAGGAGGTCTACAACGTCCGCGATCACCTGGCTTCGAGGCTCGGTGTCCCCGAGGAGAACATTACCGTCGTCTCGCCTTTCGTCGGCGGGGCCTTCGGATCGTCGCTGCGGCCGAACTACTACCCCTCGCTGACGGCGATGGCGGCCCGCGAGCTCAGGCGCCCGGTCAAGGTCGTCTACACGCGTACGCAGATGTTCAGCGGCCACGGCTACCGCCCGTACACGATCCAGAAAGTCGCGCTCGGCGCGGAGCGGTCAGGGAAGCTCACCGCGATGATCCACGAGGCCGTGCACAACACGTCGTCCTTTGAAGAGTTCAATGACGGCACGACGAATTTCACGCGCCAGGTCTACGCCTGCCCGAACCTCTACGCGCCGGTGAAGATTACCGGCACGGACCTCAACACGCCGACCTGGATGCGCGCGCCCGGGGCGGTCAGCGGCATGTTCGCCCTCGAATGCGCGATGGACGAGCTGGCTTACGAGCTCAAGATCGACCCGCTGGAGCTGCGCCTCGTCAACTACGCCGAGGTGGACCCCGAGAGCGGGAAGCCGTGGTCGAGCAAGGCGCTGCGGGAGTGCTACCGGCTCGGCGCGGAGAAGTTCGGATGGAAGGACCGCAAGCCCGAGCCCCGCTCGATGCGCGACGGCCGGTTGCTGGTGGGCTGGGGGATGGCCACCGGCGTCTGGGGCGCGTTCCAGAGGCCCGCCAGCGCCAGGATCACGTTGCGCGCCGGCGGCACGGCG
Organism: Thermoanaerobaculia bacterium; assembly: GCA_035266085.1. GTDB lineage: Bacteria > Acidobacteriota > Thermoanaerobaculia > Multivoradales > UBA5704 > DATARR01. Next base: position 86,533 of record DATFNZ010000145.1, read on the forward strand.
CACGTCGTCAGCGCGACCAGCGACATCGGCCCCGGCACCTACACGGTGATGACCATGATCGCCGCCGAGTACCTGGGCGTGACGCCGGAGCAGGTGAAGTTCGAGCTCGGCGACACGAATTTCCCGCGCGCGCCGTCGCAGGGGGGCTCGCAGACGACGTCGAGCGTCGGCTCGGCCGTGTACGGCGCGGCGCTGGCCGTCGGCGCGAGGCTGTTGTCGCTCGCGAACCGCGAAGCGAATTCGCCGCTGCGAGCCGCCGCCGCCTCGGACGTGGAGATGCTCGACGGCCGGCTGCGGCTCAAGAGCGACCCGTCACGTTTCGTCAGCGTCTCCGAAGTCATGAGGCGCAACGATCTCACGGAGATTACCGAGACGTTCGAGTCGCGCCCGTCGCCGGAGCGCGAGAAGTACGCGCTGCTGGCGCACGGCGCGCAGTTCGTCGAGGTGAAGGTGGACCCGGATCTCGGCAACGTCCGCGTCACGCGCGCCATCGAGGTCACGGCCTGCGGCAAGATCATCAATCCCAAGGCGTCGCACAGCCAGGAGATCGGCGGCGTGGTTTGGGGCATCGGGATGGCGCTCCAGGAAGCCACGGAAATCGATCACCGCTACGGACGGATCATGAACCCGAACCTCCAGCACTACCACGTCCCCGTCAACGCGGACGTTCATATGATCGAAACGATGTTCGTCGAGGAGGACGACAAGATCGTCAACCCGCTCGGCGTCAAGGGCATGGGGGAGCTCGGGATGGTCGGCATCCCGGCGGCCATCGCCAACGCCGTCTTCCACGCCACGGGCAAACGTATCAGGGAGCTGCCGATCACGCCGGACAAGTTGCTGTAAGGGAGCGCCGGCCGGCCTAAAACTACTTTGCCAGATAGAGGCCGTCGTCCCGTGGGCGCCCTCATCACCCCGGCCCTCTTCTCCCCGCCTCCCTCCCATCCGCCGGGAGAAGAGGGAGAAGTTTGTCTGAAAAGGCTTGGATTGTTTCTTCATTCCCCCGGCTCAGCGACTTCGGCTCCTGGTACGATGCCGAGGACGTCGAGCCTGCGGCGGCGAGCCCATCGTCGCGCCAGGTATTGACTTAAGGAGACGTACGATGCAGATCAAGCGAAGCGGCTCGCAGCCCTCGGGGAAGGGCCCGGCCGATTGGTTCACCGGCACCGTCCGTATCGATCCTCTCTTCGCAGCAAACGCGTCGGCGCGAGCGGCCGGCAACGCCGTCACGTTCGAGCCCGGCGCGCGCACCGCATGGCACACGCATCCACTCGGGCAAACGCTGATCGTCACCTTTGGCTGCGGCCTTGCGCAGCGTGAGGGCGGGCCGATCGAGGAGATCCGGCCCGGCGATGTCGTCTGGTTCGAGCCGGGCGAAAAGCACTGGCACGGCGCGTCGCCGACTACAGCCATGCAACACATCGCCATCAACGAAGCGTTGGATGGCAAAGCCGTCGACTGGATGGAAAAGGTCAGCGACGAGCAGTACGACAAACGGTAGGCGCCGACGGCCGGAGCTACGTTCCATCGCCCCTCCAGATCGAGCCAGTTGCTTTTTTGAACGACCCGCGGTACCGTATGGGCATGTCCTTGGACGATCCCGTATCTTTTGGAAAGGCCCTCCGCCTTCTTCGCAGTCGCCGGCACCTGACTCAGACGGTGGTCGCCGAGACCGCGGGCATCACGAAGGCCATGCTCTCCGCCTATGAGAGAGGGACTCACCTCCCCTCCCTGCCGAGCCTCGCCCCCGTCCTCAACGTCCTCCATGGCGACCTGCACGATCTGCAGGATGTTCTCGACGAGGTGGAAGGCCTGCCTCCAAGGCGAAGATCCGACAGACGATAACCGCGCGCCGCCTTACGGCTTTTTCTTTTTTCGGGAAGATGGCTTGACGGAGCGGGTCTGCCGCAGCGCCGTATAGAGCCCCTCGAAAAGAGCGATGCCATGGCGCTCGAGCTCGGGGTCGGGCCAGCCGGCGATGGACCAGCCCTGGAGGATCGCGTCGACGCCGGAAACCTCGGGAGACGCGGCGGCGCCATCCCGCAGGTCGATCTCGTGGACGATGGCGGCGAGAGCGGCCAGGGCAGGGTCGTCGCCCAGCGCGAAGGCGGCGAGCATCGTCTCGAAGGTGCAGAGGTTGCCGCGATGGCCGAAGTCGGCGTCCCGCATGTCGAAGGAGACCTCGCCCTCCTCGGGAGCTTCGGCGTAGCGGATCTCGGCGGCGGGATCGACGAAGCGGCGGATCAGCCACGCGCAGGCGAGGCGGTCGACGTGCGGATGGGGCCGGGTGACCCAACGCCGGCCCTGGTAACGGCTCCGTTCGGCGGCGGGAACCTCGCGCGAGGCGCCATCGCCACGGCTCAGGGCGGCCTCTATGCGCGCCAGCGCCGCGGTGGCCCGTGGTCCCTCGGGCGCCTGGAAGAAGTCGATGCGCGCCACCTCGCCGAAGCGGCGGCGGAGCTTCTCGAGGCGCTCTCTCAGGCCCTTCTGGCCGGCCGGCTCCAGCGCCTCCTCGGCCTCGGCGGCGATCTTTCGGTACTCCTCGTCGCTGGAGGCGCGGAACAGCTCGATCAGCCGCGCTTCGGCCGCCTGCTCGGCTGTCTCCTCAAAACGGTCGACGCGCAGCACCAGAGCCTCGCCGCCGCCGTCCTCGATCTCCTGGGCCAGCCATCCCAGAGCCTCGGCGCTATCCTCGCCGGCGGGCAGGATGTAGAGCGAGCCGGTGGGCGAGACCGCCCCGAGCTTCTGCAGCCGCCGCCAGACGGCCACCCGCTTGCTCGACGCCGATGCCGAGGGGAGGGTGTAGGAGAGTCCGAGCCACTGCATGACCGGAGATCCTATCCGCTCTTTTCGGGAATGCCGGGCGCGCCGCTCGGACCCCACCAGGCGTGCACCAGAAAGCCGGCGGCTCCCACACCGAACGCGACGTAGAACGGCAGCCGCCGGTCGAGGATCCAGAGCCAGCCGCCCGCCAGCGGGGCGGCGAACACGGCGAGGCCGCGAATCAGGTAGTAGAGACCTACGGCCCGTCCCCGCGCCCCGGCCGAGGCGAGGTCGAGGATGAGCGACTTGCGTGCCGGCTCACCGGTCTCGCGCAGGCCGGCGATCACGAAGGCGGCCGTCAGCCCGGCCGCGCCGCGGGCGGTCGCCAGGGCGAGGGGGAAGAGGGCGAAGAAGGCGAACGTCGCCAGCATGAAGGGCTTGCGGTTCATGCGGTCGGCGAGCCGCGCCACCGGCAGGTAGACCAGGGTGGCGGCGATCATCTGGACGCTGGTCAGGCCGCCGAACTCCGCGGCCGTGCCGCCCAGGACGTCCATCACGAAGAGGACGACGAAGACCTTGGGGATGCCCTCGGCCCAGCGCGCCAGGATGTCCGCCACGAGCAGGCGCTTCAGTCCCGGGTCCATCCGCCGCCAGAGGCCCGCCAGGCCCTCGGGATCCGGCGCCGGCAGGGCCGTCTCCACGTAGGAGCGCCGCAGGATGCCGATCCCGACCAGCGCGAGGACGATCGTCACCGCGAGCCCGGCCCGCATGCCGCCCTGGAAGCCGAGCCGGGCGATGAGCCAGCCGCCCAGAGGCGGGGCCAGGATGATGGGCACCCGCTTGAGGATGGCCTGCACCCCGAAGCCCGTGGCCCGCCGTCCCGCCGGGAGGTGGTCGCCGAGCACACCGAAAATCGCCGGCAGCGTCAGGCTGCTCCAGGCCATCACCAGCACCGTTCCGGCCAGGATCCACGGCCAGGTCGGGGCCACCATGTAGACCGCGTAGCCGCCGATGGCCAGCCCCGCGAAGAGGATCAGCGATGCCCGCCGCCCCAGGCGGTCGGCCAGCCAGCCACCCGGGTAGGGGTAGACGGCGTCGAGGAGATCCCGCAGCGTCCCATAGAGCGCCACCGCCCATGCGCCGGCCCCCAGCAGCTCCAGGTACTTGGGCACGAAGCGCGTCCACAGCTCCTCGCCCATCCCCAGGACCAGGAACGCCGCCAGCATGACGACGACGTTCCGCTCCAGCCCAAGGGCGGAGCGGAGCCGGGCGAGTGGGAGGGAGGCCGCAATGGACATGTTATTACCATTGCAGCACGATGGAACGGCAATTACAAGATCGGTGTCATCAGGAGCCCGTCACCCGCGCCAGCCAGTGGATCAGGAGCCCGAGGAGCACCGCGAGCCCAAGGGCGAAGAAGAGCAGGACGCCCAGCAGCAATCCCCTCCCCCAGCGGTCCCTTCCCGAGCCGAGGAGGATGAGGCCGCCGAAGAGCTCCCCCAGATAGACCGCCGGCACCAGCACCAGGGCCGAGCAGGAGGCCTCCCCCATCCCGTACCGCGAGAACAGCCCGAAGCCCAGGGCCGCCAGCGCGGCGTCGACGAGGGCCACGGCCAGGACGATCGTCCACACCGGCCGCGCGGGAGCCGGCTCCCGGCCCTGGAACACGGAGATGGCATGGTCAGCCTCGGCGGGGGCATGGCCGGCCTTCACCATCTGTGACCGCAACGAGTCGATGGAGTACCGGCCGGCATTCTCCGTCAAGTAGGCCAGAAGGGCTTCGAGGTCCCGTCGCGACATGGAAGGGAAGGATATCCGAGAGAGTAACGAGGGCTCCGGGCCAGACCCCGAAGCCCGGGTAGGTCAGCCCGGCAGCACGTCGAAGCCGAGGGCGGCTCCGTTGTCCCGCACCCGCTGGTCGAGGCTCAGCAGAGCTACATCCGCGATGGCCCACCGCGCGGTCAAAGCGGTTGCCAGATGAAGGGAGTCCAGCGTCCGCACAGGCTCCAAGGGAAACCGGCGGCGCGCCCGCTCCAGGACCTCGCGGTCGATCTTCAGCACCGTCCAATGGGACGAGACCACTTCCAGGATCGATCTGCGCCGGGCCATCTCGAGCTCCGAAAGCTCTCCCAAGGCATGGGCACGGACCAGCACCCGATCGCATTCGAGCAGGGTGAGATCGGAAGCCAGAACGAGCTCGGCGCCATTGAACGCCGCCTCGATGCTGTCCGCGGTGTCTTCCTCGAGCAGCCAGGCCAGGACCGCACTCGAGTCAGCGTAGAGATTCATCGCCTATCCTCCCGATCCTCGTCGATCAGGCGGGCCGCCAGTCCCGGAGGCGTCACGGACGGCAGCCGGGGATACGCACCCGGCCCGTTCGGCTTGAGCGGCAGCCGCACCAGCCCCCGGCGCGCCATCTCAACCAGCTTTGGATACTTCCGCGCCAGCTCGCTGTCAGGCTCCGGCGGCCGCAACTCCGCTACCACTGCACCACGATCGGTCACCATCACGACCTCCCCCTCCCGGACCAGCCGGATGTATTCGCTGAGACGGTTCTTGAGCTCACGGATCCCTACCTCTCTCATGAATCCCAATGTAGCTCCAAGTAGCCACATTGTCAAGTACGGGAACTTCTTCTGTCTATCGAAGACGGAAAAAACGTCCGCCATCGCTCCGGCGATCTGCTCACTTCGTGAGCAATCCATTGCGGGCCCCAGGCAGTACAATGGTTATCGCTGAACGTCGATCTCTCGCGGGAACCAGGGAACCCGGCCCGCGAGGCCCACCGACTCAGCGTTCACATCCCCGTTCCTCGTTCAGGAGAGAAAGCCATGAACCCTCGTTCCACCCACCGGTTGCGCGCCGGAGTCCTCGCGCCCGTCCTCCTGCTGCTCGTCCTCGCCGGCACGGCCTTGCCCGCCGCGGCCCAGACGCCCCTTGGCGCCACCATCGTCGGCGGCAGCGTGCAGTTCGCCCTGTACTCCCAGAACGCCACCCGGGTCGAGGTCTGGATCTTCGCGACCGCCACCGCGTCGGCCCCCACCGCCACCTATGCGCTCACCAAAACGGATGTCGTCAACCATATCTGGACCGTCACGGTCGCCGGCCTGGGCGCCGGCACGCTCTACGGCTATCGCGTCTGGGGCCCCAACTGGCCCTACAACGCGTCCTGGACGCCGGGCAGCAACCTCGGCTTCATCTCCCATGCCGATTCGAACGGCAACCGCTTCAATCCCAACAAGCTGCTGACCGACCCCTACGCCAAGGCCGTGACCGGCGAGCCGCAGCGCGTGAGCGGCCACTACTCGACGGCCATCCTCGGCGGCAACAACACCTATGGCTTCGTCGACAGCGCCGGGGCCATGCCGAAGTCGATCGTCATCAACGACACCTCCTTCAGTTGGACGGGCGACGTCAAGCCCAACGTCCCGGCGAAGGATTCGGTCGTCTACGAGGTGCACCTCCGCGGCTTCACGGCCAACGACACCAGCCAGGCGCTCTCGGTCCGCGGCACCTACGACGGCTTCGCGGCCAAGGCCGCCTATTTCAAGAACCTGGGGGTGACGGCCGTCGAGCTGCTGCCCATCCACGAGTACCCGCAATGGGACGACCCCGTGGGCGGCGCCACCGCCGACCGGGTCAACTACTGGGGCTATATGACCACCCAGTTCTTCGCCCCCAACCGTGAGTACCTGTGCAACGACACGTCCTCCTGCGCCTTCGTCGCGGGCGAGCAGGTCAACAAGTTCAAGGCCATGGTGAAGGCCCTCCACGCCCAGGGGATCGAGGTGTGGCTCGACGTCGTCTTCAACCACACCTTCGAGGGCGGCGCCTGCGGCGGCAACGCCGTGCGCTACTTCAACTTGCGCGGCATCGACAACGCCAACTACTACACCCTGGCCGACGACAAGACCTGCTACTGGGAGTCGACCGGCACCGGCAACAACCTGAACGCCAGCCGCACCGCGGCCCGCAAGCTCGTCCTCGACAGCCTCACCTACTGGGTCGACAAGATGCACGTCGACGGCTTCCGCTTCGACCTCGCCTACGAGCTGGGCCGCGAGGGCAGCGACGGCCGGGTGTTCAACCCCAATGCCCAGACGCTGATCGACATCGCCCAGCTCGCCCAGAACAAGGGCATCAAGGTGGTGGCCGAGGCCTGGGACACCGGCGGCTACGGCGTCGGCCAGTTCCCCGGCGGCTGGATGGAGTGGAACGGCTTCTACCGCGACAACCTGCGCAAGTACGCCAAGGGCGACAACTCCCAGGTGGGCAACCTCGGCGCCTCGGCGAGCGCCACCTGGACGGGCTTCCAGTCGCCGCCCGAAAGCGTCAACTTCCTCACCGCCCACGACGGCTTCACGCTCAACGACCTGGTCTCCTACAACACCAAGCAGAACGGCGTCGGCCTCTGCAATTCTTCGGGCGCCGATCCGGGCAGCGGCAGCGACACCAACGACAGTTGGGACAGCGGCGGCGACGAGATCCTGCGGCGGCGGCAGATCCGCAACTTCGCCACCAGTCTCCTGGTCCATCACGGCGTGCCCATGATCCTGGCCGGCGACGAGTTCCGCCAGACGCAGAACGGCAACAACAACGCCTACATGGCCGACAACGAATGCGCCTGGCTCGACTGGACGAAGCAGGCCACGAACGTGAAGACGTACGACTACTTCCGCAAGCTGCTCGCCGTCCGCAAGGCCCACCCCGGCCTGCGCCGGACGGTGGCGGTGGGCGGCTCCGACCACGACGCCGACGGCTACAAGGACCTCGCCTGGCACGGCACCACGCCGGACGCCCCCGACTGGAGCGCCACCTCCCATGCCCTGGCCTGGCTGATCGACGGCTCGAGCGCCGAGACCGGCGGCCCCGCCGACGCGCCGGACCTCTACGTGGCCTCGAACTCCTACTGGGGGAACCTGACCTTCACCATCCCCACCGCCCCGAACGCCAAGTGCTGGTGGCTGGTGGCCGACACCGGCGACTGGGCCGAGGGCACGGGGAACATCTACTACGACCCCGCGGTCGCCGCCTGGAACTCGCAGCCCCTGCCGAAGATGGGCGGCGCCACCTACGGCGTCCAGGCCCGCTCGTCGCTGATCCTGGCCGCCCGGCCGTGCAACTCCTCCGAGGCCATCCGGGTGGACTTCACCGTCAACGGCTTCTCCACCGTGCCGGGGCAGGACCTCTACGTGGTGGGCAACGTCCCCGAGCTGGGCAACTGGGACACGGCGAAGGCAGTCAAGCTCAACTACGTCAGCAGCAGCCAGTGGAGCGGCCCCGTCTTCTTCTTCGCCAGCAAGGGCGCGGCCATCCAATACAAGTACCTCCGGAAGCAGAGCGGCACCTCGAATTACGAGGGGGGCTCGAACCGGAGCTACACGGTGCCCAGCACGGGATCGGGCAGCCGGAACGACACCTGGCAGCCGTAGGGAATCGAGATCGGGGCGGCCCGCTGGGCCGCCCCGGATCCAACTATTTCACCAGCAAGCTCTTCCCATCCAGGTTGGTCGTCGGCTTGACGCCGTAGAGGTCGAGGATGGTCGGCATCACGTCGCCCATGTAGGCGCCCTTGGCGTTCAGCTTGAAGTTGCTGAAGAGGATGCCCTGGACGAGCGGCGGGTATACGGAGCAGTGGTCGCCGCTCCAGATCTCCATGTTGGGCTCGACGATCGTCTTGCCGATGCCGCCCAGGCTGTCCTGCCAGCCGACGCGGTAGCCCTCGCTGTTGGAGGGGATCAGGTCCGGGATCAGCACCGGATCGTAGACGCCCTCGTAGGCCTCGTCGCGGGTGAAGACGTGGGCCACCGGGCGCTCGCCCGTCTCCTCGTCGACGAAGGCCTCCAGGCCCTGCTTGATCTGGGCGGCGACCTGCTGGTACTCCGCCCCGGCGGTGACGATCCCCTTCTCCTCGCGGCCCTTGAGGTTGATGTAGATCTGCCCGAGGCCCAGGGCGTAGGCCCTGGTCTTCGACCAGTCGACGTTGACGAAGAAGTCGCCCTGGTCGAAGAGGTCCTCGAGGTTCATCCGCTTGGCGTCCTGGCCGTTCAGGGTCATGAAGCCGTTCTTCACCAGCCAGGTGTTGTAGTTCATGGCGCGGCGGAAGGAGGCGAAGCCGTGGTCGGAGACGACCATGATCGAGGCGTCCGGCCGCTTCTGCATGACGTCGCCCACGATCCGGTCCATGTCCTGGTAGGACTTGAGGATCGAGCCGCCCCATTTCGCCGCCCCGTCCGCCGTGTAGAGCGGGTGCTTGGGGTCGAAGAACCGGAACATCATGTGCTGCACGCGGTCGGTGAACTCGAAGTAGTGCACCAGGACGTCCCAGTCGTCCTTGGCGAGGGTGGCGTCCAGCATCTCCTTGTCCTTGTCCACCGTCTGCTTCACGTCGTCCAGGAAGGTCTGCTCGTCGATGGTGCCGGCGGTGGGCGACCAGGTGTCGATCATCCAGCCCCGGGTCTTGAACGGGCCGTGCTCCTGGGTCAGGTCGCCCGCGAAGCTCGCCGGGATGGAGATGTCGAAGCCGGGCGCCAGGTTCTCGGGGTCGAAATCGATGGGCGAGAGGTAGAGCCGCACCTCGGGATCGATCGACAGCAGCTTGAACCGGCCGATGCCGTGAACCTTGATCAGCGAGTTGAAGGGGAAGGTGAAGTGGGCCCAGTCGCTCCACTCCCCCGGCTTGAGCGTGATGTCGTTGCCCGAGACCTGGATGCGGACGCTCTGGCGGTCCTCCGGCACCGTCAGGGTCATGGGGATCTTGAGGTAGTCGAGCCCCTCCTTCTTGGGGAAGAGCTTGTTGGGCACCTCCTCGATCTCGGTCTCGATGGTGCCGCGGTTGTCCACCAGCTCGACGACCTCGACCCTGAAGTCGCCGCCTCCCCTGGGCGTGAAGAACAGCTCCGAGGTGAAATAGAAGGGCTTGCCGATGCGCCCCGACAGGTCGGGCACGCCGAGGCCCGAGAGGAGCTCGCCATGCTCGAACTCCCTGGGCGGGAAGGTCACCGGGATGCGCATCACCTTCACCCGCTTGCCCTGCTGCCCGAGGAGCTTCCAGAAGGTGTCGCCCTGCTGGTTGTTGATGGCGATCGGCCGCGACTTGGGGAGCAGGCGGGCCGCCGCCGTGCCCGCGCCGAAGCCGGCGGCGATCCCCAGGACCAGGGCGATGGCCGCGGCGACCGCCCAGCGCAGGCGGAACAGCTTCAGGATCAGCAGCAGCAGGAGCGCCACGGCGGCCGCGGCGATCAGCCCCAAGGCCCAGCCGTTGCTGGCGCCGAAGAGGAAGGGCTCCACGCCCTCCTGGCCCGCCGCGAAGGTGGGCCGGTAGTCCTTCGGGTTGCGCTTCAGGAAGTCGAAGATGCCATGCCGGCCCGGGTTGAGGCCGGTCGAGAAGGTGGACCAGGAGACCGGCGTCTGCGACGGGATCGTCGGCCGCAGCGGCGAGAAGGCCCCTTGAGCCCGCAGCTTGGCGAGGTTCGGCAGCTTCCCCTCGTTCATCCACTGCTCGGTGAGCTTGGCGTCCGCGCCGTCGAAGCCGAGGATGATCAGCTTCTTGTCGGCTGGGTGCTGCGCGGCGAGCGGCGCCGCGGCAAGGGCCAGGAACGCGAGGAGGGCGAGGGAACAGAAGCGAATTTTAGAAGTCATAGGTGACTGATTCCCAGGAATCTTTTCCAGAGCTCGGGTTGGCGAACAGCTTCGCGAGCCCGGGATTCTAGCAAACCCCTCCCGGAGAAGCCCGGCCGTGCGCAACTCCGGGGGATCGAGTACCGTATTCAGACCAGGTGAGAGTCCAGACTTCATCCCTTCGTCCCCTGACCGCGCTCGTGGCGGGGCTCCTGCTCTTCGTGGCCGGGATCGCCTTGGCGCGTCTCTGGCTTCCCGAGTGGCGGGATGGAATTCGAGACAAGTCGTTCTATGTCCAACGTTACCGGGAGCTGGCCCAGAGGGCCGGCGTGAGGCTGGCTCCGGGTGCGCCCGCGGTTTCCCTGGCGGACGAGAGCACCGACCGCGGCTCGTCAAGGAAGTCCGACCCCTCCAGCGGGCTGCGGATTCAGGTCTCCAGGACGGGCACCCTGCCGGAAGCCGCGGCCGAGAGGACGTGGCGGCTTCAGGCCGGCCTATCGCCCAAAGGTGAGCCGCTCGCTCTGAGCTGGACGGCCGAGGCCGAGATGTCGCCCGCACCGGGGAAGGCGATGCCTCGGGAACGGCTGGAGGCTCTCGGACGCCTGCTGCTCGCTCCCGGCGAGCGGCTGGGGGAACGCCGCGGGAGCCAGGGAGAAGCCCTGGTCTCCTATGCCCTGGAGGGAAGCCGGCCGCGCCAGCACCTCCGGATCAAGGCCAATTCGAACGGTTCGGCCACCCTCGAGCGCATGCCGGGCGGCCTCGATGACAAACCTGATGGGGACCGGGATAGCCTGCCGGAGATCCTCCTGGTGGCCCTGCCCCGCGGACTTGGCTCCTTCTTCACGGCCGGGCTTTTCATCTTCCTGCTCTCGCGCCAGCGCATCGATCTCTCCTCGGGGTGGCTCCTGGGCGCCATCTGCTTCGTGAGCTCCGTCGTCGCCCTACTTCTCACGTGGTCCCAATGGAGCGAATCCCTCCCCTTGCTCATAGGAGCTCTCTTTCTGGGTCTGTGGGTCATGGCGTTCTGGTCCACGGGCGAGTCGTTCCTCCGCTCGGTTCAGCCCGGCTTCACCACCAGCCTCGACGCTCTGCGAGCGAAACGCCTCGGTCCCCGGGGCGCCCGCTCCCTCCTTCACGGAGTTGCCCTGGGAGCGGCTCTGGCCGGCCTCCGCCTCGTGACGCAGGCGCTGGCGACGGCGATTCAGGGGCCAGGGACCACCGGCCTCAGCCTGGACATTCCACCCTTCCAGGTGACGAATCCGTTCAGCGAGGGCATCCTGCTCGCTTCCTCCAGCGCCCTCGGCTTGGCGTTGGCCCTGCGCTTCCTGCCGCAACGCTGGGTCCTCTGGATAGCCCCGATCCTGGGCGGCCTCATCCTCAGTCCCATTGGTCTTTCCCTCCAGCCGATGGCGGCGAGGCTGATGGCCGACCTGATGATCGCGGTCTTTCTGATGTGGGTCCTCCGGAGGTTTGGCCTCACGGCCGTGGTCGTGACGACCACCGTGTCTTTCCTCCTGCCGGTGGCGGTGTTCTCGGCGCTCCATCTCGGCTGGCTGCTCATGCCCTTCGTCGTGTCGGCCGGCTCCTCTCTTGCCCTCGTGGCCCTGGGCTGGGTGGGCCTGCGCCGGCCCGAGCAGATCGAGCTCGAAGGCCGCAAGGCCCCGGCATTCATCCGCCGCATCGAGGAGGAGCAGCGGCTGAAGTCCGAGATGGACCTCCTCACCCGCATGCAGCTCGGGCTGCTGCCGACGAAGCTCCCGGAGGTCCCGGGCTGGGATATCGCCGTCCGCTCGCTGCTGGCCACCGAGGCCGGAGGCGATCTCTACGACTTCATTGAGGATGAGGAAGGTGGTCTCTGGATCGCCGCCGGCGACGTGGCCGGTCACGGCTACTCCTGCGCCATCGCCCAGGCGATGACGGCCGCCTCCCTGTCGAGCCTCGTCGGGACTAGCCAGACCCCCTCAGGAGTCCTGCAGCGGGTCGACCGGGTGCTGCGGCGCAACGGCGCCAATAGGAACTTCACCACCCTGGCCCTGCTGCGGCTCGATCCTGGGACGGGCGCGGGGCGCCTGGCCAACGCCGGCCACCCCTTCCCCCTGATGATCGTGGATGGAAAAGCCTCGGAGATCCCCCTCGCCGGCCTGCCTCTGGGCCAGGGCCCGAAGCGGGAGTACGGGGAGACGGCCGTTCAGATCCCGCCCGGCGGCGCGCTCGTCTTCTGCTCGGATGGTCTCTTCGAGGGGACCGACTGGCAGGGAGTGCCCTACGGCTACGACCGGCCGCGGGAAGTCCTGCGGACGCTCGGCGGCCAGAGCGCGGAGGAGATACTCGAAGCGCTCCTCGCCGACTGGCGCCGCCACTTGGGAGCCCAGGAGCACCAGGACGACACGACGGTGGTGGTTGTGAAGCGGCGGGTTAGCGGCTCCTTCGGAGCCGGCCCTCATAACCCCCTACCCCCTTCTCTCCCAGCCTCCCACCCGGCCGCCGGGAGAGAAGGGGAATGAAGAAACGAAGACCGCTCCAAGGCTCTTCAGACAAACCTCTCCCTCTTCTCCCGGTCGGGGGGAGGGAGGCCGGGAGAAGAGGGCCGGGGTGATGAGGGCCGCTCACGGGGCGAGCCGGCCCTTGGTCTCGGATCTTGCCCTTTCCTAGATCAGCCGCAACTCCCGTTTGATCTCGTTGATCCGGCTCTGCACCGCTCCCCGGTCGAGGGTGCGGAAACGCTCGGGGAGGAGCTCGCGGCTGGTGGATTCGAGGACGGCGCAGAGGATCTGCATCTCGCGCTCGCGGCTGTTCGCCGGCGGAATGAAATCCGAGAACGCCTTCTGGAGGTGCTCGGGCTTCAGCTCCGACGACTCGGCGGCCTCGGCTTCCAGGGTGGCGCGCACCAGCACGGCTTCCAGGTCCGAGCCGGAGAGGCCGAGGTACTGGTCCTCGGTCGCGACCTCGGAGATCGAGGCCACCTGGGTTTTCAGGCCCAGCTTCTTCACCATCACCCGGTAGATCTCGTCGTACTCCGCCGCCGTCTCCGGATAGAAGAGCGGGATGTGCTCCTCGGCCCGGCCCTGGCGTTTCAGGTCGATGGGGAGCAGGTCGGGCCGGGCGGTGATCAGGAACCAGAGGATCTTGCCGCGGTAGCGGGTGTCGCCCATGAACGCCGCGATCTGGGCGAAGACGCGGTTCTGGGTGCCCGAGTCCCCCTGCTGCTCGCGGTTGCCGAGGGCCGCGTCGGCCTCGTCCACGACCACGCCCACGGGGGTCAGAGCGGCCAGGATCTTGAGGATCCGCTCCAGATTGGACTCCGTCGAGCCCACCCACATGGAGCGGAAGTTCTTGAGCTTGACGCAGGGGAAGCCGATCTCGTTGGCGAAACACTCGACGAGGAAGGTCTTGGCGCTGCCCACCGGTCCGCAGACCAGGTAGCCCATGGGCACGGCCGCCGGGTTCCCGCGGGCGATGGCGCGGGCGGCGCGGCGCAGACGGTCCTTGACCACCGGCATGCCCGCCACCATGGAGAGGTCGAACTTGGGCTCGACGTACTCCAGCAATCCCAGGCCCTCGGTCTCGATGACCTCTTTCTTGGCCTTCCGCACCCGGTCGCGGGTGAGATGGTCGCCGTTGGCGTCCGTGCCGTCGAGGATCTGGCCGACCTGCACCCGGGTCATGCCGGCGGTCAGCTCGGCGAGGCGGGCCGGCGGCAGGTCCGACTTGGATGCGTACCACTCGGGACCGCGCACCGCCTCCAGGTAGGTCAGCCGCTCGGCGGGATCGGGCCGCACGATCTCGACTTCCCGCGTGCCGTGCGACCGCACGAGCTTCGGGTCCAGCTCCGCGAGGCTCTCCGTGACCAGGACGACGACGACGTTCTTGGCCAGCATCACCGGGTCCTGCGACCACTTCCGCAGGTAGACCAGGACGGCCCGGTCCTCCGGCGTGCGGTAGGAGACGTCGCCGGCCGGCACGATCGTCTCGGCGAACGGGAGCAGCAGCACCACCGGCCGGGACGGCTGGAGCGAGGCGCAGTGGCGGAAGTAGGAGTCGAGCAGGGCGAAGCAGTTGCCGGCGTCGCGCGGCAGCGAGTCCGCCCAGTTGGTGCCGTGGACCGCGTCGTAGCCGCGCAGCCGGTCCTGGAAGTGGCTCCGCCCCGCCGGATTGGCGAAGCCCAGCCCTTCGGCGCGGTTGTAGGTGACGATCGACTGCCAGCCGGCGAAGAGCTGCTGCGTCAGGAAGTCGTCGAGCGACAGGAAGCGCAGGCCGGACGGGCCCCGGACCGGCACCAGGTCGGCGGGCACGCCGTGCAGGACGAAGGTGTTCGACTGCTTGGCCGTGATGGCGCGGACCATGTCCGACGCCCATGGCGGCAGCGAATCGAGGAACAGACCAGGAGAGGTGACGGCGGCTTCAGGCATGGTTCGATCTTTGGTCCTTGGGTGCCGCGCCTAGCCGGCGTCCGGCAGCTTCTGCGGCGTGGCCGCGGCGGTGGACTGGGTCGGGAAAGGGGCGGCCTCGCGCACGGCGTCCGGCTTCTTCAGGCCCATCTCCACTTCGAACTCGGAGAGCACGCTCTGGGCTTGGAGCTGCCGGGCCTTGCGCTCGGTCTTGATCCGCTCGACGTCGAGCCCGCCGGTGGCGACCTCGACCGCCGCCTTGGCCTCGGCGGAGCGCTGCTTGATCTCCTCCAGGTACTTGTCGGCCGTGGAGCCGGTGCCGTAGGTGTCCAGCTCGGTCAGGGCCGAGGCCGCCTGCTTCATGACCGCGGCCTTCTTCGACTCCTGGATGGCCTTGCGGCTCTGCTCGATCTTCAGGCGGAGCTTCTGCTTGATGTCCTCCACCGTGATCTGGGCGTTCTGGAAGGCGTTCGACGCGGCCGTGAGCTGCTCGGTGGTGGCCGTCAGCTCCAGGCGGACCTGCTGCAGCGTCGAGGCGTCGTCCTCGGCGATGCGGCGCGCCTCGGGGCTCCCCTCGGTCAGGGCGGCCCTGATCGAGGAGGTGAGCTGCCGGTCCTTGCGCTCGAGCTCCTCCTTCTCCTGCTCCAGACGGATGACCGTGGCGCGCGTGGTCACCAGCACCTGGTTGAGCTTCGGCAGGGTGTTCCGCATCTCCTCGATGGACTCCTGGAGCATCACCTCCGGATCCTCGGCGAAGGAGATGAAATAGCCGATCCACGACTTGAAGACTCGGGCGATGCGCTGAAACATGGATGTCTCCTCAATGTCCTCGAAAGAGCCCGCGCCGGCCCAGGTGGCACCGCGCGGGCGGGTCGGCTCAGCCGTGCGGCGGCTCCTCCGGATTGGCGACGGGCGGCAATACCGGCGCAGCGGGCGCGGGCGCCGCGGCACGGGGCGCGTCCGCCGTCGAGATGGGATTCTTCTCGACGAACGGGTTGACGGCGTCGAACAGCTTGCGCTCCTCGGCGCGCTTGATCACCTGCCAGCGGGTGAGGCGGGCCTGCTCGGTTTCGAGCGCGATGCGGTTGGCCTCCATCTTCTCCCGGTTGCGGCGGGTGACCTCGTCGATCTCGGCCTGGAGCTGGGCGTTGTCCTTGTCGATCTGCTCGGCGTGCGCGCCCAGCTTGCCGCGCAGGAACTCCTCGAACTTGTCGAGTGCCTGGTCGCGCCGGACGGCGTCCTCGACGATGTCGGTGACCGGCACCGGCCCCGAGGGGTTCATGTTGAGGAACCCGCCGAGCGCCGCGGCCTTGGCGCGGGTGTCCAGCGAGGCGAATCCCGGCGAGGCGAAGATCTCCAGCACCTTGTAGGCGCCATAGCCGTGCGCCGGATCGGCGACCCCGGCGGCGCGGTAGATCGCGGGGAAGTCCGGGATCTCGTCGCTGTCACCCGACTCGGCGGCGAGCTTCCGCTCGTCGATCGGGGGCGCCTCGGGAATCGCCCCGAGCAGATCGCGGATGTCCGCCGGCGGCCCTGCCGGCGGTCCCGGGGGAACCGGCGGCCTGGCGCCTTCGGGCGCCGAGGGCGGGACCGCGTCGGGCTCGAACTCCACGATCTTCATCTTGCTGAGGACTTCCTTGAGACCCATGCCGTTTCCTCGCGATGTGTGGGATGTCGTTGAAAAAGCTGCTCTGAAGCCTATGGGCCGGGGCCAGGGGTGTCAAGAACGCCCGGCTCCCATCCATACGAAAGGGGGGCCGGCAGGTTGCGAGCTCCTACACCTCATAGACCGGCCGCCGGACGGTCCGCGGCAATGGCAGCAGATTGGAAACGGACACCAGCGGCCGGGAGAACGGATTGAGCTCCGCCATCTCGCGCCGCGTCAGCGGCCGGACGCTGAGCACCCGCCGTGGCACGCGCGCCGTGGCGGGATCGCAACCGCGTTCCAGAAATGCCGCGAGGAGCCAGCGGCCGAGAGTACGGCGAGCCGCGTTCACGGGTGGGATTCTAACCTGATACGGGCCGGGGAGCCCTCATCACCCCGGCCCTCTTCTCCCCGCCTCCCCCCCTTCCTCCGGGAGAAGAGGGAGAAGTTTGTCGGAAGAGTCCTGGAGCAGGCAAAGGCTTATGCGAAACTGACACCTGTCCCAAGGAAACGGATCACGGAGAAAACACGATGAGCGACACGGCACCGACCCTGCTGTCCTCCTTCCAACTCGGACCCTACACGCTGCCCAACCGGATGGTGATGGCGCCGATGACCCGCAACCGGGCCGGCGCGGGAGAGGTCCCCGGCGACGCCACGGCCACCTACTACGCCCAGCGCGCCTCGGCCGGGCTCCTCGTCACCGAGGGAAGCCAGGTCTCCCCGCAGGGCATGGGGTACCCGAACACGCCGGGCATCCACACCGGCGAGCAGGTGGCGGGCTGGCGGCGGGTGACGGCCGCCGTCCATGAGCGGGGCGGCCGGATCTTCCTGCAGCTCTGGCACGTGGGGCGGGTCTCGGACCCGGCGCTGCAGCCGGGAGGCGCTCCGCCCGTGGCACCTTCCGCCATCGCGCCCGAGGGGACCTTCCGCAGCGTCACCGGGCCGCAGCCCTACGTCACCCCGCGGGCCCTGGAGCTCGCGGAGATCCCCGGCGTCGTGGCCCAGTTCGAGGACGGCGCGCGGCGCGCCCTGGAGGCCGGCTTCGACGGCGTCGAGATCCACGCCGCCAACGGCTACCTGATCGACCAGTTCCTGCGCGACGGCAGCAATCGCCGCACGGACGCCTATGGCGGGCCGGTCGAGAGCCGCGCCCGCTTCCTGCTCGAGACCGTCGAGGCGGTGGCGGGAGTCTGGGGAGGGGGCCGGGTCGGGGTGCGCTTCTCCCCCACCAGCGGCTTCAACGGCATGAGCGACTCGGACCCGGCGGCGACCTTCGGCTACGCCGCGGAGGCGCTCCGCCGCTTCGGGCTCGCCTACCTCCACGTCATCGAGCCGGTGGGCACCCCGAACGGCGTGGCGTCCCTGCTCCGGGAGCGCTTCGGCGGCCCCTTCATGCTCAACGGCGGCTACAACCTGGAGACCGGCAACGCCGTCCTGGCCGCGGGCGCGGCGGACCTCGTCTCCTTCGGCGTCCTCTTCCTCGCCAATCCCGACCTGCCGGAGCGCTTCGCCGAGGGAGCGCCGCTGAACGAGCCCGACCGCAAGACGTTCTACCTCGGCGGTGAACGCGGGTATACGGATTACCCGACGCGGGACCGGGTGTCGGCGTCGGTGTAGAGAAAATGTGAGGGGGAATCTCGGAGGGCAGTCACCGCCCTCTCAAGTTTTCTCACAGCGTCTCGGAGGGCAGTCATTGCCCTCCGAGATTTTCGGTCCGCCCTGCCCATCTGTCTCTCTGTTTCTCAGAGGGCAGCCGCCGCCCTCCCAGATTTTCTCTCCGCCTTTCAGAGGGCGGTCGCTGCCCTCCGAGATTCTCTTTCTTCCCCTCGGAGGGCAGCCTCTGCCCTCTGAGATTTTCTGACTTCCCCTCGGAGGGCTGTCACTGCCCCCCGAAGTTTTCCCTCCGGTCCCGCGGGGGCGCAGACAGCTTTCCGGAAGGCGCTGCCAAAATTCCAGGCACAGACCCCGCACTCCCGAACCGCTGTATGCTTCGACGCTATGCCCGATGAATCCGGCGACGAGCGTTACGACGCGGAGTGCCGCCGTCTCGTCGAGAAGCTTCAGGAGCTCGCCCAGAGGAAGCGGATGTCGCCTGACAGGCGGAGTCAGGAATGAAGCTGCCGGCCTTGCCATCCCTCCTCCTTGCGCTCTCGTCCCTCTCCTCCGCCGCGCTGGCTCAGCCCGCAATCACGCTCCAGCAACGCTCCGTAACGGTGGAAGGGATCACCGCCAAGGGGCAGGTCGTCTGGTTCAGCATGGCCCGCGAGGTCTCCGAGGATGACGTCGCGACGCTCGTGCGCCGGGCCGAGGCACAGACGGACGGCGATGGGGACGGCAGGGTCGTGTGGGACCTCGACCGGGAGGTGCCGCTGCGGTCGATCTGGGTGGCGGTGGACCTCGCGACGGGCCGCGCCGACGCGGTTTCGCCGGCCGGCTATCCGCTGCGCAAGGTGAGCTGGCGGGGGCGGGGGCTCGCGCGGGACCAGGTGCGGTCGGACCGGGTGGAGGACATCCGGAGCTACGCCGAGGTCCTGCTGGTGCGGCCGGGGGAGGGCGCGTGGCGGCTGACGGTGGGGGACGGCAGCGAGCAGGATGACGACGGCGCTCCCGACGGCAAGATCGCCGCCGCGCTCGACCGGATGCGCCCGGTGACCGGGGCAGTGGCAGGGACAGCCGGCGAGGCCGAGCCGCCGAAGCGGTTCGGTCCCAGGGACATCGTGGTGCTGATCGATCCCAACCGGATGGAGTTGACGATCGTCGAGGCCGGCCAATGAGCTGCCGCTCAATAGTCGTCCTCGCCCTGGTCGGCGTCCTGCTCCTCGCGTTCCTGCCGGCCGCCGCGCAGCAGCACCCCAACACGGCCCGCGGCTTCGGCGCCTCTGGCAGCTTCAATCCCGGAGACGTCGACAGCGTCAACCTGTTCAACGGCAACCTGGTGATCCGCATCCCCATTGGACAGAGCTTTCCAGTCAACGGCTCGCTCTCCTACGGGCTTTCCCTGGTCTACAACAACAACGTCTGGGACTACCAGCAGCTCCCGGACGATCCGGTCGTCCAGGCGATCCCCAACCGGTTGGCAAACGCCGGCCTCGGCTGGATGGTGTCGCTGGGGCGGCTCAATCCGCCGACCTCGACGGACGTGGACAGCAACCGGACGACCTACATGAGCCCCGACGAAGCGCTCCACACGTTCTATCCCACGCTCCACGAGGGGGAGACGGCCGTCAACGGAGTGCAGTACACCCGCGACGGCAGCTATCTGCGCTACAAATTCGCCAGCAACGAGATCGAGCTCCCGGACGGCACGGTCCAACATTTCAACGCCTTGGGCTTCCCCGACCAGATCCGGGACCGCTTCGGCAATCAGGTCACGGTCGACTACAGCGCGGGTAACCTGTGGACGATCAGCGACGGCCACCGGATCCAGAAAGTCTGGTTCCGTACCGATCTGCCGCCCTTCAATCCGGTGGTCGACCGCGTCGAGCTGGCGGCGTTCAACGGCACCATCGCGACCTGGAGCTTCCGCTACAGCAACGACGACGGCACTCCCGTCACGCTGACGGGCTGCCGCAACAGCGATCCCGCGACGGCGAACCAGCCCGTGCCCCTGCTGACCCAGGTGACGCTGCCGGACGGCTCCTTC
>DATFNZ010000146.1:0-15191 GCA_035266085.1 Thermoanaerobaculia bacterium
CGCCTCGCACTGGCCCGGCTCGTGGACGTCGGTGAGCACGGGCAGGCCGGTCTCCGCCTTCACCAGCTTCAGCACGCGCAGCCCCTCCTCGAGGCCGGGGCCCCGGAAGCTGCCGATCGAGGTGCGGTTGGCCTTGTCGAAAGACGACTTGAAGATCAGCGCGGCGCCCAGCCGCTCGGCCATGGCGGCGAGCACGTGGGCCATCTCGAGGGCGAGGTCCTCGCTCTCGATCACACAGGGCCCCGCAATGACGGGAAAGGAATTGACGGGCAGAGACGCTCCCCCGCCCCCTCCTATCAACACGCCGGGGGCCAGCTCGACGGACGGGACCGGCATCAGCCCTGGACCTGGATCTCGGAGGGGACCTCCGGCGGGTGCTCGGGCGTGACGGTGACGCCCGGCCCTTCCGAGATGGTCCTCGGAGCGGGCGCCGTCACGCTGGACATCTCGCCGCGCTCGCGCCGCTGCTGCTGGGCGAGGGCCGCCGCGATGTAGGAGACGAAGAGCGGGTGCGGCTCCGTGGGCTTCGACTTGTACTCGGGATGGAACTGGCAGCCGAGGAACCAGGGGTGGTCCGGGTCCTCCACCATCTCGACGAACTTGCCGTCCGGCGACAGGCCGGAGATCACCAGGCCGTGCTCGGTCAGCGTCTGCAGGTACTTCTGGTTGACCTCGTAGCGGTGGCGGTGGCGCTCGCTGATCTCGGGCGCGCCGTAGATGCGGCGGGCGAGCGACCCCTCCTTGAGCCGGCACGGATAGGCGCCCAGGCGCATGGTGCCGCCCAGCTCCTCGACGCCGAGCAGGTCGCGCAGCTTGTAAATAATGGCGTGCTCGGTGTCGGCATCGAACTCGGAGGAGGTGGCGTCCTTGATGCCGCAGACGTTGCGGGCGTACTCGATGGTCATGCACTGCATGCCGAGGCAGATGCCGAAGAACGGCACCTTGTGCTCGCGGGCGTAGCGGATGGCGCGGATCTTCCCCTCCGTGCCGCGGCGGCCGAAGCCGATGGGCACCAGCAGCGAGTCGGCCTCGAACAGCCCGTGGGGCCAGCTCCCGCCCTCCATCTCCTCGGCGTCGATGTAGACCAGCTCGACCTTGGCGTCGTTGGCGATGCCGCCGTGGATCAGGGCCTCGTTCAGGCTCTTGTAGGCGTCGGGGAACTCGACGTACTTGCCGACGATGCCCACCCGCACGACGTGGTGGGGGTTCTTGACCCGCGCCACCAGGCTCTCCCAGCGCGACATGTCACGGTCGTAGTGGGGGAGGTTGAGCAGCTCGAGCACCACGTCGTCCAGCCCCTCGCGGCAGAACATCAGGGGCACTTCGTAGATCGTGGAGACGTCGCGGGCGGCGATGACCTGCCGGGTGTCGACGTTGCAGAAGAGGGCGATCTTCTTCTTCATCTCCTCCGGCAGGGCGCGGTCGACCCGGCAGAGGACGACGTCGGCCGAGATGCCGATCTCGCGCAGCTCGCGCACGGAGTGCTGCGTGGGCTTGGTCTTCAGCTCCTCGGCCGCCGCGATGTACGGCACCAGGGTGAGGTGGATGTTGACGGCGTTGCCCCGGCCCAGCTCCTGGCGGAACTGGCGGATGGCCTCCAGGAAGGGCAGCGACTCGATGTCGCCCACCGTGCCGCCGATCTCGACGATCACCACGTCGTGCTCGCCCGCCACCCGGCGCATGGCCTCCTTGATCTCGTCGGTGATGTGGGGGATCACCTGCACGGTCTTGCCGAGGTAGTCGCCCCGCCGCTCCTTGTTGATCACCGACTCGTAGATCTTGCCGGTGGTGAAGTTGTGCCGCTTGGTGGCGAGGGTGTGGGTGAAACGCTCGTAGTGGCCGAGGTCGAGGTCGGTCTCGGCGCCGTCGTCGGTCACGAACACCTCGCCGTGCTGGTAGGGCGACATGGTGCCCGGATCGACGTTGATGTACGGGTCGAACTTCATCAGCGTCACGGAGAAGCCGCGCGCTTCCAGGATGGCTCCGACGGAAGAGGCGGCCACCCCCTTGCCCAGGGAGGAAACGACTCCGCCCGTAATGAAGATGAACTTGGTCGCCATGCGTTCTCCTTGGTCCGTTTGTTCCGTCAGAAGCGTAGGTCGGTCGCCAGAACTTTTTCCACCCGGTCCAGATCCTCCGCCGTGTCCACCCCGTGCGAGCCCCTGGCGACGACCAGCACCCGGATGGGAATTCCATTCTCCAGGGCCCTCAATTGCTCCAGCGACTCGCTGAGCTCGAGCGGCGACGGCGGCAGGCCGGCCAGCCGCAGCAAAGCCTCCCGCTGATAGCCGTAGATGCCCAGGTGCTTCAGCGGCGCGGCGGCCCCCGGTTGCCGTAAATACGGGACGGCCGAGCGGCTGAAGTACAGGGCCGAGCCGTCCAACGCCAGCACCACC
This sequence comes from Thermoanaerobaculia bacterium, assembly GCA_035266085.1. Classification (GTDB taxonomy): domain Bacteria; phylum Acidobacteriota; class Thermoanaerobaculia; order Multivoradales; family UBA5704; genus DATARR01. The sequence goes on from DATFNZ010000146.1 coordinate 2,397, forward strand.
TTCACGGCGTTCGGGTTGTCCATCTCCTCCGGCGCGGCCGGAGTCGCCAGCGTCACCACCGGGTCTCCGGGACTTGCCGCCAGGTGCTCGGCCAGCCGTGAGACGTCTTCGGGATCGATCAGCGGCTCGTCCCCTTGAATATTGATCACCGCCGAGGCGTTCCACCGGCGGGCGGCCCAGGCGATGCGGTCCGTGCCGCTGGCGCAGTCGGCGGGGGTCATCTCCCATTCGCCGCCGAAGCCCTCGACCGCCCGCGCGATCCGCTCGTCGTCCGTCAGCACCACCACCCGGTCGAGCCCGCGGGCCCGCTTCACCCGGGCGTAGACGTGCTCGATCATCGGCCTTCCGGCGATCGGCAGCAGCGGCTTTCCGGGGAGTCGGGTCGACCCGTAGCGGGCCGGGATGGCGCCCACGATACCCGTCCCGCCGGCAGGGGTGGGAGGGGCAGGGGACGCGTTGGGGTGCACGACCTAATCTAAAGCGAACGGGCGGGGGGTGTCAACGGCGGCAGATCCCAAGAGGCGATCGCGCTGGACTCCTGCCCGCCGTGCCCGTAGCATTCGCCCGGCAATGATTCTCCATCACCGTCACCATCCTGGAACCGCTCTGGCACACATCTTGATCGAAGGTCCAAAGGGATGAAGCGAGGATCGGCACTTCTCATGGGCGGCCTGCTCGCCGGCGGGCTGGTGGCCGGCTGCGGCCGGGAGCCGGAGGTGCGCCTGCTGCTCGACGGCCTCCACGCGCCCGACGTGCTGACGGAGCAGCGCCGGATCGCCGAGCCCCCCTCCCTGGGCGGCAACCGCTTCCTCAACGGCTGGTGGCCGTGGCTCCAAGAGGGGCGGCTGGTGCTGTCGCCGCCTACCCCGGACGCCAAGGTGCGGATGGAGGTGGTCAACCTCGGCGGCGACCAACCCCGGACTCTGCTGCTCGACCTCCTCCAGGAGGCTCCCGGCCGCTCGGTGCGGGCGTGGGCCGCCGGCCGCGACCTCGGCACCTTTCCCCTCACCGATCCCGTGCGGGTGACGTTGCCGGGAGGTCTCCCCCTGGGGCGGGTGGCCATCGATCTGGAGCTCCAGTGGGGCTCGCGCGGCGTGGTCGCGGCGGCGGTGCGGCCGGCCCGCCTGGCGGGCGCCGTCCGGATCGAGGGGGCGGACCTCGTGCAGACGGGGGACTCGCTGGCCGATCTCGTCCACCGCGTCTCCGGCGGTGAGACCCTGGTGGGCACGTTCGTGCCGCCCCGTTCGCCGGAGGCCGGCCAGCTTTTCGAGCTGATCGTCGAGCGGGAGCCCGGCAAGCCCCTCCGGAGGCTCTCCTGGCCGGCAACGGACGGAGGAGAGAAGAGGATCGCCCTGCCGGTGGGGGAGGCCGCGGGATTCGTGCGCGTCCGCCTGCTCGCTCGTGGCAAGGGTTCCGCCGGGCGTTGGGAGCGCCTCGGATTCACTGGCGGTCATGGCGATGGGACCGATGGGAGCCCCGAGCCCGCGGAGCTCGTCGCGCAAACCGGTCGGCTGCCGGCGGCCCCGCGCCTGGTCATCGTCTACGTCATGGACGCCCTGCGGGCGGACGCGGTGGGGCACCTGGGCGGCCGCCCGGGGATCTCGCCCACCTACGACCGGCTGGCCCGCGAGGGCGTGACCTTCAAGCACCACCGCAGCGTTGCGCCCAACACCATCCCGTCCACCAAGGCCCTATTCACCGGCCGGGCCGTCGTCACCGGCGGCGATTGGAAGCTGGGGGCGGACGAAGGGCCGACCCTGGCCGAGCGCTTCCGCGATGCCGGCTACCGGACGGGCCTGTTCTCGGGCAACATCTACGTCAGCTCCTCCTTCGGCACTGACCGCGGCTTCGACCACGTGGCCAGCGAGGTCCTGATGGACGCCGACGGCGCCGGGCCGCACTCGCTCAACGACAACGCCGCCCAGGCCCACACCGCGGCCCTCTCCTGGCTCCGGACGCTGCCCAAGGACGAGCGGGCCTTCCTCTACTTCCACACCATCCACCCCCACAACCCCTACGCGCCGCCGGCGCCATACCGCCAGATGTTCACGCGCGGCATCCGCTCGTCGATCGACGGCAGCACCGAGACGCTGGTGGACGTGCGCAAGGGCCGGCTCGCCGTGAGCTCCGCCGACCGCGAGCGGCTGCGCGGGCTCTACAAGGGATCGTTCGCCTTCAACGACGCCGAGCTCGGCCGGTTCCTGCGCCAGGTGCGCCAGGTGACGCGGGCCACCGCGCCCGGCGAGGTGCTGGTCGTGCTCACCTCGGACCACGGCGAGGAGCTGTTCGAGCACGGCGGCGTGCTCCACGGCTACACCCTCTACGAGGAGATGCTCGACATCCCCCTGGTCCTCTGGTGGCCCGGCCGCCTCCGCCCAGGAGTGGTCGAGGAGCCCACCGACACCCTCGACCTGCATGCCACCCTGATGGACCTCTGCGGCCTCGGCGAGCCGGATGGCGACGGCCGGACCCTCCTGAGGCCGTCGCGGCGGGATCCCTACATCCACCTGGCGGCGGCTTCGAGCGTGATCGGCGGCATCTACTCCGCCCAGGCGGGCCCGTGGAAACTGGTGTGGGCGCCCCGCTTCGCCGCCCAGTGGGGGATGGGCGACGGCAGCGGCCGCAGCCGCGATCCCGAGTACCTCTTCAATCTGGAGAACGACCCCGGCGAGCGCGTCAACCTGGCGGGGGAGGGCAACCTCGAGGTCGCCTGGCTCCGTTCGCGCCTGCTCGCCTGGATCCAGCGCCACCGTCCCGAGGAGCCCGAGCAGAAGCTGCAGCCGGTCGACGCCGAGACCGAGCGCCGGCTGCGGGCGCTCGGGTACGGCAACGTGCGGTAGAGGGAAACAGGGGCGCGGGGGAATTCGTATACAGTCTCGCCGTGCCGTTCCCCGCCTTCCGCTTGACCTCCGCGCTGTCCGGCCGCCGCTGGCGGAGAGCCTGGTTCCTCCTCATCGCGGCCGTGTTCTCCCTGGCCCTGGTGACGCGGTCGCTGCCGCCGGTTCGAGCCCGGTCCACCCTGCCCACCGGCGAGGCGCAGTGGATCTGGAAGGCGCGCGACCGCAAGGACCACTATCCCACCGCCTTCTACGCCATCCGTGATTTTGAGCTGGCGTCGCCGCCCGCCCGGGCGCGGCTGCTGATCACGGCGGACGAAGAGTACGTCGTCACCCTCAACGGCAAGCGGATCGGCGCCGGAGCGTATCTGTCGAGAAACGCCCTCGGGGACGAGGCCAGCGCGCCGCTCGACGTCTATGAGGTCGGGCCGCTGCTGCGGCCGGGGGGCAACCGCCTGCTGGTGGAGCTGCGCAGCGGCCGCGGGGCGGGCGGGCTCCTCTCCACCCTGGAGGACGGGGCCACGGGGGAACGTCTCGTCGTCACCGACGAGCGCTGGCGGATCTTTCCCCGGCACGAGCTCGGGCTGGTGCGCGGCTGGTCGCCGATCGATCCCCGGGGCGACGAAGGCGACGGCGAGGCGGCGTTCTGCTGGGGCTATCCCCCCATCGCCAGGTGGGGGAGGCCGGAAGCGGGGAAGCCGGAGCCCCTGCTCGCGGCGGGCCCGCCGCTGCCCGCCGTCTCGGCGCAGCCCCTGAGCCTCGACCTCGGCGCCCGCGAGACCAGGCGGCCGCCGGGCTGGCCCGTGCTCTACGACTGGGGGCGCGAGGTGGAAGGCCGCCTCGCGCTCGACCTGCCGCCCGCCAAGCAGCCGGGAGCCGCCCTGCTGTTCGTGGGGAACGAGCCGCCCGATCCGCTGCGGGCCCCGCCCACCGCCGCCGTCCTGGTCATGGCGGGGCGGCACGACTGGATGGACGCGCTCCCCCGGCGCTTCCGCTACGCCCTGGTGCTGGGACTGGTGCGGCCCGCCACGGCGGCGGTGCTGCCGGCGCCGGTCCGTCCGGCCCTGCCGCGGAATCCGGAGGAGATGAAGGTGTTCGGGATCGAGGGGCCGCCCCTACGAACGCCGGTAGAGGACGAAGTCTGGCGCAAACTCGAGGGCTTCGCGGGCATCGCTCGGCGGAAAAAACTCTAGCTCGCGCTTGGCCTCGGCCGCGTACTCCTCGGCCATGGCCGTGACCTCCTCGAGCGTCCCCTCCGAGCGCACCAGGTCCAGGATCTCCTGCGCCGACACCCGGCTGAAGCTGCGGTCCTCCAGCACCCACTCGACGAGCCGCCGCTGGGCCGTCTGGACGCGCGGCAGGAGCAGGATCAGCGGCAGCGTGAGCTTGCCTTCCTTCAGGTCCGAGAGCACGGGCTTGCCGAGCTCGCTCTCGCGGGCCGTGAAGTCGAGCAGGTCGTCCACGAGCTGAAAGCAGATGCCGAGCGCCCGGCCGTAGCGGGAGAGCACCTGTCCGGCCTCGGGACGGGAGGGCGGGATGAGGCTGGGGATCGAGCAGGCGGCCGAGAAGAGGTGGGCCGTCTTGCGGTCGATGATCTCGAAGTACTCGTCGATCATCAGGTCCGGCGCGCCCAGGCGCTGGTAGGCGAGCAGCTCGCCCTCCGTCATCTTGAGCGTCGCCTGGCACAGGCGCTGGATGACGTCCACCTGGCCGTGCGAGAGGGCCATCTGCATGGCCTTGGTGTAGATCCAGTCGCCCAGCAGCACCGTGAGGTTGTTCCCCCACACGTTGTTCAGCGTCACCTGGCCGCGGCGCAGGCTGGCGTGGTCAATGACGTCGTCGTGGATCAGCGTCGCGGTATGGATGAACTCGACCACCGCCGCGTACGTGACCTCCTCCTCGCCGTCGTGCCCCAGCAGGCGCGCCGTGAGCAGCAGCAGGGCCGGCCGCACCCGCTTGCCGCCGCCCTCGAAGATGTACTCGCCCGCCTTCTGGATGAAAGGGACGTCCGAGCCGAGGTGGTGGCGGAAGACGTCTTCCGTCGCGACCAGCTTGTCGGCCACCAGCTCGATGAAGCGGCTGGTCAGGGCCGAGCGGGCGGTGACCGCGGAGGGCGCGGAAGCCGAGCCTTCGTGGGAGCTCGAGAGCGGTTGATTGGGCACCGGATAGGTCCTTTTCTTATCTCTTTTCAGGGGCCGTCAGAGGCCGCGGACCGGGTCGAAGGGTACCACCTGCTCCAGGCGGCCGTCCCGGAAGCGGTACACCCTGCCGCTCTCGAAGTACCACCAGGAGGCTTCCAGGTGGCCGGGATACTGGACGTTCCGGATGCGGTCCGGCTTGCCCATCTCCTGGTAGACCTTGCGCTGGTCCTCCGTCTGGACCGAGGCCACGAACTGGCGGAGGCTGTCCAGGAACTGCCGGTTCTCCACCGTCACACCGACCACGGCGGGGCTGCCCGCCAGCACGCGGCGGGTGACGTCCTGGCGTGCCAGCTCCTCCAGGCGCTCGGTTCCTCCCTTGACGCGCACCGGCACCCCGGCGACCAGCTCGAAGTGGTTGAAGTAGCTGTCCCAGGGCCACTCGAGGGTGTACTGGCCGGCGGCGTCCGTGGTGGCGCTCACCCGCCGCACCTCTTCGTCCTCCGTCCGGCGGAGCTGGCGCATGCTGAAGTAGGTGCGGCTCGCCTCGAACGTGACGCGCACGCCGGCGAGCGGCTGGCCCTGGGCGTCGGCGACGGCGCCGGTGACCTGGACGCGCTCGCCCTGGGCATAGCGGGCCGCGGCGGCCGGAGCCGCGACGGTCATGGCGGCCATGGCGGCGAGGAGGCACAGCAGCCTGAAGAGCGCCGGCCCGGGACGCGGGAGGAGAAGCTTGCTGATGTTGATTTTCACTGGAATTGTATTTTAACGGGATCAATTATTGAGAACGATAATTGGCGAAGGTGAGCGGCACGTCGAGGTCCATGGCCTTCAGGGTGGCGATGACCGTCTGGAGATCGTCGCGGTTCTTGCCGGTGACGCGCACGGTGTCGCCCTGGATGGCGGCCTGCACCTTGAGCTTTTTGGTCTTGATCTCGGCCACGATCTTCTTGGCCGTCTCCTGGGGGATGCCCTGCTGGAACGTGATCTTCTGCCGGGCCCGGCTGCCGCTCGCCGGCTCCACCTTGCCGTAGCGCAGCGACTTCAGGTTGATGCCGCGCTTGACCAGTTTCGACTGCAGCACGTCGAGCGCCTGCTGGACGGAGTAGTTGTCCATCGCCTCGAGGACGATCTCCTCGCCCTCCAGGCTCAGCACCGCCGCCGCCTTCTTGAGGTCATAGCGGTTGCCGATCTCCTTCTCCGCCTGTTGGACGGCGTTGCGGACCTCCTGGAGGTCCACGGTCGATTCGATGTCGAATGAATTCTCAGCGGCCATGGGTTGATCTCGAGCCAGCGGACATGCCGGTCTGAAGGGTCATTATACGTGTAGGGGCGGCCCCGTGTGGCCGCCCTTCCTGAATGCGCTATGACGATAACAGGACGGCCACGCAGGGCCGCCCCTACTGGCTCCCCTCCACCCAGCGGACGCTGGACGGGGGAGAGAAGCTCCCCTGACGGGAGAGGTCCTGATAGCCGGTGATCTCGAAACGGGTGAGGTTCCCCTCGCGGTCGTGGTAGGAGATGGCGACCACGCGCTTGCTCTCCGGATCGACCGTCAGCGTCGCGTCCGTCAGCTCGGCCAGCTTCTTCTCCTTGGGCGACAGCGCGATCTCGATCCGTCCCCCCTGGGCGGCCGTGGCCGTGGCGCGGTAGCGGTCCTTGAGCTGGTCGACCCCGAGCAGCAGCAGGTCGAGTCCGGGCTCGTTCTTGCGGTCCACCCGGTAGCGCCGGCCCGTCTGGTCGCCCTCGTTCCAGGCGTGCACGGTGCCGCCGCAGAGCAGGAAGCTCTTCGGGAAGGGATTCGTGTAGTCCCAGCGCATGCAATCCGGCAACTGGAGGGCCACCCGCCCCGACTCCTGGTCGCCCGAGGAGAACCCGGCCGCCGTGAACGTCTGGGTGAAGCTGGCGCCCGTGGGGCCGGCGTCCACCAGGCTCTGCCGGACGTTCTTCAGTACCGCCCAGGGATCGGCCTCCTGGGACGGCTGGGCCTGGGCCGCCTGGGGCGTCTGCGCCAGGGCCGGAAGGGCCCCCAAAGCCAGCAGGGCGAAAAAGATCAGCTCGAGTCGTCGTCTCATGTCGGTTCTCCAATGCAATCCCGCTGCCCTTCAACAGAGAGGGAGGGGGAATGCTTCCCAGAGGAGATTGCGCTCAATGCCTGAAATGCCGAGCCCCCGTGAACACCATCGCCATGCCCGCCTCGTCGGCCGCCGCGATCACCTCGTCGTCCCGCTTGCTGCCGCCCGGCTGGACCACGGCCGTGATGCCCGCTTGGATGAGCACGTCGAGGCCGTCGCGGAAGGGGAAGAAGGCGTCCGAGGCGGCGACGCAGCCGGCCACCGGGAGCTGCGCCTTCTCGACGGCCAGTCGGCACGAGTCCACCCGGCTCATCTGACCGGCGCCGACGCCCACCGTCTGGTCGCCGTTGGCGACCACGATGGCGTTCGACTTCACGTAGCGCGCCACCTTCCATGCGAACTCCAGGCCGCGGTGTTCCTCGGCGGTGGGCGAGCGCTTCGTCGGGCACGTCCAGGTTGCGGGATCGTCCGGGAAAGCGTCCGGCGGCTGGGCGAGGAAGCCGCCGTCGATCGCCCGCAGCTCGACCTCATCCCGGGAGGGAGCGTAGAGCGGGCACTCGATCAGCCGCAGGTTCTTCTTGGCGCCGAAGCGGGCGCGGGCCTCCTCGTCGAAGCCGGGGGCGAGCAGCACCTCGACGAACAGGTCCGCCATGGCTTCCGCCAGCGCGCCGTCCGCAGGGCGGGTCAACGCGATGACCGAGCCGAACGCCGACACGGGATCGGTCGCGAAGGCCCGCCGGTACGCCTCTACGAGGTGCACCCCCCGGCCGATGCCACAGGGGTTGTTGTGCTTGACGATCACCACAGCCGGCTCCTCCGATTCGGCAAAGAGGCCGGCCATCCGGCGCGCCGCGTCCGCGTCCAGGAGGTTGTTCCAGGACAGCTCCTTGCCCTGGAGCACCCGGAACCCGCCGAAGATCCCGGGACCGCCTCCGATCGAGTACACGGCCGAAGCCTGGTGCGGGTTCTCGCCATAGCGCAGCACCATCTCGCGCCGCAGCTCCAGGGTCTTGCGGCCCGGGAAGGCGCCGTCGCCGGACTCCTGCGCCGCCAGCCACTCCGAGATCGCCACGTCGTACTCCGCCGTCCGCTGGAACGCCTTCAAGGCCAGCCGCCGGCGCAGGGGCTCGGGCACGACCCCCTCGCCCTCCTCCAGGGCGGCCAGCACCTCTCCGTAGTCGGCCGGGTCCACCACCACGGCGACGCCGCCGAAGTTCTTCGCCGCCGCCCGCACCATGGTGGGGCCGCCGACGTCGATCATCTCCACCGTCTCCGCAAACGAGGCGCCGCGCGCCACCGTCTCCTGAAAGGGATAGAGGTTCACCACTACCAGGTCGATACGATCGATGCCATGCTCGCCGAGGGCGTCCAGGTGCTCGGGCACGGCGCGGTTCGCCAGGATGCCGCCATGGACCTTCGGATGAAGCGTCTTCACCCGGCCGTCGAGGATCTCCGGGAAGCCGGTGACGCTGGAGACGCCGGTCACGGGTATGCCCTTCTCCTCGAGGCTCTTGAGGGTGCCGCCCGTCGAGACGATCTCGACGCCGAGGCGGGCGAGGCCGCGGGCCAGCTCTTCGAGGCCTGTCTTGTCGAACACGGAAACCAAAGCACGGCGTATGGGGAGCATCGGACTCCTTGGGATTGACTGCATCGTTCTCCCCTTTCCTTGGGAGAGGGGCGGGGGTGAGGTCAGCGGACGCGCACGGCCCGGGGCAGCACCGTCAGGCGCGTCCCGCCGGCCGGCAGGTTGGCGCGGTCGTCGATGCCGCCCGCCGTGAGCCAAATATATCGCAGGGCCAGGGTGACGTCCGTCACGGCGTGGCTGAACGCGATCGAGGCGACGCCGAACGCCGTCGAGCGGTCGTCGAAGCGGCCGATCCCGGAGGAGAAGCCGATCCGCCGGTACTCGCGGCCGATCACGGGATAGATCCCCCGTCCGCGGCGCAAAGCGGCGGAGATCAGCGTCGAGACGTCCCGGCGCCCGTCGAGCCCTGGCTGGAGGCCATAAAAGACCAGCGGGAACCGGGGCTCCGCCGTCTCGGCATAGCGCAGGTAGTCGACGAAATAGCGCCCCTCCTCGCCGTCGGCGCCCGACGTGGCGAGGGGGTTGTTGGCGTCGGCCACGTAGTGCGACACCACGCCGAGGCGGCGGACGATCTCCTCGAACGGCTGATGCCCGCGGATGGCCTGGACGGCCGAGTCCACGGCGCTCTGGGCCACCTTGTCGAGCTCGCCGGCGCCGTCGGGGTTCTTCATGTGCCGGCCGGCGTCCGTATCCGAGAACGGCGATTTGACTCCCTCTTCGAAGGCGCGGCGGTGCTTGTCGATCTGCCGGGCGAGGTCCGGGGGCGACAGCCGGGCCGCCTCGCGGGCGATGGTGACCTGGGTCGTGGGGGTCCATGCCAGGGCCGCCGGCACCGGGCCGAAGACGAAAACCAGCCCGAGGGCGAGACGGAGATACAATCCTTGCCGCATTTCCGGCCTATTCTAGCGGCAACTTCGAGCCGCCGCTCGCGGCGGAGAGACGAGACACCCGTGCCCCCGACCCGCCACCGACTTGACGTCACCGGCACCCTCTGCCCGCTGCCCATTCTCCTGGCCGCGAGGGAGATGAGGAAGCTCGCCACGGGAGACCTCCTGGAGATCCTGGGAGACGACCCCGGCATCCACGAGGACATGCCCATCTGGTGTGAGAGAGCCGGCCACCGCCTCCTGGAGATGGAAGCCGAAGGAGGCCGGGTCCGTTCCCTGGTGGAGAAGGGCGAGCCCAGGCGAAGGCCGGACCCGGACGACCGCCCTTGACTTCCGGACTCCCCCGGTCCAAAATCTCCCCCCTCGGAGCCGCCAGGCTCCCTTTGCCCAGGTAGCTCAGTTGGTAGAGCACGTGACTGAAAATCACGGTGTCACTGGTTCGATTCCGGTCCTGGGCACCAATAAGCCACTTAAAATCAACAGTTTAGAGAGGTCGCCTGAGGGCGGCCTTGGTCGTCTTTAGATTCTGGGGACGCTCTGGGGAGCACTGGGCGGGAGTCCATAGTCTCGTGGGGCTTACGAGGAAGATTCTGGGATGCGCCTTTGCTCGATCTGGCCTACTTGAAGGTTCGGGGTGGTTCCGTGGTCCGTTATGACGTGCAGACCCGAAGGGAGGAGGTCGCGTGCAGGGGCACACGGAATCGCACGCCCGAAGGCCTTGCCGCCGCCGGCCCCTCGGATAAAGGGAGCAGGCGCGGACCACGGAGCATCCACAGAAGGGCCCGACGATAGAAGTCTAGTGTAGAACACCTGAAGTCCGGTATCTTTAGTTGCGCTCTTCCGCGTTGTCTTTACCTCCTCCGGTAAGGAAGCGTATATAGGGCGCACTGAACTAGCATGTCGGCGAAGGAACTCCGACCACTGTCACCCACCGAGTGGCTCCTGATGCGTTCCATCTGGGACTTGGGAGAAGCTAACCCCCCCGATGTGGCGGAGCACCTTCGCTGCCGGTACGGGCGCGGAGATCTAGGCCCAAAGACGGTTGGCATCCTTCTTCGGCGTTTAGTGACGAAGGGATTCCTGCACTCCACTCCCAAGGCCGTCTTACGAGGGCGCCCCCCCCACGTATATTTTCCACTGGTCAGTGAACAGGACGCCTTGCAACTGCAGCTGGAGAAGTTTCTCCAGGACCACAAGATCGACGACGAAAGACTCGCCGATGCGCTTGGACGCAAGGATTTGCTCAAGAAGCAGGACTGACGAGATTCTGGTCCGTCCTTGCGCCACCCCCTGGCGGGTCGGCGTGATACCCATCCTCAGAATCAGGATTGCCGGAAGGTCGCTGGAACCCCCTAGTCAACTACTGGTGAATCCCGCCAGGGTTGACATTTATCTACTATAAAGTAGATTAATCCGGCAACGTCCTAATCACCGGTTGCTTGAGGGTCGACGGGGAGGTATGTCACTGTGAGAAAAGGCTCCACGTCGGAAGAGTTCAACAGGCCGCTGGTACGTTTCCTTCGGCCCTACCAAGTCGAAGCTCTCTACGGTTTGACCCAGAAGTTCTTGGCCCATGCACGGGGACGAGGGGACGGGCCTCCCTTCGTGAAGCCCTCTTCAAAGCTAGTGCTTTATGCCGTCGAGGATGTTGAGCTCTGGCTGGCAGCACGACGCCGGCTTTCAACTAGCGATCCTGGACCGGCGGAGTAGTGAGGAGCGGCGCTCCGCTGCGGCCCAAGCGCCCCTCAAGCGGTCTGGCACTCGACTCGGGTAAGCCGGCTGCTTGTCACGTGGCAACGGGAAGAAGCACCCTTAAGGTTAGGTTGGATAGTATCCACGCTGCTTTCGCACGCTGGTAAACTCCCTGAGCCCCAACCTCCACGCTTTGATTGCCCTCCATATCCATAGCACCGTGGCGGTGATCGGCTCGGGCGGATCTTCCTGGCAAGCCTTGGAAGACGCGGGCTACGATCCCCGGCGCTTTCCGGGCCGCATTGGGATTTTTTGCCCGGCGGCCGGGATGGCGCGCGAGCTGGGCCTCATGGGCCTGGCCGTGGCCATCGAGGACCCGGCTGTTGCCGCGCACCTGGCGGTGCTCAGCCTCCTCCACGGCGACGTGGACATGGCCCTTGCCGGCGGCGAATCCCTTGAGGTCCTCAAGCGCTTGGAGGACGCCCTGGCCGACGGCGATTCCGTCCGCTCGGTGATCCGGGACTCGGTGGTCGATGCCGGCTGCCAGGTGCGCCGGGAGCTGGCCGAGGCGCCGGCACAGCCCTCCGAACCTTCCCGACCCTGGCAGGCGCTCGTCCTCTCAGCCCCCGGCGAGGCGGCCCTGGAGGAGAGCACGGCGGAGCTGGCCGCGTTCCTGCGGCACCAGCCAGAGGCGAACCTCGGCGACGTAGCCTTCACGCTCCAGGTCGGACGCCGCGTCTTCGATCACCGGCGCACGGTGGTGTGCCGCGACCCGCAAGACGCCGTCGCGGTCCTGGAGGGCAGCGAGGCCGGGCGCCTGGAGACCTATGCCGGCGGCGGGGAAGAGAGAGCCGTGAGCTTCCTCCTTCCGGGCTTCGGCGACCACTATCCCGACATGGCCCTCGGCCTCTTCCGCGACGAGCCGGCCTTCCGCGCTCTCGTGAACGACTGCTGCGACCGCCTGCTGCCGGAGCTCGGCTTCGACCTGCGCGGCGAGCTCTTCCCAGGGCTCGCCGGCAGCGCGGAAGAAGCGGCGCCGGTCACCAAGCTCGACCTTCGGCGCATCCTGCGCGGCGAGGGGCGCGAGGCCGCGGGCGGCCGGTTGACCCGGATGGCCGCCGTGCATCCGGCCGTCTTCGTGGTCGAGTACGCGCTGGCGCAGCTCCTCATCGGGTGGGGGATCCGTCCCCGGGCCATGATCGGCTACAGTCTCGGCGAGTACGTGGCGGCGTGCCTGGCGGGCGTGATCTCCCTCGACGACTGCCTGACCCTCGTCGCGCGCCGGGCCCGCCTGATCGAGGAGCTGCCGGCCGGCGCGATGCTGGCCGTGCCCCTCTCCGCCGAGGAGATTGAGCCCCTGCTGCGCGACGGCCTGGGCATCGCCGTGGTCAACGGTCCGGCCCTGCACGTGGTCTCCGGGCCCTCGGCCGCCGTGGCGGCGCTGGAGACCCGCCTCACGGAGGGTGGAGTGCTCTGCCGGCGGCTGTCGTCCCATCACGCCGGCCACTCGCCCATGATGGAGCCCATCGCGGGCCGCCTGCGTGATCTTCTGGCGGGCTTTGAGCTGAAGCCGCCGCAAAT
>DATFNZ010000147.1:0-27985 GCA_035266085.1 Thermoanaerobaculia bacterium
CGGGTCCGCGAGGCGCGGATGCGCGATCCCCGGGTCAAGCTGGTGCGGCTGCGGCGCAACTTCGGCAAGGCCGCGGCGCTCTCCGCCGGCTTCGACCACTCGATGGGCCGCGTCATCGTGACCATGGACGGCGACCTCCAGGACGATCCGGACGAGATTCCCCGCTTCCTCTCCACCCTGGAGGAGCAGGACCTCGACCTGGTCTCCGGCTGGAAGCGGCGGCGCCAGGACCCGATGAGCAAGACCCTGCCCTCGCGCCTGTTCAACTGGGTCACCCGGCGGCTGGCGCAGGTGGACCTCCACGACTTCAACTGCGGCTTCAAAGCCTACCGCCGCGAAGTGTTGGCTGAGATCGCCGTCTACGGCGAGCTCCACCGCTACATCCCGGTGCTCGCCAGCCGCCGCGGCTTCTCGGTCGGGGAGATCCAGGTGACCCACCACCCCCGCCTGCACGGCGTCAGCAAGTACGGCTGGGACCGGCTCTACAAGGGGCTGCTCGACCTCATCACCGTCCTCTTCATCACGCGCTACACGCGGCGTCCGCTCCACCTCTTCGGCGCCATCGGCCTGATATTCCTGATCGGCGGCTTCGGCATCGACGCCTATCTCGCCACCCGCTGGTTCTTCGGCGAGGACCTGTCGAACCGCCCGCTGCTGCTCCTCGGCATCCTCCTGATGGTGCTCGGCTTCCAGGTCCTCACCACCGGCCTGATCGGCGAGATGATCACCTTCAAGAACTTCCGCCGCCGCGACAGCTATTCGATCAAGGAAACGCTGGAGTGACGGGCGGCCCCGGCCTCGATCTCCTCTTCCTGACCCAGACCTATCCCCGCTTCGAGGGCGACACCGCCGGGCCTTTCATCCGCGACCTGGCCCGGGGCCTGGTCCGGGGCGGCGACCGGGTGACCGTGCTCGCCCCTCACGCCGAGGGATTGGCGCCGGCCTGGGACGACGGCGGCGTCGACGTGGTCACTTTCCGCTACGCACCCGAGCGGCAGGAGATCCTGGGCTACGGCCGCACCCTGGAAGCGGACGAGAAGGTGAAGGGTGGGGCCGCCCTGGCAGCGCCGCTCTATGCCCTGGGAGCACGCCGGGCGGTGCGCCGGCAGCTCAGGCGGCGGCGTTTCGACCTCGTCCACGCCCACTGGATCGTGCCCAACGGCGTGGTGGCCGCGACGGCCGGAGGCGGCGTTCCCCTGGCCATCGGACTCCACGGCAGCGACGTGTTCCTGGCCGAGAAGGGGGGAGTCCGCGCCCTCGCCCGCTGGGCGCTCTCCCGGTCGCGGCTGCTCACCGGCTGCTCGCCCGAGCTGGTAGAACGCGTGCGGTCCCTGGGATTCCCGCGGGAACGCTCGCGGGTGATCCCCTACGGGGTGGACACCGCGGCGTTCTCTCCGGCACCGGAGCGGCGGGCCCTCTGGCGGCAGCGCCTGGGGATTCCAGAGAGGGCGCCGCTCCTCCTGGGGGTCGGGCGGATGGCCACGAAGAAGGGCTTCCAGGTGCTGATCGAGATCTTGCCCGCGCTGCTCGCGGAGGTGCCCGACCTGCACGTGGTGCTGGCGGGCGGGGGGGACCTGCTGGCGCCGTTCCGGGAGAGGATCCGGAGCGACCGCGTCTTTTTCCCCGGCTCCGTGCTGCGGGACACCTTGCCGGACCTCTACCGGGCGGCGGACCTCTTCGTGCTCCCGGCCGTCCACGACGGCAAGGGGAACGTGGACGGGCTGCCGAACGTCATCCTGGAGGCCATGGCGAGCGGCCTGCCGGTGGTGGCGTCGGGGATCTCGGGCATCCCCCTGGCCGTGGAGGACGGCGGGACCGGCTTGCTGGTGCCGGAAAAGGACCCGGGAGCGCTGCTCCAGGCCTTGAGGCGGCTGCTCGCGGACCCTGCCGCGGCGCGGGCCATGGGGGAGCGGGGAAGACGGAAGGCGGAATCGGAGCTGACCTGGGACGCCGTGGCGGCGCGGTACCGGGAAGGATACGTGGAGGCGGTTGGGAGTCCCTTGCCCGTGCCGGTTTGAACGCCTATACTTCAGGCACTTCTTCAGCCCTTCGGCTGTCGACTGAACGTCCCCTTTTTCGAGCCATGGCCAAGAACACTCTCCGCCCCGGCATCACCAAGGCCGATCTCGTCGACGTGGTCTACGATCGTCACGGCGGTCTGACCAAGGATGAGGCGGCGCAGATCGTCGACGTGATCTTCCGGACCGTGAAGGTCTCGCTGGCCGATGGCCGGCCGGTCCGCATCAAGAACTTCGGCACCTTCGAGGTCACCCGCCGGCCGGGCCGGATGGGGGTGAACCCCGTGAGCGGCGAGCGGATGTTCATCCGGCCGCACAACGGGCTGAGCTTCAAGCCGGCGCGCCGGCTGCGCGACGTCATGGTCAAACCCGAGTAATCCGGATGGTGTCGAAGGCCCGGGTCCAGAAGCGGCTCTACTACAAGATCGGCGAGGCCTGCAAAGCCCTCGGAATACAGCCTTACGTGCTGCGCTACTGGGAAACCGAGTTCCCTGCGCTCACGCCCAGCAAGAGCCGCTCCGGCCAGCGCGTCTACAGTGAGAAAGAGTTGGAGATCATCCGGCGGATCAAGGAGCTCCTCTACGAGGAGGGCTACACGATCGCCGGCGCCAAGAAGAAGCTCGAGGCGGAATTGGTATCCGGCGATGCCGGGGAACTGGCCGGCGAAGACGATGGAGAAGTACTGCAGGCGGCGGCACCAGAAGCCCCGTCCGAGGAGCCCCTACCGCCGGCCCCCAGGCAGGACGTTCTGCCGCCACCCATGGACAAGCCCTCCGCGCTTGACACGGACACGCCCGAACGGGTACAAACTCTCCTCTCGGGGATCGAACAGGCCCTCCAGGAAGCGCGTGACCTTCTCGTGCTTCTCGGGCCGAAATCGCCCTGACAGTTCGCTTTTCCGGTCGGGACGTGGCGCAGTCTGGTAGCGTACCTGAATGGGGTTCAGGGGGTCCCGGGTTCAAATCCCGGCGTCCCGACCAATTTCCCTCCTGCAGGATCGTTTCGGGAGTTCCGCGGCACCTTCCATATCGGAGGAGAGGAAAGCAATGGAGATTCGTAAGGCCGGCGTCATTGGCGCTGGCGTGATTGGTATGGGTGTCGGGCAAAGTCTCGCACAGGCGGGACTCCAGGTCGTCCTGGTGGATGTCTCGGACGAGATCCTGAACCGGGTCCGGGCGGAGATCCGGAACAACCTCCGGTTTCAGGGCATGTTCCAGAAGGGGATGAAGACCGAGGGCGCCGATGCCGTCCTGGGCCGGATCCAGTTCACCACGAACCTCGAGGACTTGTCCGACGTCGACTTCGTGGTCGAGAACGTGCCGGAGAAGTGGGAGATCAAGAGCAAGATCTATCCGCGGATCGATGCCATCTGCCCGCCGCACGCGATCTTCGCCGTCAATACGTCGTGCTTTTCCATTACCCGGGTCGGCGCGCTGACGAAGCGGCCGGACAAGGTGATCGGCATGCACTTCATGAACCCCGTCCCCTTGAAGCCCATGGTGGAGGCCATCCGCGGCCATCACACCAGCGAGGAGACGATCGAGAACGGCCGGCAGTTCCTGCGCCAGATCGGCAAGGAATGCATCGTGGTCAACGATTACCCGGGCTTCGTGTCCAACCGCATCCTGATGCTGACCATCAATGAAGCTGTGTTCGTGCTGCAGGACGGTGTCGCCACTGCCGAGGAGGTGGATCGGTTGTTCAAGACCTGCTTCGGTCACAAGATGGGGCCCCTCGAGACCGCCGACCTGATCGGGCTGGACACCATCCTCTACTCGATTGACGTCCTCTACGAGTCCTACAACGACAGCAAGTATCGCCCGGCCCCCCTGCTCAAGAAGATGGTCGACGCCGGTCTGCACGGGCGCAAGAGCGGCAAGGGCTTCTACGACTACAGCCTCTCGCCCTAAGACGGATCTACGACCATGGACCAGACCCAGAACCAAGCCAAGATCAAGGAGTTCCTCTCCCGGTTCTTCAAGAACCACGACCTGCAGCCGGAGGAGGACATCTTCGCCCTCGGCTTCGTGAACTCCCTCCTCGCCATGCAACTCGTGGCCTTCGTGGAGAAGGAGTTCGGCATTCAGGTCGCGGACGAGGACCTCGACCTCGACAATTTCCGCTCTATCCGGGCGATCTCCTCGCTCATCGACCGCAAGACCGGCGCCCCGGCGTGAACCTCGAGCTCACGGCCGGCCAGCGGCAGAAGCGTTCGGAGTACCGCGCCTTCGCCGCGGCGGAGATCGCCCCCCATGCCGGCCGCTGGGACCGCGAGGAGAAGATCCCTGCCGAGCTGGTCGGCAAGCTGCGCGAGCAAGGCTATCTCGGGTCCCTCCTATCCCGGGAGCTCGGCGGCGGCCGGACGGACATGATCACCTACGGCCTGCTGACCGAGGAGGTCGCCCGCGCCTGCTCTTCAGTCCGGTCGCTGCTCACCGTTCATGACATGGTGGCCCACGCCATTCAGCGGTGGGGGAGCCGCGAGCTCAAGGACCGGTACCTGCCGTCGATGGCCAGGGGCGAGCTCCTGGGCGCCCTCGCGCTCTCCGAGCCCAATGCCGGCAGCGATGCCAAGAGCGTCGAGACCACGGCCACGGAGGATGGCGACTCCTGGGTGATCGAGGGGCGGAAGAAGTGGACGACGTTCGGCCAGATCGCCGGCCTGTTCCTCGTCTTCGCCCAGGTGACGGATAAGCCGGCAGCGTTCCTGGTCGAGCGGGAGACGCCCGGGCTCACGGTGAAGCCCCTGCGTGGGATTACCGGCACCCGCGCCTCGATGCTCGCCGAACTTTTTTTCGAGGGGTGCCGGATCCCCAAGGGGCACTTGGTGGGCCGCGTCGGCTTCGGCATCTCCCACGTCGCCGCCGCGGCCTTGGAGCAGGGGCGTTACAGCGTCGCCTGGGGCTCGGTCGGCATCGCCCAGGCCTGCCTCGACGCCTGCCGCTCATACGCCGCGGATCGCAGGCAGTTCGGCGTTCCCCTGGCCGACCACCAGCTCGTCCGCCGGATGCTGACGGACATGATCGTCGACGTCCGGGCCGCCCGCCTGCTCTGTCTGCGCGCTGGCGGATTGCGTGAGTCCGGCGATCCGGGAGCTTTCATGGAGACCATGGCCGCCAAGTACTTCGCCTCCCGGGTAGCGGTCCGGGCCGCCAACGACGCCGTGCAGATCCATGGGGCCAACGGTATCAGCGAGGACTATCCCGTCAACCGCTACCTGCGCGACGCCAAGGTGATGGAAATCATCGAGGGCAGCACCCAGATCCAGCAGATCACCATCCCGCTGTTCGAGTTCCAGGAGTTCTGAGGAGGCACGCCATGATGGACCCGATGACTGACCCAAGGACCGACCTCAACCAGGGCAGCCACGCCGACGCGGTGCGAGCGGCTAAGAAGAAGGAGAAGCAGTCCATCAAGTGCGTGGTCTGGGATCTCGACGACACGGTCTGGGACGGCATCCTGCTGGAGGACCGGGAGGTGAAGCTCCGCCCGCACGTCGTCCACATCCTGAAGACCCTGGACGAGCGGGGAATCCTGCACTCCATTGCCAGCCGCAACGACCATGATCTCGCCATGGCGAAGCTCCGGGAGCTCGGGATCGACGAGTACTTCCTCTATCCCCAGATCAACTGGAACTCCAAAGCCGCCTCGGTCACCCAGATTGCCCAGGACATCAACATCGGCCTGGACGCCATTGCCTTTGTCGATGATCAGCCCTTTGAGCGGGAGGAGGTGGCCTTCACCCACGGTCAGGTCCTCTGCATCGACTCGGCGCTCCTGGACGACCTGCTCGACCGCCCGGAGCTCAACCCGCGCTTCGTTACGGAGGACTCGCGGCTCCGCCGGCGGATGTACCAGGCCGACATCGAGCGCAACCAGCGGGAGGCGGAGTACGTCGGTCCCAAGGAGGAGTTCCTGTCCACCCTCGGCATGGTGTTCACGATCGCCCGCTGCCGGGAGGAGGACCTGAAGCGGGCCGAGGAGCTGACGGTCCGCACCAACCAGCTCAATACCACCGGCTACACCTACTCCTACGAGGAGCTGGACGAGCTCCGGCGCTCTCCGCGTCATGAGCTGACCATCGCCAGCCTGGAAGACAAGCACGGCACCTACGGCAAGATCGGCCTGACGCTGGTCGAAAAGGACCCCGAGGTGTGGCTGATCAAGCTGCTCCTCATGTCCTGCCGAGTCATGTCCAAGGGGGTGGGCATGATCATGATCCACCACCTCCTGCGCCAGGCGAAGGAGGCAGGGGTCAGGCTGCGCGCGGAGTTCGTCTCCAACGACCGCAACCGGCAGATGCTGATCACCTACAAGTTCGCCGGCTTCAAGGAGATCGGCCGCGATGGCGCCGTCATCCTCTTCGAGAACGACTTCTCGGCCATCCAACCTCCGCCGCCCTACGTGGATTTGCGAATCGAAGGCGGACCGCCCGCTTAAGGCAGCTCCGCACTGTCCACTCCCTGGGACATGTTTCCGCGCCGACCGTCACTCCTTCATGACAGTCAGCGCCGGCGCCGCGTACACCTGAGAAGGGCTCAGCCCCTATTCTGAAAGATTTGCGGGTCGGACTGGTTTCTGTCGAGTTCTGGCACTCATCTGGAAAGGGTTCCGGACTGATGGATCGCGGAAAGGTCACACAGCTACTGCAGCGCTGGAGCGAGGGGGACCCAAACGCCGCCGAGCGTGTCCTGCCCTTGGTCTACGACGAGCTGCGCCGGATCGCTTCCAAGCAGCTCCGTCGCGAGCGCGGCGACCACACTCTCGAGGCTACTGCCGTGGTGCACGAGGCGTATCTGCGCCTCAACGGGCAGTGCGGCCTCGAGTGGCCGAGCCGCGCCCACTTCTTCGCCTTCGCCGCCCACCTGATCCGGCGGATCCTCGTCGATCACGCCCGCCACCGTAACCGGGCCAAGCGGGGCGGGCTGGCGGAGAAGGTGACCCTCGCCGAGGCAACCCATCTCGCGCTGGCGAAGAGCCCGGACCTGCTGGCGCTCGACGAGGCGCTGTCGGACCTGGAAACGATCGATCCGCGCAAGGCGACGGTGGTGGAGCTGAGATTCTTCGCCGGCCTGACCCTGGAGGAGACCGCGGAGCAGCTCGGCATCTCCACGGAGACGGTCAGCCGTGAGTGGCGCCGGGCCAAGGCTTGGCTTTACAAGGAGTTGCAGCCGGCGGAGAACAGCGCTTGAGCGACGCCGAGCGCTGGGCTCGGATCGACTGGGTTTTCGATCAGGCCCTGGACCGCTCACCCGATGAGCAGCGGGCCTTCCTCGACCAGACCTGCGCCGGGGACGCCGAGTTGCGCCGGGAAGTGGAGCGCCTCCTCGATGCTGACGAGAGCAGCGCCACCTTCCTGGAACGTCCGGCTGGAGAGCTGTTCGGGATCCTCTCGGCGACGGCGGCACCGGCATCGGCATCGGTATTGGCATCGGTATTGGCATCGGAAACTGAGGGGAGCTTCCTCGGCCCCTATCGCCTGCTGCGGAGAATCGGCGGCGGCGGCATGGGCACGGTCTATCTCGCCTGCCGGGAGGACGAGCACTACCAGCGGGAGGTCGCGGTCAAGATCCTCCGCTCCGGTCTCGAGAGCACCGAGGCCTACCACCGGTTCCTCGCCGAGCGCCAGATCCTGGCCCGCCTGGAGCATCCCAACATCGCGCGGCTGTACGACGGCGGCAGCACGCAGGACGGCCGCCCTTACCTGGTCATGGAGCTGGTCGAGGGGCTGCCAGTGGACGAGTACTGCAACCGTCACCGGCTCTCCGTCGATCAGCGCCTGGAGCTCTTTCGCCGGATCTGCTCGGCCGTCCAGTACGCCCATCAGAACCTGCTGGTCCATCGCGACCTCAAGCCGGGGAACATCCTGGTCACTGGGGAGGGGGAACCGAAGCTGCTGGACTTCGGCATCGCCAAGCGGCTGGAGCCCCAATCCGCGGACCCCCAGTCTCCGGACGGCGCGGACCGTCAGGAGATGACGCAGACCGGGTTACGGGTGATGACTCCGAGCCACGCCAGTCCGGAGCAGGTGAAAGGGGAAGCCGTCACCACGGCCAGCGACGTCTACTCGCTCGGCGTGATCCTCTACGAGCTGCTCGCCGGAAGGAGCCCCTACCGGGTCCTGAAGGGACTGCCGCACGAGATCGAGCGCGCCATCTGTGAGGAGGAGCCTGAGAGGCCCGGCGCGGCCCTGTTCCGGCCCGGAAACCCGCCGGCGGAGGAGATCGCGGCCGTCCGCAAGTCCCGCCCGAAAGCCCTCGAACGCCGGTTGCGGGGCGACCTCGACAACATCGTCCTGATGGCCCTCCGCAAGGAGGCCCAGCGACGGTACGGCTCGGCAGCCCAGCTTTCCCGCGATCTTGAGAACCACCTCCAGAGCCTGCCGGTCGCCGCCCGTCCGGACGCGCTGCTCTACCGCGGCCGGAAGTTCCTGCGCCGGCACCGGGCGGGAGCCGCGGCGGCGGCGGTCGTGGCTCTCGTCGTGCTGGGCTTCCTGCTGAGCCTGATCTCCCAGCGCCGGCAGGTCGTGGAGGAGCGTGACAAGGCGCGCTACGCGCTGTCCTTCCTGGTGGATACCTTCAAGCAGGCCGATCCCTACCAGACTCGGCGGGGGCAACTGACGGCACGGGAGATCCTCGACCAGGGGGAGGCGCGCGTCTCCAGAGAGCTGGCGGGCCGTCCGGATGTCCAGGCTGCCTTGATGGGCGCGATCGGCGAGGTCGACTATGGCCTGGGCCGGTATGACGAAGCCGAGCCGCTCCTGGAACGGGCGCTCGCCCTGCGCCTTGAGGTTTACGGTCCGGAGTCCCTGGAGGCTGCCGAGAGCCTGGAGCTCCTGGGCCGGCTGAAGGCCGAGCGCGCCGATCGCTCCGAAATTGCTGCCGCCGAGAAGCTCCTGCGCCGGGCCCTGGCCCTCAAACGGCGTCTGCTGGGCAACGACTCTATCGAGGTGGCGGCGACCCTCAACCAGTTGGGGAGCTTCCTTTCGGAGACGAACGCCACGCCGGACGTCGAGAAGCTCCACCGGGAGGCTCTGGCCATCGCACGCCAGGTCGAAGGGCCGGTGGGTCCGACCGTTGGCAAAAGCCTCGTATCCCTTGCCAAGCTGAAAAGGGACCTGGGGGATTACGAGGCCTCGGAAAGACTCTTCCGCGAAGGTCTATCCGTGGAGCGCCGGGCCCTGGGAGAGCGAGATCCCCGGCTCTACCGCGACCAGACGACCTTCGGCGAGATCCTGATCGACCTCGGCAAGTTCAAGGAGTCGGAAACCCTGCTGCGCCAGTCTCTGGCCGCGCAGCAGAAGATCCTGGGTGGGGAGCACCCGGACGTCGATGCCAGCCTGAACAACCTGGCTCTGGCGGTCCATCGCCAGGGGCGGTACGCGGAGGCCGAGGTTCTCTTCCGGCGGGTGCTGAAGCTGGTCCGGGCGCATTATGGGCCTTCGCATTCGTCCGTGGGGGCCGCACTCGCCAATCTCGCGGGCGTCCTGGACGGGCAGTT
Source organism: Thermoanaerobaculia bacterium (assembly GCA_035266085.1). Lineage (GTDB taxonomy): Bacteria > Acidobacteriota > Thermoanaerobaculia > Multivoradales > UBA5704 > DATARR01. Next base: position 9,519 of record DATFNZ010000147.1, read on the forward strand.
CAGATCGAGGGAGGCGATTCCTTATCTCCAGGAGGCGCTCGCGATCCGGCGGCAGGCCTGGGGGGACCGGCATCCCCTGGTGGCCCAGGCGCTCCTGCTGCTCGCCGGAGCCCATCGCAAGCTGGACGAGCTCGGTCAGGCGCTGTCCCTTGCCCGGCAGGCGCAGGCCATCCTCGAGGAAGCCGAGGGCCCGGACCATCCCCACGTGGCGTATGCGCTGCGCGAGATCGGGAACATCTATATGAAGCAGAAGCGCTACGCGGAGGCCGAGCCGTACATGCGCCGGGCCTACGAGATCCGGCTCAAAGAGCTGCCGCCGGAGAGTCCGGACCTCGCGCGGGCCAAGCTTTCCCTGGCCCGCTGTCTGGTGGCGGCCGGCCGTCTCGACGAAGCCGAGGCCCTGGTGCGGGACACGGAGACCATGGTCGCGGCCGAGTTCAAGACGGACCCGGACTTCATGAAGATGATCGACGAGCTCAAGGCGAAGCTCGCGCAGGCACGGACCGGCGCCCGGCCTTGATATGCTCCCCGCGATGAGTGGACACGCGGATGTCGCGGTGGTGAGCGGAGCCGGCTCCGGCCTGGGCCGGGAGATCGCCCTGGAGCTGGCGCGCCACGGCTACGCGCTGGCACTCCTCGGCCGCCGTCAGGCGCCGCTCGAGGAGACGCTGGAGCTCGCGGGGCCGGCCGCCCGGGAAAACGGCATGCTCCTGCCTTGCGACGTGCGCGACGCCGTGGCCCTCGAGCGGTGCGCCGAGGAGATCCGGTCCCGCTGGGGTGGGGCCGACCTGGTGGTGCCGGCCGCCGGGGTGGTCTCGATCGCGCCGGTGGAGGAGACCTCTCCGGACGACTTCGAGGCGATCCTCGATACCAACCTCACCGGAGTCTTCCTGCTGATCCGCGCCTTGCTACCGGCCATGAAGGCGCGCGGCCGGGGGTGGATCATTCCCCTCCTCTCGGCGGCCGCCAAACGGGGCTTCCCCGGCTGGTCGGCCTACTGCGCCAGCAAATGGGGACTGGCCGGCCTGGTGGCGGCGTTACGCGAGGAGCTCAAAGGGACGGGAGTGAGGATTACGGCCCTCTACCCGGGAGCGACCGACACTCCTATCTGGGACCACCTTCCGGGGGAGTGGAACCGCGCCTCCATGGTGCCGCCCCGCGAGGTGGCGCGGGCGCTGAGCTACATCCTCGGCACAGATCCCGCCGCCCTTGTGGAGGAGGTTCATCTGGGACCTGCTGGAGGTGCGCTTTGACTTGGCCGCTGCTGCTGACGCCATTCCTCCCTCTGCTGACCCTGGTTCCAGGCGGGCAATGGGCGCTGCCGCTGGTGGCGCCGCTGACTCTCTGGTTCGCCTTCCGCGACCGGGTGAAGGAGGGGGACTACTTGCGCGCCTGGACGCTGGGGATCGCCTGGGCCTTCCTCCTCAGCCTGGGGGTGATCGTGCTGGTCCTCTGGATGCCGGAAGCGGCCCGCGCCGGCATCCTCCACGGCGAGACGTACCGGCAGGAGATGTTCGGCTGGATCTCGACCGGCGCCGGGCGGGAGAACGATCCGGCGGCCTTCATCCCCCAGCACCTCCTCCACCTGGCCATCTTCGTGGTGCTGACCTGGGCGACGGGCGGCTACCTCGGGCTGGCCCTGGGAGCCGCGCTGGTAGCCTACATGAGCTATTTCGTGGGCTCGTACGCGGCGGCGAGCGGCCACCCTTTCCTGGGCTCGGTCGCCGCCTGGGTGCCCTGGTCGGTGCTGCGGGTGTGCGCCTTCGTGCTCCTTGGCGCCCTGTTCGCCCGGCCGCTGCTGGTGCGCCGGGTCTTACCCTTCGGACACCGGCCGTTCGGCGGCCGGGAATACCGGCTGATGGCCCTGGCGTTGTCCGGGATCCTTGCCGACATCGCGATCAAGGCGCTCAGCGCCCCCGCGTACGGCAGGTTCCTGCGGCAGATGGCGAGGAGCGCCGGCCTGGGCTGATGCCCTCCGCTTCACCCTCTAACCGATCCTCCGGATGGCCTTGATGTTGTCGCCCGCGAAGGTATCCCCGGTGCACTGGCCCGTGCTCGTGGCAATGCCCAGATCCTGCCAGCCGGCGGGGGTCGGCTGGTCCGCGCAGATCACCATGGCCGAGCCCACGGACTTGTTCTCGTAGGTCTCGAGCACCCAGGCGTTGCCGCCGCAGGTTGCCGGATCGGAGACTACGTCGACCTTGGCCCATCCCGGGGGAACCGGGCCGGGAGGGCAGACGAGCTGCCGGGTGGCGATCTGCGCGGGCGCCCGGGTCACCAGGAACAGAACGCAGGCGAGGGTCAGAAGTACGAGCCGGATGGCGTGATGTCGTTGCATGATGATGTCCTCCTTCCCATCCTTTCGCTGCCAGAATCCGGAGGGTGCAAATGTCTCGCCAATCTCCTATACTTCCCGCGCTTTCGAAGGGCGTACCGCCTTGAACGAGATCCGAGAAACCAGAGGGGCACTGAGCGGCGCCGGTCGGCGGTTCGGCATCGTCGCGTCGCGTTTCAACTCGCGCATCGGCGACCTGCTGGTGGCGGGCGCGGTCGATTGCCTGCGCCGGCATGGGGCGGAGCCGGGGGACATCCATCTGGTGTCCGTGCCCGGCGCGTGGGAGATCCCCCAGGCGCTGGAGGAGCTCGCCGCCCGCGGCGGGGTGGACGGGCTGGTGGCGATCGGCGTCGTCATCCGGGGCGAGACGCCGCACTTCGACTACATCTGCTCCCAGGCGAGCCGCGGCATCGCGGGCGTCGCCGAGCGGCACCGCCTGCCGGTGGGCTTCGGCCTGCTGACTTGCGACACCTCGGAGCAGGCGGCCGAGCGCGCCGGGGGCAAGGCCGGCAACAAGGGCTGGGAGGCGGCGCTCGCGGCGCTCGAGATGGCCGATCTCTTCGCGCGGCTGCGTGCCGCCAGCGACTAGCGGCGAGTGCCGGGCCCGGCTATGATGGCCCGACGGATTCGGGGCCGTTCCCGATTGAGGGAGCGGCCCTTGTTTTCGCTGAAGTCTTTTTACTGGGGTCTTTGAGGCGAGGTTCATGACGGCAGGAAAGCGGCGCACGGCACGGGAAATGGCAGTCCAGATGCTCTACCAGAGCGACCTCGGAGGCAGCCCGCTGGCTCATATCTTCAACACGTTCGATCTCTCGGAGTACCTGGCGAGGGAGGCTCCCGCCGAGAAGAAGCGGCCAGCCTCCCCCCTGGAAGACCGCGTGGAAGTGGATCGGACGGATCTGGCGAAGCGCAGGCGTCGGGTGGACGAGGCGTTCGAGTACGCCAAGCTGCTCGTGAACGGCACGATGGACAACCGCGAGAAGATCGACGAAATGATCCGCGGCCAGGCGGACAACTGGCGCCTGGAGCGGATGCCGCCGGTAGACCGCAACATCCTGCGCCTCGCCGTCTACGAGATGCTCCACGAGCGGGACACGCCCAAGCTCGTGGTGCTCGACGAGGCGATCGAGCTGGCGAAGAAGTTCGGCTCGGAGCAGTCGGGACGCTTCGTCAACGGCCTCCTGGACGGCCTGTTGAAGCAGCACACCTTCCCGGGCAGCCTGACCTAAAGAGAGAGCACAAGAGCGATGAGCACTCCATACGACCACAAGGCGGTCGAGGCCAAGTGGCAGGACCGTTGGGAGAAGCAGCGGGCTGCCGAGGTGGACCTGCGCCACGCCCGCGAAAAGTACTACATGCTGATGATGTTCCCTTATCCGTCGGGAGACCGTCTCCACGTCGGCCATGGGCGCAACTACATCCTGGGGGACTCCCTCTACCGCTTCCTGCGCATGAACGGCAAGCGGGCGCTCAATCCCATGGGCTGGGACGCCTTCGGCCTGCCGGCCGAGAACGCCGCCATTCAGCGCGGCGTCCACCCCCGGGACTGGACGGTGGCCAACATCAAGGTGATGAAGGAGCAGTTCCGGCGCTGGGGCATCCTCTACGACTGGTCGAAGGAGATCGCCTCCTGCTTCCCCGAGTACTACCGCTGGAACCAGTGGCTGTTCCTGCGCATGCTGGAGAAGGGTCTGGCCTACAAGAAGAAGGCGCCGGTCAACTGGTGCCCGGGCTGCCGCACCGTGCTCGCCAACGAGCAGGTGGTGGACGGCGCCTGCGAGCGTTGCGGCACGCCGGTGGTACAGCGCGACCTCGAGCAGTGGTTCTTCCGCATCACCGACTACGCCGACCGCCTGATCGAAGGGCTCGACACCCTCGAGGGCTGGCCCGAGAAGGTCAAGATCATGCAGCGCAACTGGATCGGCCGCTCCGAGGGCGCCGAGATCCGGTTCGAGATCCCCGCGCTGGGCGGCACGGTGACGGTGTTCACCACCCGCCCCGACACGCTCCACGGCGCCACCTTCATGGTGCTCGCCCCGGAGCACCCGCTCACCCCGCGGCTGATCGCCAACCATCCCGACCGCGGGGCGATCGAGGCCTGGATCGAGCAGGTGCGGAACACGCCGCGTATCCAGCGCTCGGCCGAGGAGACGCCCAAGGAGGGCCGCGACACCGGCTCGGTGGCCATCAATCCGGCGACGGGGGAGGAGATCCCCGTCTGGCTCGCCAACTACGTGCTGCCCGAGTACGGCTCGGGCGCCGTGATGGCGGTGCCGGCCCACGACGCCCGCGACCTCGCCTTCGCCCACCAGGAAGGGCTGCCGATCCGGCTGGTCTACCATCCGGAGGAGGGGGAGGTCGACCCCGCCGCGCTGACCGAGCCGCTCCTCCATACGGGCGTGATCCGCAACGCGCCGCCGTTCGACGGCGCCGTAGACGGGCCCGAGACGATCGCCCGCTTCATTGCCTGGATCAAGGAGAACGGCTGGGGCCAGGGGAAAGTCGTATACCGGCTGCGCGACTGGTTGATCTCGCGCCAGCGCTACTGGGGCACGCCGATCCCGGTCGTCTACTGCGACCAGGACGGCATGGTGCCGGTGCCGGAGGATCAGCTCCCCGTCGAGCTCCCCTACGACGTCGAGTTCACGGGCCGCGAGGGAAACCCGCTGTCGCGCTCCAGGGAGTTCGTCGAGACCAGGTGCCCGAAGTGCGGCGGCCCCGCCCGGCGCGAGACCGACACCATGGACACCTTCGTCGACAGCTCCTGGTACTACCTGCGCTACCTCTCGCCCCGCGACTCGACGAAGATGTTCGACTCCGAGCTCGCCAACCGCTGGCTGCCGGTCGACCAGTACATCGGCGGCATCGAGCACGCCATCCTGCACCTGCTGTACGCGCGGTTCATTTGCAAGGTGCTGCACGACTTCGGCATGGTGGACATCGAGGAGCCGTTCCAGAACCTGTTCAACCAGGGGATGATCACCCGCTGGTCGGAGAAGTCCGGGCGGATCGAGAAGATGTCGAAGTCGCGCGGCAACACCGTCTCGCCCGACGAGCTGATCGAGGAGATGGGAGCCGACACGGAGCGGGTCTACACCCTCTTCATCGGCCCGCCGGAGAAGGAGGCGGAGTGGAGCGACGAGGCGGTCTCCGGGGCCTACCGTTTCCTCCAGCGGGTCTGGAGGATGCTGGAGCGCCTGCCCGAGGCGCCGCCCACGGCGCCGGCGGATACCGAGCTGGAGCGCGACCGCCACGCCACCATCCAGCGGGTGACGCACAGCCTGCAGCGCTTCTCCTTCAACACCGCGGTGGCGGCGCTGATGGAGCTGTCGAACAGCCTCAACCGAGCCCTGGAAGAGAAGACCGCCTCGCGTCTGCGTTGCGAGGAGACGTTCGACACGCTGGTCCAGCTCCTGCACCCCCTGGCTCCCCACATGACCGAGGAGCTGTGGGAGCGCCGGGGCTATACCGAGAGCCTGCTCGAGACCTCCTGGCCGGAGTTCGACGAGAAGAAGCTCCACCGCGAGCGCATCCACCTGGTCGTCCAGGTGGATGGCAAGCTGCGCGACCGGGTGGAGGTGGATGCTTCGGCGGACGAGAAGCAGGTGCGCGCCATCGTGCTCGCCAGCCCTAAGGTGCAGGAGCACCTGGCGGGAAGGGAGCTGGCCAAAGCCGTTCTGGTTCCAGGCCGGCTGATCAATCTGGTGACGAGGAAGTCGGCATGATGAGAAGAAGACTGTTTTCCGGGCTGCTCTCTGGCGCCCTCGGATCCCTGCTCCTGGCGCTCTCCGGCTGCGGCTACGCGCTGGTCGGACGGGGCAGCAACATCCCCGAAGACATCAAATCCGTCTATCTCCAGCCGCTGGAGAACCGCACCCAGCGCTCTCAGGTGGAGCAGGCCCTCACGCGGGCCGTCGCCGACGAGTTGGTGACCCGGCAGCGTTTCGCCGTCGTGGGCAGCGAGGCCGAGGCGAACGCCGAAATCCAGGGCGCTGTGACGGGCTTCGGGGTGACCCCCGTCACCTTCGACCAGGAGGGGCGGGCCACCGAGTACGAGATCGCCATCACCGCCCAGATCACCTTCAAGCGCGTGGGCCCGGAGGGAGCGGTGATCTGGAAGAGCGACCGCTACACCTTCCGCGAGAACTACCCGGTGAATCCCTCCTCGGCCGAGTACTTCGACCGCGAGGACCAGGCGATCGAGGTCGCCTCGGAACGCTTCGCCGAGACGCTGGTGACGAACCTGCTGGAGGGGTTCTAGGGAAAACGGCGTCAACCCGGGGCTGACGCCCCGGGGGAAGAATTCCGCCCCGCGCGGGGGCTCCTTCTACTGACCGATCGCGGCGACGCGCTTCGTGAGGCGGGACTTGTAGCGGGAGGCGGTGTTCGCGTGGATGATCTTCTTCTGGGCGATCTTGTCGATGATGCCCAGGGTCGCAGGCAGCAGCTCGCCGGCCTTCGCCGCGTCGCCGCTCGCCACCGCCGTGCGGAGGCTCTTGATGGCGGTGCGCAGGCGCGAGCGCTGCGCCCGGTTCCGTTCCCGCTGCTTGACGTTCTGACGGTGCCGCTTCTCAGCCGACTTGGTATTGGCCATATGCTTCGTTACTCTCCAATTAAAAAAACGAAGTCGCACCGAAGTGCGACAAGGGTTTATAGCATCGGGGCCTACCCCGCGTCAACTCCGATCTCTCGCAGCCGCTGCCGCGCGAGGTTGGACTCGTCGCTCCTGGGGTGCTGCCGGATGACGTGCTGGAGCTGGACGACTCCCTGCGAGCGCTCGCCGAGCTCCAGGTGGGAGTAGCCCTTCTTGAGCAGGGCGCCCGGAACCTTCTCGCTCCGCGGATAGCGGCTCAGGACGGCGTCGAACTGCTCGATGGCCTGCCGGAAGCGCCGCTGCCGGTAGTAGGACTCGCCCATCCAGTAGGTGGCGTTGTCCGACAGGTCGGTGTTGGGGAAGTTTGCCAGGTACTCCTGGAACGAGCGCAACGACAGGTCGTAGTTGCCCTTCAGGTAGTCGTTGTAGGCCGCGTCGTAGAGGCTCTTGGGGTCGGCGCCGCCGCCGCCCCCGCCCGGCGGTGGCGGCGCGGGGGGAGCATCCGTCCCCTCGGCCGCTGGCGCGGGCGCCGCCTGCCGGGCCGCCGACTCGCTCCGGAAGCTCTTCAGCTCCTGGTTGCTGGCCGCGATCTGCTGCGAGAGCTGCGAGAGGCGATAGTTGGTGTCCTCGAGCTTCGCCTGCAGGGCCTCGATCTGGCTCGACAGATCCTGAAGCTTGACCTGCATGTCGGCCTCGGTCTTGAGCAGGCTCTGCATCTGCTGGCCGACGTTGGTCTCGAGGTTGGCCACCTCCTGCTTGCTCGGGGCCAGCTTCTGCATCTGGAGCATCTGGCGCTGGATGTCGGAGAGCTGCGACTGCAGACCCTCGATGTCCTGCGCCGAAACGCACCCCGCGGCGGCGAGCGCCGCCGCGAGGCAAGGGGCGAGCATGAGACGGTAGAGCTTCATGTCAGCCCATCAACCATCAACCGACATTGGACCTGCCGGTGATCACCATGTGGACGCGGCGGTTCTGCGACCAGCAGCCCTCGTCGTCGGTGTCGCACACCTGGCGCTCCTCACCATAGGAGAGGGTGCGCAGGCGGGCGCCCGCGACGCCCAGAGAGCTCAGGTAGTCGCGCACCGCGTTGGCGCGGCGCTCACCCAGGGCCAGGTTGTACTCGTTGGTGCCCCGCGAGTCGGCGTGCCCCTCGAGGGTCACCGAGAACTGGGGGCTGCCCTTCAGCAGGTCGGCGTTGCGCGACAGCTTGTCGCGGGTGTCGTCCGAGAGCGTGCTCTCGTCGTAGTCGAAGTAGATGTCGGCGCTGAAGCCGCGCCGCTGCAGCTCTTCGTTGACCGCAGCCATGTCCGACGACATGAGCGGGTCCTCCCCCTGGTCGTTGACGTCGGGGGCCGCCGGCTGCTGCACCTCCTCGGGCGCGGCCGTCGTCGCCGGGGGCGAGGGCACGGTCGTGGTCTCCACGTCGAGGTCCGCGGGCGGGGTGGCCGGCTTCTTCTTCGGGCATCCGTACAGGAAGGTCAACAGGACCGGCAACGCGATCCAGATCATCCACTTTCGGTTCATGATTTCTCCTCGATCAATAACGGGTCCATACCACGGGGTCCATACTGCTGGTTCGAAACTCGGACCTTAACTGTATCAAATCGTCGCATCGCGCGGCTATCTCTCCGGCGTGCTGCGCGCCCAATCGGCGAGATCGTTGTTCCCTTCCGTCGTGATCTGCCGGAGGTTGCCGCCATCCAGGTCCATGACGTAGATCTGCTTGCTGCCGCCGCGTTTGGAGGTAAAGGCGATCTTGCGGCCGTCGGGGGAGAAGGCCGGCGACTCGCTCTCGCCGGCGCCGGAGGTCAGCACCTGGGTCTCCAGGGTCACCACGTTGGTCACGGCGATCTGGAACCGGCCGTCGCGGCGGCTGGTGTAGGCGATCAGGTCCCCCTCCGGGCTCCAGGCGGCGCCGTCGTTGTAGGTGCCGTCGAAGGTCAGGCGCCGCTGGTTGGACCCCTCGGCGTCCATCAGGTAGATGTGCGGGTTGCCGGCCCGGCTGGAGGTGAAGGCGATCTCACCCCCCTTGGGGCTCCACGCCGGGTTGGTGTCGATGGCGTTGGAGTTGGTCAGCCGCCGCAGGTTGCCGCCGTCGATGTCGGCGGTGAAGATCTCGACGTTGCCGTCCAGCGAGCGGGCGAAGGTGACGCGGCGGCCGTCGGGGGAAAAGCTCGGGCTGGTGTTGAGCGAGCCCGAGGTGACGATGGGGCGCTTGCGGCCGCTCGCCACGTCCGCCAGGTAGAGGCCCGGCGGGCCGTTGAAGAACGAGGTATAGGCGATGGAAGCGCCGTTGGGGCTCCAGGCCGGCGACATGGAGGTGGAGCGGTGGCCGGTGACGCGCCGCTGGTCCGCTCCGTCATAGTCCATGCTGAAGATCTCTTTGTGGCCGGTGCGGTCCGAGGTGAAGGCGATCGAGGAGAGCGCGATCCCCGGCTTGCCGATCAAGAAGCGGATGACCTCGTCGGCGAAGGTGTGGGCAATTCGGCGGCTGACGTTGAACGGCCCCCGGTAGCGCTTGGCCAGCACAGCCTGGCCGCTGCCGAGGTCGAGGACCCGGCCCTCGAAGACGATGCGGTCGCCTTCGGCGCGCACGTCGCCCAGGAGCAGCACCTCGTTGCCGGTGGAGCGGTAGGCCGTCAGATCCTGCTGCACGTTGCCGGTCAGCGGCAGCCCGGAGAGCACGTCCGGCCCCTGGATCTCGAAGTAGCCGGAAAGCTCGAGGTCCCGCCGCACCGTCTCCTCGAGCTCCCGTCCTCCCCTGGCTGCCTCGCCCGTGAGCTGGCCTGGGCCGCGGAAAGCGGGGATGGCGAGCTTCATCTTCTTGGCGCCGCCGCGGTTCAGCTCGATGGTCACCTGGCCCGGCGACTGCGAGGCCGGAGGCGTGGCCTGAGGAGCCGGGCTCGGGGGCTGCTGCTGGGCGGCGAGCACCAGGGCCATGAGGAGCAGGCACGAAAGAAGGGTCAGGACGGTATTTCTAGATCTCATGGCACCTCGTTTTGGTCTCTGCTTTTCTCTTCGGACATCAGCGGACGATCAGGTTGACTCCCAGGGAGTCCTGGCGGTACGCCCTCGGCAGGGGCGGAAAGGGGGACGCGTTCTGGACCGCTCGGAGCGCGGCCAGGTCGAAGGAATTGTAGCCCGAGGACTCGGCGACTTGCAGGTCGGTCAGGCTGCCGTCCCGCTCGATGCGGAAGGAGATGATAGCCCGCACTCCATCACCCAGCGGCGGCCGGACCCACTTCGAGTCGATGGCCCCCAGGAGCTGGTCGATGTAATAGCCGAACTTGAAGTCCGAATCCAGGCCTGCGATCTCGGAGCCGAAGGCGGAAGTGCCAAGCGGGTTGCCGGTGGGCGCTCCACGCCGTCCGGCCTCGCCGTCCGGGGTGCCCTGGGCGGCGGTGCCGGCGGGTTTGGTGCCGGTGCCGCCGCTCGCCGGCGGCTTGGGCGGTGTCTTCTCGGGCGGCTTTTCACTGGCTTTCCGGTCGCCGCCCGTCGAGGCTGGAGCGGCCGGCTGCGGTTTCTCGGGCTTCTTCGACGTCTTGTCCGGCAGCACCGGCACGTCTTCCCGCGGTTTGGCGGCGGTCTTGACGGGCTCCGGCTTGGGCTCCGGCCTGGCCGGCTCGGGTTTCGCGGGCTCAGGATCGGGCTCCGGTTTCGCCGGCTCCGGGGCCGGCCTGGCGGGCTTCGCGGCCTTCGGCCGGCTGGCAGGCCGGCGCACCCCCAGCGCCTGGGCGGGGATGATCTGCACCGGCACGAAGGACAGCGGCGGCGGCGGGGGAGTGAGGCGCGGCAGCAGCAGGACGAGCGCCACGGCCGCTCCATGGAGCAGGGCGGCGGCGGCCAGGCTCACGGCTTCCGGCCGGCGGCCGATACCGCGTGCGCGCCGCTCCAGAATGCGATCGACGGCCAGACTCACGAGCCCCGCTGTCCCCTTTCCTTCTGGCGGTCCGTCACCATGCCCACGTGCACGATGCCGCCCTGGTGGAGGATGTCCAGCACCTCGATGACCTTGCCATAGGGGACGTCGCGGTCCCCCTTGAGGAACACCGTGTCGTCGGCCCGCGAGGCGACCTGACCCTTGATCTGGGAGACGAGCTCGTCGGTCTCGACCGCGGACTCGCGCAGATAGACCCGGCCGTTGCGGTCGATCGAGACCACCAGCGGATCTTCCACCTTCAGGGGGAGGTTGGGCGCGTCGGCCCGCGGCAGCGCCACCTCGACGCCCTGGTGGAGCATGGGCGCGGCGATCATGAAGATGATGAGCAGCACCAGCATCACGTCCACCAGCGGCGTGACGTTGATGTCCGCCAGGATCGGATCGTCGTCGCCGCCGTTGCCGAGAGTGAATGCCATTGTGTCTCGTTCCCTTCTCTTGAGACGGTCCTAGGTGAAGTTTCGTTCCGCCAGATTGAGGAATTCGAGCACGAAGTCTTCCATCCGGGCCCGCAGGCCGCGGGCGTACTGGGAGAAGTAGTTGTACGCGATCAACGCCGGGATGGCCGCCGCCAGGCCGGCCGCCGTGTTGATCAGCGCCTCGGCGATGCCGGGAGCCACGGCCACGATCGAGGTCGAGCCCTGGAGCCCGATGTCGTTGAAGGCCTGCATGATGCCCCAGACCGTGCCGAAAAGGCCGATGAAGGGTGTCGCCGAGGCCGTAGTGGCCAGGACGCTCAGCCAGCGGGTGATCCCCCGCAGCTCGACGTTCACCGCCCGCGCCAGGGTCCGTTCGAGCGCCGTCAGGGAGGTGATGCGGTAGGCCCGCTTCTCACCCGGCCGCTCCGGCTCCGGGGCGTTCTTGATCTGGCTGTCGATCTCGGCGTAGCCGGCCTGGAAGATCCCCACCAGGGGAGAGGAGCCGAGCTTGCCGGCCATGGCGTTGACCTCGCTGAACCGCTGGCTGCGATGGAAGGCCTCCAGGAAGCGCTCGCTCTGCCCGGCGGCGCGGCGGAAGTGCACCAGCTTGCCGAAGATGACCGCCCAGGAAGCCAGGGAAAAGAGGACCAGCAGGACGAGGATGAACTTGCCCATCGGTCCGCCGGCTACGAAGAAGCGGAAGAGCCCGGTGCCTTCCGAGGCGCCGCCTATCTGAAGGAACGTCAAAAACATCGTGAGCATGCACACTCCCTTGTCACCCTTATACGGCTCTCGCCGGCCGAACGTACCATGGCCCCCGCCCCTCAGCAAACCTCGTGCCCGGGCTTAATCCGCCTCTTCGACCGGGGGCGGCACGGGCAGGCCGGCGGGCGGCTCGTCCAGGGCGGGAGGCAGGACCACCTTGTGGCGGCGCAGGAAATCCTCGAGGGCGGCCGTCACCACCTCGACCGCCTCGTCGACCGTGTCCACCCAGACGGCGTGGCCCAGGTCCGGCGGCGAAGCGAGGCCGCGCTCCACGATCTCCTGCTCGATCCAGCTCTTGAGGCCCCGCCACATGGGCCCTACGAAGATGAGCGGCCGGTCGTGGAGCATACGCACCTGGAGTAGCTGCCAGACCATCATGGCTTCCAAGGTGGTGCCGATGCCGCCGTCCATCACGACGTAGGCGTGGGAGAGGCGGATGAACTGGTGGAGACGGGAGAAGAAAGTCGAGTGCTGATTGACCTCGTCGAGGAACGGGTTGGGCTGCTCCTCCATGGGGAGGAGGATGGTGAGGCCGAAGGAGCGGGTCCGGTAGTGATAGGCGCCCTTCCTGGCCCCCTCGTTGGCCGCCCGCATCAGGCCCGGGCCGCCGCCCGTGACGATGTCGCACCCCATGTAGGACAGTTGCCGGGCGAGCTCGCGCACCTGGTCGTACGCCGCGTCCTCGGGCTGGATGCGGCTGGACCCGAAGATCGCCACGCGGAAATACCGCTTCTCGAGAGGAGCCCGGCGGTCGAGCCAGGTGATCAGCCTGTAGAGCGACAGGATGGTGCGGTCGAACCAGCGCAGGACGTAGGTACGCCGCTTTCGGTTCCAGCGCTGCCACTGGGTTTCCCGCGCGGTTACGGCGGGCTCGGACGGCAGAAGGCGGCGAGAAGGCGGCATGGGGACGAGATTGTATAGGACTCCGCCTGTGTAGAGGACCGCGCTACGGCGGGTCTACAGGTATCAGGTCCGTAAGTGCTTGCTCGCGAGAGCGCAACGAGGCCGAAAGCCACAATCGAAGACAGCGAAGACGATCGCCCGGAAGAGCGACGTGTAGGCTGGGTCGAAAGGACAGTTGATGAAGACGCTGTTGTCGTACTCGAAAGGCGCGACCATCGGGAAGGAAGCTTGCTTGAAGGACTGAAGCTCTAGTGAACCTTTGGAGCTGAAGTTTTCGGCAGGTCGTTCTCTGCATGAAGCGCTTGACTGGTTACCTTCTTGGATTCCAGCCTCTCTCTTTCCGCTGCTACTTCCTCGACGGCTGCCCGGATGGCCTCGCGTTTAGGAGAGCGAGTCGCCGGAGCCAAGAGCACTCGCTGCCTCATGGGACGCAGTCTAAACCCCGGATTACGTGCGGTCAAAGCTTTGGTCGGCATGGATTGATGCTACCAATGTCATCCATCCATGTCAAATGTGTCCGCCTCCCTCCCCCCACACCCGTGATAGTCTCGCTTCCGCCCCGCAAGGGCACTGGTATGCCTGTGGCGAGGCGTTCCCTGCCGTACCCAACCCTGGAGAGAGCATGAATGGCCGAGTCCTGATCACCGGCGCCACGGGTGCCCTGGGGCGGAGCGTGGTGACGCGCTTCGTGGATGCGGGAGACCGCGTGCTCGCCGTGGGCACCCACGAGGCGGCGCTGGGGGAGCTGGCGGCCCTGGCGCCCTCGGACGTGCTGTCGGTGCGCCGGGCCGACCTCTCCCAGACTTCCGAGGTCGAGCGGCTGTTCGACGAGGTGGAGAGCGCCTCGGGCGTGCCCCGCGCCGTCGTCCACCTGGTGGGCGGCTTCCGCTGGGCCCGGTTCGCGGAATGCTCGGACGCGGATTGGGGTTATCTGATGACGCTCAACCTGGAGACCACCTTCCGAGTCTTCCGCGAGTGCGCCCGCCGCTTCGAGCGGGCGGGCGGCGGAGTGGTGGTCGCGGTCTCCTCCCCGGCCGGGTTGCTGGGGGAGGCCGGGGTGGGCGGGTATGCCGCCGCCAAGGCCGGGGTGCTGCGCATGGTCGAATCGCTGGCGCGCGAGATGTCGGCGTTCGGCGGCCGGGCCAACGCCGTGCTCCCGGGAACCATGGACACCCCCGCCAACCGTGCGTCGATGCCCGGCGCCGATCCGTCGACCTGGGTGTCCACCGACGACGTCGCGTCGGTCATCCACTTTCTCACGACCCCCGCTGCCAAGGCCGTCAACGGCGCCGCGGTGCGGGTCCCTGGACCGACCCTATGAGCCAATCCCTGGACTGCCACATCTATTACGATTCGCAGCGCCATGCCGTGCCGCCGTCCGAGTGCGGCCACCCGATAGACCTCAACGCCGAGCCCGAGGCCGCGGAGCAGCTCGCCAAGCTGGGCCTCTCGCCGGAGTCCGACCTGCCCGCCGTCGTGCTCACCGAGCCGGACGGCAAGATCCGCATCGTCGGCGTGCGCCTGACCTCGGAGGAGACGGCCAGGCTCGCCACCGGCGCCGGCATCCACGGGACGAGCGTGGTCATCTATAGCTCCGACTGGTGTCCCGACTGCCGGCGGGCCAAGCGGGTGCTCGAGGAGGCCGAGGCCCCCTTCGACGAGGTGGACATCGACCGCGACGCCGGCGCCGAAGCCATGGTCCTGCAGAGGAGCGGCGGCCGGCGCGTCGTGCCCACTCTGCGGTTTGACGACCGCGTGTGGGCGTTCAACCCGGCTCCGCCGCTGCTTCGCCGGCTGCTCAACGGCCGCGCGAAACCGGCTTGACGATCTGATCCCCGGAGTTGATCCCAAAAGGACTCAAGGAGATTCCGCATGAAGGTAGCCGTTTGCATCAAGCAGGTCCCCAACACCGAGGCGCGGATGAGGGTCAGCCGCGACGGCCGTTGGCTGGATGAGGAGGACCTGCCGTTCATCATCAACGAGAGCGACGAGTACGCTCTGGAGGAAGGGCTGCGCATCGCCGAGAAGACCGGCGGCGAGGTCGTCGTCTTCAGCCTCGGGCCCGAGCGGGTGAAGGAAGCCCTGCGCAAGGCCCTGGCGGTGGGAGCAGCGCGCGCCGTCCACCTGTCGGACCCGGCGTTCCTCGGCGGCGACGCCCTGGCGGCGGGCCGGGCGCTCGCTGCGGCCCTCGCCCGCGACGGCTTCGACCTGGTGCTCACCGGCTCGCAGTCCGACGACGTGGGCTACGGCGGCACCGGCTCGGTGATCGCCGGCCACCTCGGCTGGCCCCACGTCTGGCTGGTCATGGGCGTCGAGCTGGAGGACGGCAACGCCAGCGCCAAGGTGACCCGCGAGATGGAGAGCGGCGTCAACGAGGTCTCGCGCGTCCGTCTGCCGGCCGTGCTGGAGATCCAGGCGGGCCTGAACCATCCGCGCTACGCCTCCCTCAAGGGGATCATGGCGGCCAAGAAGAAGGAGATCGCCACGGCGACGCCGGCCGACCTGGGGCTCGACGCCTCGCAGGTGGGGGAGGCGGGCTCGCGGCTCGAGATCGTCTCGGTGAGCTTCCCGGAATCGGGCAAGGGCGCCCAGATCCTGACCGGGGATGCCAAGACCGCCGCCGCCGCGCTGGTCGAGAAACTGCAGAAGGAAGCGAGGGTGCTCTGATGTCGAACCGTGTCTGGGTCGTCCTGCAACATCGCGAGGGTCAGCTCCCGCGCATCTCCTGGGAAGCCGCCGCCGCCGCGCAGAAGCTGGCGGCGGAGCTCGGCGGCAAGGCCGAGGCCGTGCTGCTCGGCTCGGGCGTCGGGCTGGCCGCCGCGGACGTGGCGAAGCTCGACCTCGCCGCCGTCCACGTGGCGGACCACGACGCCCTGCGCGTCTATACGCCGGGCTCCTACATCGGCGCCCTGGCGCCCGCCATCCGCTCGGCTGCGCCCGCCTTCGTGGTCTTCCCCCACACCTATCAGACGGTCGACTACATGCCCCGCCTGGCCCAGACTGTGGGCGCCGGCCTGCTGCCGGAGGTCACCGGCTTCGAGTCGAAGGACGGCGGCCTGCTCTGGACCCGTCCCGTGATGGGCGGCAAGCTCCAGTCGCGGGTGCGGGTCAAGGGCGAGGGCACGGTGCTGGTCTCCGTGCAGTCCGGCTCCTTCCCGGCCGACGGTGTGGTCCGCGGCGAGGCCGAGGTCAAGCCGCTGGAAGTCGACCTCACGGGCGTCCAGCCGGACCGCGAGATCCTCGGCTACGAGGAGGTGGGCGGCGACACTGTCGACCTCACCAAGGCGGACGTGATCGTGGCCGTGGGCCGCGGCGTCGGCGGCGCGGACAAGATGGGCCCGGTCGAGGCCCTGGCCCGCGCCCTCGGAGCCGAGATCGCGGCCAGCCGGCCGGTGATCGACAACGGCTGGCTCCCCCGCGACCGCCAGATCGGCTCCTCGGGCCAGACGGTGGCCCCCAAGCTGTACGTGGCGGCCGGCATCTCCGGCGCCATCCAGCACCTGGTCGGCATGAAGGGCTCCTCGGTGATCGTGGCGATCAACAAGGACCCCGGCGCGCCGATCTTCACCGTCGCCCACTACGGCATCGTCGGCGACCTCCACGAGGTGCTGCCGGCCCTGACCGAAGCGATCCAGGCCGCCAAAGGCTAGTGGCGCCTCCCTGGGTCGTCCTGAAGTTCGGCGGCACCAGCGTCTCCACCCCGGAGCGCTGGACCACCATCGCCGGCCTCGCACGCCAGCGGATCGACGAGGGGCTGCGGCCCCTCGTCGTCTGCTCGGCCGTCTCCGGGATCTCCAACCAGCTCGAAGCCCTGCTCGCCCTCGCGGTCGAGGACCGGCATGAGGAAGCCCTGGCGGCGATCCGGGACCGGCACCTAGAGCTGGGCGCCGGCCTAGGGATCGACGCCGCCCTGCTGCTGCGCGCCGACTTCGAGGAGCTGTCGCGGCTCGCCCTCGCCGCCTCCCTGCTGCGGGAGGCCGGACCCGCCCTGAAGGCGCGGGTGATGGCCTTCGGCGAGCTGATGTCCACCCGGCTCGGCGCCGCCTTTCTGGAATCGCAGGGGATCGAGACGGCCTGGCTCGACGCCCGGACGGCGCTCGCGGCCCGCGAGGATCCCATCGCCCACGGCCCCCGGGCCTACCTGTCGGCCACCTGTTCCTTCGAGCGGGACGAGGAGCTGAGCGCCCGGCTGGCGGCGCTGCCCGGCGCGGCTCTCGTCACCCAGGGGTTCATCGCCCGCAACCGCGAGGGGCAGACCGTCCTCCTCGGGCGCGGCGGCTCGGACACCTCGGCCGCCTACTTCGCCGCCCGCCTGGGCGCCGCGCAGTGCGAGATCTGGACCGACGTGCCCGGCCTGTTCACGGCCAACCCCGCCCTGATCCCCTCGGCCCGCCTGCTGCGCGCCCTCCATTACGACGAGGCGCAGGAGATCGCCACCCTGGGGGCCAAGGTGCTCCATCCGCGGACCGTCCCGCCGTTGCGCGCCCACGGCATCCCCCTCCACGTCCTCTCGACGGACCGGCCGGACGTCTCGGGTACCGTCATCTCGGCTGCCGGGCCGGTGAGCGGGCCGCAGGTGAAGGCGATCTCCTCCCGACCCGGGCTGACCCTGGTCTCGATGGAGACCGTGGGGATGTGGCAGGAAGTCGGCTTCCTCGCCCGGATCTTCGAAGTCTTCGCCCGGCACGGCCTGTCGGTGGACTCGGTCTCGACCTCGGAGACCAACGTCACCGTCTCCCTCGACCCGCAGGCGAACGCCCTCGATCCGGAGGGGATCGCCCTGCTTCTGAGCGACCTCGGAGCCTTCTGCGAGCCCCACGTCATCGCCCCCACGGCCTCGGTGTCGCTGGTCGGGCGCGGCATCCGGGCCATCCTCCACGAGCTGGGGCCCGTGCTCGAGGCGTTCGAGGAGCTGAAGATCCACCTGGTGACCCAGGCGGCGAGCGATCTCAACCTGACGTTCGTGGTGGACGAGGACCAGAGCGAGCGGCTGGTGCGCCAGCTCCATGGCCTGCTGTTCGGCCAGAAGGCGGAGAGCGCCCTCTTCGGCCCCACCTGGAGCGAGCTGTTCGACGAGCCGGGGGAGGATTCCGTTGCCTATTCTCCCGAATGGTGGCGGGACCGGCGGGCCAAGCTGCTGGAGATCGCCGCCGAGCGGGGGCCGGTCTATGCCTACGACGCCGGCACGCTGCGCGCGGCGGCCGAGTCGCTGCGGGCGTTGGACGCCGTGGACCGCGTCTTCTACTCCGTCAAGGCGAACTGCCATCCGGAGGTGCTGCGGGTCTTCCACGAGGCCGGGCTCGGCTTCGAGTGCGTCTCGGCGGCCGAGCTGGTCCACGTGCGGGCCCTCTTCCCCGGTCTCGACGGCTCGCGCCTGCTGTTCACGCCCAACTTCGCGCCCCGCGACGAGTACCGCCAGGGCTTCGAGATGGGCGCCTGCGTGACGCTCGACAACCTCCATCCGCTGCGCGAATGGCCGGAGCTCTTCCGCGGCCGCGAGGTCTTCCTGCGGCT
>DATFNZ010000148.1:0-55497 GCA_035266085.1 Thermoanaerobaculia bacterium
CCAGCAGAGAACCCTCTCTCTGCTGGAAGTCATCCTCCCGGTGTAGCCAGCAGCGCGCAAGCGCGAGAAGCCTTAACATCATTATTTGCTATAATTTAAGGCTTCACCGTTGGAAGAACTTCGGCCTAAAGGAGAGGGTGGCTTGTGGCAAGACGCTGGTGGAGCATCCGCCCTTTCCTTCAGCTCCGTCCTCTCAGACGGAGCTGAAGTATCTCTTAAGATCGCGTAAGTCGGCGAGCTTCGGCGGTTATTGCCTGGAGGATCTCGGAGGGATTGGCGAAGACCTGCTCATTCGGAAAGCGGAGCAGGGTGTAGCCTAAGGATTGAAGATAGAAATCGCGGTTGAGGTCATGGCCGGCCTGTTCCCGCGTTTCATGTACGGCACCATCGAGCTCTACGATCAGCTTCAGATCGAAGCAACAGAAATCCGCGACGAAGATCGAGATCGGGAACTGCCGGCGGAACTTGAGCCCCTCGAGGCGCCGGTCGCGCACTAACTCCCAAAAGGCGTTCTCGGCCGGGGTCTGCTGTTGGCGGAAAGCACGTACGGTCGACCTGACACCTTGGCTCACTCTCTTCAGCGAGGACGAACTGCGAAGCGTCTGACCTGATCCCGGCTTGCCTTGAGCCACTCTTTTCTCCTCAGACGAGAATGCAATGACGCTATCACACACCGGCGGCATCCTTGCCAGTATGACCTCACCCCCAATCCTCACCTGTTACACACGTCTTGCCATTCGAGGCCTCGCGCCCTTCGGCGACCTCACCCCTGCCCCTCTCCTCCTGAGGAAGAGGGCGTGCTGGAAGCTCGTGGTTTTTGCGGCGGCATACCCTCCGTCGACCTCACCCCGGCCCTCTCCTAAAGGAGAGGGAGACGAGTCCCTGACGTCTTGCCATGAGACCTCCCTCTCCTTTAGGAGAGGGACCGAGGGTGAGGTTTTCGAAGGGCAGGGCGTATCGGCGGCCTCCCCGTCCTGTTCCTCGCCCCTATGTGCTCGCCCGCCGAACTGACAGAGCTAAAGGAGAGGGATCTCTAGCCAAGACGCCTCGGCCGGCTCTCCGACCTCATCGGCTCGCCCGCTGAAAGAAACGGATGACGCGCTCCACCAGCGTCTCGCCAAAAGCCACCCTCTCCTTTAGGAGAGGGCCGGGGTGAGGTCGCCGGAGGGCAGGTCGTCTTGGCGGGCAAGGTGTGTCTAGGCAAGATTAATATAAGGACTGTCCCGGTCCCAGAAGCTTCAGGAGCCGCCCCTCCGCCGCCCCACGAGCAGCATGAAATCGCTCGGCAGCAGACCGGAATCGATCAACTGATCCTCGACCGCCAGGATCCCGTGCAGAGCGCGCGACGACTCCTCCGTCAGCGGCCAGAAATTGTGAACGATGCCATTGTAGAGAAGGTGCTGGACGGTGCCGCCGAGCCTGCGGGTGAGGACGATCTCGAAAAACCTTTCGAAGAGGGGCACGATCTCCGCCGAGCGGATCGATTCGAAGGGCGAGACTGCGACGACTTCCTCGACCAGGGGCCGCCCCTCGAGGTGCTTGACGGCGTTCCAGCGGAGGCGGCGCAGCTCTTCCGGCAGCATCTTCAGCAGGCCGGCCGTGAGCCCCATCTGGAGGTCCGTCCATTGGAACTGGGTGGGGCCCACGAACTCCTCCAGGATGAACAGCCCCCGTGGCGTCAGGGCCCTCTCGACCTGCTCCATCACGTGCTCCAGCTCGAGGAAGTGATGGAAGCTGTGGGCCGAGAAGATGAGGTCGTACCGGTCAGGCTCGAGGGTGAGGGCGTTGACGTCCTCGGCCCAGAAGCGGCCGGGGGCGCCGAGCCGCTGCCGTTGCCGCTCGCCCTCGGCCACCCGGCCCTCGCTGATGTCGACGCCTTCCAGGACGGCGCTGGCCCCCGCTTCCCAGACGTGGAAGCTACGCGAGGCCGCGCCGCATCCGAGGTCGAGGCTGCGGGCCGCGGGGCCTCCCTGGTGGCGGGTCACCCAGGGCTCCCAGCGGGTGCCGTCGACCGCCGCGCGCCGGTGGTAGTGGGCGGCGATCTCCGGATGGTCGAGCCAGGCGTTCATCTCCCCCCGGGCCTCGACCTGGAGGTGATCTCCCCATTTGCGGCTCTCCGCCGCCGCCCGAGCCCGGTACTCGGCGCTCTTGAGATAGTCCCGGAGCCGCTTCACGCCAGCCCCGCCTTGGAGGGCACCGGCGCCACGCCCGCGCGCATGGTGTGGGGCTTCCACTTGCGCCCCCACTTGCGCTCGTAGTGCCCCTGGTTGCGCTGCCAGAGGGCCTCGTACTCCTGGGGCGTGAGGGTCTGGAACGATCCCTGGCCGACGTGATGCACGTAGGCGTCCTCGGCGCAGACCACCCGGTAGCCCGCCTGGCGCACGCGCAGCGAATAGTCGTCGTCCTCGAACATGCCGATGCCAAAGGCCTCGTCGAGGAGGCCGACCTCCTCGATCACCTCACGGCGGGCGGCGACGCAGTACATGGCCGCCACCTGCAGGTCGAGGAGCCGGCCGGCGTGCTCGCGGGCTCGCGCGGCGGCGTAGGCCGGCATGTCCGACAGGTCCTCGTAGTCCGGCTGGACCCGGGCCTCGTTGCCGCAGAAGTTGGTGGTCGGGCAGACCAGCCCGATCTGGGGATCCCGGAGCGAATGGACGAGCCGGCCGGTCATCCCCGGCGGCACGACGGTGTCGTTGTTGAGCAGGACGATGATCTCGCCCCGCGCCGCCTCGATACCGACGTTGTTGCCGGCGGGGAACCCGAGGTTGCGCTCCTGAAGGAAGACGCGCACGCGGGGGTCGGAGAGCGAGCCCAGGTAGTCCCGCGTGCCGTCCGGGGAGGCGTTGTCCACCACCAGCACCTCGAGGCGCGGCCAGGTCTCCCCCTCCAGGAGCGACTCGAGGCAGCGGCGCGTGAGCGGCAGGCCGCCAAAGGTGACGACGATCACCGACACCAGAGGGAAGGCCTCCCCCGCCGCCGCGTGCATCGCGGCGTAGCGCTCGCGCCAGTCGTTCGCCGCCGCCAGCGCCCGCCGCCGGTCCCGGCGCTCATCGCTGGCGGGCTCGGCCAGAGCGCTCTCCAGCTTCGCCAGGAAGTCCTCGTGGCCGTCCGCCAGGTAGCAGAGATCCTCATAGGGCACCAGCTCGGTGAGCCGGGGAGAGACCACGGGCTTGCCCTCCGAGAGGTACTCGTAGAACTTGACGGGGTTGGTCGCCTCCGTGATGTCGTTGACCAGGAACGGGATGACGCAGGCGTCGAAGTGCCAGAGGAGCCGCGGCATGTCCTCGTAGGGGCGCTGGCCGAGGAGCCGCACGTTGGGCAGGCGCTCGATCGGCGAGAGGTCGACGTCGAAGGCGCCGCCGGCGAGCACCAGGGTGGCCTGGGGGAACCGCCGGGCGATCTTCGCCAGGAGCTCGACGTCCACCCAGGAGGCCAGGGCCCCGTAGTAGCCGACGACGGGATGGGGCACCTCGCCGAGCAGCGAATTCTCGCCATAGTGGCGGCGGTAGTGCTCGAGGTCCACGCCGTTGAGGACCAGGGCGAGCCGCCGGGCCCGGCCGTCCAGCTTCTCGTGCAGGCGCCGGGCGGTCACGACGGTCAGGTCCGCCTGCCGCACGAGCCCGTCTTCGAGCGCCAGCACCGCCTCGCCGAAGCCGGGGAAGTTGGACCACTCGTCCATGCAGTCGTAGACCACCCGCCAGCCGTAGCGCTCGCGCAGCCGGTCCGCGAGCGGCGCCCAGAAGGGGATCTGCACCAGGGAGACGACGTCCCCCAGGGCGAGGGAACGCAGGAGACCGCCGAGGGCGTCCTCCAGGACGCCGAGGTCCGCCTCCTCCAGCCGGCCGCGGTAGACGTCCAGCGCCCGGCGCGAGCGGAGGGCGACCTCCACCACGTTCTTCGCCTTCCAGGCCAGGGTCCAGGCCGGGCCGTCCGGGGGCAGGAACCGGCTCGCCGAGACGTAGAGCACCCGGTGCCCGTGGCGGCCGAGCTGGGTGGCGATCTGCTGCGGGCGCTGGAAACGGAAGTCCCAGTCGATGATCGAGAAGACGACGACGTCATACCGCCCGGCGGGAACCCTGGGAAAGGCGGGAGGGATGAGAGAGGCGCTCGGGGCCGCCGCCTGCGAGGACGATGGATTCTGGGCAGCCGCGCCGGCGCTCTCCGGCTTCTTGAGGAGCCCCAGCCTGCGCCGGATCCCCCAGTAGACGGTGGCCACGTGCCAGAGGCGGGAGGACTGGAGCTGCGTGAGCTCCCGCCGGGCGCTGGTGGCGTCCCAGCGCCAGCTCTCCACCTCGACGCGCAGCTCCTCCCGCTCCCGCTCGGCCGCCGCGAGCCGGTCCGCCAGCCCCTTGACCTCCCGCTCGCGCTCCCTGGCCGCCTGCGCCCGCTCCACGACCGCCTGCTCGCGCTCCGCTGTGAGACTCGCCAAGCCTTCTTCCAGGGTCCGCAGCCGCATCTGCTGGTCGATCTCGACCACCGAGGGGAGCGGCGCCAGGGCGACCTCGGCCGCCGCGCCGACGGGCTGGTACAGCAGCAGGAGCTGATTGCCCCGCCACTGGGCGACCGGCGGCAGGACCATCCTCTGGGTCACCCGCCAGCCGTCGACTTCCTCGGGAAGCGTCGAGGCATGGATCACCCGCCGGTGCTCGTGATGGGGCGGATAGGACTCCAGGAACGGGGTGAGCACCAGCAGGTACCGGCGGGCCTGGGCCGCCAGCCGCCGCAGCACGGTCATGGGCGAGTCCAGGTGCTCGAAGCAGTGGCTGGCGACGAGCACGTCCGCCGGCCGGTCGAAGCTTTCGAGCTCGGCGGCGAAGAAGTCGAGGCCGGGGTAGGTCTGGCGGGCCGCGCGGAGGGCGGAGGGGCTGAAATCGAAGCCGCCCACCTGGGAGCGCGGAAACTCGGCGGCCAGCACCGCCGTGCCGTCCCCCATGGCGCAGGCGCAGTCGAGCAGCGACAGCCCCTCGCCGGCGATCTCCTCGAAGACGGCGGCAGGGAGGAACTTGACCAGGAGATCCATGAAGACCCTGGACTGCTCACGGCCGCCGAGGGCGGCCCAGTCGCCCGCGAAGCGGCCTTCCCAGTACTCTCGCGAGTTGACCTGAACTGAAGGCTCCCTGCTCATCCGGCGATCCTCTCATACACGCCGATCAAGGACTGCAAGGACTTCAAGGACTTCAAAGACAACAAGGACATAAGACCAGGATTTCTCAGTCTCTTGCCGTCCTTGCCGTCCTTGGCGTCCTTCGTCCTTGTGGCTGCGCAGGCCCTACCCCGTCCACTCATTCCGCTGCACCACCGGCAGTTGCAGCGCCCGCTCGCGGTCGAGCTCGAGGGAGCCCACGTGCAGGGCGAGGGGGGATTGCACCCATTTATAGATCGAGCGGGTGAAGAGGACGGCGAAGCGCTTCGCCCAGGCTTCGAGGCGGGCCGGTTCGGCGTCCGGGAACATCGACCGCAGGGCGCGGGCCACCTCCGGCGGCGACAGCTTCTCGCCGGCGTAGAGCCAGAGGCAGGCGTCGAGCACGGAGAAGGGCATCAGCTCACCCTCCGCCGTCTGGGCCGGGGCCAGCTCCGGGCCGGGCTCGGTCGCCAGCGTCCGGCGCACCCCCTCGAAGCCGAAGCGCTCGAGGAACCGCTCGAGCAGGGCGATCACCACCGTCTTCGGCACGTTGGCGATCACCGACAGGGCTCCCTCGAGGTCGCCGCCGATGGTGGTGTAGCCCACGGCCTTCTCGCTCATGTCGCCGGTCTGGAGGAACAGGGCCCCCGAGGTGTTCGCCCAGTTCCACATGCGCGAGGCGCGGATGCGGGCCTGGACGTTCTGGCGGGTGATCTCCGTCGGCTCGCCGCCGTCCAGCATGCGTCCCACCGCCTCCACCTCGCGGTCGAACGCCTCCTCGATGGGCACCACGCGCAGGGCCACCCCCAGCTCGTCACAGAGGGTGCGCGCGGCGTCGCGCGTGCCCTCCCCCGAGTAGCGGGTGGGCATGTAGAAGGCCTGGATCAGGCTCCCCGGATCCTTTTCCTGGAGGAGCTGCGCCGCCCGCCAGGCGATCAGCAGCGTCAGCATGGAGTCGCGGCCGCCTGACAGGGCGATGCCCAGCGATTGGAAGGCGCCGGACTTGCGGAAGTAATCCTTCACCCCGAGCGCCAGCGCCTCGATGAGGTCGTCCAGCACCTCCTCGCGCGCCGAGCGGGCGGGGCTCCCCGCCCGCGGCAGGAAGAGGTCCGTCCAGGCCGGCGCCGGGTGGTCCAACTGCGAGCGGTCGCCCGTCGGCTTGCCGCTCCGCAGCACGGGCACCGGCACCTCCTCGCGCTGGAAGGACTCGCAGTCGCTGCGCCAGGTGGAGGCCTCGCGCCGGGCCCGCAGAGTGCGGTCGAGGTCCACCACGCAGGCCCGCCACCCCGCTCGGAAGCGCGGCGACTCCAGCATCGGGCGGCCGTTCTGGAACACGTAGCCGCCGCCGTCGAAGATCAGGCCGTCCTGGGCTCCGACCGTGTTGGCGTAGGCGAGCGTCACCTCGTTGTCCGCCGAGCGGGTGGCGAGCATCTCGCGGCGGGTGGAAGTCACCCCGACCCGGAAAGGCGACGAGGAGACGTTCAGCACCAGCTCCGCCCCCGAGTAGCAGCGCCGCCGCATCGGGCCGTCCGGCGACCAGACGTCCTCGCACACCTCGACGGCCAGCAGGCCGAAGTCGAATTCGAACAGGTAGTCGCCGAGCGGCACGCCCGCCGCCTCCAGGGCGAGCCCGGGAGCGCCGCGCGAGAAGGTGCGCGCCTCGTAGAAGACGTTGTAGGTGGGCAGCTTCTCCTTGGGCACGAAGCCCAGGATGGCGCCGCCGTGCACCACGGCCGCGCAGTTGAAGATCTGCCCGCCCACGGCCGCCGCGATGCCGACGGCGAACACCGTCGGAGCGTCCGCCATCTCGGCCGCGAACCGTTCCAGCTCGGCGCGCTGGGCGGCCAGGAACGCCTGCCACTGGACGAGGTCCTCCGGCGGATAGCCGCCCACCACCTGCTCCGAGAAGCAGCCGACCGTCACCCCCTCCGCCGCCATGGCCCGCGCCTGGACCAGGACGGCGTCCACGTTCGAGCGGACGGCCCCGACGGTGGGGTCGACGCTGCCGATACCGATCTTGATCAGCCTCATGGGGTTTGCCCCTCCGGGGGGTGATCCTGACACGGATCGGGCCTTGGAATGCAGAGGGGATTCTTCTCCACGGAAGACGATCCCCTACGCTGTAGAATACCCATTATGGGGAATTTACAGTAAGCGTCCGGTCGGCGGCTCCCGCCGCCGGAACTCTTCAGTGGGAGAGATCGGAATGGACGAACAGGATCAGAGCCGAGCGTGGCGGTTGACACCGTTGACGCTCGTGCTGGCCTTGATAGTCGTGGCGCTTCTGGGGTTGAACTTCGCGCTCGGCAAGAAGACCGAGAGGGAGAACGCTCCTCAACAAGCCGAGATCGAGAAGATGGTGAAGCAGACCAACGATTTCCAAGCCAAAATTCAGAAGATGAGGGACGATACGAGGGCCCTCTTGGACCCGCTCGTGATGCTCTTGGAGTTGGACAGGCGGCTCGAAGCGGAGGGTTTGCCTCCCCTCTCTGCGAAAGACTTCACCGGTCGCTTAGCTGAAGCGAACCGGCACCTCGTGGAGTCTGGCTCGACACAGTACATTGACACTTGCGCCCAGAAGGGCGAGGTCGAGAAGCATCTCCTCTATCAGGGGCTTCACGGAGAAGGCTTCTTCAGCAATGCTTCACGGCCCGATCCAGGCCCTCCCGGGGTGGTCGAAGGACTGGCAGACAGCATGTATAACGATCCTGCCGCGGCCCTAACCTCCCTCTAGACGCACCCGCTTCCACACATCTCGCCCGGACCTCAACCAGACAGACTTGGAAACAGGAGCGTCGCCCTGGAAGGGCGGGATTTGACCAGCCCGGGGTGTCAACCCCGGGGACACAGACCCACCCCCGTCCCTAGCCCCAAAGGGCCGGCAGAAGCGACTCGGCAACATTCTCCCCAACCCGACGGATCCGCCTCTACAAGCTCGCTTCGGGCTGCTCGCCTTCTCGCAAGACGATACCGACGCCGGTTCAGGCTGTGCCGGCCCTCCGGGGCTCGGGAGTCGGAGAACCGCTGTTTCCGGGGTTGCCACCGCGCCGACAGCCCACCCGCCGGGTCAGCCGAACGGCCTCGGCTCGGCGCTCAGCTCCATACCATCGACGCGGCAGCCGAAAAAGTGCGCAAGGGCCCGGGCCGAGCCGCCGAGGCCGCTACCCGGGCCAGGATCGTCTCCTCCCGCAGCGGATGCCGCTCGTAGGCTTCGAGAATGTAGGCGTTCTTGCTCCGGTGCACCCTCCCCCCTTCCAGGCCGGGCTCGAGAGCCCTGTCTGGAAAAGAGTCTTAGCAAGATGGTGACCCGAGGCCGAAAATCACCACTAGCCACTCCCTTCTTTTTAGCATAAACTTCTATTCAACAAGGAGGCCTGCCATGAAGATCAGTGGATTGACGAGTTGGCGTCAAGGCTTGTTCGGCTGCGTTCTCGTTTGCCTGTCCGTGCTTTTCGTCGAGCCGGCGTTCGCGGGAACCTGCAATGGAGGTCCGTTCAATGGTTCGCTCTGCACCTCCAGCTCCCAGTGCGGAAAGATCTGCAGTGGAGGCCCCTTCAATGGGGCCTTCTGCACCGCCAGCTCGGATTGCGGAAGGATCTGCAAGGGTGGACCGTTCAACGGCGCGTCCTGTACCACCAGTTCCCAATGCGGAAGGATATGCAGCGGAGGCCCCTTTAGCGGTGCCCTCTGCACCTCCAGCTCGGACTGCGGCGGGTTCACCTGTGCCACGTTCAACTGCGGCGGGTTTACCTGTCAAGGGTTCACCTGCTCGAGCACATTGACCGCCATCCTCGGCGAAGAGGAGGGAGCGTGCTCGGAAGCCAGCCTTACGGCCGACCGGTAAAGGCAAGATGGCAGAATAGGCGCCTTCAGGCCGGACTCGAACGTCCGGCCTGAAGGGGTCTCTGCAAAAGGGCTTATCGGCGTCCGCTAGGACCAGACGTAGACCTTGAACTTGTAGCTCGTGCTCGACCCGCTCGGATCCTTGTCGGTGCCGAAGATCCGGATCCGCGAGGAGTCGACGATCTGGGCGCCGACGCCGTTGCGCCAGTCGGCGCCGCTCCAGCCCGTGTAGGTCTTTCTGCGCACGATGTCGAGGATTCGGAAAGGATTCTTCTCGGTCACGACCTCGTAGAGGTGGAGCTCCTCGTCCTCGCGGAACCCGAGCATGAAGATCACGTTGTTGGTGTCCGTCACCATCGCGAAATTCTGGAACTCGTCGCCGCCGAATGCGCCGCCCGTGTACAGGAAAGTCTCCGTCCAGGGATTGGTGGTGCCGGCGACCTGGTTGTAGTCCGCGAGAAAGAACCTCATGTGCTTGGGATCGTATTCATAGGACGCCAGAAGGGCTTTCTCGACCGAGCCGTCCGTGAAGTTGGTGATCGACGTCGCCGAAGCCTTGCGTCCGGGCATGGAAAACTTGTAACAACGTTGCGGAGCGCTCAGGTTCGCCAGGGTGTAGAAGCCGATCTCCGCCTTGTCGGAGCTCCTGTCGCTTTCGACTCCGAAAGGCAACATGCCGTCCAGGAGCTGCACGCCGCTGCCGTGATCGTAATCCTGGGGACGGTCGGGCCAGATCCTCACGGCCCGAACCACGGCCGCCGTGGCGGAGGTGGCCTCGAAGGTCGCGAAATAGGCGCCGTCGGTGCTGCTGCCGGAGATGCAGCCGGTCGCCGAGCTGCTGTTGTTCAGCGGCGCGACCCCTTGGATGTGATCGTTGAGGCCGACCCAATCGGGAAACCGGATCGTCCCGGTGACGGTCACGTTGACGGGCGAGGTCTTCTTGATGCGGTCCAGAGTGGCGATGACATTGCTGACCTTCGGGTTCACGAGACTCCTTTCGTCAGTTTTTATTCGACCGCAGATGCCAGCGATAGATCACCAGCCGGACGGAGCGCCAGCATGCGGCCGCCATGATCGTGAATTGAAGGGACCGGAATGCCGCCGGCCACCAGGGAAAGGATACGGCCCCCGCCAGCGCTTTCCAGAGCAGCATCACGCTTTCCAAGGCAGAGGCCCCCGCGAAAAGGGCGAACATCGCCCAGCCGACGATGCTCCAGACGCCGACCTTCGGATAGACCCGCTCCTGGGGGACCACTCCCGCCTCGCCCTTCTCCATCTCCTCCAGCAACCCGGACACCGGCAGCCGGTACGTGCGCTCCCACCGCCTTTTGCTGAAGCTCAGGAAGCCTTTGCTGGGCTCGTGCAGGACGGCGAAGAGGAACGCCTGGATGAGGGGGTCCTCCGAATCCCCGAGCTGTTCCATCAGCGCCTCGAAAGTCACCGTCCCTTCGAAGTACCGCTGGCCCAGCATCGCGGCGTACCGCCTCGTCTCGCCGTCGATCATGGGGCTACTCAATTGATGTATCCCAGAGCCCGGAGGCTCTTCTCGAGCTCGGGGTCGAGCGGTTGCGCGGAGGCCGCGGCCACTGGGAGCGGATTGAACGCCAGCAGCTCCTGGAGCAGGGTCCGCGTCGCCCGCGTCCGCTCGCGGGCAAGATTCCGGAGCTGCCTCGGATCGCGCGACACGTCATAGAGCTCGATCCGGTTGAAGCGGAGCCCGCGCACCTGAAAAGCCTGGCACTGGAGCGCCCGCTTGTCACCCCCCGGAAGCTCCGCGCAGCCGTCGGCCTCCAGGAGGAGGGGCCCGGGCTGAGCCGAGGGAACCTGGACCGTCGTCCAATCGGGGGTCAGGCCGGCCTCGGCCAGCACCTCCCTCCCCTGGCGGACGACCAGACGGCGGGGCTCCTGAAAGGAACGGGCCTGGAAGGCCAGAGCGCCGCCGGAGGTATCGAGGGTGACCCGGCGGGAGAACCAGCTCTCGGCAGGGGGATCGAAGAGCAGAAGGCTCTCCTGCTGCCGCCGCTCGCCGCGGTAGACGGCCCGCATCCCCTCCATGCCCTCGGTCCAGGCGGTGCCTGGGCGCGGCGGCGACGGGCGTCCGATGAGGCCGGCCAGGCCGGCGCCGCTCGGCCGGCCGCGCGGTTGGAGCCGCGCCAGCTCGTAGAAGGTGGGCGCCAGGTCGATGAGCTGCACGACGCCGCCGTGGCGCACGGCGGCACGGTGATCCGGGTGGACCAGCAGCAGAGGCACGCGCAGGGTCTCGCGGTAGAGCTGCGAGTGGTTGAACTGGCCGTGCTCCATGAACTCTTCACCGTGATCGGAGGTGATCACCACGGTGACCTCGCCGGCGAGGCCCAGCCGCTCGAGATCCGCGAAGAAACGCTGCAGGACTTCGTCCGTCTGCCGGATGCCGGCATCGTAGAGCGCCTCGAGCCAGCCGATCACGGGCTGCGGCGGACGCTCGCCGATCACGGTCTGGCGGGTGAGCGCCGGGCCCGTGGCGGCGATCGCGCCGGGCGGCGGCTCCCCGGGCCAGAACGGTTCCCGGTATCGGCGCGGCGCGTCGTAGGGAGCGTGGACGGCGTAGGTATGGAGGAAGAGGAAGAAGCGGTCGTCCGGCCGCAGGCCCTCGAGGAAGTCGACGCCCCGGCGGAAGGTCCCTTCCAGGGGCCGGTTCCGGCCGCGGTTGCGGCTGACGAAGACGTCGAAGCCGCGGCGGAAACCGTAGCGCCCGCTGACGAACCCGCCCTCGGTGATCCCGGCGGTGCGGAAACCGTGGCGCTGGAACACCTCCGGCAGCATCTCCACCTCCGGCGAGAGCACCGAGTTGGGCGGCAGCACTCCGTGCTCGCGGGGATACAGGCCGGTCAACATCGACATGTGGGAGACGAGCGTACTGGGGAACTGGGCGTACGCCTCCTCGAACAGGGTGGCCCGCCGGGCCAGCGAATCCAGAAAGGGGCTGGAGGGATGGGGATAGCCGTAGCAGCCGAGGTGGTCGGCCCGCAGCGTGTCGATGGAGATGAGGATGTAGCCGCGGGTGGCCCGCGGCACCGGCAGCTTTTCCGCCCGCCGCGGCTGTAACGGCTCCGCTTCGCTGCCGCAGCCGAGAACGAGGGCGGCGGTAACCGCGATCATGAGGAAGCCCATCGCGGCCCTGGCGGCCCTGATCAGGAGACTTCGAATCACCTCGGCAATCACCCCGGGATGATAGCAAGGCGGCCCTGAAAGGGACTGCAGGATGCGCAGGATCCGCAGCCCGCGGGTACTGGAGTACATCCCTTGGCCGGTCCAACGCACGAAAGATGGGACAGGCGTCTTTCGCTGGTCGTGGGCGTCCAGTAGTATAGGCGCGGAGGTGAGCCGCATCTTAGAGGCCAGATCCGTAGGACTGCTCATCGGAGTTCTCGTCGTCGACGACCATCTCGTTGTCCGTAAAGGCGTCCAGGCCTTGCTCATGGACGCCAAGGACATCACGGTCGTGGGCGAGGCGTGCGACGGCTTGGAGGCGGTGGCCGAGGCGAGGCGCCTCAGGCCGCAGGTGATCCTCATGGATCTGCAGCTCCCCCGCCTCGACGGGGTGGAGGCGATCCGGGCGATCCTCGCCGAGCAGCCGGACGTGGGGATCGTGGTGCTCACCGGCACCGACGGGGACGAGCACGTCCTCACCGCCGTCGAGGCCGGGGCCCTGGGCTACCTGGCCAAGACCTCCGAGCGCGAGGACTTCCTCCAAGCCATCCTCAGGGTGGCCCGCGGCGAGCTCTGGCTGCCGCCGCGCCTGACCCGCAAGCTGCTGGCGCACGTCAAGCCGCGCTCCGGCGCCGGGCTCACGGAGCCGCTCACCGGTCGGGAGAACAGCGTGCTGAACCTCCTGGCCAAGGGCCGGACCAACCATCAGATCGCCAATGAGCTGAACATCGCCGAAGCCACCGTCCGCACGCACGTGAGCCACATCCTGGACAAGCTCGGGGTCAACAATCGGGTGGAGGCGGCCCTTCACGCCCTGCGGGTGGGAGTGGCTACCCTGGAGGAGCTCTGAGCCTTCACGTCCTGGTCGTGGACGACAACCCCGTCAACCGCCTCGTCACCACCGCCCAGCTCGAGGCGCTCGGCTACACCGCCGACGCCGCCGAGAGCGGCGAGGTGGCCCTGGCCATCCTGGCGGAGCAGCCTTACGACATCGTCCTGATGGACTGCGGGATGCCGCGGCTCGACGGCTACGAGACCTGCCGCCGGCTGCGCCAGCTCGAGGGCGACGGCCGGCGCACCTGGGTGATCGCCCTCACCGCCTACGCCGCGCCAGGGGAGAGGGAGAAATGCCTCGCCGCCGGCATGGACGACTATCTCGGCAAGCCCCTGCAAGCCGACGAGCTGGCCGCCATGCTCAACCGGACTCCGCCGGCGGCCGAGTCCCACGGCCTCGCGGAGCGCCTGGAGGCTCTCGAGCGCCTCGGGGAGCAGACCGGGTGCGACGTGCTGGGGCAGGTAATCCAGAGCTTCCTCGAGCGGGGCGTCAGGGACCTGGAGACCCTGCGGCGGGCCCTGGCCCAAGGCGATGCCACGGCCCTCGCCGCAGCCGCCCACTCCCTGGCCGGGAGCTCCGGCATCCTGGGAGCGACCGGGCTCTCCAAGGGCTGCGTCGAGCTCGAGGAGCTGGCCCGGCGGGGCGACCTGGCAGCCTGCGAAACCCGGCTCGATGCCGTCGAGCAGGCCTATCAAAGGGTTGCCGGAAGACTCTCGGAGGTCGGCACTCTCCCAGGGTCTACCAACGCGGCGTGGAGACCGACCCACAACAAGTGTTGAGATAAAAATCCGCAATTCGTCGGACGACAGGCAGGGGCGGATGAACGACAATGCATCCATTGACAAGAGGGATGCAGACGACCAAAGCCGGGTCCGCGGCCTGGCGTCGAATGCTCCCCCTCTCTCCCCCGCCGGGCCTGCGAAAGTGGGGCCGGCCTTTTTTTTGCCCCCCCACCCACAACAATTGTTGAGAAAAAATCCCCAATTAGGTGGACGACAGGCAGGGGGAGGATGAGCGAGACTTCATCCATTGACAAGAGGGGTGCAGACGGCCACTGCCGGGTCCGCGGCTCGGCGTCGAATGCTCCCCCTCTCTCCCCCGCCGGGCCTGCGAAAGTGGGGCCGGCCTTTTTTTTGCCTTTCCTCGATGCTTCAAGGCCTGTCTCAGGCCAGGACACGCCGCTTTACAGCGAAGTCCCCTTCCGCTCCGCCAGACGGGCGATCAGCTCGTCGAGGCTCTTGGGATCCAGCGGCTTGACCAGGTGCTCGTCGAAGCCGGCTTCCTTCGACTGCCGCCGATCCTCTTCCTGCCCCCAGCCGGTCGTGGCGATGAGCACGGCGTTTCGCGTCTCGGGGCGCTCGCGCAGGCGGCGCGCCACGTCGTAGCCGTTCATGCCGGGCATGCCGATGTCGAGGAAGATCACCTCGGGGTGATACTCCTGAGCCGCTTCGAGGGCCTCGGGCCCGCCGTGGGCGGTCCGCACGTCGCTGCCCATCAGGCCGAGCCACATGGCCAGGCTCTCGGCGGAGTCCTCGTTGTCGTCCACGACCAGGATGCGCAGCGAGGCGTGGGCCGCCCGCGCGGCCGGCTCCCGTTCGGCCTCCGCCGCCAGGCCGGCCTCCGGCGCGAGGGGCAGCCGGACGGTGAGCTCGCTACCCTGGCCGAGCCCGCCGCTCGCGGCTTCCAGCGTGCCGCCGTGCATCTCCACCAGGCTCCTGGCGATCGTCAGGCCGATCCCCAGGCCGCCCTGGGCGCGCTCCAGGGAGGAGTCCACCTGGGCGAACATGTCGAAGATGGAGGTCAACATCCCGGGCGGAATGCCGACGCCGTCGTCCTGGATCCGGACCACCCCGTCGCTCCCCTCCCGGCTGACGGAGAGCCGGATGTGCCCGCCCGTCTGGGTGTACTTGGCTGCGTTGTTCAAGAGGTTCGAGAGCACCTGCGCCATGCGGGTCGGGTCCGCCATGACGCTGGGCGAGCCTTCCGGGTAGTCGACCGTGAGCCGGTGGTGCGCGGCTTCGAGGACCGGCCGGCTCGTCTCCAGGGCACGCTCGACGATGGCCGCGAGCTCCAGCCGTTCCCGGTGCAACTCGATCTTGCCGCGGGTGATGCGAGAGACGTCCAGCAGGTCGTCCACCAGGCGGGTGAGCTGCTGCACCTGGCGGTCGATGATGTCGCGGGCCCATTGCAGGCCGGGCTCCGGCGGGCTCGTCCGGCGCAGGATCTCCAAGGCGTTGCGGATGGGCGCGAGCGGGTTGCGCAGCTCGTGGGCCAGGGTGGCCAGGAACTCGTCCTTGCGCCGGTCCGCGTCGCGGAGCGACCTCTCGGCCTGCAGGCGCTCGGTGATGTCCCGGATGATGCTCAGCAGGAGCCGCTCGCCGGCGATCTCGGCGCCGCGGGAGCTGACCTCGACGGGAAAGGGCGTGCCGTCGCGGCGGCGGTGGAGGGTCTCGAAGGTGAAGCCGACGCTGTCGGCCTCCGTCATCTGACTGGAGAGGTCGGGCGCCGCCGCGCCGTCGCGCAGGTCGAAGATGGTGAGCGTCAGGAGCGTCTCGCGGTCGTAGCCGTAGGCGGCGACGGCCGCGTCGTTGGCCTCGAGGATGCGCCCGTCCGAATGGATGAACAGGACGATGTCGCGCGCGTGCTGGGAGAGCAGCCGGTAGCGGTCGAGGCGCGCCTCGCTCTCGCGCAGGGCCATCTCGGTCTGCTTGGCGGCCGAGACGTCGATCACGGCCGTGGTGAGGCCGGCGATCTCGCCGCTGCCGTCCCGCAGCGGCTCGAAGACCATGTCGAAGTAGCGTTCCTGGCCGTCATGGGTCAAGGAAGTCTGCAGCCGGGAGCCCTTGCCGGTCCGCAGGACCTCCCGCCGCGCCTCGTTGATCCGTAGCGCCACCTCTCCGTCGATGAAGTTCTCGGAGCGTCCGCCCACGACCTGCTCGGACCGAAATCCGAAAGGCGGGTTGTGGACCCAGGTGAAGACGAGGTCGAGGTCCTGCTGGGCAAGGGTGACCGGGACGGCCGCCAGCGCCGTCCGCAGCCGCTGCTCGGAGAGCCGCAGCCCCTCGTCGGCCTGCTCGCGGCGGAGCCGCTCTTCCGCCAGACCGGGCGCTTCCGCGAGACCAGGCGATGGCTCAAGGTCATCCGCGGGAGACCGTGGGGGTAGCGGCATGGGCCTATCTTAGCGGCCTTCGGCCGGCGACGGCCTCCCCGCCCATGCAACGGGCTGGGAGGCCCGACTTCACTTCCCGCCGGCCGTGCCCCCAGCGCCGACGTCTTGGAAGGACTTTTCGGGTCGCCGCCACCGCCGCCCCGGGGGCTCTCGGCGAGCACCGGTTACTTTTGTCGATGCGTCAGATTCGTCCCGACGACCGTTCTGGTCCGGGACCCTTCGTCCGCGTGGCTCGTGAAGCAATCCGCATTAGAAACCGCCGGAAAGGCGGCCGACGTTGCGCACGCGGCCTGTGCAGGTGTTGTCAGTTGGTTTTGGGAAGTCTCGGGCCATAGGGTCAGCCGCTGTTGAGCACAGAGCATCCCCCCTCTTGCGGCACCGTTCCCGTAGAGACGCCCCACCCCCGTTACGACACCGTTTCGGCAACCACGGGGACGACGGGGCGTCTCTCTCGAAGGGTATGACGCCGCCCTGCCACGATCGTAGAGAAGGCCGCGGACCTGACCGGATCAGGCATGGGACCTGGGAGCGGCGTGCCCTCCGAAGAGACGGCCCGACGTCCCCGTGGTCGCCGAAACGGTGTCGTTACGGGGGTGGGCCGTCTCTACCGGTACGGTGTCTTGAGGCGGGAAATCTCACGGTGAACCAACGTTCTGCCGCGCAGGCCCCTGGTCCTGCCCGCCCCGTTCGGTGATCAACCGCATCACCGGCCTGCTCACCCAGGCCTGATCATGGAACCGCCTGCCCCACGCCAGCGGCGTGACGTCGGGGTACTCGTGCATGGACTCGTCCTCGATGAACCGCAGCCGTTTGCGGAGCGTGGCACGGGCGTTGGGGTCGGCTCCATGGTCCAGCAGAAGGCGAGCGAAGGCGTCATCCGTCCGCAGGCCGACACGGTAGGGCTGCGACACCACGCAGCCGAACAGCGGCGTGTGCCCGCCGAAGCCGTCGGCGTCGACCTCGGCCCGCGCGTTCGCGTCGGCACCACGCTCCAGCAGCCGGCGCGTGATCTCGATCTCGTCGTTGTCGACGCACAGGTGCAGCAGCGTCGCGCCCGCCAGCGGCGTACCGTGCAGCGCCAGCGACTTGTCGGCGTGGCATCCCAGCTCGGGCGGATAGATCTCCTCGTGTGAGAAGGTCCGGGCGAGCAGACCGGGGTCGCGCCGCAGATGCTCCTCGAGCAGATCGATTCGGCCACGATGCACCGCCATCGGCGGCGTGTCCGGGAGGTCGATGCCGTGCTCGGCGAACAGCTCGAGGCATCGGTGCTTCCCCTCCGGATTGCGGCAATAGGTTTGGAGGACCATCGCGACGGGAGCGAGCCGGTCGCCGGACTTGTCGCTGATCGCGGCCCCGAGACCGAGAAGAAACTCCAGACCCGACCCGCTCTGCGTTTCAGCCGGCCCCATCACCGCATCGAGGGCGGGCCGGGCGCCCATCCCGTACAACTGCCGGGCAGTTTCGAGCCGGCCTTGGAGGCACGCCCGGTCGAACGCGAGCTGCAGGTCCGCCGCGCCGAGACCGCGGAGCATCGCGATGATCCGGTCCCGCCCGAGATTCGCGGCATACGACATCGGCGGACCCCAGTTGCCCTTCACGCCACGCGCGTCTTCGTCCAGCAACCGCGGATGCTTCGCAACCAGATCGCGGACGGCGCCGGCGTCATCGCGCCAGATCGCGTCGGTCATCCGGCAGGCGAGCACGAGCCGCGGCCAGCTCGGCAGGCCGTAGCTGCGGGCCAGCACGAGCTGCGCGTCGGCAAGCTTGGCGGCGCCGGGCTCAATGCGTTTGGGATGAAGCTCCCGCAGCTCCTCGATGGCGGCCGGATCGTCCCCCCGGATCGAGCGGAGCAGATCCTTCGCCTGGTGCTTGAGCTGATCGAGATCGGGACGGACGGGAAAGTGCCGGCCGGGCATAGTGGACCCCCTTGATGGCCGCCCGGGGTCCGCTGGCATCGGGCGAAAGGAGGTTCGCGTGAGCCTTCTATGGTACGCCGGTCAGGTGGACTCGGTCCTGTCCGCGGACGGGTGGCGCCCTGCACGCCGTTACGTCAGCATACAGGGAATCCCGCCCCGGGAGGAGCAAACCCCTCGGGGCGAAGAACGTCTCATCAAGGGCAGTAGAGGTTTTGGCAGCAGATGCTGCAGTTGACGCCGCTGCCACTGGTGATGCACCCGCTCTGGCCAGGAAGCTTGAAGCACTGGCAGCCTCCATAGCTACCATTGCAGCCGGCTTTGAGCAGCGGCTCCTCGGGCTGGACAGCGGGCGTGAAGACCTGGAGGACCGAGTCCAGGGACGCGGCTCCGCACCCCGGGTCAGCCACCTGAGCCACAGCCGCTACCTCGGGCGCCGGGACGGGGATCTCTCCCGCCTGGGCGGTAGCGAGGGACAGGAGGAAGACGGGGACCAGCAGTGCGATCATCTTCAGCTTCATCTTCAAGTTCTCTCCTTTCGGGCTCTATGGGGAGCCAGGAGAGAGATTCTAGACGTTGCACTTGCAAATTCAAGTACCTTCTGAGAATTTGCACATCCTGATCGTGGCAATGCCCTGGGAGTCCTGCGCTATCCTCCCCCTCATGAAATTGACCGTGCTGGGAGCGCCCTCGAACCTCGGCCTCAAGCCCTATGACGACGGCCGACCCCGGCAGGTGGATCAGGCGCCCCGGGTCTACCGGGAGTTGGGGCTGGTCGAACGGCTCGGCGCCCGCGACCTCGGAGACGTGGCGGCCCCTCCCTACACCGACTTCGAGCGGCCGCCGGGCGGCACGCGCAACGAGGCGGCGATCGCCGATTACTCGCGCAAGCTCGGGAAGCGGGTTGCCGCGGCCGTTACCGGCGGCGATTTCCCGCTCGTCCTGGGCGGCGACTGCAGCATCCTCCTGGGCACGCTGCTGGGCCTGCGCGCGCCTTTCGGCTTGGCCTTCATCGACGGACACTGCGATTTCGCCACGCCCGCCATCTCGACCACGGGTGGCGCCGCGGGCATGGACCTCGCCCTCGCCGTGGGCCGCGGCGGTCTGCTCGCCCGCCTCGGCCTTCCCCTTGTCTATGAGATCGACGTCGTGGTGCTCGGGCGCAAGGATGAAGCCGACGAGCCCTACTATGGCGACCACTCCCTCGGCCGGTCGGCCATCTACGATCTGCCGTACAAGGTCATCCGGAAACGGGGCATGGCCAGGGCTGCGGCTGCCACGCTCAGGCGGCTCGACCGCCCGGAGTTGAGGGGTTTCTGGATTCACGTCGACGCCGACGTCCTCGATCCCGCCGTGATGCCCGCCGTGGATTCGCCCGAACCGGGCGGCCTCGGGCTCGAGCAGCTCGCCGCCTTGCTCACCCCGCTGGTGCGGCATCCGCGGGCCCTGGGCCTGCAGGTGACCGTCTACGATCCCGGGCTCGATCCGGACCGCGTTTGCGCGGCGCGGCTGGTGGACCTCCTTGAGCGGGTGTTTACCGAGATCCGCTAAACTCCCCGGATGCTCGAAGCCGCCATCGCCCCCGCCATGCCCTGGGACCGCCGGGCTCCCGAGCGGGAAGGTCCGCCTTCCGCGTGGGCCCTGCTGCCCGAGGACCTCGCCGTCCAGGGCTGTCCCGGACGTCCCGAGCACATCTTCTCGCGTCTCCAGCGCACCCGCACCTGGCGGCCGCACGGCCTGTTCCTCTCGCGGGAGATCCGGGCCTGGCTCGAAGCCCATACCGACCTCTCCCTGCCCGCGATCGCCGAGCGCCACTCCTCCACCGACGGCTCGACCAAGCTCGTGCTGGAGCTCTCGGACGGCCGCCGCGTCGAGGCCGTCCACATGCCCAGGCACGAGAGCGACCCGCGGGTCACCTTCTGCATTTCGAGCCAGGTGGGATGCGCCCTCGGCTGCACCTTCTGCGCTACGGGCGCCATGGGTATCGTGCGGAATCTCACGGCCGGCGAAATCGTCGGGCAGGTGCTCGCCCTCATGCGCGATCTCGGACCGCAGGCCGGCGAGTCGGTCACCGTCGTCTTCATGGGCATGGGCGAGCCGCTCCACAACCTCGACCACGTCCACCGCGCCATCACCGTGCTCTGCCATCCGGAGGGCGTCTGCCTCTCGCCGGGACGCATCACGGTGAGCACGGCCGGGCTCGTCTCGGGCATCGAGCGGCTGGCGCGCATGGTGCCCCGGCCGCAGCTCGCCATATCGCTCAACGCCACCACCGACGCCGCGCGCTCCGCCACCATGCCGGTCAACCGCGCCTGGAACCTCGCCCGCCTGCGCCAGGCGCTCGACACCTGGGAGCTCAAGCGCCACGAGCGGCTCCTCTTCGAGTACGTGATTCTCGCCGGAGTGAACGACACCGAGGAGGACGCCGACCGCCTAGCCACCTGGCTCGGCGACCTGCGCCACCGCCACACCGTCAACCTGATCCCGATGAACGAGCACCCCCACGCCGCATTCCGGGAACCGGCGGAGCAGCGCGTCCACGCCTTCGCCAACCGCCTCCACGGGCATGGCTGCTTCGTCACGGTGCGCCGCAGCCGCGGCCGCGACGTGCAGGGCGCGTGCGGGCAGTTGGTGCGGCGCCGGCAGGAAGCGGCGCCGGTGGCGGCTGGCTGACCCGGATCGAGCTAGCTGAAGAGGTGAACCACGTCCTGTTGGGTGGCGAAGATCATCAGGCTCGCCAGGACGATCAGCCCCATCACGGTCAGCGGAACCCGGAGCCCGGTCATACGGGGGAAGCGCTCTTCCAGACTGCTCATCAGGATCTGACCGCCGTCCAGCACGGGAATAGGGAGCAGATTGAACACCGCGAGGGAGACGTTCAGAGAGATCGCGAGTTGCAGGAGCTTGCCGGCGGCAGCCACCTTGCCTCCCAGGACGACGATGCCGATCGGGCCCGAGAGCTTTCCGGGATGCTTGAACAGGCCCGGCAGCGAGACCAGGACCTGCCAGCACTCTTCCACGATCTGCCGGAAAGGATCGATCAGGACGGCGCCAAACGAGAACCCCCGCGCCGCCACGTTCAAGACCGCGAAGAGGACGACCGCCGCCGCCAGGTTGGCCAGCGGACCGCCGAGGAAGTAAGCGAGCCGCTTCCTCAGCGCGAACGTGCGGAAATCATCTTCATCCGTCACGGCCGGCATCACGAAGCCGCCCAGGGGGATCGCCCGGAACGAATACTCCGTCCGGCCCCGGCGGCGGCTCCAGATCTTCGGTCCCAGCCCAACGGAAAAATCCGCGATGGGAATGCCCACCATCTTGGCCGCGATCAGATGGCCCGCCTCATGGATGAGGACGAGCAGGCTCAGGAGTACGAGAACGGCCAGGTAGAACATGGCTTCCTCCGTTGGCTGACGGCTGGCTCAACCTGTACGGGATATTTTCGCACAGGTTTCACAGCCCCCAATGTAGAGACGCCCTGCGGGCGTCTCCGAGGCGGGGAAAACGGTCGAACTAAACGTCGGCGCTCCGCGTCGGCTCCGCGGACGTCTCTTCGATATGGCGTTTCCGAAAATGAACCCTCTGTGCCTGTCCAGAGACGCCCGCAGGGCGTCTCTACATTGGGAGGCGTTTCAAGCCGATCCAGGCGTGAGATACTGCTATAGCGATTCTACAAATGGAGATGGTCTATGCTGGAAGGGCTGCGGCACCGCAGGTCGTTCTTTGGCTCCGTCTGCTTGGCGGGCGAGCAGATGAAAATTGAGGAAGTGCCCTGTTCAGGAGGCCCAACGGGCCGTAATCCCTCAGCCCAGGGCAACGCCCTGGGTCGAGGAGGCGGCACGATTTCCGGGAAAGCCCGCGGCCGATCCCACGAACCCAGCCCGATGGGCTGGGCTAAGGGAACCCAGGCCGTTGGCCCGGAAAAGCACGCCCTCTTCCTCAGGAGAGCCGTGGGCCTACTCGCCCTGGCCATGCTCCTCGGCAGCCTCGCGCCTGCCCAGGCCGACGTCGTCCGCCCTCTCCCCTACGATCTCCTCTACGTCCGGGCTCCGTACTTTGGCGCCGGCGTGGAGGCACGCAACAGCTCCTGGCCTGATACGGTCCGGCCGCTGACTCCCGATCCCGGCGCCCAGCTCGTGCGGCTCAAGCGCGATGGCAGCCGCGAGGTGCTGTTCCCCCAGGAGCGCTACCGCCCCCAGGTCGGCACTCCGGCGGGCCGGGCTCTCTCCGTAGGCTCAGTGTCGGACCCCAACGTCTCCTTCGACGGCAAGTGGGTGCTCTTCACCTGGTACCACGACCTGACCAGCGTCAACCGGCAGCGCGGCGACGGACCCTATCTCTCGACGGCCGGGGCCGACCTCTACAAGCTCAACCTGGATACGGGCAAGCTCGTGCGCCTCACCACCCAGGCCCTCACTCCCAACACCGGCAACGGCGCCCGCTTCACCCCCGGCGACGCGGGCGGCAACCACCCCCGCATCGGCGTCTTCAACACCGGCGGCACCTGGGCCGGGGGCGGCAGGATCGTCTTCACCTCCAACCGCAACAACTTCCTTCCGCCCAAGGAGCTGAGCAGCGGCCAGCGGGTGATGCAGCTCTTCGCGATGGACGACGACGGCTCGAACGTGGAGCTGATCGGCCATCTCAACCTGGCGATGGCCCTCCACCCCCAGGTGCTCCTCGACGGCCGCGTGACCTTCTCGAGCTGGGAAGAGCACGGGCTGCGCGATCCCCGCCAGTTCCCGCTCTGGGTGATCGGCCCGGACGGCCGCGGCTGGATGGGCCTCTCGGGCTTCTCCGAGCCTTCGCTCGTCCACCACTTCGCGACCCAGATGCCGGGCGGCGACCTGGTCGTCACCCGCTACTACAACCTCAACAACAACGGCTTCGGCGACCTTGTCCGCTATCCCCTGGACCCGCCGGGGCCGGACTTCGGCAGCCCCGACGCGACCCCCTCCGACGGCACGGACGGCAAGGTCCCCTTCCACCGCGCGGGCCAGGTCCTGCTCACCCCGTTCACCACCCCGGCCGACTTCCCGGCTCCCTGCCCGGGCTGGGAAGAGAACGCCTACGGCTCCTCCGGCATCGAGGGCCCCGCCCCCTGCGCCGGGCCGGACCGCCGGGGCAAATTCACCCATCCGTCGGCGGCGCCCAGCACGGTGGGCGACCCCGCCCGGGCCGACCTGCTGGCGGTCTACGCGCCCGGTCCGGCCAACCACAACGGCATCTACGTCTCCCTGGGCACGGCCCTCCCCCGCTACCACGGCGAGATCGTCCTCATCCCCGACGCCGCCCCCATCCCCGCGCCGCCTGCCAGCCAGCCGGGCCGGCCGCCGCAGCTCGTCACGGTCGTCGCCGAGGACGGCTTCAACCTCCAGTGGCCGCGGCCGGTCGTGACCTGGCGCCAGCTCTACGGCGTCGACGGTCCGGCCGCCCGCCCCGCGCTCTCGGACGCCGCCATCCGCGCCGAGCGCCTCACTCCCGGCGAGCCGTTCGGGCTCCTCGGCAGCTCGTCGCTCCTCTGGCGCGACACGGCGGCCTCGGCCGGGCGCTTCTGGGAAGACCGTGACCCGTTCAACACCGGCGACGAGGCGCCGTACCGCTGGGTGCGCCAGGGCGGCGACGCCGGGGTCTACCGGGACGACGAAGTCTGGGCCGTGCGCATCCTGCTCCAGCTCCCTGCCACGGACCGCAGCTATCCGAACAACGGCCGCAGGTTCTACGTGGCGGGAGGCGAGCGCATGCGGATCCTCGGCGAGATCCCGGTCCGCAAACCCGGCGCGGCCCGCCTGCTCCGGCCCGACGGCTCGTTCGAGGACGACACCAGCTTCCTGGCCCGCATCCCCGCCGACGCCTCGGTCACCTTCCAGACCCTCGACCGCCGGGGCATGGCGCTCAACATGGCCCAGACCTGGCACCAGGTGCGGCCCGGCGAGGCGCGCTACGACTGCGGCGGCTGCCACGCCCACAGCAAGGAGCCGCTCGATTTCGAGACCACGGCGGCGGCCCAGCCCGGCTACGCCATCCCCGACCTCGCCCGCTCGACACCCCTGCTATCCCTCTCGCGCGCCGGTCAGCCCGGAGTGCGCACGGTCGCCGCCCACCAGATGACCCTGGAATGGTTCCGCAACGTCGAGCCCCTCCTGGAGAAGCGCTGCGCCTCCTGCCACGGCGGGACGAACCCCGCCGCGGGCCTGCCCCTGGCCCGCTCCACGGCACGCATCGACCGCGACGGCGTCGCCTGGCCGGGCGCCTACTTCCGCCTCGCCCTCGACACCTTCGCCGAGCGCTCGCCGGCCCCGCCGGGCGGCGAGGAGCAGTGGTGGCTGCCGCAGCTCACCCGCTATCTGAGGGGCTTCCAGTCGCGGCAGAGCCTCCTGATGTGGAAAGTCTGGGGCGAGCGCCTGGACGGCCGGAGCAACGACGCGCGGACGGACGACCTCGACTTCACCCCCTCCGCCGCCCACCCCGCCGGCGTCGGTGTGCCGGGGATGCTGCCCGAGGAGAAGCTGACCCTCGCCCGCTGGATCGATCTCGGAGCCCCCATCCAACTCGGCACCCCCTGGGGCTTCCTGGAAGACGACCTGCGGCCCACCCTGGTGCTCCGCCCCTCCACCGCTCAGGCGTGGGCCGCCGGCAGCATCGACGCCCTGGAAATCTCAGCCTTCGACACCGAGAGCGGCGTCGTGCCCGCCAGCCTCACCGTCACCTGCAACCTCCGTCTGGGCTCCGTCGCCCCCGGTGCCAACCTGGCCGCGAAGAGACCGGTCGATCCCGAGGGGACCGTCCTCCGCCTGCTGCTGCCGCGGAGGGTGCGGCTCGACGAGCGGGCGGTGTTCACCGTGAGCGTTCGCGATGGGGCGAGGCATGTTACGCAGATCGTTCGGATGTTCGCGCCGCGCTAAAAGTCTACACGCTCCAAGCGAGATGGGAAGCAATTATTGCCGCCGATTAAAGCGCCAGTTTTATAACGAGGTATCTGCAGATCCGCGCTATAAAGCTCTGAACTAGAAAAATCTTTCAACAGCTCATAATACCATTTGAAATCCCTATCGCGTCGCAAATAGCCCTCTCCTGGCTTCGCACTGAGCTTACAAGTATTTACAACCCGCAGAGCAGCAGAGGGAAATCTAGCAGGATTGATTTTTATAGTGATTGGTTTTCCACCGTTGAAGGGCTTCAAAATCGCCTCCGCACTTTCTATCTGCTTGAGCTTGATGGTGATCTCGTGAGCCACCTTCAACTCCACGACCACTCCCTTAGGATCAAACGTCCACACACCTCCATCAGTTAGCTCGACGCCACCTCTGTCCAAGCAAACTTGTGCCAGCACCGTTTCTGGCGGCGTGTCTAAAACTATATCCGGGTTCGTCTCCTTCATAACACCCGAATCCTTCAAATCAATCAATCCAAGATCATTTTTACTTGCCACAGGCAGCTTGATGTAATCATTATCACCACCCTTAATGTCAAAGCTCAACCGCTGCCACCTGAGAGGCGTACGCCCAAAAGCATAATTTTGTTCGATGTAGCCCTCGTGAGGGCAGAGCACCTCGCCGTCGAGTGCACTTTTGTAGTTATCCGTACTGGGCATAACCACACAGATTTTAGTGCTACTCTTGTTTTCTACAAATGCACAG
This sequence comes from Thermoanaerobaculia bacterium, assembly GCA_035266085.1. GTDB lineage: Bacteria > Acidobacteriota > Thermoanaerobaculia > Multivoradales > UBA5704 > DATARR01. Next base: position 25,709 of record DATFNZ010000148.1, read on the forward strand.
ATGCCAGTGATGAGGATATCCAAGTCAAAAGCCATAGTCCCTCCTTGAGCCTGCATTATCGGAGTCCGCCGACTACCTGAAATCCAGCCCAGTGTTTCGGCGAGCGGGTTGATAAACGACTATTACGGAGCAAAGAGAGCTGCGCGGCGCGTAGCGACATCGAAGCATCTCCGGACCCCCGTAATTGATGGTGGAACTCAACGGACAAGCGGCCCGCTGCAGCGTCGTCGACGTCCCACAGGGTCGCCAGCACGGCCGAAGCCCCGGCTTCGAGGAAAGGCCTCGCCAGGCCGGAGAGGCCGCCGATCCTCTTGTCCGTGGCGGCGGAGGTGTGACACGCCGAAAGGACTACGAGCCGAAGCCGGTGAAACTGTAAAGCGGCGATGTCACGCGCCAGGATGGTTCCCCGATCGGACGGCTCCGGGGCTGTTACGAGGTAAGAATCTTCAGGAGCGTGCGGATTGAAAACGGCGTGACCGGCGAATCCGAAGACCTCGTGACGGTCCATTTCGGCGAGCAGGCGGGAGCGCGTCGCTTCGGGGCCCGCGAGGATCAGACGATCCCCATAGAGTTTTCCTACTTTAGCGTTTTCGGCGGCGGCTCCAGGCAGATCCACAAACGGGAAGACTCTTCTGTCGAACTTCGGATTACTGACCAACAGCGCACTCCAGTGCTCGCGCCCGCGAGTGCTTCCGTGCGCGGAGCTTGCGAGGTATAGCGCGATGCTGGGGACAATGCTAGAGGCGCGCTCCTCCACAAGATAACGTCCGGTCCGTGGATTCTTGAGCGCCGCGAACGGTACGCCATTGAGAATGCGATCGGGAATGAACACCAACTGGACCGACTCGTGCAGTTCCTCCACTGAAGGGGGGATCAGGTTATCGTAAAGCTTCGCCGAAGCATCCGTGATCACCCGCTCGGAGCCCCCGCGAACCGCGGCGATGAACTCAGACACCCGCGACGCAAAGACTACAGGAGAGATCCTCCGATCCACGAATTCGATACCACCGCGCTGTATCATCCAGACCAGCAGCCGGTCACCTGAGAGGGCATACTCGATCAGCGCGACGTCGACCGGAATCCGGCTCAAATCGAGCTGCGCTAGGGTGTCAGGCCCATTCCCCGCACGATCTCCGTATTCTCCCGGTACGTTACGAGCTCGCTCTGCCATGATGAGCGCTCGACGGGGATCGCGGTGGCGCTCGGCTTGTACAAGAATCATATCGTCAAACAAGCTCTGCGCGGCTTCGGAGAAGGATTGGCGGAAGGAAGGGACGCCTATCGCTTCACGCTCGGCTTCGAACAAGGCGAGGGCCGCAACCAGATCGATTTCCGCCTCGGCTTCGCGCCCAATACCGAGATATGCACGGGCGCGCATCAATCTGCTCAAGATCTCCTCCGCGGGCCTTCCAGCCTCGCGAAAGGATTCGACAGCGCGGGTGAGCAGAGCCAAAGCTCCTTGCGGATTGCCCGGGAGCCGGATCTCCCCTTCGGCACGATCGATATCCGCGATTGTCGTCGCACGTGTGATCTCACTGGTACCACGGGAGTTGACGGCACGTGCCTCGGAAATATCGCGCAACGCATCCTCGCGCTGGCCAAGCGTGGCAAGGATGCGACTCCGCCGGTGGAGGGCCTCCGCGATCATGAAGGGCTCTCGCGACTCCCGCGCGACCTCGACACCCTCCTCTTGAAAAGCTCTTGCCGCGGCTGCTTGACCGCTGCGAAGCAGGTCATCCGCAGCCTCCCAAAGCAGGTTGTGGAGTTGACGTCCAGCAGGCATCTCCGTCAGGGCGGTCAACGCTCGGTGGCGGTAGATCCACGCCTGCTCGTCTTGTCCCAAGAGCTTCAAGCCCTCAGCGCTCATGCTTTGCATGGTCAACTCATTATACATTTCATGCACCGCCCCGAATGCCGCCTCTGCATCTCGGTAGTGGTCGAGTGCCTCCGTCAATCTTCCCTGGCGTCCACGGACCAGCCCCATGCCCCAGGAGATGCGTCCATAAAGCGCTGGATAGAATTGGCGATCGATCCCCCTTGCGAGGGTGGCAAACGTCTCGAAAGCTGGCTCGTAGCGGTGGCGTGACAGCTCGACACCCGCGAGACCACATTCCGCCCACAACACCATTGGACTGTCGGAAATCGAAAATTCCTCGCGCGCTTCCCTGAATTTCGAGCCAGCCGCTTCGACTGAAAGCTCGCGGAACAGCCGGGTCGCGGCTCCATAGGCCGCATGTGCACGAGCCAAACGGCCGACAGTGCTCGGTGCGCTCACCGAAAGCCGGTCGATCCGCTCGACGGCGTCCGCAACCATCCTGTCGCCTCCGCTGCTACGCAGAGCCTCGCCGATCTCGCGTGCGGCATTGAGAGAGCTCGCGGCGGCAGGCCTCTGACCAGCCATAAGGCTCTCGCCCCAGTTTGTAAGGAGCTCGTTCATCGCCAGTTCCCTCGCCGCCTGGGGGAAGGTCTTTACCAATCGAAGCACTACGTCCCTGTCGCCGCGGGAGGCTGCCGCTGTGAGGGCTGACCGCCTGCCGTCATCGAAGATAGCGTGTGACGGACCGGAGAGCCTACGGATTCGGCGCTCCGCCTCACGGGACCAGTCAGAGTCGTGGTCAACGGCCTGATACCTGGTCCAAGCTTCAATCGCTTGCCGGTTGAGGTGGAGTCGTTCGAGGATTAGTGCGCGATTGAAGAGTGCTTCGGGTAACCGCGGATCTGCCGTGACAGAGCGATCCACAGTCGTGAGCGCTCGCACTAAATCATAAGGAGAGTGGTCGCGACACGCGCGCTCAACGTATGCAGTGGCGAGGTCGGTCAGAATCTTCGCATCACCACTCTCACGGGCTGCTTTTTCAAGATTCTGGACTGCTCGAATTACTTCCTGCTCAGAACCCGAGACTAGGTCCGCGACGGCCTCGGCTTGAAGCCTTATGGGCGGCTTTCGAATCTGCCTGGCAATCCTGTCAATTGCCAGGACCACGGCTCGCCGACTCGTTCCCTCCGGCCTCTCTCCGCACCGCGTACACTCCAGGCCCACGGCGGAGGATTGCCGGCAGGGTACATAAGTGAAGCCGCCGGTCAATCGGGCCTCTAACGGCCGTTCGTTTCCTAACGACTCAACCAGAGGGGCCAACGGTTCCCGCTCCGAAGACGCTTTCTTACAGCCGGCAGAATCCATAAAGATCCCGGCACCACAGACCACAATGAGGAACTTGGAAAGTCTATGCATCTGCAAGAACAGAGATCTCTGTGTCACCTACCTGCCCTGCACCAACACATGCCACTTCGGGCGCCGCCAGCTCTGCCGGAACTCCTCGACGCCGGCTTCCACCGCCGTGCCCAGCCGCTCCTGTCCGTCCAGAAACAGCACCATCGCGAGCTGGCCGGTGGGTTCCTCGGCGAACTGGCGCGCGATCGAGTTCGCCGGGACGGCGGTGCGGCCGACGATCTCCTCCGGCTTCCAACGCAGACCCCGAAAACCCGGGGCGGGCTCGTAGGCCTTGTAGACCAGCTCCGTGCAGACCAGCGCCGAGTCGGTCTGGAAATCGAAATTGAAGTCGTAGGGACGGCCCATGTAGCGGAACGCCCGCACCAGCGCCTGCGCCTTCTCCACGGCCTCGAGGCGCGGACGCAGGGCGACGACCGAGTCCGCGGCGGCGGAGTGCTCCAGCGTGGTGAACACGACGCCCTCGCTGATCGCCTCGAGCACGCGCGGCACGTGGCCGTCCTCCTGCGGAGCGAGGGCGAGTGCGTAGGTCCTGGGGTACCGGCGCCGCAGCAGCCTCTCGAGGTCGCCGCTGGCCTCGCCCTGCGCCACCACCCAGCGGCGCACCTCCGGGCCGCCGAAGCGGGCGCGCCGCTCCTCGGGAGTGCCCACGTACAGCGCGGCGTGGCTCCAGAAGCCCGGCAGCCCCACGTTGGACATGTACCATTTGCGCCGCTCCAGCAGGACGTCGCCCGGCTCCAGACGCGGGCGCATCGCCGCGATCTGCTCCGGGGAGATGAGCGCGCGGCCCTGGCGCAGCACCTTCGTATCGCCCATCCACTCCGAAATCCCGGCCTGCACCGGGAAGGACAAGCGGGACCCGAGCTTCTTGACGACATTCACGGCGTTGACCGCGGTGAGCGCCTCGGCCTTCCCCTTTCCGGCCTTCCAGATGCGGGCCTCGTCCTCCCGGATCGCCCGCGCCAGATCCGGATCCGTGGGCACCGGCAGCAGGCGCGCGACCGTGCCGTAGGCGGCGAACTGCGAGGCGGCCGCGACGTTCAGATAGCGGAACTTGAACTGATCGTAGCTGCCCCTCGGCAAGCCGAGCTCCGGCACGGCATCGTTGAGCAGAATGGCGAGCTTCGGATCGTTGTCGGTGCGCTGGATGAAGTCGAGCGCGAAGCGGTACTGAGCAAGGAAGGCGCCGCGCGCCAGGTGAAACGAGGGGACCAGCTCCCGTGTGCCGGCCAGCGCATAGGCTTCGGCGTGATAGCGCGCCAGCGAATCGAGCGCGAGGTAATAATCCAGCAAGGCCTTCCAGGTGCCGCGCACCTCCTGGCGGTCGTTCTCGCTCAGCAGCCGGGAACCGCGTGATCGGGCTGCGGGGAACAGGTCCAGGCGCGACCGGGTATAGGCCTCGAGGCGCTCCAGGCCGGAGCGATAGATCACCACGGACGCGCGGTCCGCCGTCTGGCGCCGAACACGCGCCGATGTGTCTAGATCGGGAAACGAAGGCAAACCCGCTCCCGCCGCGCCATGAACCGCCAACAGCACCGCCACCAAAGCCGCTTTGCGCATCAAGCCTCCACTCCGCTGAACGGACGGGTTGTGCCGGCAAGCTTATCGTGGCGGGAGCTGGAACGGTAGGAGATGGGGCCCCCTATGGCCTCCTCAAGAGCTTCGGCCACCGCAGCGCCGGATCGCTGGTGCGCTCCATCCAGACGCGCAGGCGAGCCGCCAAATCCCGGCGGATCTCCTGGGACTCGGGCTGATCGATGAGGTTTTTCTCCTCCCCGGAATCGGCGGCGAGGTCGTAGAGCTCGTCGGGCTTGGCGGCATCGCGCCAGACGATGAGCTTGTGGCGGGGGGTGCGCACGGAACGGAAGGCGAAGCCGCCCCAGGCCTCGCTCTTCTCGTCGGCCCATTCCGAGAAGGCGTCCTCGAGGATCGCCCCGGGCTCCTTGCGGAGCGCGGCGGCGAGGTCCCGCCCCGCCCAGATAGCCGGCGGCTGGACTCCCGCCATCCGCAGGAGAGTCGGCGGCAGGTCGAGGCTCGACGCCGGCAGGTCGGACGGGCCGGCGAGGTTCTTCAGGCGCGGCGACCAAACGATCAGGGGGACGCGGATCGAGTCCTCGTAGGGCACCACCTTGCCGGCCGCTCCCTTGGCACCCATCCCCCTGCGGCCCATCATGTGGCCGTTGTCGCCCAGGAAGACCACCACCGTCGACTCCGCGAGCCCCGCCTCCCCGAGTGCGGCCAGGACGCGGCCCACCTGCCGGTCGAGATCACTGACCGCCTCGTCGTAATGCCGCCAGTCGTTCGTGGGGATACCGCGCGGGAAGCCCGGCGGCATCAGCTCGGCGGGCGGCTTGTCCGCGTAGAGCTTCTCCACCGCCGGCGGGTTGGGACCGAGCGGCACGTGCGGTGCCGTGAAGGCCAGCCACAGGAAGAACGGCTCCTTCCGTTCCTTTCCCCCTGCCGGGCCGCGCAGGAAGCCGATGGCGTCGTCGGCGAGGATCTCCTGGGTATAGCCCTTGATCTCGGCCGTCTGCCGAGTATTGCCCCGGGCCAGTTCCGGATCCTTGTAAAGGGTGGCGCCTCCCGGCAACCACGTCCGCACCTCCGAGAAGCCGCTGAGCCACGGGTCGGCGTCTAGATGCCACTTGCCCACCAGGACCGTCCGGTAGCCCGCCTCCCGCAGCAATCCGGGCAGGGTGGGAATGTCGCGAAACGCCTCGGGCCGTTTCACGTCCGCGCGCTGGTCCTCATGGGTATAGGCGCCATGCTGGTGGACCGTGAGCCCCGTCAGCAGGGTCGCCCGCACCGGCAGGCATTGGGAGACGTGGGTCGTGGCCTGCCGGAAGTAGACCCCCCGTGCGGCGAGACGGTCGAGCTCCGGAGTGTGAATGGCCGGATTGCCCGCCGCTCCCAGACCGTCCCAGCGGTGGTCGTCCGACGTGATGAAGAGGATATTGAGCCTCGGCGGCTCGGCCGCGGCGGTGGGACGAACCGTCATTCCGAGCACGGCGATGACACCGATCCAGATCGCTCTGCGCATTTGATTCCCTCCGGCAGGGGTCTACGGGGGCGGAGCTCGGGACGTCCACCGGCTGGTGACGGCTGAAGGAATTGGCGGAGCGAGCGTTTCCTCCGCCCCGGAGACGCCCCGACGTGGGAGGCCTCCGAAAACTCTTCGTAACCCGTCTGGGGTCGTCTCTACGGAGCGTTGGAGGCACGCCGGACGATCGGGGTTGAGGGTACAGCGTCGCCTTGACCCCACCCTCCGCCAACACGTTATCGCACCGTAGAGACGACCCCAGACGAGTCACCCACACCGCTTCGGAAGTCTCCGCGGCGGGGAAAACGCGGCTCTCACCACCACCTCCCGGCGTCACCGGCCCCGGCTCGAAGAGCGCAACTGAGCGGCCGGATTGAAAACTGCTTCGTTGCCGCCCGACGACACGTCCTCTCCCCGCGCGCCAGCTCAAATCCTCGAGGCGGCCTCTCGGCGCACCCTCTTCTCCATCGTCGCCTCTGGCCTTTGCTTCTGCTGAAGCGAGGACGATGCGCCGTCCGCTTCCGACGCTTCGCAGACGAAGGGAACGATCCGTTCCCTCCTTCCGACGCCTCAGAAACCGAGGGAACGCTGCCTTCCCTTCTTACGGAGGATCAGCCATCCCAGGGAACACTGCCTTCCCCGGATCTTTGGGCCACCGTAAGGAGGGAACGTCACCTTCCCTCGATCGCTGAGCCGGCGAAAGCAGGGAACGTCATGGTCCCCCGATCTTCAGAACGCCGAGAAAAGGGAATGTCTCGTTCCCTGGTTCGGCGAAGCGCTGGACGGAGGGAACGCCACCTTCCCTCGATCCGCAGCCCATCGGCACGAGGGAACAATTCGTTCCCTCGATCTCTGAGACGCCGGAAGCAGGGAAGACGTCGTTCCCTCTGGCGTTGAAGCGCCTTCCAGGGGATGCGCTCCGCCGCCCGCCTCGCGGTCACGCCGCCGAGAGCGCCGGCTTGCCGTTCGCGCCGCCAAGACGATCCATAGCAAAGGTTGCATATCTCTGGATTCTTCTGTACAGTGGCGCCTCGCCCCAAGGAGGGCCGGTCAACGAGGCCGGCTCGGGCGAGACACGAACCAGAAAGGAGTCCCATCATGAAGAAAGCCACCCTGGTCCGCGGATTGTTCCTGGCCCTTGCTCTCACCGGAGCGACGGAGGCTGTCTCCTGGGCCGATCGCTGCGTGCCCGACCCGAACGCCATCTGTCCTCTCATCTTCGCGCCTGTCACATGCACTGACGGCCAAACCTACTCCAACCAGTGTTTCGCTGACGCGGCCTGCGCAAAGGGCTGCCGACCCGCCTAGGATCCCACCTGTCCTAGCGAGCCCGGTTCTCAGGAGCCGGGCTCGTCCCGCCAGGGGGTTGTCAGGTCTCCCAGGGAACCTACGCCGCAACTCTCCGCACGGGCCGATAGGCCGACTCCGGAATCTCCGCCAGGCGCGACGGGTGGGCGATCGGACCCAGGCCGAAGAACTGGCAGAAGCTCATGATCAGCGGCCGCCACTTCTCCGGATCGATCCGGTCGTCGTAGCCGTCGAGGAGCAGGCTCTCCTCGACGTGGACGCGCACGATCCGCACCTCCAGGCCCACGAGCCGGCCGCGCCGGTCGGGATCGCCGGCGGCCATCGGATGGCTGGCTTCGAGCACGGCTTCGAGTTGCACGGGGCACTCGGCGATCCGCGGCGGCTCCACGGTCTCGGAGGCCAGGGGCGTGAGCCCGGCGGCGCCGAACTTGTCCGGCTCGAAGTGGTAGCCCATGGCCGCCTTGTGCGGGGGGACCGGGTCGGAGCCCGTCAGCCGGGCGAGCCGGTCGACCGCCGCCACCTGAGCGACGGATGGCAGGTTCAGGACGCACTCGCGGCTGCGCAGGAGATTGGCCGGCGTCTTCGACAGGGCGCCGAAACCCAGCATGCAGCTCCAGCCGAGCCACCAGGCGGAGGAGATGGGAGCGATGTTCGCCGAGCCGTCCTCGTTGCACGTGCTCACGAGGACGACGGGGGTGCCGAAATAGAGGATCGCCGGATTGACGGATCGGTGCATGGTCAGGTCCCTCTCGCGTTGGCTCCGGGACCGATCCCGAAGCCAAAGAGAGACTAGAACCTGGCCAGAATCGCGGCTATCCGATTCTTGCTGGTGAAAGCAGCAAGACCGACTAGGGTGGCGGGCGGGCTAGCTCAGGGATCAGCAGTCACCACCACTTACACAGTCCTGTTCGTGTTATTGTGTAGAATGGAGGTACACCTGTATGCCGACCAACCTAGCAATCGACAACGATCTCCTAGACGAAGCCCTTCAGGTCGGAGGGCACCGAACGAAACGAGCGACTGTCAACGAGGCCCTCAAGGAGTACATCGAGCGTCGCCGGCAGGCTGAGATTCTGGACCTTTTCGGCAAGATCGACTATGACGCCGAGTACGACTACAAGAAGCAGAGGAGCCACGGCTGAGCGTCCTTGTGGATACCAGCGTTTGGTCCCTGGCCCTGCGGCGGCGGCAACTCGGGCCGACCCATCCCGCTGTCACCGAGCTCGCTGACCTGGTTCGCGAGATGCGGGCTCACCTGCTGGGGGCAATCCGGCAGGAGATCCTTTCCGGTATTCGTGAAGCCTCACAATTCGAAAAATTACGATCCCGGTTGGGTGCCTTTCCTGATCTCTCGGTAACGACGGCGGATCATGAGAAGGCGGCGGAGCTCTTCAATCTGTGCCGCGGGCGAGGGCTCCAGGGGTCAAATACGGACTTTCTGATCTGTGCGGTAGCCCAACGCCTGGAAATCCCGATCCTTACCACCGATGGCGATTTCGAGCTCTTCGCCCAGCATATCTCCATCGAGATGCATGTCCCGCGTGGTCGGGCCAACGAATAGGAACGTCTGGCTGCCACCTTCGGGAGCGGCGAGGCGAACGCCTCGCCGCTCCAATCACCGCCGCCCTGCTGGCAATCCAGAGGGAGCTACCAGCCGGATCTGCCGCTGCCCGAGCCGCTGCTCCCATAACTCGAGCTTCCCGATCCGGAGCTGCTCCCGCCTCCCGAGCTGGAGCTCTCCGATCCGGAGCTGCTGCTCGACGCGGCGAAGCTGGAGGCCGATTCGCGCCGGCGGCTCTCCTCCTCTCTTTGCTCCTCTTCCCACAGGCGGCGCACCTGCTCCTCCGCGGCCGCTATGGCGTCGGCGGCTTCCGAGCGGGCGCTCTCAGCCTCCTGCCCGGCCTCGGCATACCGCCCCCGCTCGAGCAGGGACCTCGCCCGGGAGAGGCTGCCGGCGCCCGGGCTCCCCGAGACGAAAACCCCGTAGTCCCCCCGCCAGGAGCCGGCCTCCCGCACCGTACCGGAGGCTCCGGAGAGGGCCGCGGCAGCCCTCTCGCCGGCGGCGATCTCGCCTTGGAGCGTCGCGGCCCAGCGGGCTCCTTCGGCGGTGATCCGATCGGCCTCGGCGTCGAGCGCATTCCAGTCCCCGTGAGGGACTCTCAACGCCTCCCGGGCCTGGGCCTGAGCGGACGCCAGGGATCCCAGGGCGGCGAGGCCGCGGCCGATCTCGGGGCTGTCGGGAATCCCGTCCTGCGCCGCGTGCCGGGCCAGCTTGCCGGCCGCCGCGAGCTGCCGGGCCGCCGCGCCGACGCTGCTCTGCGCCTCGGCGAAGCGGAGGCGGTCGCCCGGCGCCAGACGGTCGTGGACGTCGCCCAGAACGGCCTGGGCGGCGAGCAGCTCGTCTTCGGCAACGAGGGGATCGCCCGGATCGGCTTCCACCAGGCGGCGGGCTTGCCGGACCCGGCGCGCGCCGTCCTCGAAAGCGGCCACGGTCGGCTGCATGGTCCGCGGATCGCCCGCGACCGCGGCCTGGTCTTCCCGCACCCGGCCCTCCAGGTCCGCCAGGAGCTCCCGGTTGCTCGCGACGGTCCTGTCGAGCCGGGCCGCCCTCTCCGCGATCTCCTCCAGCCGATGAACCGTGAGCTCCTGGTGCTCCCTGACCTCCCTCAGGAGCCCGGCCGCCGCCAGCAGATGGCCGATCCGGAAGGCGGCGATGGCCCGGTCGAGCTTTTCGTGGGCGAGCCCGACGTGGACGCGGCCCTCTTCCAGGTTGTCCGCGAGGGTACCGTTGGCGCCTGGATGATCGGCGCCTGGACGATCAGGGTCGCCGGCGCGCAGGAAGAGCACGGTCGCGGCATACGCCTCCCGGATCCCCGCGAGGACCCGGTCATGGTCCGGCAGGAGCCGCTCGACGCGTTCCGTCTCGGCGCGCCGCTCCACGACGGTGGCCTCCTGGGCCACGAGGGCCTGCCGTGAGGCCTCGACGATCGCCTTGGCCTCCGCCGTGAGCCGGGCCGCCTCGGCGAGGGCCGTTTCGGCCGCGTCCAGACCTCCGGTGCCCAGCGCCGCCTGGGCCGCACCGGCCTGACCGCCCGCGCCGTCCAGACGCTCCGAGGGATCGGCACCCTCCTCCCGCAGCATCCGGTCCGGAGGGAGCCTCAGAGCGCCACCCAGCTCCAGGCGGGACGCCTGGACAACCTCGGCGACCCTGAGGATCTCCGGCCGCGCCGTCTCTCCCAGGGTCTTGGACAGGGCGACCGCGCGCTCCACCCGCACGCCGAGACCGGCCAGGCTCAACGCCAGCTCCTCGATCCCCGGGAAGACTTCGCCGTCAGCGGCCCGCGCCGCCAGGAGGTCCGCGCTCCCGGAGAGCCCGCTCCGCTCCTCCTCGATCCAGCGGGTGGCGATCGCGGCCTCCCGGAGCGCCGCGGCGCCGCTCTCGACGGCCGGCAGCACCCCGCGCCGGGCACCGGCGACCAGCCCGGTAAGCTGAGCGGCTTCCACGGCGATCCGCCGCGCCCGGGCGCCGTCGCCCCGCAAGGCGCCGACGGGGTCGGTCGGGAACAGCGCACGGGCCCGGGCAAGGAGGGCCTCCGCCGCCGGTACGGCCTCGGCGAAGACCGCCGGGACGCGGAACAGCCCGTCGGCGGCGCTTGCCCGTTCGATCTCCGCCCTTCCGAAGGCCGTCAGGAGGAGCCGCCCTCCGGTCTCCTCCAGGATCGAGGGCCCCTGGGTCACACCCCATTCGACGACGCCGAGCGCCTCAACGGCCCGCGCGGCGCGCAGATCGAGCTCGTCGACGATCTCCTGGAACGACTTCCGGAACGGCTCGTAGCTCGCGAGATCGCCGAGGAGATCGTCCCGCCAGGTGCGCTCGGCCCCGAACAGCCGCGGCAGCCCATCCCCGGGATCGAAGGGGACCGGCTCGTCCTTGAGCAGCGTGATCCCCCTCCCGTAGCGGCCGGGGAAGAAGAAGTTGTAGAGGGCGGCGAGCCCCTTCGCCCGGATCAGGGCCTCGGCCTTCTCCAGGACGCTGCTGGCGCTGGTCCAGAGGATGTAGAGCGAGCCGGTGTCCGAGCGGATCTGACGGGCCAGCCGCAGGGTCTCCCCGGCGTGAGGCCGCATCCCCTCCCCGCTCGCCGGGCCGACGAACCGGGCCACACGCCGCTCGAGCTCGTCGAAGAGCACCTCGAGCTTCCGGTCGAGGGCGGTACGCCAGGCGGCCAGGAGACTCTCGGCTTCGAGCTTGACCCCACGGCGCCGGCGGTTCAAGACGAATCCGGCCGCCAGGAGCCCGGCCGCCAGGAGGAAAAGCAGGAAGCGGCCCGCGCCGCGCCGGAGGCGGGCATCGGCATCGGCGGCCGAGACCTGCCAATCAGCTTCGGCCAGAGCACCTTTCGCGGCCCCCAGCCTCTCGATATAACCCGGAGCGCCCCGGTCATAGAGCCTACGCGCCGTTGCCAGAGCCCGGCGGGCCCTCGACAGCTCATCCTGAGCCGCCGCGGCCCGCTCGCGCCGCTCGACTGCGGCGAGGCGAGCCCGCGCTGCTTTCAGGGCTTCGCCGACGGCAGGATACCCGTCGATCGCCCGGATCCGCGCCAGGACCTGCTGGCGGACGGCCTCGGCGGCCCGGGTCGCCTCAACGGGATTTTCCGTGAGTGAGGCCTCGGCGGCGGCGATCTGCTGCCGGATCGCCTGGAGGTCGGGCCGGACCAGCTCTCCGGTCAGCCCGGGGCGGGCGGCGAGCAGACCGGCCGCTTTCTGCTCCAGGGTCTCCAACGCCCTGGCGGCGGACTGGACTTCGGCCGCGGCCTGGGCCCGGGCCTCGGCCGCCGCCCGGACTTCTTCTTCGATGGCCGCATCGAGGAAGCCGTCGATGTTGGTGACCGTGTTCTTGACCGCCGAGACGACGTCGCCGCTCGACCGCATCGCCTCGACGGCCCAGCGGTCGAGGTTGCCGCGGAACTGGCTCTCGCCGAGGCCGCGGCGGTCCTGAGCCTCGGAGCCGGTGTAGAACAGGGCGCGCTGGGCCATCACGATCGTGAGGATGGCGCCATCCGGCTCCTTGGAGCGCGGCTGGACCTGGGCCAGGAAACCGGCCTGCCTCGGGATCCCCTGGCCGGTGCCGTACTCGAGGGCGTCCACGCCCAGGCGCTCGACGCCATCGGCATCCCGATAGGTCTGGCCGCTCGCGTCCGCGACCAGCAGGACGGTCCAGTGCCTGTCCTCGAGCCATGCGGCGAGCTCCTGGAGGGCGTCCTCCTCCAGGCCCGCGTCGCCGAGGACATAGAGGTGGACCGCCGGTCGCCAGGCGGCGAGGACCTCGCCGATCGTGCCGGCGCGGACAACGCTCGTATGCGCGGAGTTGGAAGGGGGTTCAGCAGCGGCTATGCCTGCCGTCAGGAGAACGGCGAGCAGGATGAACGTGAGCGCGGCCCGCGAAGGCCTGCGCCGGGACAGCTCGAACCTCGGACCCTCCGATCGACAGTGGGTTTTGGGCATTTCTATTCAGAACCGCCTCCCATCGAGTCGTCCAGCGTTCAAACATAGGTGGCGCGGCGGCCGAAAAGATTTCATCCGGGGGCCCAGGCCTGGCACGCCGGACTCCATTGTCTCCCATCCATGGGGCCCGCGCACTACTTCTAGTAGTGCGTTCGGGGGCTCCTGCAATGATTGCAGGAGTCTTCTTGGTAGCGAGGAGAGATCAATGCGGAAGCAGGTGCTCTGGAGCTTTGTCTTTGTTTGCCTGTTGGCTGTAACGCTTTCACCCGCGATGGCCGGCTCGCTGGGGAATGCCGCTCTTGCCACCCGTCTGACGGTGGAAAAGGCGGCCCTCACCACGTCGGATGCAGTGAACGTCGGCTTCTCGCTCACCAACCAGGGCGCGGACGATCTCTTCGTCCTCAAGTGGAAGACTCCCCTGGCCGGCTTCGAAGCGGACCTCCTGATCGTCGAGCGCGACGGTGAGCGCGTCCCCTACACGGGCCGCCTGGCCAAGCGCGCCGCGCCGCGGGCCGCCGACTACATCCGCATCCCGGCCGGCGAAACCGTGTCGGCGACGTTCGATCTCTCGTCGGTCTACGACATGCGGCAGCCCGGCGACTACACCGTGCGCTTCGCCGCGACCGGCATCGACGTGGTCCGCCAGGACTTCCGCGCCGGCCGGACCGCCGTCGGCGTCCTGGATGTCCTCGAGTCCGAGATGGCTGCCATCTCCCTCACGGGGCGGGACCTCCGCGGCGAGGAGCCGGCGTTCGAGGCGCTCGTTGCGCGCCCGGCCGGCGCCAAGGCGCTGACCCCGACCTTCCTCAACTGCTCCAACGCCAACATCACGTCGATCGGCAGCGCGCTCACCAACGCCCAGAGCTACGCCACCAACGCCTACAACTACCTGGTGGGCCTGCCGACGGCATCGCGCTCGACCAGCCAGCGCTACACGACCTGGTTCGGCGCCTACACCTCGTCGCGCTACTCGACGGTGCAGACGCACTACAACAGCATCAAGAACGCCTTCGCCGGCCAGACCTTCCAGCTCGACTGCGACTGTGCGTCGGACAACTCCCTCTACGCCTTCGTCTACACCAATCAGCCCTACCACGTGCACCTGTGCGGCGCCTTCTTCGCGGCGCCGGCGACCGGCACCGACTCGAAGGCCGGCACTCTGGTCCACGAGACGAGCCACTTCACCGTCGTGGCGGGCACCAACGACTACGCCTACGGCCAGACGGCCTGCAAGAGGCTGGCGACCAAGACCCCGAACAAGGCGGTCGCCAACGCCGACAGCCACGAGTACTTCGCCGAGAATACCCCGTCGCTACCGTAAGCCGTCGCTGCCGTAAGCCGTCGCTGCCGTAAGCTGGCAGGTCAGACGTTTGCCACGTTGACAGCCACCGGCCGCTTGGTCACATACAGCACGCCCGCCGTGACCAGCGTGCCGGCGGCGATGGCCACGACGTACATGCCCAGGTGCTTGACCGCATGGGGGATCAGGAGGACGAAGACTCCCCCGTGCGGCACCATGAGCTCGACGCTGGCCGCCAGCGCGATGGCGCCGGTCACGACCGAGCCGGCTACCAGGGCGGGGACGACGCGCAGGGGGTCCTTGGCGGCGAAGGGGATCGCGCCCTCGGTGATGAACGAGATGCCCAACACGGCCGCCGCCTTGCTGGCGTCCCTCTCCTCCTGGTCGAACCGGCTCTTGAACAGCGTCGCCGCCAGCGCCACCCCCAGGGGCGGCGTCATGCCCGCCGCCATCACCGCCGCCATGGGGCCGTAGACCTTGGAAGCCAGCAGGCCCACGGCGAAGGTGTAGGCCGCCTTGTTGACCGGTCCGCCCACGTCGAAGGCCATCATCGCCCCCAGCAGGCCGCCCAGCAGCAAGGCACTGGTCGCCTGCATGCCGTTCAGCCAGCCGGTCAAGGCGTTGAGCGCCGCCGTGACCGGCGGGCCGACCACGAAGATCATGATCAATCCGACCACCAGCGTCGACAGCAGAGGCAGGATCAGCACCGGCTTCAGACCCTCGAAATTCGCCGGCAATTTAATGTGATCGTTCATCAGCCTGGTCGTGTAGCCGGCCAGGAACCCGGCCGCGATGCCGCCGAGGAAGCCCGCGCCCAGGGTCATCGCCAGCATGCCGCCGATCAGGCCGGAGGTGATGCCCGGCCGGTCGGCGATCGAGTAGGCGATGAACGCGGCGAGCACCGGCACGTAGAGCTGGAAGGCCGTGCCGCCGCCGATCTTCATCAGCGCCCAGGCCAGCGTGCCCTCCTGGTCGCCCGCGTTCAGGCCGCCGACCGCGAAGGCCAGCGCGATCAGCAGGCCGCCCGCGACCACCAGCGGCAGCATGTACGAGACGCCCGTCATCAGGTGCTTGTAGGGGCCGGTCCGCGAGGACGATCGCGTTTTCTTGAGCTGCTCCACCGAGTCCGCCAACCCGGCCTTCGGCTCCGGCAGCGCCAGGGCCTCCTCGATGATCTTCTGCCCGCCGTGCAGGGCCGCCTTGGTGGTGGTCTGGAACAGGCGCTTGCCGGCAAACCGGGCCGTGTCCACGAAGGCGTCGGCGGCTACGATCACGGCGTCGGCGCGCCCGATCTCCTCGTCGGTCAGCCGGTTCTTGGCGCCCACCGAGCCCTGCGTCTCGACCCGGATCTCGTGGCCCATGGCGGCGGCCGATTTCTTGAGCGCCTCGGCGGCCATGAAGGTGTGCGCGATCCCCGTCGGACAGGCCGTCACGCCGACCAGGAACTTCGGCCGGCTGGCGGGCGCCGCCGGCTCTGGCACCGAGACCGCCGCCGGCACCGCAGCCGGCACGAGCGTCTCCACTTCCTCCTTCAGCTCGGCGAGGGCGTTTTCGATCACCACGCGGGTCTTGCGGATGGCATCGACGACCGGCACGGCCACCATGGGCTTGCCAGAAAACCGTTCCATGTCGACGTGGATGTCGGAGGCGACGATCACCACGTCCGCCCCGGCCACTTCTTCAGCCGACAGCGGGCTCTTCACTCCTTCGGCGCCCTGGGTCTCGACCTTGACCTCATGTCCCATGAAGGCGGCGGTCTTCTTCAGCGCCTCGGCCGCCATGAAGGTGTGGGCAACGCCCGTGGGACAGCCCGTGACCGCGACGATCTTCGCCATGATGCGTGCTCCTGTTCCGGTTACCCCAACGCTTCGATCTCGACCCCTTCGATCAGCTTCCGGTGCTCGTCCCGGTCCTCGATCCCGGCGCCGATGCGGGTCACCGCGTAGGCGCCGCTGGCCGTGGCCGTCCGGGCGAGGTCCGCCAGCGGCTGACCGTGGAGCATCCCGTAGACGATGCCGGCCACCATGGCGTCTCCCGCGCCCACCGTGCTGCGCACCTCGACCCGGGGCGGGTGCGCCAGGAGGGCCTGCCCTCGCTCCAGGAACAGCGCGCCGTCGCCCCCCATCGACACCACCACCCGCTCGGCCCCGCGGTCCAGCAGGGACTCGCCCGCGGCACGCACGGCGGCGGGCCCGTCGAGGGTCCGCCCCACCAGCTCGCCGAGCTCCTCGACGTTGGGCTTCATCACCTCGGGACGGCTCGCCAGGGCTTCCCGCAGCGGCCGGCCGCTGGTGTCCAGCACGACCCGCCCGCACCGGGCGTGGATCGACTCGATCAGGCCGGCGTAGATGCCGTCCGGCACCCCGGCCGGGACGCTGCCGCTGAGCACGAACCACCGCCCCGGCTCGGCGAGGGCGGCGATCCGCGCCAGGAGCTCGTCGAGGTCCGCCGCCGCCGGCGTGAGGCCCGGGAAGTTGATGTCCGTCGTCTCCCGGGTCTGGTCGTCCACGATCTTGATGCCGACGCGGGTGGAGCCGGGGATCCTGACGAAGCGGTCGGCGATGCCCCGCTCCGCGAAGGCGGCTTCGAACAAGCCTGCGTTCTCCGCGCCGAGGAAGCCGGTGGCCACGGTCTCGACCCCGAGATCGGCCAGGAAGCAGGCGACGTTCACGCCTTTGCCCCCCGCGTTCGACCGGCTCTCCGCTACCCGGTTCACCCGGCCCGCGCCGAAGCCGGGGATGCTCAGCGTCTGATCGATCGCCGGGTTGAGGGTAACCGTAACGACGCTCACCCCTTCACCTGTCACCCTTTCACCAGGCCGCGCACCGCCTCGGCGCTGTCGCAGGCGAGCGCCCGCCGGGCCAGATTCTGCGCGTCTCTCATCGAAACGTTGCGGATGCGGGCCTTGATCGCCGCGATGCTCGGGATGCTGACGGACAGCTCGGTGACCCCAAGCCCGATGAGGATCACCGCGCCCAGCGGCTCCCCCGCCACGCCGCCGCAGACGCCGACCCAGGTGTCCTTGCCGGCCGTGGCCCGCACCGTCTGATCGATCATCCGCAGCACCGCCGGGTGGAGCCCGTCGGCCTGCCGGGCCAGCATCGGATGGCCGCGGTCCATGGCCATCACGTATTGGGTGAGGTCGTTGGTGCCGATCGAAAAGAAATCGACCTCCGCCGCCAGCTCGGATGCCATCATGACGGCCGACGGCACCTCGATCATGATGCCCACCTCGAGCTTCGCCGCGCCCAGCTCCCGGCGGACCTCCTCGGTGATCGCCAGCGCCTCCCGCAGCTCCGCCAGGCCGGCGATCATCGGGTACATGATCTTGATCGATCCGTGCGCGGAGGCGCGGAAGATCGCCCGCAACTGGGTCTTGAACAGCTCGGGATGAGCGAGGCAGAGCCGGATGCCGCGCACGCCCAGGAAGGGGTTCTCCTCGGCCGGCATGTCGAGATAGGGCACGGCCTTGTCGCCGCCGATGTCGAGCGTGCGGACGATCAGCGGCAGGCCCTGGAGGGCCTCGGCCGCCACCCGGTAGGCCTCGTACTGCTCGTCTTCCGAGGGCGGCGTGTCGCGCTCCAGGAACAGGAACTCGCTGCGCATCAGGCCGATGCCCTCGCCGCCGGCCTCGACGGCCTGCGCGGCCTCCTTCGACAGGCCGGTGTTGGCGACCACCTCGATGCGGAACCCGTCGGTGGTGAGGGCCGGCTCGTAGCGCGTCCGGTGCTCGGCGTCGCGCAGATCGGCCAGCGAGCCTTGCGCCACGCGCGCCGCCTGGAGGTCCTCCTCGCTCGGCTCGACGTAGAGCACGCCGTTGTCGCCGTCCAGGACGGCCCGGGCGCCGTCGGGCTGGCGCATCGCCGCCGGTCCCGCGCCGACCACGGCCGGAATCCCCAGCGAGCGCGCGATGATCGCCGCGTGCGAGGTCGGTCCGCCGCCGGACGTGCAGAAGCCCAGGACGCGCGCCGGGTCCAGCGCCGCGGCGTCCGAGGGGGTCAGGTCCTCGGCCAGCAGGATGACCGGCTCCGCCGGCAGCTCGGGGTCTTCTTCGAGCACGCCGGCCAGGCCGCGCAGCACGCGCCAGCCGACGTCCCGCAGGTCCGTGGCGCGTCCGGCGAGCAGGGGATCGTCGAGCTTGGCCAGGGAATCCACCTCCGCCTCGATCGTCTCCTGCCAGGCCCAACCGGCGCTCTGCCCCTCGTCGATCCTCTGCCCGGCCCGCGCCAACAGGTCGGGGTCGGCCAGGAACTCGGCGTGGGCGAGGAAGATGGCGGCGCCGGCAGGGCCCGACTTCGCCTTGACGTCCTCGTAGAGGTCCTGGAGCTCGGCCCGCGCCGTGGCGATGGCGTCGCCCAGCCGCTCGCGCTCGCGCTCGGGGTCCTTGGCGGTCCGCTCGACCACGATCTTGCGCTGGCGCAGCAGGCGCAGGGGTCCGATCGCCAGGCCGGGCGACGCGGCCAGCCCGGGCACCGTGGCGCCGACGGAGCGCGGCGACCAGCCATGCGTGGGTCCGGCCAGGTGGAGCTCCTCTTCCTCGGGCTCCTCGATCTGCCGCTTGAGGACCGGCAGAGCGGCCTCGGCGCCGGGCCCGTGGGCCGAGATCCTCACCTTGCCGCCCGCCTTGACGCCGAGCTTCAGCAGGGCGGCCAGGCTCTTGCCGTTGGCCGTCCTGGTGCCGTGGCGCACGGTCACCTCGGCGTCGAACCCCTTGGCGGCCTCGACGAACGCGGTGGCCGGCCGGGCGTGCAGGCCGTGCGAGCTGCCCACGGTGGCCTCGACCCAGGGGCCGGCCTCGGCCGGCTCTTCGGCGGGTGGCGCCTCCTCCTCTCGCGACGCGCTCAGGGCGGCGGCGACCTCCCGCGGGTCCTGGGTCACCGACAGCCGCGCGACCATCTCGTCGTCGTACAGCAGGCCGGTGAGGTTGCTGAGGATGTCGAGGTGCTCGTCCGAGCGGGCGGCGATGCCGACGATGAGGTGCACCGTATCCCCCGGCTGCCAGGAGACGCCGCCGGGCACCTGGAGCACTGCGATACCGGTGCGCTTGATCAGCTCCCGGTCCTTCGGCAGGCCATGGGGGATGGCGACGCCCTTGCCGAGGTACGTGTTGGCCACCTTCTCCCGCGCCAGCATGCTCTCGGCATAGGCCGTCTCGATGTAGCCGGAGCGCACCAGCAGGCCGGCGACCTGCCGGATGGCATCTTCCTTCGACTCGGCGTGGGCTCCCACCAGGATGTTCGCGGACTCGAGCTGGAGCATGTCAGACCCCCCGGGAGATGGCCGCTCAGCGGCTGCTCAGCCATCCCCCGGGGAGTCTATCCCAGCAGCCGAAGCTCCTACCCGTAGGTGGGCTTCTGGGGCCAGCCGGCCGGCGAGTCCTCCCAGTCCTCCTGCCGGCCGTAGGGGGTCACGTCAAGGAGGCTGAAGGAGTCCGTAAGGCTCTCGACGCCGCGGGCGTAGGACGAGTAGGTGTGGAAGAGGTCGTCACCGACGCGGAAGAAGACGCTCAGGCCGTGCATTTCGCCCTTCGGCTTGCTACCCATCGCCGCGAGCTCCGCCGCGTCCCGGAAGTTGTACTCGACGGGGGCCACGTCTTCGTCCGCCGTGGCGTGGAAGTCGTAGTTGAAGTCGCTCTCGTACGACGACAGCCAGGGCAGGGTCCAGCCCTTGCGCGCCTTGTAGGCCTCGAGCTTGGCGAGCGGCGCCCGGGAGATCAGCACCATCGACGTGTTGCGCTCGCGCATCAACGTCAGATCGCCGAGGGAGTCCACGTACCCCGTGCAGCCCGGGCACCCCTCGTCCCACTTGGGGTCGAACATGAAGTGGTAGACGATGAGCTGCTGGCGGCCGTCGAACAGGTCGCGAAGGCTCCGCTTGCCCTCTGGGCCGTCGAAAACGTAGTCCTTGTCGATCTTTACCATGGGAAGCCGGCGCCGCTCGGCGCTCACCCGGTCATGGTGCTTGGTGAGCTCCTTCTCCTTGGCGAGCAGGTCCTTGCGCGCGGCAAGCCATTCCTCCCGCGATGCGACTTTCGGATGAGCCGTGGTCGTCGTGGTCGTCGTCATGATGAGGGTCTCTCCTTTCAAGTCGCTTTCAATTCCCTTCAGCCGGCACGATGACCATCCACCCCAAGCCGAAACGGTCCTGGAGCATGCCGAAGCAGGAGGAGAAGAAAGTCTTGCCCAGCGGCATCTCCACCTTTCCGCCATCGGACAGAGCCTCGAAGAACCGCTTGGCCTCGGCTTCGTCGGCCGCGGGGAGTGAGAGCGAGAAGCCCTGGAAGCTCGGCCGGCCCGAGCACATGCCGTCGGAGCCCATGATCTCGGAGTCGCCGATCCGAAGGGTCATGTGCATCACCTTGTCCTCGGAACCGGGCGGAATCATGCCGGGTGGAGGCGAATCGGGGCAGTCCTTGTAGCGCATGACCATCATCACCTCGGCGCCGATCGCTTGGCGGTAGAACTCGGCCGCCTCTTCGCAGCGGCCTTCAAAGAACAGGTAGGGTTGAATTGGCATGGTGTCTCCTTCTCAGACTCTCAGAGTTTGGCGTTCGCAACTTGACCTTCGGCGGCGGTCTTCAGGTTGGCGAGACCGGTCTCGAAATCCTTGCCGATCATCTTGTCCATGCTCATGAAGACGCTCATGACTTTTGAAATGTAGAGATTGGGACCGTGCATGGTCCACGTGACGTCCGTGGAGCCGCCCTTGGGCACCAGCGTGAACTCGGCGACGTTGTGGGCCTCGAACGGCTTGAGGAAGTCCAGCTTGATCGTCACCTTGGAGGGCGAAGACGCATCCGCGATCTCCATGCGGCCCTTGCCGACCTTGCTGTTGCCTTCCCACTCGTACACGGCGCCCTCGCCGCTGGCCGAGCCGCTGTAGGCTCTCTTCACCGCGGGGTCCAGCTTCTCCCAGGGCGACCAGGCGCTCCAGGAGTGGAAGTCGTTGAGGAGCGCGAAGACCTTCTCCGGCGGAGCCTGGACGCTCGTCGAGCGCTGGACGCGGAACGTGTCGGGCTTGGTCGCGGCGAACGCGAGCAGAGCGGCGATCGCGACGACGACTACGATGGCGATGATCTTGAACATGGATCCCTCCGTGGTTTCGGGTTCGGAGCCGGGCGTCCGGGTACTTCCGGGCTCTCCTATAAGACGAACGGGGCGGAGCGAAACCGACAGGCCGGAAAAACTTTTTACCGCGAGGGGACGAGCCGCCGGAGATTGCCCCCGGCGGCCCGGCGTTGCGATTACTGCTTGGCGGCCGTCTGAGCGCGCAGGCGCTCCTCCTGCTCCCGAAGCTCGGGCGTGAGCTCGGGACCGAAGTCGTCCGCCTCGAACACCTGACGGATCTCGAGCTCGGTGTCGCCGCCCATCGGGGCGCGCTTGACCCATTCGATGGCCTCTTCCTTCGACTTTACCTGGAACAGCCAGAAACCGGCGACCAGCTCCTTCGTCTCGGCGAAAGGCCCGTCGATCACGGTCCGCTGGTCGCCGGAGAACCTGATGCGCACGCCCTTCGAGCTCGGGTGGAGCCCTTCGCCAGCCAGCATAACGCCGGCCTTCACCAGCTCTTCGTTGTACTTCCCCATCTCGGTGAGGAGCTGCTCCGACGGCATGACACCCGCTTCCGAATCCGCGTTGGCCTTGACGATCACCATGAATCTCATTGTCGTATCTCCTTTTGGTTTCGTGTTTGGGAGCCCAGCTCTCTGGCCTCTACTCATACGTCGAACGAGACCCCGCGAAATCGACACGCCGGGAAAACTTTTTTCAGGAGGCGGCGCGTTTGGAGAGCAGCGCGTCGAGGCTCCAGGCGCCGCCGCCCCGCGCGGCCATGTACAGGAAGATGAAGCAGAACAGCACGGCCGGGATGCCCTGGTTCTGCAGCGGCCACCCGCCCTGGGGCGCGTGGAACTGCCAGTACGCGACGGCCATCATGCCGGACAGGATGAAGGCGGTGGGCCGGGTGAAGAGGCCGAGCATGATCAGGATGCCGCCGACGAGCTCGAGCACGCCGCCGATCCAGGTCTGGGACATCATGGGCGGCGGGCTGGGCATGCCGGGCATGCCGCCGAACCAGCCGAGCAGGATCACGCAGCCCCCCTGGAAGAACAGGAAGCCTGCCACGACCCGCAGCAGGAAGTATGCGGCCTCCGTCGCGCGCTCCCAATTCATCGGCCACCCCCCGCCAGCTCTTCGTCCAAGCGGTCCATCATCTCGATCCAGCTCGGATAAGCCCCGGTGCGCTTGGCGATCGACTCGAGGACGGTCTGGTGCAGGGTGAGCCTCGTCCTGCCCTCCTGCTCGGCGAAGGTCACCGTCACGATCGTTTCCCTCGGCCAGTCGGGGTCCATTCCGGCGTCCACGGGATCGATCAGGTTGCCCTGCTCATCCGAAACGGCCATGGTGTAGACGATCCGCTCCGGCTCGACGATCTCGCGGTAGACGCCCCGGCACCAGCAGTCGTGGCCGTCGGGGGTTCGGATGCAGGAATGAAAGGAGCCGCCCTGGCGCAGATCGATCTGCTTGAAAGTCACCGCGCAGCCTCTCGGCGCGAACCAGCGCTCGAGGTGCTCGGGATCGGTCCACGCCTTGAACACGAGCTCCCTCGGCGCATCGAAGACGCGCGTGATGACGACCAGGAGCTCCTGGCATTCCATCACGGAGAGCTCCCGATCGACCGGCGAGGTGACGACGCTACTTGTTTGTGTCATCTTTCTTTTCCTTTCCTTGCAGCTCTTTTAAATATTCGTCCAGGCGGTCGAAGCTCTGATTCCAGAATCTCTCGTAGTGCGCCAGCCAATCGGCGGCCTCGCGCATGGGTTGAGGCGACAGCGTGCAGCGCACCACGCGGCCATCCTTCGAGCGGGCGATCAGGCCGGCCTCCTCGAGAACCCGCAGGTGCTTCATGAAGCCGGGCAGCGACATCCGATGCGGACCGGCAAGCTCGGTCACGGTGAGGCTGCCTTCGCTGAGGGAGACCAGCACCGCCCGCCGGGTAGGATCGGAGAGTGCCGCGAACACGGAATCGAGGTTGGCGCCCTGAAACTGAACCATGTGGTTAAGTATTAGGCGCGCCCTTGCCGCCTGTCAAGCCCCCGGATTTGTCCCAGTCAGTCGTCCCGGTCCTCAGTCGTCGTAGCTGTCGTGGAGTCGCATCCAGTCCATGGGACTGGACTCGTTGCGCCCCTTCGGCGTGAGGTCGAGGTAGTTGTACGTGCCGATCAGCAGGTCGCCTCCCCTCTCGTAGCTCGAATAGGTATGGAAGACCTCGCCGGCCTCGTCCTTGTAGAAGACGCTGATGCCGGGCTGGTCTTCGCCCGACAGCTTCAGCATCCGGTAGTTGTAGGAGACCTCGCCCTCGGCCAGCTCGTCCTTGGTGAACGACACGCGGTAGTCGTAGTTGAAGTCGCTGCCGTTCGAGGACACCCACTTGAAGCCCCAGCCCATCCGCTTCTTGAACGCTTCGAGCTCGGGCAGGGGCGCCCGCGAGACCACCACCAGCGACACGTCGTGATGCTCGAGATGCGGGAGGGTGCCGTCGACGTGATCGACCAGGAACGAGCAGCCGCTGCACCCCTCCCCCCAGCCGGGAGCGAGCATGAAGTGATACACGATCAACTGGCTGCGTCCGGCGAACAGCTCGTCGAGCGTCTCCCTGCCGTCCGGCCCGTCGAAGACGTACTCCTTGTCGACCTTGACCCAGGGCAGCTCGCGGCGCCGGCGGCTCAGCTCATCGCGCAGCCGGGTAAACTCCTTCTCTTCCGCCAGATGTGCTTTGCGCGCCTCGAGCCAGTCCTCTCTGGATACGACCTGATGGCCCGGCAGGGCGGTCCCGGTGGTATTCATCGCTGGGTCTCCCTGATTTCCGGGTCGATTGCCGCAGGGTCAGTCTTCTTACGAAGCTTCTTCGCGACGAACGCCGTCACCCCGCCCGCCGAGGTCGCGCCGGCGACGATCCACACTCCGGTTGCGATGCATGCTGGACACATGGGGCTCCTCCTCTCGCTGCGACCCGCCTTGCAGCAGGCGGTCACCCTGAGGACGAACGGGGAAGCGGCGATCCGACAAGCCAGGCCGAACTTTTTTAGGCGGTTGTCAATATACGGCGGCCCTTTCGGAGCCGGCCCTCATAACCCCCTACCCCCTTCTCTCCCCCGCCTCCCTCCCCGGCCGCCGGGAGAGAAGGGGAATGAAGAAGCTCATCCGACAAACTCAGACAAACTTCTCCCTCTTCTCCCGGCGGCTGGGAGGGAGGCGGGGAGAAGAGGGCCGGGGTGATGAGGGCGCCCACGGGACGAAAGCCTCTACCTGACAAAGTAAAGATGAGACAGTCATGAGACAGTCACCAGACGCCCGAGCTGCATCTGGATGTGAGCCGCTTCCGCCGCCGTATTGGCCAGGGGGAGGGCCTGCTCGAAGCAGGCGCGGGCCTCCTCGTCGCGGCCGAGCTGCATGAGCAACGCCCCCTTCAAGCCGAAGAAATAGAAATAGCCCGAAAGCCGCGCCGCGAGCGGCTCGATCATCGCGAGCGCCGCCTCCGGACCGCGGACCTTGACGACGGCGACGGCCCGGTTGAGGGTGACCACGGGCGACGGCTGCAACGTCTCCAGCACGCCGTAGAGCCGGTCGATCTCCGCCCAGTCCGTGTCCGCAGGCCGAGCCGCCCGCGCATGCACCGCGGCGATCGCGGCCTGCACTTGGTAGGGACCTGGCCGGATATGGCGCAGGGCCCTGTTCACGAGCGCGAGGCCCTCGGCGATCATCTCGCGATTCCAGAGTCGGCGGTCCTGATCTTCCAGAAGAACGATGTTGTCGTTCGCGTCGAGCCGTGCGGGGGTGCGCGCATGCTGTAGGAGGAGCAGCGCCGTGAGCCCCATGACCTCGCCCGTGCCCGGGAAAAGCTGCAGCAGCAGCCGGGCGAGCCGGATCGCCTCCTCGCAGAGGGGCACGCGGACATGGACCGCGCCGCCGCTCGCCGAGTAGCCCTCGTTGAACAGCAGGTAGATCATGGCGGCGACGGTCGTGAGCCGTTCCGCCCGCTCCTCCGGGCCGGGCGTTTCGAAGGGGACGCCGGCCGCCGTGATGCGTCGCTTCGCCCGGGTGATGCGCTGCTCCATGGCGCTCTCGCCGACCAGGAAGGCGCGGGCGATCTCCTTGACGGAAAGGCCGGAAACGACGCGCAGCGCGACGGCGATCTGCTGGTTGGCCGGCAGGTCGGGATGGCAGCAGATGAACAGCAGGCGCAGAACGTCGTCGCGGTAATGGGAGTGGTCGAGCCGTTCGGCGAGCGCCGCTTCGGCATCGTCCAGGTTCGAGAGGAGCTCCTCGGCCGGCAGCGCTTCCTGCCGGCTCCGGCGCCGCAGTTGGTCGAGCGTGGAGTTACGGCCGACCAGGATGAGCCAAGCGGCGGGGTCGCGCGGCGCACCGCTCTCGGGCCAGCTCTTCAAGGCCCGGAGGCTCGCTTCCTGAAAAGCCTCCTCGGCCGCGTCGAGGTCGCGGAAGTGGCGCAGGAGCGCTCCGAGCGCCCGGGGCCGCGCGGAGGTCAGTGCGGATGCCAGCGCGGCATCGTTCCAGGCGGCGTCGGTCACGTCGCCGTGCGGCTCCCGAAGTCAGACCAGCCCACCGGGCGGACTTCGAGCGAGCCCGTGGCCTTCGCGCACCCCAACTGGCGCGCCGCCTCGACCGCCTCTTCACGCGTGGCGCAGTCGACGATCCAGAAGCCGAGAAGCTGCTCCTTGGTCTCGGCGAAAGGGCCGTCGATGACCTCGCCGCCGCCGCGGATCGTGGCCGCCGCGGTCGTGGGCATCAGACGGAGGGTCGGCCCCAGCTTGCCTTTCGCCATCAGCGTCTGGTTCACGGCCTTGAGCCGGGCCATGAGCTCGTCGTCCTCCTGCTGGGTCATGGCACCGACTTCGGCTTCGGAGTCGTAGCAGAGGATGGCGTAGAGCATGTGGATTCTCCTTCGTCGTCAGCCGTCAAGGCGGCAGAGTATATCCTGAGTCTCCGGCCGGGAAAGCAGGCGATCCGGTGCCGGCGTCATCTCTGGAGAGTGGGTTATCGTGCGCGCCGGGTACTTCTGGGATCTGCAAGAGGGAAACGGGCCGTTTCGCCCTGGAAGCCGGACGGTCCATCCCGCAGGTCGAACAGTCCGCCCCACGGGTCAGAGGGCCTGCCCCCCACATCAGGATCTTGACCTGCGGGGCAGCTCTCTCGACCTGCGGCGTCTCCAGCCTGCCCCGCGGCGTGCCGGCTCAATCTGCGGGGCAGCGGCCTCCCTCCGCAGGTCAGCCCACCTATCCTGCGGGGCAGACGGTCCGCCCCGCAGGTCAGATTGGAGACGCCGCAGGTCAGACCGGCCGCGCGGCGCGGCGCCACCGCGGCAGGCTGGAGAGGTCGCGCCGGGCGCTTCGGAGGGTTGCTATCGGCACGCCGGAGCGCTGAGGCGGTCGTGGTCAAGCAGCGGCAGGAACGGCCACGATGGCTCCCCGTGTACCCTCGGCTTTCTCGAAAGTCACATCGAACCCGTTGCCCTTGAAGAACTGGTCTACCGAAACGAGAGGGTTGTCCATCTCGGCTGGAGCCGTCTGCCCGATCGTGGCAAGGAGGCTCTTCAGGCGAGCGAACGCCATGTTCTCCCGCAACGTCACCCGCACGTCCTGGGGCACACCGGCCACGATCACCTGCATGCCCTCGGGACCGAGACCAAACTCCTTCTGCAGGATCTCCTCGCATTCCTGCTTGGTCAGGAGCTTCCCGATTTCGAAGTGCATGCCATCGGGATTGCTGAAGTTGCCGCCCCAGGCGAAGCCGAACCGATCGAGCACCTCCGCGACCTCGTGCAGCGAGCCCTTCTTCCCCCTCGCCGCAACGGGCCGGTGGAAAGGATTCTCGTCGGCATTGATGTCGAAGGCGGTGGCGAAAGTGTGCCGCGAGACCCGGTTCGAGCCGCGGATCTTGCGTGGATTGAAAGAGCCCGAAAAGCTCAAGATCTTGGGAAGATGGCCGGCCAGCTCCACCCCTTCGAAACCGGCCAGGAGCTGGGGCGTCCCCAGCTTGTGGAAGGTCAGCCGGCCGGTGAACCGAAACCCGTCCCCAGGCACCCCCACAAGCTGCGGGACCAGCAGGGTCCCCAGGTTCTTCCGGTCCCACCCGTTGGTGATCTTGAACTGGTTGCCCGGCAGCTCTTTGAGAACCGGCTTCCCGAAAGCGGCTTCCACCTGATCGTCGCTCATTGCCTTCAATGCCATGATGGTCTCCTTCTTTCAGCAAATGACCCGCGCCTCGAAGATTTGGACGGACAGGCTTACAGTTTTACCGGCCGCTCTATAGGCCACCTTGACGCCTATCTCCCCTCCCCCGCCGGGCCGAGGTCCATAAGCCTGTGCGTGAGGGTTTGGCGTGAGGGGAGCATCCCGGTGAGTCCAAGCGAGAACAGTCCATCGGGGCATTCCCCTAGAAATGAATCTCCGCACCGATTCTACCCGGTTATCTGCAGGCCTACAAAAGCACCGTTACCAAAACCAGAGGCGAGGCCTTTAGACCGAAGTTCTTCCAACGGTGAAGCCTTAAATTATAGCAAATAATGATGTTAAGGCTTCTCGCGCTTGCGCGCTGCTGGCTACACCGGGAGGATGACTTCCAGCAGAGAGAGGGTTCTCTGCTGGAGCGCTGAAGGCCGGGTCACGGCATCAAAGGCAGGAGAGGCTGGCGACAGCTTGGGTTGAATCCGATTCTTGACGATCGTGCTGAGGTTCTTGAGCAAGGTCTGGAAGCTCTGGACGGGAAGGCCGTCAGTCGTCATCCGCGTGCTGGCCTTGCGTAGGGCCCCCGCCGACCTCTGGGCGGGCTGAACCACCGAGGTTCGCAGCCCTTGGGCCACCTCCGGCTCCTCATCGTCGAACAAAATGGGCGCCAACTTCTCACGCATGTGCCATTCCACGTGGTAGGCCAGCATGCACAAAAGAATGTGTGCCTGGACGCGCTCCGGCAAACGATGATAGATCGGCCGGACGTGGAGATCGATCGTCTTGCAGCTCCGAAAAGCACGCTCTACCACCGACAAGCCCTTGTAAGCTCGTACCGTCTCTTCGGCGGTCAGCTCCGACTTCGGCATGCTGGTACGAATCACATACAGACCGTCCAAAGAGGCTTCCTGCGTTATGCGCTCTTGGTCGCGCCGATAGGAGAAGGTTGTCTCTGTGAATTCCAAGACAAAGTGCTTGCCGACCTTATGCCGATTCAGGACCTTTCCTACGCGAAGAGCGATACGATCTTGGCCCTTCAGAGGATTTGTTGTTCGTCGTGTCGCCTGCTCAATGGCGGCCAACTCGACTTCAGTCGCCTGCAAGAGCTCTTCTCGGGTACGATCCCGGTCTTCGGCTAACAGCGGATTGCGACAGACGATCAGCCGTTCATCCGGAAATTCCGGACTTTGGATCTCGGCAAAATCCTGCTCATCAAAGAGGGAGAACTGAAAGCCGGGCGCGGCGACAACTTGCCGGATCTCTGTTGTCCGCAGAGCCGAGATCCAGTCCAGGCCGGCCGGTTTCAGCTCTTCGGCGATCCGCGCAGAGGTCAACATTCCTCGGTCACCAACGAAAATCACCCTCGTCAAAGAAAACCGCTGTCGAACCTTTTCGATCTGTGCCTGCAACGTCTGGGGATCGGCCGTGTTGCCCGCAAAGACCTCTACCGCAATGGGACATCCAGCCTGATTGCAGAGCAAACCAAAAACGATCTGCAACTTGTCGCTTTTTCCATCGCGGGAATAGCCGCGGCGCGCCAAAGGACAGTGCCTTCCCTCGAAATACGTCGAGGTCACATCGTAGAGGACCAGGCTCCCCTCCTGGAGATGGCGGCTTGCCAACCGCTGCTCGATCTCGTCCTTCTGCTGGTACAACCAATCCATGGCCTCATACAACTCGGTCTCGCTGAAAGCGGGCAGAGAAAGCTCCTCCTGCAAGGCGCTGAGAGAGGCGCCCTCGTCCAGTCCCCGAGCCGTTGCCAACTTGGACGCCGGCTCCAGCAGCCGGGCCACGATCATGGCAACGACCAGATCCCGAGAATCGCAGCGTTCCGGCGCCAAATCGGTCTCCAGTCCAATGCGGCGCAGGGTAGCGAGCACCGCCGCCACGTGACCGAACGGTCGACTGTGGGTCACCTCAAAGCTGTCCGCCAAATCTTCCAGGAGGGTGGCCCCCCGCAGCAAGCTCCGCATGGCTTCCACCGTATCTTTCGGAAGTTTGGACAGATTGGCCAAGGTTCTCTTGCAGACCTTGCCGCCGTCGCGATAGGACTCGCGCAGGAGGATGCAGGGTTTGGAGTTGCGGTTCGGGACGACCTCGATGTACATGGCTACCGAGTATAAGAGGAAAGTCGCCGACATGCAATAGCACGGTGGCCGTAAGTAGC
>DATFNZ010000149.1:0-62797 GCA_035266085.1 Thermoanaerobaculia bacterium
AGACCGGCGAGCCACTCGTTCCGATCGGCGGGAGACTCGTTCCGGCGGGCGAGCCACTCGTTCCACCCGGCGAGCCATCCGTTCCGGCCGGCGGGAGACTCGTTCCACCCGGCGAGCCACTCGTTACGACCGGCGAGCCAACTTTTGACTCCGGCGAGCCACTCGTTCCACCCGGCGGGAGACTCGTTCCGGCCGGCGAGCCAACTGTTGACTCCGGCGAGCCACTCGTTTCACCCAGCGGGAGACTCGTTCCGGCCGGCGAGCCATCCGTTCCGGTCGGCGGACGGCCCGTTCCGGCCGACGGACGAACTTTAAGGTCCGGCGGGCCAACTTCAGGCCCTGGCGGGCCAACTTTAAGGTCCGGCGAGCCGCTCGTTCCGCTCAGGCTCGGACGCGAGCCCGGAGGGCGCCAGACTTCTAGCCCAGGGCGTGAGCCCTGGGACGAGCGCGCCACCTTACCACAGAGCCCCGCAGGGGCGGCAGACTCTTCGCCTCAGCCGAACGGATTCGCCGGGTCGAATTCGATCCTCGGCGCTCCGTCGTTCCTGCCACGCCTGAAGCGCCTCCGGGGCGAGATCTTCCTGGTCCCCTCGCATCGCAGCAGTAGTGGCCTTGGTCCTGAACTGCGAGGCCGCTCGCTTCCATGGATACGACGGAGTGCTGTCCTTTTATTCCTTGCCCAGGAGCTCTTCGACTGCCTGCCGCAGGAGGGGCAGGTCATTCTGAGTGACCTGCCAGACAGCTTCTAAATCCACGCCCATGTAGTTGTGGATGAGGACATCTCGCATGCCCGCGATGCGACGCCAAGGTATGTCGGGCCGGCGTTCAGTAACCTCATTGGATAGCCTCTTAACCGCTTCACCGATGATCCCAAGTTGGCGGATCGCCGCATCGTGCCAGTGGGATTCGGCCATGAACTCGTCGTAGCCCACTGCGATATAGCGCTCGATTTTCCCTGCGGCATCAATCACGTGCTGCAGGTAGAGCTCGTCTCGGCTCTGGCTCACAGCGGGACGGCTTCAGAGAGGACGCGCTCTCGCAGGTATGGAGACAAGGCCCTCTCTGTGACCACGTCCACCGGACGGTGCACGAGATCTTCCACGTCCTGTTTGAACCCTACGATATCCAGAAGAGAGCGACCTTCTCCAAGGGTCACGAGCAGGTCGAGGTCGCTGCCCTCGTTACCTTCACCACGGGCCAAGGAGCCGAAGACACGCACATCCCTGGCTCCATGGCGGGTCGCCAGATCGAGAATCTCCTCGCGGTATTTCTCCAGAATCGGACTCATAGGCGACCAGTTTAGCAGGCTGGAACACGAAAGGCCGCGTCGGACGCGGCCTCGGAGGGATCTTCAAATTGGCTGGGAGGCAGGGATTCGAACCCCGATTCTGCGGGTCAGAGCCGCATGTCCTACCGTTGAACGACCTCCCAGCAGGACAGGGACGGTAGGGTAGCGAAAACCATCCCTCCCCGTCAACTCTGGGCCGGCGGGGGTCCCTGGCGCAGGAAGGCGACGAAGCGGTCGAGGTGGGCGAGCGCGGCTTCGCGGCCCATCACCTCGACGAGGTCGAAGACGGGCGGCCCCACGGCGGCTCCCGAGAGGGCCATGCGGGTGGGGTGGATCAGGGCGCCCGCCTTGAGCCCCCGCTCGTCGGCCAGGGCGCGCAGGCCGGCCTCCAGCGACTCCTTGTCGAAGCCGGGAAGCTCGGCGTAGCGGTCGCGCAGCGCCTGGACGTGGTCCGCCAGGCTGGCGTCCTTGAGGAACTTGGCGGAGGCCTCGGGGTCGTAGGCGATCTCGTCCTTGAAATAGGGGGCCACCAGCTCGGCCAGATCCTTCAGGGTGCGGGCGCGGGTGCGGTGGAGGTTGACGGCGGCCCGCAGGCGGTCCGGGTCCGCCCCGGCGAGCCCGGCCGGCTCCAGAAAGGGCTGGAGGTGCGGGGCCAGGGCGTCGTAGTCGAGCTGCGAGAGGTATTGCGAATTCATCCACCAGAGCTTGTCGCGGTCGAACACGGCCGGCGAGGCGTTCAGGCGGTCGACGGAGAAGAGGCGGATCATCTCGTCGCGGGAGAGGATCTCGCGGTCGTCCCCCGGGCTCCAGCCGAGCAGGGCCATGAAGTTGTAGAGCGCCTGCGGCAGGATGCCCTCGTTGCGGAACTCCTCGACGGAGGTGGCGCCGTAGCGCTTGGAGAGGCGCTTCTTGTCCGGCCCGAGGATCAGGGGGAGGTGCGCGAAGGTCGGCACGGCGCCGCCCAGGGCCCGGAAGAGGGGGATGTGCTTGGGCGTGTTCGAGAGGTGGTCCTCGCCCCGGATGACGTGGGTGATCGCCATGTCGATGTCGTCCACCACCACCGACATGTGGTACGTGGGATTGCCGTCGGAGCGCAGGAGGATGAAGTCGTCGAGCGCGTCCGGCGGGAAGTCCATGTCGCCGCGGACGAGGTCGGTGAACGTGATGTGCTCGTCCGGCATCCTGAAGCGGACGGCGAAGGTCTTGCCGGCGGCCAGGCGCTCCTCGATCTCCCCCTGGGAGAGGCTGAGGCAGGTGCGCGGATAGCGGAAGGCCAGGCCCCGCTTCTCGACTTCCGCGCGCTGGGCGTCCAGCTCCTCGGTGGTGCAGAAGCAGCGGTAGGCCCTGCCGCTCGCCAGGAGCTCCTCGGCGCGCTCGTGATGGCGGGGCAGCCGCTCGCTCTGGAGGAACGGCCCTTCGTCCCAGACGACTCCGATCCAGGCGAGGGCCGACTGGATCTGGCGGGTCATGGCGTCGTCGGAGCGCTCCCGGTCGGTGTCCTCGATGCGCAGGACGAAGGCGCCGCCGACGTGCTGGCGCAGGAGGTCGTTGTAGATGGCCGTGCGGGCGCCGCCCAGGTGCAGGAATCCCGTGGGCGAGGGGGCGAAACGGACCCGGACGGGTCCCTGGATGTCGGTCATCGCTGTCACTCCGAAGTGGCCCGCAGAGAAGCGGGAAATAGAAGCCGATACGGTATCACGAGGCCTCGCCTGCCCGCAGGCCCTCACCTCCCCGGCCCTCCTCTCCCGACCCCTCCTCCCGCCCTCACCGGGAGAGGAGGGAGACTGCAGAAAATACTTTGCTTCTTTTCCCTCTCCCGGTGTGGGCGGGAGGGAGGGGTCGGGAGAGGGTAGGGTGAGGGTCTTCCGGAGGGGAGGGAGGCGTCGGAAGAGGGAGGCCCCCGGCGCGCCCGCCCGGGAAGGCCGCCCGGGGGAAACATGTTAAAGTCCCTGCGGCCGGGGGGTGTCTCCATCCGGCGATTTCCTTCGTACCCGACTCGCAGAACCCAAGCAACCAGCCCCTCGGGGCCCCTGATAGGAGTACCCGTACGACGATGGCCACTGCCCCGCTTTCCCGCCGCTGGTCTCCGGCCGACTCCATCGACCTCTACAACATCCGAGGTTGGGGGAACAACTACTTCTCGGTCAACAACGCCGGCCATATGGTCCTGCATCCGGGCGGCCCCGGCACGCCGACCATCGATCTCAAGGAGCTGGTGGACGAGGTGCGGGAGCGCGGCATCAGCCCGCCGCTGCTGATCCGCTTCTCGGAGATCATCAAGGCCCGGGTCGTCGAGCTGAACGAGGCGTTCGGCCGCGCGATCGAGGAGTACGGGTACAAGGGCATCTACCGCGGGGTGTATCCGATCAAGGTCAACCAGGACCGCTATCTGGTGGAGCGGCTGGTGGAGTACGGCCGGCCGTACCACTTCGGCCTCGAGGCGGGCTCGAAGCCGGAGCTCCTCGCCGTCATGGCCATGCTGGAGGACGAGGAAGCCGTCGTCATCTGCAACGGCTACAAGGACGAGGAGTACATCGAGACGGGGCTGCTCGCCACCAAGCTCGGCCGCCACGTCATCCTGGTGGTCGAGAAGCCTTCCGAGCTCCCCCTCATCCTCCAGATATCCGAGAAGATGGGAGTGCGGCCCCGCATCGGCATCCGCTCCCGGCTGTCGGCCAAGGGCGCCGGCCACTGGGAGGCCTCGGGCGGCGACCGCTCGAAGTTCGGCCTCTCCGGGCGCGACCTGCTGGACGCCGTGGCCTTCCTGCGCGAGAAGGGGCAGCTCGACACGTTCGAGCTGCTCCACTTCCACCTGGGCAGCCAGATCTCTTCCATCCGCTCGGTCAAGGACGGGCTGCGCGAAGCGGCGCAGGTCTACGCCAACCTGGTGCAGATGGGCGCCCGGCTCGGCTACCTCGACGTGGGCGGCGGCCTGGGGGTCGACTACGACGGCTCGCAGACGAACTTCACGTCGTCGCTCAACTACACGCTCCAGGAGTACGCCAACGACATCGTGTTCGGCATCATGGAGGTGTGCGACGCCAAGGGTGTCGCGCACCCGATCATCGTCTCCGAGTCCGGCCGGGCCACGGTGGCCCACCACGCGGTGCTGATCATCGACGTGCTGGGGGTCTCCGAGTTCGAGGTCGGCAAGCTGCCGCGCAAGGCGCCGGCGGACTCCGAGCCGTCGCTGCGCAACCTCTTCGAGACCTACCGCGAGGTGTCGCGCAAGAACCTCCTGGAGTCCTACCACGACGCGATCTCCTACCGCGACGAGTGCCAGAGCCTGTTCAACCTCGGCCACCTGTCGCTCGAGGACCGCGGTCTCGCCGAGGACCTGTTCTGGGCCACCTGCCAGAAGATCCTGCGCATCTCGCGCACCCTGCAGCAGGTGCCGGAGGAGCTGGAGGGCTTGGAGCGGCAGCTCGCGGACACCTACTTCTGCAACTTCTCCGTCTTCCAGTCGCTGCCCGACTCCTGGGCGATCGACCAGCTCTTCCCCGTGGTCCCCATCCACCGCCTGGAGGAGGAGCCGGCGAGCCGGGCCGTGCTGGCCGACATCACCTGCGACTCGGACGGCAAGATCGACCACTTCATCGACCGGCGGGACGTCAAGGACGTGCTGGAGCTCCACGACTACAAGCACGGCCAGCCCTACTACCTGGGCGTCTTCCTGGTCGGGGCGTACCAGGAGATCCTGGGCGACCTCCACAACCTGTTCGGCGACACCAACACCGTCCACGTCGCCCTCGATCCCGAGGACGACTACAAGATCGAGGGCGTGGTGAGCGGCGACACGGTCGCCGACGTGCTGCGCTACGTGCGCTACAACCGGGACGACTTGGTGGCGCGGGTGCGGCGGGCCGCCGAGCTCGCCCTGCGGGCCAAGCGGATGACGTTCGAGGAGTCGAAGCACCTCCTGCGCAGGTACGAGGAAGGGCTCTCGGGATACACTTACCTGGAGCAGGAGTAGACCTGTATCGAGAGGAGACCTGGATGAAAACACTGGCGCCCGTCGTGGACCCCTTGATCGACCGCCTGTGCGAAGCGGTGCGCCTGCGCGACGTCGCGGCCATCACGGAGCAGATCAAGGACGATCTCGAGTCCTTCATCCCCGCCAAGGGGCTGAGGCTGCCCGAGCGGTTCCGCCAGGTGAAGCCGGGCTCCTATGCCCGGCGCCTCCTCTACCAGGACGAGGAGCTGGGCTTCACGGCCCTGATCATGACCTGGGGCCCGGGGCAGCGCACGGCGCTCCACGACCACGCGGGCATCTGGTGCGTCGAGGGCGTCGTCGAGGGGCAGATGGAGGTGACGCGCTACGAGCTGCTCGAGGAGCGCCAGGACGGCCTGTGCCGCTTCGCCGAGCGCGGCGCGGTGCACGCCGCCGCGGGCTCCGCGGGCGCGCTGATCCCGCCTTTCGAGCACCACGTGCTGGCCAACGCCCTGCCCGACCGGCCCTCGCTCACCCTCCACGTCTATGGCGGCGAGATGACTCACTGCGACATCTTCGAGCCGGTCAGCGACGGCCTCTTCCGCCGCAGCGAGAGAGCGCTCAGCTACGACGACTAGGCCTCCGGAGGATCCCCAAATCCCATGAGCCCGTTCGGAAAGCATCCCGGCCTCCTGGTCCGGCAGGGGGAGCCATTCAACGGCGGCCCCGCCGCGGAGCTCCTCCTCCGGGGCTTCATCACTCCCAACGAGCTGTTCTTCGTGCGCAACCACGGCGGCGTCCCCGAGGTGGATCCCGCCTCCTGGCGGCTCGCCGTCGACGGCCTGGTGGAGCGCCCCCTGTCGCTGTCGCTGGAAGATCTGCGGCGCCTCCCGCGGACCTCGGTGACGGCGACGCTTCAGTGCGCCGGCAACCGCCGCCAGGAGCTCATCGCCTGCCAGCCGATCAAGAACGAGCTTCCCTGGGGAACGGAGGCGGTCAGCAACGCGGAGTGGTCGGGAGTACCCCTGCGCGAGGTGCTGAAAGCGGCCGGCGTGCGGCCTGGAGCACGGCACGCTGCCTTCCTGGGACTCGACGAGACCGAGCGGCACGGCCACCGGTTCAATTTCGGCGGCTCGATACCGCTCGACAAGGCGGACGGCGGCGAGGTGCTGCTGGCCGACACGATGAACGGCGAGCCGCTGCCGCCGGTCCATGGCGCCCCCGTGCGGGTGGTGGTGCCTGGCTACATCGGCGCCCGGAGCGTCAAGTGGTTGTCGCGGATCACCGTGCAGGAAGGGCCGTCCGACAACTATTTCCAGACCACGGCCTACCGGCTGTTCCCGGCCCACGTCGGGCCGGACAACGTGGACTGGAACCAGGGATTGATGCTGGGAGAGGCGCCCGTCAACTCGGTGATCCTCTCGCCCGCCGAAGGGGACACGCTGTCCGCCGGACGGGTCACCGTACGGGGGTGGGCGCTGGCGGGCGGCGACCGGCAGGTGGCGCGGGTGGACGTCTCGGCCGACGGCGGCGCGGCCTGGACGGTGGCGGAGCTGGGCCTCGAGGATGAAACCTACGCCTGGCGGATCTGGGAAGCGGCGCTCGACCTGGGGCCCGGCGCTCACGAGATCGTCTGCCGGGCCTGGGACACCGCCGCCCAGACCCAGCCCGAGCACCCGGCGCAGGTCTGGAACTTCAAGGGCTACGCGAACAACGCGTGGCACCGGGTGCGCGTCACGTGCCCGTGACGGTATAATCCTGCTAGTCTTGCTCGAACCAGGCGCGCCAGCCGTTCTCTCCCTGCCGGCGCAGCACGCGCGCGCGCATGCCCTTGACCCGGCGCCAGCGGACCAGCTCAGGCCCCCACTGCTGCTCCATCATCCAACCCGCCACGGCTCCAACGACCAACGTACCCACGAAGATGACCATCGCGTCCTACCTCGTAAAAAAGAAAAGATCTTTCAAGACTCGACCACCCGGCTGGGCGACTTCCCCAAGGGGGTAGTGCAAGTCCTACCGATGCCCCTTTGGCTTTTTTGTAGAACAAGAGTCTAAACTCTGTCCTGCCTGCTCGTCAACCGGTGAGAGCCTCTTCTCTCCGGCTCCTCTTGTACGGAAACGAGACCCGATTCGTTTCCCCCTCAGCACGGCACGGCGATTGCGTCCCTTACGGACGCTCGAAGTCTCTTCAGGGAAGGCAAGTGAAATGACAGACACCGTCCAGTTCTCGACCCTCCGGCGCACGCTGCGCCACACCTTCGGCTTCCGCGCTCTCCGGCAGGGGCAGGAGGAGGTCATCCGCTCCATCCTGGCGGGCAAGGACACGCTCGCCATCATGCCCACGGGCGCCGGCAAGTCGCTCTGCTATCAGCTCCCCGGCGCGGAGCTGCCCGGCACCACGGTCATCGTCTCGCCCCTCATCTCGCTGATGAAGGACCAGGTGGACAAGCTTCAGGAGCTGGGCATCGACGCCGTCCAGGTGAACAGCACGCTCACCGCCAGCGAGCAGAGCGAGGTTCTGGAGCAGATCCATAAGGAGCAGCGGGAGTTCGTCTTCGTGACGCCGGAGCGGGTGACCCAGCCGGAATTCCTGGAGACCCTGAAGACCAACAAGATCGACGTCTTCGTGATCGACGAGGCGCACTGCATCTCGCAGTGGGGTCACGACTTCCGTCCCTCCTACCTGCACCTCCGGGAGGTCATCGAGGCCCTCGGCAACCCTCCCGTGCTGGCCCTCACCGCGACCGCCACCCCCGAGGTCATCGACGACATCCGCCGGCAGCTCGGCCGCGAGGAGATGGCGGTCGTCGATATCGGCGTCTACCGCGAGAACCTCCGGTTCGAGGTCATCCCGGCGCCGAAGGAGGAGTCGAAGCGGACCACCCTGGCCCGGCTGATCGGCGAGATCGAGGGCGGCGGCATCGTCTACGTCTCCACCATCAAGGACTGCGAGGGGGTCACGGAGTACCTGGAGAGCCTGGGCTTCGCCGTCGCCCGCTACCACGGCCGGCTGGGGGGGCGCGAGCGCAAGCGCAACCAGGACCGCTTCATGGCCGGCGAGCTCAAGGCGATCGTGGCCACCAACGCCTTCGGCATGGGGATCGACAAGCCGGACATCCGCTTCGTCATCCACTACAACCTGCCGGGATCGCTCGAGTCCTACTACCAGGAGGCGGGCCGCGCCGGCCGCGACGGCGAGCCGGCGCGCTGCATCCTGCTCTACCAGGCGGAGGACCGGAACACCCAGATCTTCTTCCTGAACGGCCGCTACCCGAAGCAGGAGCACTTCACGGCGGTCTACAAATCCCTGGAGAAGACGGGCGCCGAGCGCCGGGACGTGTCGGGGGCCGAGATCACGAAGCGCGCTCCGGGCGTGGCCCTGGCCAAGGTGAAGGTGGTCCTCGCGACCATGAAGGACCTCGAGATGGTGGCCGAGCCGGAGCCCGGAGAGTACCGCCTGATGCGGAGCGGCCTCACCCCCGAGGAGCTGGACGAGATGGCCCTGCGCTACGAGAAGCGGGCCGAGACCGACCGCGACCGCTTGCGGCGCATGGTTCTCTACGCCCAGACGGCCCTCTGCCGCTGGAAGGCCATCCTCGACTACTTCGGCGAGGAGTTCGACAAGGACCGCTGCGGCCACTGCGACAACTGCTCGCACCCGATCCGCGAGCTGACCGCGCCGCCGCGCGCCGAGGTGCCGGTCCGGCCGCCCCATGGCAACTCCGAGGTGCTTCCCCTGCCCCCGATCATCGGCCACCCCGACCTGTCGGGCCTGCAGCCCGGCGACGAGGTGATCCTGACCATCTTCGGCGCCGGCACGATCCGCTCCAGCGACGACCGGTCCCTGGTCATCGAGCTCTCCGGCGGCGAGGTGCGGGAGTTTCGGAGGTAGCGCCGGTAGCTACTTGATCCAGACGGTCTTGGTGTTCACGAACTCGCGGATGCCCACTTCGGAGAGCTCGCGGCCGTAGCCGGAGTGCTTGATGCCGCCGAAGGGGAGGCGGGGGTCGGATTTGACGGCGCCGTTCACGAAGACCATCCCGGCGTCGATCTCGGCGGCGAGATGCTCGCCCCGGGAGGCGTCGCCCGTCCAGATGCTGGCGCCGAGGCCGAAGTTGGAGCGGTTCGCCAGCTCGACGGCGTGGGCCGTGTCGCGGGCCCGGATCACGGCCGCCACCGGGCCGAAGGTCTCCTCGTCGAAGGCTGCCATGCCGGGCTCGACGCCGGTGAGCACCGTCGGGGGGTAGAACCAGCCGTCCCGCGGCAGGCGCTGGCCGCCGGTCCGCAGCCGGGCGCCGGCGTCGACCGTCCGCCGCACCTGGTCGTCGAGGGAATCGAGCAGGTCCTGCCGCGCCAGCGGGCCGACCTCGATGGCGCGGTCCATGGGGTCGCCCACCGCCAGCCCCTCCATGGCCTGGACGAATTCATCCTCGAAGCGGCCGGCGATCTCTTCCTCGACGATGAAGCGCTTCGCGGCGATGCAGCTCTGGCCCGAGTTGACCGTCCGCGCCCGCGCCGCCTGGCGGGCGGCCTCGCTGGGGTCGGCATCGGCCAGCACGATGAACGGGTCCGAGCCGCCCAGTTCGAGGACGGTCTTCTTGAGCCGCCGCCCCGCCTCGGCGGCCACCTCCATGCCCGCCCGGTCGCTGCCGGTCAAGGTCACGGCGCGGACGGCCGGATCGCCGATCAGGCCCTTGACCCGCTCCGAGGAGACCAGCAGCGTGGTCACCACCCCTTCCGGAAAGCCCGCCTCGCGGAAGGCCGCCTCGATGGCGAGCGCCGTGCCGGGCACGTTCGCCGCGTGCTTGAGCAGCGCCACGTTGCCGGCCATGAGGGTGGGCGCGGCGAAGCGGAAGAACTGCCAGAAGGGGAAGTTCCAGGGCATGATGGCCAGCACCGGCCCCAGCGGGTCGTACCGGACGAAGCTCTTGCCGGCGTCGGTGGCGACCGTCTCCGCGGGCAGGAAGCGGGCGGCGTTCTCGGCGTAGAAGTCGCAGGCCCAGGCGCACTTGTCCACCTCGGACTCGGCCGCCGTGACGGTCTTGCCCATCTCCTCGGTCATCAGGCGGGCGAAGTCCGCCTGGTTCTCGCGCAGCAGGTCGGCGACGCTGGTCAGATAGCCCGCCCGCTCTTCGAAATCGAACCGGCGCCAGGACGCGAAGGCCCGCTCGGCCTGCGCCAGCCGCTCGGCGACCTCGTCCTCGCCGTGCTCGGGGTACTCGCGGATCAGCGCTCCAGTGGCGGGATTCACGGCTCTCATCATGGTCGACTCGCCTCCCATCCGTCCCCAGGGGCGGGACACACCCCGGCAAGGAGTTGCAAGCAACCTCCAGGCCGGGCTCGGCTTGTAGCGGGAAGAAATGGCGGAGAGGGAGGGATTCGAACCCTCGGTCCGGGTTTACCCCGGACAACTGCTTAGCAGGCAGCCCTGTTCGGCCACTCCAGCACCTCTCCGTGAGGGTCCGTCAGGGACCCGTATTGTAGGGGCACATCGCCCGGGAGTCAAAGCAAAGGGCGAACCCGCAGTGGTTCCCCGCTATAATCGTGGGTCCCGTGCCGGTGCGGCGCGGCCCGATCGACTCATCCGGAGCACTCTTCCTATGGCCAAAGCGCGCGTCGCCGTCCTCAAGACCCAACCCGAAACCGTCCTCGAAGACACCGGCCGGACCATGGAGCTGGCCGACGTCAAGCGGCATCTCGCGGCCGGCGTCACCACGATCCTCAAGGACAACATCTCCTGGCACTTCCCCTTCCCCGGGGCGAACACCACGCCCTGGCAGCTCGAGGGGACGATCCAGAAGCTGCGCGCCGACGGCTATACGGACCAGGTCTGCGTCCAGAACAACACGGTCGTCACCGATCCCAAGAAGGGCGAGCGGCTGAACCGCTACCTGCCGGTGCTCGACAAGTACGGCGTGCCGGTGCGCTACAACTGCTTCGCCGACGACCTCAAGTGGATCACCTACAAGCCGAAGGGCAAGATGCTGGTGCTGCCGGAGATCTACCCGGAGGGGATCACCATCCCCGAGTTCTTCCTGGGCAAGAACATCGTCCACCTGCCGACGGTGAAGTGCCACATCTACACCACCACCACGGGCGCCATGAAGAACGCCTTCGGCGGCCTGCTCAACACCCGCCGGCACTACACCCACTCCCACATCCACAAGACGCTGGTGGACCTGCTGACGATCCAGAAGGAGATCCACTCCGGCCTGTTCGCCGTGATGGACGGCACGACCTGCGGCAACGGCCCCGGCCCGCGGACGATGATCCCCGTGGAGAAGGACTTCATGATGGCCTCGGGGGACCAGGTGGCGATCGACGCCGTGGCGGCCAAGATGATGGGCTTCGATCCGATGTCGATCCCCTACATCCGGCTGGCGCACGACGCCGGCCTGGGCGTCGGCGATCCGCGGGACATCGAGGTGGTGGGCGAGGACGTCTCGAAGTGGAACTTCCACTTCTCGGTGGGGGACAACGCCGTCTCCCGCTTCGGCGACCTGGTCTGGTTCGGGCCGCTCAAGGGACTCCAGAAGCTGCTGTTCCGGACGCCGCTGGTCTACTTCTTCGTGTTCGGCTCGTACTTCTACCACGACTTCGCCTGGTACCCCACGATCGGCAAGCGCCGCATCGACCACTACAAGAAGACCAGCAAGTGGATGCGTCTCTTCGAGCAGTACCCCGAGGCCGTCGGGGAAGAAGAGAAGGCGGCCTGAGCTCCGCGCCGGCCGCCGGCGAGGCGGAAGACGGCGGCACGGGCCTGGAGCGGCTCGGCCGCCGGCTGCTGGTGCCCCTGGTCCTGGGTCTGCTGGTCGTGGTGGGGCTCGCCCTCTCCGCGAACCCGGCGGAGCTGGCCCGCAGCCTGCGGGGGTTCGATCCGTGGCTCCTGGTGCCCGTCCTCTCCCTGTCCCTGGTCAACTACGCCCTCCGTTTCGTGCGCTGGGAGGTCTATCTCTCCCGGCTGGACGTCCGCCTGCCCCGCTCGCGGAGCCTGGCGGTGTTCCTGGCCGGCTTCCTCCTGTCGGTGACGCCGGGCAAGGCAGGGGAGCTGGGCAAGGCCTGGCTGGTGCGGGAGCTCGGGGGCGGGCCGGCGCTCAAGGTGGTGCCGGCGGTGCTGGCCGAGCGGGTGACCGATCTGCTGGGAGTGCTGCTGC
Source organism: Thermoanaerobaculia bacterium (assembly GCA_035266085.1). Taxonomy (GTDB): domain Bacteria; phylum Acidobacteriota; class Thermoanaerobaculia; order Multivoradales; family UBA5704; genus DATARR01. The sequence goes on from DATFNZ010000149.1 coordinate 12,374, forward strand.
TGATTGCCCTGGGCGCCCTGCCTTTCCCGGGCGGCCCCTGGATCGCCGCGGCAGGCCTGGCGGCGGTGGCCGGAGCCGTTCTGGTGCTCACCTGGAAGGGCGTGGCGGAGCTGCTCTTCCGCGTTCTGTCCCGGCTGCCCGCCGTGGGCCCTCGGGTGCCGCACCTGGTGGAGGTCTACGGCCGGCTGCGCTCGCTCCTCTCACCCGGGCTGCTGCTGTTCGGACTGGCGCTGTCGGTGGTGGCGTGGGGAGCGGAGGGGGTGGGCTTCTTCCTGGTCGTGCGGGATTACGCGCCCAGGGCCGGGCTGCTGCTGTCGATCTTCAACTACACGGGCTCGACCTTCCTGGGGGCCCTCACCATGCTGCCCGGCGGCCTGGGAGCGGCCGAGGGCGCGCTCACCGCCCTCCTGCACTCCCAGGGCCTGGACACGGCCGACGCGAGCTCCATCACCCTGGTCACCCGCGCCGCCACCCTCTGGTTCGCCGTCCTCCTGGGCCTCGCCGCCGTACCCTTCCTCGCCCGCTGGCTGGCCGCGCGGCGGGGTCGGAACGCCTGAAGTTCCATCTCGACGAAAAAAGTGGAGCGATGGGAGACGGTTTTTCCGTCTATATAGGTAGGGTGCGCCCATCCGGCCCCCTGCTGGAGGCAATCTCCAGCTTTGAGGTACCAATTTGGCACCTCAAAAGCGCCCTAGGGAGGGGCCCTGTGCATGGGAGAGACTCAGGCGTTGATGCCCGCGGAGAGGATCGAGCGCGTGATCCTGGTGTTGCGAGGGGAGAAGGTGATCCTCGATTCCGAGATCGCCCTGCTCTACGAGGTCGAGACCAAGGCGCTCGTCCAAGCCATGAAGAGGAACCTTGACCGGTTCCCACGGGACTTCATGTTCCAGCTCACGCGGGAGGAGGTCGAGTTTTTGAGGTGCCAATCTGGTACCTCAAAGGGACGGGGCGGCCGCCGGTACCTGCCCTATGCCTTTACGGAGCAGGGAGTGGCCATGCTCTCGAGCGTCCTCAGCAGCGAACGGGCGGTGCGGGTCAACATCGAGATCATCCGCACCTTCGTCCGCCTCCGGCAGGTGATGACGACCCAGGTGGACCTGGTCCGGAGAATCGACGAGTTGGAGCAGAGATATGACGCTCAGTTCAAAGTCGTCTTCGACGCTCTTCGGCAACTGGTGAAGCGACCGGAGGCTACGCGGAAGCAGATCGGCTTTGGCGGGCTTTGAGGTCACAAACTGTGACCTCAAAGCCTGATCACCGTACCGCCAGCAGAGGGCCGCAGCCTGTTTGAGGTCACAAACTGTGACCTCAAACAAGGCCGGCTACGCGAACTTCTGCCCGCAGTCGGGGCAGAACCGGGGGCTGCCCTCGGCCTCGGCGCCGCAACTGCCGCAGGCCTTCTTCATCGCGGTGGGCGTGCCGCACTCGGGGCAGAACTTGGCGCCCGCCGTCTTGGCGCCGCAGGCCTTGCAGGTGGCGCCGGTGACGTTGCCGAGGTTCCGGCCTTTCATCCAGTCCACCTGCAGGGCCTGATCCAGAGCCTGCTGCCGGGCGGCCTCGGCCTGGGCGGCGGCGATCTCCTCGTCCATGTCGGGCGCGCAGGACTCGCAGAGGCCGGCCTTGCCGTTGAAGCAGATCGGCCCGCAGACCCACTGCCCACAGCGCGTGCACTGCTTGAACTGGGGACGGATCTCCTCGACGGCCTCGCGCAGGGCCGAGTCGTGAGCCGGCCCGCCGATGGCGCGCTGGATCTCATGGGCGGTGTCGGCGGCGCGGCCGAAGATCCCGCCCAGGAGGTTGCCGGCCACCGAGGCGGCGGAGGCGGCGAGCCCCAGCTTCGAGCTCTGGAAGCTCGACATGTAGCCGTTGCCGCACTTCTCGCAATAGAACTTGAACTGGTAACCGCGATCGGTAGAGAGATCCTCGTAGTTACCCGTGAACTCGATCCTCGCCATGGCTTCCGTCTCCGCTGGGATGAGCGGGAATGGTACACGCGGGGAACGCAGGCGATCAAGCGTCCGAGATGCGCGCGAGCAGCTCGGGGATGTCGTCGTAGTCCTCGAGCCAGACCGTCTTGACGCCCATCGACTCGAAGAGGTTGCGGTCGTAGGTGTCGGCCTGCTGAAGCATCGAGAGCACCGCCGCCCGCAGGTCCGGCACCTCCTCCGGAGGCTCCAGGCCCAGCTCGTTGCGGTACCGCCGGGCCCGGTCGCGGATGTCGCGGACGACGTTCATCATCTCGCCGCGCCCGATCTTGTGCCGCTTCTGGAGCTGCCAGTGGGCGGGAACGTCGCCGAGCACGTAGCTCGCGTCGAGCAGCCGGCGCAGGTTGGGGTCGAGCATCGACAGGCCGATGAAGAGCACGGTGTTGTGCCGGAGGAAGTTGACGATGGCGGTCAGGGCCCAGTGGAAGACCGAGCTGGTCAGGCCGTGATAGTCGTCCTCGGTGAAGACGAGCCGGCAGTCCTCGACGTCCCCCTCCCGGGGCAGGAAGCCGTGGGGATGGAGGATGGGCAGACGCTTGTCACGATGGCGGCGGTCGCTCCAGACGGGCCGGAAATCGACGCTCCCCTCGAGCTGCTTCTCCAGCAGGTCGTCGTAGTTGAAGGAGACCACGGCGGTGACTCCGGAGTCCTCCCCGGACTTCTTGATGAAGCCGGCGACGGCGGTCAGGGTGGTCGGCTCGCGAGGCTCCGGAGGGTGCTTGGGGTAGAGGTGCTCGCGGACCTTGTCGAGAAAAAGGGCGTGGGCGTCGGAGCGCTCGCCGGAGCGGCGCCGGATCTCGTTCTTGACCACGCGGGCCAGGATGATGGGATCGTAGTCGTAGTAGTCGACCAGCCAGGCCGCCAGGGCCCGCCGGAAGGAGAGGTCGACCGGCTCCAGCCGGCGGGCGACGTCGGTCTGGTCGAAGAGGATCTCCAGGACGAGGTCCTTCCAGGTGGGGATCCCGTAGGGCTTGGAGACGCCCGCGCCGAGGAAGAGCACGAGGTCCTTCTCCGCCCAGGCGCGCTGGAGCCCCTCCAGGTCGCTCCGGTTGACCAGGCTGCGCCCGATCTTCAGCCGCTCGGGCTTCCTGCGCTCGCTGCTCTTCCTCCCGGCCTGGCCGTCCACGAGGCCTCCCTGCGTGCGCGATCCGTGCCAGTACGGCTACTCGGCGCCGGCCGCATCCTCCCGCGCCACCGGCAGGAACTCGTAGACCCGGTTGGTGGCATCGTCGAAGCGCAGCGCGAAGAGCTGGGGCATGGCTGCCGTCCACTGCTCCTCGGGCGGGAAGCCGAACTGGGGATAGCGGCTCAGATGCACCCACCGGATCCGTTTCTTCATCAGGTTCGCCACCCAGGCCTGGGGCGAGGGATCGACCCGCGGCTGGCACCGCGGATAGTTGACGGCGTAGGGCAGGTCGGCCTCGTTGACGTTGACGTAGCGGACGTCGCGCTCGAGGCGCGGCCCCATGGCCGGATAGACGAAGTAGTTGTTGGGCGAGTGGACGGCCGCCACGTTGCCGGTGCCGCCGTGCTCGTCGAGCCAGCCCCAGCCGGGAGCCAGGAAGCGCAACGAGGTCTGGTGCGCGGTGTACTCCCGGGTGAGGGCCCGCTTGCGGTCGGCGACCCGGAACCGGGTGAGCAGCGGCGCGCCGAGGATCGCCAGCAGAAGCGCCGCGAGAGCCAGCTCGCGCCGCCGCCGGACGGCGAACGCGCGCAGCCGGGGCGAGAGGGCGAGCGCCACGGCCGCCAGATCCGCGGCGACCATCGCCAGCCTCACTCCACCGGGCATCTCGGCATGGAGCTGCAGGAGCCCCTGGATCAGCAGGACGAGGGCGATCCCCTCCATCCAGCGGTCGCGGACGCCCCGCCTCTCGCCCAGGGCCGCGGCGCCGGCGAAGGCCAGCCCGAGCGCCGGGATCAGGTAGCGGATGTTGGCGTAGACGTGGAGGTTCCTGGCGTAGGGCACCGTCAGCCAGAAGGCGAGCTGCGCCCCGACCTGGGCGCTCACCATCAGGCTCTCCCGCCGGCGCTCGCGGCCGAGGCCGAACGGCAGAGCGAGCACCGCCAGGAGGAGCACGAACGCCTGCGGCCCCACCCCCAGCTCCAACGACGGGGGGTAGGTACCGCCCAGAAAAGCGTCGACCAGCCGGCCGCGCCCGAACATCTCCTCGCGCAGCTCCATCACGGAGTTCTTGCGGGGGATGGTCGGCTGGTTGGCGTTCTTGGGTCCGCTCGCCGTCTGCTCGCAGGCGAGGGCCAGCGGGCCGGTGCCCAGGGAGACGTTGCGGAGATAGAAGAAGCTGCCCAGCAGGGCCGCCAGGGCGACGGCGGCGAGGACCTGCGGCACGCGGCGGCCCCAGCGGCCGCGGGCCAGCAGCACCGCCGCCATGGCCAGGAACATCGCGTAGGGCACGCCCAGCACCTTGGCGCCGGCGGCCAGGCCGAGCCCGGTGCCGGCCAGCACCGCGCCGCTCCAGGAGGCGGTCCGCATCCAGCGCAGGGCGAAGAAGGAGGCGGCGACGAGGACCGCGCCGACCAGGATGTCGACGTACTGGGTGGCGGCGAACCGCACCACCGTCGGCGTCAGCAGCACCAGGAAGGAGGCCAGGGGCCAATGGCGCCGGGCGCCGAGCTCGCGGGCGACCCCGCCCACCGCCAGACCGAGCAGGAGCCAGTGGGGCAGGGCGGCGAGGTTGACCCAGAACTCGCTGTGCGAGGGCGCCATCCACCACCAGAACCAGATCGACCCGTTGGCCGGCACGTAGCCGTAGTAGTTGATCGGGATGTTCCCGAAGACGGGCGAGAGGTTCCGGTCCCGCAGCCAGGTGCCGGTCAGCAGGAGGTGGTACATCACGCTGTCCCAGGAGAGGGGGGGACGCAGGAGCCCCCGGAGCGCCTCGCTGCCCACGGCATGGAAGGTGATCAGGGACGGCACCGGGTACGCCCGCAGGATCTCCCAGGCACGCCGGCAGACCGCCGCCGCCGGTCCGCCCACGCCGCCGGGCGGCGGCGCCTGGCGGAATCCGAGCAGCAGGAGCAGCACGAGGGCCGCCTGGAGGGCCAGCGCGAGATCGATGCGCAGCATCCCGAGGGCCCCGAGCAGGAGCCCGATGCCGACCGCCTGGGCGGTCGCGAGCAGGAGCGAGGCGATGGCGAGGGCCAGCGGATCGCCCGCCGGATCGTCCGCCATTGTGCCGCGAAGGAGGCGCAGGGCCGCCAGGTATCCCCCCAGGACGAGGAACCCCACGGCGCCCAGCGTCATCAGGACGCCCACCAGATCGATCAGGAACATGGGCGCGATTGTTAACACAGGCTCCGGTGCCGGTGCTAGCATGCCGCCCCGTGCACGACGCTTCCTACTTCGAACGCGAGTACTTTCAACTCCACCCGGGCAAGGTGAAGTACCTGGAGTACCTCGTGGGCCTGCTGCGGGTCCACGGCATCCCGGGCGGGCGGGTGCTCGACGTCGGCGCCGGCTACGGCTTCTTCCTGGAAGCCCTGGAGAAGGCGGGCTACGAGGCGGACGGCATCGAGGTCTCGCCCCATGCCGCGGAGCAGGCCCGGCGCCGGACCCACGGACAGGTGGCCGAGCAGGGGGCCGAGGAGCCCTTCCCCTTCCCGGAGGAACGCTTCGACGCCGTCACCCTGCTCGACGTCATCGAGCACCTCCAGGACTACCCGGCCGCTCTCGCGAGCTGCCGCCGGTGCCTGCGGCCCGGGGGCAAGCTCTTCGTCATCACCCTGAACGCCCACAGCCTGGCCCGGCCCCTGCTCGGCAAGCGCTGGGCCTGGCACCAGGACCCCACGCACATCCACATGTTCTCCCCCCGCATGCTGCGGGAAGGGCTGGAGGGCGCCGGCCTGGAAGTCGAGACCCTGAAGACGGAGTCGAACTTCTGCTCGGTGGGCGAAGGGACGAAGTTCCTGAAGCCGCTGCGGGTGATCGGACGGGTGGTCCACACCCCCATCCTGGGGGACTCGCTGCTGGCGGTGGCGCGCCGGCCCCGCTAGACCGGCGCACGCTTCTTCGGCAGCTCGCCCGAGATCAGCTTCAGGGTCGAGTCCACCACCGCCGCGAGCGGCGCGGCGTCGGCGAGGCCGCGGCCGGCGAGCGGGAAAGCCGTGCCGTGATCGACCGAGGTGCGCAGGAAGGGGAGCCCGACCGTCCAGTTGGTGGCGAGCCCGAAGGAGGCCGTCTTGACGGCGATCAATCCCTGGTCGTGGTAGAGGGCCATCACCCAGTCGAACTCGCCGCGGCTGGCGCGGGCGAAGAGGGAGTCGGCGCTCTCGGGCCCGTGCACGTCGAGGCCGCGGCCGCGGGCCGCCGCCGCCGCCGGAGCGAGCACGAGGCCCTCCTCGCCGCCGAGCAGGCCGCCTTCCCCGGCGTGCGGGTTGAGGCCGGCGAGGGCGATCCGCCCGCCGGCATGGCGGTGGAGGCAGTCGAGGGCCGCCGCCACCGCTTCGGGAGTGATGCCGTCCAGGGCTTCGCGCAAGGGCAGGTGCACGTTGAGCAGGGCGACTTGGAGCCCCGGCGCCAGAAAGGCCATCAGGTAATCCCGGCCGTAGCGCTCGAGGCCGCAGGCCTCGGCGAGATAGTCCGTGTGCCCCACGAAGCCGGGGAGGTGCTGGCGCGCGATGGACTCCTTGCTCACCGGCGCCGTGACCAGGGCCTGGGCGACGCCGCGGCCGACGAGCTCGATCCCCGCGTCGAGGGCGGCCATGGCGCCGGCGGCGTCCGCCGGACCGGAGGAGCCGAGGGACAGGGTGCGGCGCGTGCCCACGGGATCGACGACGGGGATGCCGCCGTCCGGCAGCTCCCCGCGGGTGGCGGGGGCGGCCATGTAGTGCAGGCGGTCCCAGGGAAAGGCGGGGAGGGAGGGCCGGAGGGCCTCGAGGGCGGAGCGTTCGGCCACCAGCAGCGGCTGCCAGGCGGCCGGCTCCGGGTCGGCCTGTACGAGCTTCAGGAGGATCTCGGGGCCGATGCCCGCGGGATCGCCCTGGGTGAGGGCGAGGACCGGCCTCACCGGTCTTCTTCGCCGCCGTCCACCCGCTTGCTGCCCCGCCGCTTCAGCTCCTCTTCCTTGAAGATGTAGCGGATGACGTGCTTCTGGATCAGCAGATTGGGGCCGGCATGGCGGTTCAGCTTGATGGCGCCCTTGTCGTACCACTCGATCCACCCGCGCAGCTCCTCGTCGTTGACGAGGATGACCACCATGGGCGTCTTCGCCGCCATCTGCTTGAGGTAGTAGAACTCCTCGGCGTTGGTCTGCTCGGGCGGCGTCTGCTTGCGGCGCACGCTGCGCGCGGCGGGGAGCTCCTTCTTGAGCTCGTTCATGTCCGGGCGTATCAGTTTGCGGTTGGCCATTTTAGGTTCCAATGAGCGATGAACGGGAAAGAACGCCTAGGCCGTCGCAGTGACCGCAGACCGGTCGTCCGGGTTCCGTGTCTTGTAGTGCTCGTCCTCGTAAGCCAGGCAGCAGAGCAGCCTGCCGCACTGGCCGGAGATCTTGGACGGATTCAGGCTCAGGTTCTGGCGCTTCGCCATCTGGATGGAGATCGGCCGGAAGTCCTTCAGCCAGGTGGAGCAGCAGAGGGTACGGCCGCAGATGCCGATGCCGCCGACCAGGCCGGCCTCGTCCCGCGCCCCGACCTGCACCATCTTCACCCGCACGGAAAACCGGCTCGAAAGGTCGCGCACGAGCTGCCGGAAGTCCACCCGGCCCTCGGACGTGAAGTAAAAAGTCGCCTTCTTGCCATTGAGAGCAAAATCGACCAGCGAGATCTTCATGTCGAGCCCGAGCGCGCGGGACCGTTCCTGGGCGAAGAGCTTGCCGCTGTGCTCGCTCTGGCCCTGCCGGTCGAACGAGGCGACGTCGTTGGCGTCGGCCGGCCGCAGGATCGGCCGGGCGCTCGACTTCTGGCAGGGCTTGAAGACCGGCATGGGCGACTGCTCGACATGGCCGAAGGCCGGTCCCGACTCCAGTTCCACCACCACCTTCTCCCCCCTGGCGTAGAGCCGCCCGCCCGTCGAGCAGAGCGTCAGATTGGTCTCTTCGCGAAAACGTACACCGACGAACGTATCTTCCACCGCCGTCGACATTCCTTTGAAAGCACAACCGCTACATCCGCCCATGGTGACTTCCATTCCTATGCGACAGCGACCTCGAACCTATGCAGGAAAGGTACCAGGCCGCGGGACGATTGGGTTGCTCAGGACTCTTGAAGCATTCTCACAGCAGGCGGCCCTGGCGTCAACGACACACTTCAGGACGTTATCACGATCCCGAAGGGTGCGACGGCCCCAGGAGAGCCCGGCCGATGTCGCGCCGGCAGACCTTGCCCGGCCAGTCGATCGCGTCGACGGCCGCGTAGGCACGGTCGAGGGCGCCGGCGAGATCGGGCGCCAGGGCGCAGACCGAGAGCACCCGGCCGCCCGCGCTCACCAGCTCGCCCTCCGCGAGGCTGGTGCCGCCGTGGAAGATCTCGACGCCCGGCATGGCGGCGGCGCGGTCGAGCCCGCGGATGGGCTCCCCCTGGAGCGGCCGGCCGGGGTAGCCGGGGCTCGCCAGGACGACGCAGGCCGCGACCTCCCGGCGGAAGGAGAGCCGGCGCGCATCGAAGCGGCCGGCGGCGCCAGCGGCGAGGATGGGCAGGAGGTCGTCCTCCAGGCGCAGCATCAGCACCTGCGCCTCGGGGTCGCCGAAGCGGGCATTGAACTCGAGCACCCGCGGCCCTTCGGGCGTCAGGATCAGGCCGGCGTAGAGGACGCCGACGAACGGCCGGCCCTCGTCGGCGAGGCCGGCGACCGCCGGCCGCAGGACGGTCTCGACGGCCTCCGCGGCGGCCTCGGCCGACAGCCCTCCCGACGGGCTGTGGGCACCCATGCCGCCGGTGTTGGGACCGGTGTCGCCGTCGCCGATCCGCTTGTAGTCGCGGGCGGTCGCGAGGGGCAGCACCCGCTCGCCGTCGCAGAGGGCCATGAAGGAGACCTCCTCGCCGGCCAGGAAGGCCTCGACCACCACCCGGTCGGCGCTGATGCCGAAGCGGCGCTCCTCGAACAGAGCGCGGACGCCCTCCTCGAGCTCGGCCTGGTCGGTCACGATGAGGACTCCCTTGCCAGCGGCGAGGCCGTCGGCCTTGAGCACCACGGGAAAGCCGAAGCGCGCGGCCTCGGCGCGCGCCGACGCGGCGTCGTGGACGATGGCGAACGGCGCCGTGGGGATGCCGTGCCGCTCCATGAACAGCTTGGAGAAGACCTTGCTCCCCTCGATCTCGGCGGCCCGCTGGGTGGGGCCGAAGACCGGCAGGCCCCGGCTGGCGAGCTCGTCGGCGATCCCCAGCGTCAGCGGCAGCTCCGGTCCGACCACCGTCAGGTCGATCTTCATCTCGGTGGCGAAGTCGGCCAGCCGCTGGACCTCTTCGGCCGCCAGCGGCACCCGGTCGGCGACGCCGGCGATGCCGGGATTGCCGGGCGCGCAGTACAGCTCCGAGAGCAGGGGGCTCTGCCGCAGCTTCCAGCACAGGGCATGCTCCCGGGCGCCGCCGCCGATGACCAGAACTCTCATGTCTCCCTCCGCCCGGCCGCGTCCAGGGCCGTGACCGCGATGACGTCGACGATGTCCTCCGCCGAGCAGCCGCGCGACAGGTCGTTGACCGGCCGGGCGAGCCCCTGCAGCAGAGGTCCGACGGCCCGCGCCCCCGCGAGCCGCTCGGTCAGCTTGTAGGAGATGTTGCCCGCGTCCAGGTCGGGAAAGACCAGCACGTTGGCTTGGCCCGCCACCGGGCTGTCCGGGGCCTTGCGCCGCGCCACCTCCGGCACCAGGGCGGCGTCCGCCTGGAGCTCCCCGTCGACATCGAAACCGGCCCGCCGCTCGCGCAGGATCGCCAGGGCGGCCCGCACCTTCTCGGCCCGGGGATGGCGGGCGCTGCCCTGGGTCGAGAAGGAGAGCAGCGCCACCCGCGGCGCCTCGCCGAGCAGCAGGCGGCAGCTCGCCGCCGCCGCCTCGGCGATGTCCGCCAGCTCCTCGGGAGCGGGATCGGGAACCACGGCGCAGTCGCTGTAGATCAACCCGCGGCCGTCCCGCAGGACCATCAGGAAACAGGAGGAGACCACCTTCAGGCCGGGGCGGACGCCGACGACCCGGAGCGCCGCCCGCAGGGTGTCGGCGGTGGTGGCGAGAGCGCCCATCACCGCGCCGTCCGCCCGCCCGGCGGCGACCAGCAGATCCGCGTAGTAGAGGGGGTCCCGGGCGAGCGTTCCGGCGAGGCCGGGATCGAGGCCCCGCTCTGCAAGCCGGCCGGCGAGCAGGGCCGTGAGGCGCGGCAGATCGGGATCGGACTCCGGCTCGAGCACCGGCACGGTGAGCGCCACCCCGGCCGCCTTCGCGGCGCCGGCGACCGTCTCCCGCGAGCCCACCAGCGAGGCCTTGCAGAAGCCGAGGGCGGTGGCACGCTCGGCCGCGGCCACGACTCTGGGATCCTGCCCTTCAGGGAGGACGATCGAGGCGGGAGCCGCCATGGCGGCGGCCCGTGCCCTCAGGCGGTCGAGAGGATTGCGCGCCTCATCCACGTGGAGCGGAACTCTAGCAGATCAGGAGGCTTCGCCCATGAGGACCATCTCGCCCGTCGGCTGCGGCACGCCGCCCGGGGGCTCGATCGTCACCGCCCAGGCCTGGATGTCCCTGGCGTCCACCGTCCGGTCGACCCGCAGGCTGGCCGTGCCGCGGGGGTCCACGGCGAAGGTGCCCGCGGAGACCGGCTTGCCGTTGGCGATGAACCAGAGCTGGTACGTCCGGTCGCGCGCCAGGGGCGGCAGGTCGAAGGCGTAGAACAGGGCGTCGCGGGTCCGCGGGTTGACGTAGGTGTGGCCGGCGGCGCCGGGAGCCGGACCCAGGCCCGCGAGGACGACCGACTGGACGCCCGGGGCGGCGAGCACCTGCAGGGCCCGGGCCGCGCGCCGGGCCTCGGCCCGGGCCTGGTCCACCTCGCGGCCGAGAGCCTCGACCCGCGTCGCCAGCCGCGCGCGCTCGGCGGTCAGGCGCCGCACCTCGCCGCCCATCCGGATCTGGCCGGCGGCCCCCCAGACGGCAAGGAGCAGGAGAGCGGCGGCGGCGAAGGCCAGCCAACCCGGGATGCGCCGGGGCGCCGGCGCCGCTCCCGTCAGGCGCAGCACGCGGGCCCGGGTCATCTCCGAGGGCTCCACCGGCGCCACCGAATCCGCGAGCGCTTCGAGGTCCCGCTGCCAGAGGTCGATCTGGCCGCGGCACTCGGCGCAGCCCCCCGCCAGGTGCTCCTCGAGCTCGCGGAGGTCCTCGCCGTCCAGCGCGCCAAGGGCGTAGGCGGGGAGGAGCTCCTCGATGCGGCTGGAATGCGGGGTGGCCATCGGATGTCAGGTGCTCAAGTGGATGTCAGGTGCTCAAGGTTTGCCGGAGCTTGTTCATCCCCAGCAGGATCCGTGACTTGACGGTGCCGAGCGGTGCCTTCAGGCGCTCGGCGATCTGCGTGTGGGTGAGCCCTTCAAAAAAAGCCAGCTCGATGCAGCGCCGCTGGTCCGGGGACAGGAGCCCGAGGGCGGAGGTGACCTCGCGCTGCCGCTCGAGGATCTCCAGCCGCTCGGTCCCCAGCGGCGGCACCGCGTCGCCGGCCTCCTCGCCGGCGGCCTCCTCACGGCGCCGCGCCGATTCCCTGCGGCGGATCCGGTCGAGCGCGCGCGAGCGGGCCATCATCAGGATCCAACCCCTTGGCGAGGAGCGCGCCGCGTCATAACGGTCCCCCTGCATCCAGATCTGAAGGAACACCTCCTGCAACACCTCTTCCGCCTCGTTGCGCTTGCCGAGGATGCGGCCGAGCAGCCCCAGGGCCAGGGGCGCGTGCAACTCGAACAGACGCGTGAAAGCCGCGCCGTCCCGGGCAGCCACCCGGCTCATGAGCTGGAGGTCCTCCGCTTCCTTCGGGTCCATGGATTCTGGATGCTATCTCTTACCGCCCGGAACCTCGAACGTCAAGGAGGCCCAGAAGCTTTCCCAATCGGCGCCGGACTCCTTCGGCGCGGGCACCATGTGGACGGCCTTGATCAACCAGACGCCCGGCCGATCCAGCCGCAGCTTGACCCGGCCCCGGGAATCCGAACGCACCGCGATCCTGGGCTCGGGCCGATCTCTCTGCAGTGCCATGACCAGAGCGCCGGCGAGGGGCTTGCCGCCGTAGTCGAGGCGCACCGCGAGATCCCCTCCCCCGTCGAGACTATACGGGTTCGCCTCCGGGACCAACTCCAGCGGCAGGCCCAGGGAGCGGTCGTAGCCGGCGCTCTTGGCGCTCTTACCGACGGCGACCAGAGACTTGGCGCACCGCGAGTAGATCTCCTTCACCGGGGCGGCGGTCTGGCCGCGCCGGGCACGGAGGGCACTGATCGCTTCCAGCCCTTCCAGCCCCAGGTACTCCTCGAACTTCTTGCCCTCGAGCTCGACCGAGGCATGATCGCTGTCGTAGACCAGGAGATGGAGGCCGGGAGCGTTCAAGGCCAGAAAGCCCGCCGGGTCCGAATTGGGGACGCCGGCGATCGCAACCTCACCGGCGGCTCCCAGGGCGGCGAAGCGCTCGATGCGTTGGGGATCGCGCGGCACCGGATCGCCCCGGAAGCCCTCGCCGACCCGCAGCCGGACGGAGATCCGCTGGCCGAGAGCCGGCGTGAACGCCGAAGGCTCGATCCAGAAGTCGTGCGCCTGGAGCGCCGGGCCCACCAGCAGCCCGATCCACGTTGCAAGGCCCAGCGCTCTAGAAGCTCTCATTACGGTAGCGTTCCGACTCCGTTGGGGCCGTTCGGCGAGCCGGGGATCGGCGGCCGCAGGTAGGGGAAGAAGGAATCAAACTGGCTGGCGTCCTGGAGCACGCCGTCGGTGTAGGGGAGCGTGCCGGAAGGGGCCTGGGCGGGAGTGCAGTAGACGCCCGGGAAGGCGTGGCAGAGCACGCCCATGGCGACCCGCAGCTCGATGTCCGTGACGTCGTCGCCGGGCCGCCGGCCGTTGGGGAAGCCGGCCATGTCACCCCCGAGCACGCCGAGGTTGTTCTGCTGCGCGGCGGTCCTGGCCGCGATGGAGGTGTTCAGGCGCATCATCTCGTGCGGCTGGCCGTCCGACAGGAGGTTCAGCCCCGCGATGCCGGTGGCGAAAGCCGCCACCAGGTCGGTGCGCGGGAAGTTGTTGGGTGCCTGGACTCCGGCGCCTCCGAACAGGATCTCGATGATCTCGGGCAGAGTCGGGTTCGTGACGTAGGCCGCGAGCGCGGCGTCGCCCCGCGGGGAAGCGGCGTTGAACAGGTTCTTGTCCTTGAGGCCGATGACCACCTCGTTGACCAGCGGCATGCCGAGCCGCGAGACCTGCACGTAGTCGCCGCTCTGGGTGGTCGGGTTGGCGAAGTCGGGGTTGGTCCTCAGCACGCGGTTGCGCGGCAGGGCGGCCGTCTGCCAGCCGCCGATGATCGGGCTGCCGGCGTTCCGGCGCAGGCACTCCACCGGCACCTCGACGGCGAAAGTGGTGATGTTCTTCTCCTCGAGCGGGTTCGGCTCCGCGTCGCGGGCCCCGATCGGGTTGAGGTTGACCAGGTCGAAGATCTCGCCGACGTTGACGGCGAAGGACTCCTTGCGCTGGCCGACGAACACCCGGCCCGTGCCGCTGCCCGCGCAGCCCGGGATGTTGAACTCCTCGACGAAGTCGGCGGCGTAGGCGGCGTAGCTCGGGATCGACTTCTGGCCCACGTTGTCGGCCGGCTTGCCGAAGCGGGCAGCGCCGCCGATGGGATTGGTGGCGAGCTCACCGGCGCGGCCGGCGTTGCCGACGGGACCCCGGATGACCCACATCGTGTAGCTCTCGAGAATGTTCAGGGACGCCGACCGGCTGCCGCCCGCCCCGGTGATCTGGCCGACGTTGTAGAGGGGCACGGAAACCTGCTGCCCGCCGACCGGGATCTTGATGTCCGCGAGGCGCGGCGCCACCCGGAACTGGAAGGTGATGTCCTCGACGCCATCCCCCGTGTTGTCGATGTGGATGCGGTAGAACGCATCGGCATCCAGGAAGAAGTAGTTGGGGCCTCCCCAGGGATCCTGGAACGGCTGGTAGTTGGCGATCAGGGTCACGTAGCCCGTGCGGCCACCCTCATAGCTGTTGAACATGTAGAGATCGGTGCCGTCCACCTTCGGCATTTCGGTGATCCCGGGGGCTTCACGATGGCTGGACGCCTGGGCCGGAGCCAGGCTCAGTCCCATGGCCAGAATCAGCAGGGCAAGCAAAATACGAATCCTCACATCATCCTCCTCTCGAAGCGGTTACGCGGGGTTGCCGGCGGTACCCACCGGCCTTCTCATTGGTGGTTACGCAACCGCACGGCCAGACGGATGACCGCCGTGCGAAAGTTCTTGCGCCGGACGGATAGAATGCCGGCCATGAGCACGACAGATTCCCCGCCCCGACCCAACAGCCGCCCTGATGGCCGCCTCGCCGACGCCCTGCGGCCCGTCCGCATCGAGACCGGCGTCCTCAAGTTCGCCGAAGGCTCGGCCCTGATCTCTCTGGGCGATACGCGCGTCCTGGTGGCGGCGAGCGTCGAGAACCGCGTCCCCCCGTTCAAGAAGGAGAGCGGCGAAGGCTGGCTCACCGCCGAGTACTCGATGCTCCCCCGCGCCACCCACTCCCGCAACACCCGGGAGGTCTCGCAGGGCAAGCCGTCGGGCCGGACGGCCGAGATCCAGCGCCTGATCGGCCGCAGCCTGCGCGCCGTGGTGGACCTCAGGTCCCTCCCCGAACGCACCATCACCTTCGACTGCGACGTCCTCCAGGCCGACGGCGGCACCCGCACGGCAGCGATCACCGGCGCCTACGTCGCCGCCGTGCTCGCCCTCGGGCGCCTGCTGCTGACCCGCGAGATCTCGAACTGGCCGATCCGCGACCAGGTCGCCGCCGTCTCGGTGGGGCTGGTGCGCGGCACTCCCCTGCTGGACCTCGAGTACGTGGAGGACCAGGTGGCGGAGGTGGACATGAACGTCGTCGCCACGGCCGGCGGCTCCCTGGTCGAGGTCCAGGGGACGGGAGAGCAGCGGAGCTTCCGGCGCGAGGAGATGGACGCTCTGCTGGACCTCGCCTTCAAGGGCATCGGAGAGCTGGCGGCCGCCCAGAACGCGGCCCTCGCCTCGACCCTCGAAGAGGTGGCGGAGGTGCTCTCGAAGGGCCGGCGGACGGCCCCGCCCAAGTCCGAGAAGGAGATGTGGGGCCGGCCCCGTTAGCAGAGGGTCAGTGGTCGCGGCGGAGGAAGGGATAGCGGTCCCGGATCCGCTGGGAGACGAATCGCCCTTTCGAGGGCGCCTTCAGGAGCTGCCGGTAGACCTTCGGCGGCACCTTGAAGTAGTCGTACACGGCGCCGCTCCGGAACTCCACCTCCAGCACCGAGGAGCGCTCGTCGTATCCCACCGAGGAAATGGCCGAAGAGGCGACCGGCTGCCTGTCCATCGCGACGGCTCCGTTCCGCAAGACGGGAACTCAGGTTCCCGAAGACCGGAACGGGTTGCAATCGACATACCCGGCAGAAAAGAAAAAAGCGGGCCGAAGCCCGCTTTTCCATGCCCCAGGGAGAGGAAGGCGTTACAGCACGGTGCCCTTGAGCGGAACCTCGATGAGGGGGGTCTTCGCGCTGTCCGTGTGGATGATCAGCTTGCCGCCGAAGGGGCCCTTGGCGAGCTCGGGGCTGAGGGTGAGCCGGACCTGGTACTCGCGCCCTTCCTCCAGCGGCTCGATCTTGGCTTCGATGCCCTTCAGGTTGCCCTCGACGCTGGTCAGCTTGATCGGCTCGGTGGCGAAGTTCCGCACGTTGAGGACCGTCTTCGTGGGCGCCTTGATCTCGAAGCTGCCGAAATCGGCCACGGGCGGGGTCACGGCCATCACCGGCCGCACGAAACCGCTCACCGGGATCTGCACGACCTTCTGCTTCGGATGGTTGGTCTGGATCGTCACGTAGTCCGTGAGGGCGCCCACGCTGGCGTCGTTGGAGAGCTTCATCTCGACGTGCCACTGCTTGCCCTTGACGTCGGGCAGCCGCTCCTCGGGCTTGGCCTCGCGGAAGCTCACCTTGAGATAGGGCCAGGGCGATTCGACCCCGGTCACCTCGAACGACGAGCCGTCCGGCGCCCAGAGGTTCTGGACGATGTTGCCCTCGACCTTCTCGCCCTGCACGGTGATGTAGCGGGCGTAACCCGGCTTGGCCGTGATGAAGGGCTCCACCTTGGCGCGGATCGTCAGCTCGATCTGGGGGTTGTCCGGGTCGCTGGTGTAGACGGTCAGGCCCTTGGCGATCGCGCCGTTGAAGCTGGCCGTATCGAGCGACGTGTTCACCTTGCCGGTCTGGCCGGGGGCGATCGTCTTGTCGAACTCGGCGACGGTGCAGCCGCAGGCGGGCTGGACGTTGGTGATCTCGAGCACGGCATCGCCGTCGTTGCGGATCAGAAACTCCTGGACGACCTTCTCGCCCTTGCCGACGGTGCCCAGGTCCTTGATCGGCTCGACGGCGACGGCCTTGGGCTTGCCCGCGGCAAGAACGGTCGCCGCGATCAAAAAGGCGGCGAAGAGTGCCAGAATGACGGTCTTGGCGTGACGCTTCATATCACCTGCTCCTTCTACGAAAATGGATGAACGCCTCAGAAATGCTACACTTCCGGCCCGAAAAAGAGAAACACCGCACGTGACGTCCTCAAAGCTCGACATCTATTGCATGGCAATCGGCGGTACGGGGATGGCTCCGCTAGCCTGCCTTTTGCAAGAGCAGGGCCACCGCGTCAGGGGGTCCGACGGCCCCCTCTATCCCCCCATGAGCACCCTGCTCGAGCGCGCCGGGATTCACCCCGAGGTGGGGTTCGATCCGGCCCACCTGGCGCCCCGGCCCGATCAGGCACCCGACCTGGTGGTCATCGGCAACGCCATCCACCGCAACAACCCCGAGGCCCTGGAGGCGGAACGGCTGGGCCTGCCCATCGTCTCGATGCCGCAGGCGCTCGCCCGCTTCTTCCTGGACCATCACCGCTCCCTGGTGGTGGCCGGGACGCACGGCAAGACGACCACGACGGCCATCGCGGCCTGGGTCTACACCGCCTGCGGCCGCGACCCCGGCTACCTGATCGGCGGCGCCCCGCACAACCTGCCCGCGAGCTTCCACGACGGCGCCGGCGACCGCTTCATCATCGAGGGGGACGAGTACAACGCCGCCTACTTCGACCGCGGCCCCAAGTACCTCCACTACCAGCCCGAGACGCTGCTGCTGACCAGCGTCGAGTACGACCACGCCGACCTCTACCCGGACCCCCAGTCGCTCTGGGACGCCTACTCCCGGCTGCTGGCGCTGCTGCCCGAGGACGGCTTCCTGGTGGCCTGCGGCGACAGTCCCAAGGTGCGCGAGCTGGCCGCCAAGGCCCGCTGCCGCACCCTCTTCTACGGCCTGGAAGAGAGCAACGACCTCCACCCGCTGGGAGCGATCGAGGCCCTGCCCGAGGCGAGCCGCTTCCGGGTGCGCGACGCGGACTCGGACACCGGCGATGTCGAGATCACCCTCCCCCTCGCCGGCAGCCACAACGTCTCGAACGCCCTGGCGGTCTGGGCGGCGGCCCGCCGCGACGGCATCCCCGCGGCGGACGCCGCCGCCGCCCTGGCGCGCTTCCAGGGCGTCAAGCGGCGCCTGGAGGAGCTCGGCACCTCGCGGGGGGTGACGGTGGTCGACGACTTCGCCCACCATCCGACCGCCGTCGAGAAGACCCTCACGGCGCTGCGCCAGCGCTATCCCGGCCATCGCCTCATGGCGCTGTTCGAGCCGCGCAGCCTGACGGCCGGACGGCGCTTCTTCTTCGAGCCCTACCGGCAGGCGTTCGGCGGCGCCGACCGCGTGCTCTTCGCGCCCATCTTCCACAACGGCCGCCTGGCTCCCGAGGACCGCCTGGACCTCGGCGCCCTGGCGGCCGCGATCACCGCCGGGGGCGTGCCGGCCACCGTGTGCGCCGACAACGGCGAGGTGCTGCGGCGCGCCCTCGAGGAGGCGCGGGAGGGGAGCGTGCTGGTGACCATGTCCTCCGGCTCGTTCGAGGGCATGCCCCACCGGCTGATCGAGGCGCTCAGGTCTTCCTGAGGCGATCTTCCAGGACCGGCGGCGGACCGGGCAGCCTCAAGGCGTCGCGGACGACTCCCAGCGCCGCCTCTTCGGGGACCAGCCCGATCACCTCGGACTCCGTCACCCGCGTGCCCAGGGCCGCCGCTTCCTCCTCCACCCTCCGGAGGGCCCGCAGGATGGGCGTGCGCCGGTAATCCACCAGGTTCATGCTCACCTGGGCCCGGCCGCGGCTCGCCAGATACACCCCCATGGCCCGCACGGCCGGCAGCCCGCCTCCCGACTCCCGCACCCGGCGGGCGATGGCGCGGGCGATCCCCGCGTCGGCGGTGTCGAGCACGGCGTTGAAGGCGACCAGGAAGAAGCGGGCGCCGATCACCGTGACTCCGGCCGTGGGGTGGACTCGCGCCGGCCCGAAGTCGGGGGCCCAGGCGGGGTCGGCGATCCGGGCGGGGAAGCCCTCGAAGCCGCCGCGGCGGATGTCGGCCAGGGCCGCCCGCTCGCGGCGGCGCGCCGCCCGCTCGTAGAGGTAGACGGGCAGCTCGAAACGCCGGGCCACCTCCGCGGCGAGCCGCTCGGCGGCGGCCGCCGCCGCGGCCATGGGCGTGCCGCCCAGGGGCACGAACGGCACCACGTCCACGGCTCCCACCCGGGGATGGACTCCCTGGTGGCGCGTGAGATCGATCTCGCCGAGCGCCGCCTCGTAGAGGGCGAGGAGGCCGGCGTGGAGACCGTCCGCATCGCCGGCCAGGGTCAGCACCGAGCGGTTGTGGTCGGGATCGGAGGAGACGTCGAGCAGCCGCACGCCCGGCGGAGAGGACGCCGCGGCCGCCAGCCGCGCCACGACTTCGGGGCGGCGGCCCTCGCTGACGTTGGGGACGCACTCGAGCGGCAGCACGCGGGGAAGCATAGCAACGCGGAACGTTGTACGCCGGAGAGATCCTCTGTTAGGATACGCACCGGTTTTCTAAAACAGCCAAACCCCCGCGAGATGAGCTACTCCGGTAACCCTTCCGTTTCTACTGACGTCCGGCAACGGATCCTCAGCACCTTCGATCAGACGCTGGAGCTGGCCCGTGAGGGCAGCCGCCAGGAGGCGCTGCTCGGCTGCGATTTCGTGCTGCGCATGGACCCGCAATTCCAGCCCGCCAAGCTCCTCCAGGAGCGGCTCCGGTCCAGCACCGGTCCCGTCCAGGTGGACGATTTCAAGAACGACGAGGGAGGAGCCGGCGCATCGCCGGACGATCCCTTCGCGGACCTCGACGACCTCAGCCTCGACCTCCCCGACCTCCTGCCGGACCCCGGCGCCCTGCGCGGCGAGCTGCAGTCCCTGTTCGACCAGCGGCGCCTGGAGGAGCTGATGGCGGCGGCCCAGCGGGAGCAGAGCGCCGTCATGGCCGATCCCGAGCTCCAGCGGATCGTCGGCGCCGCCCAGGAGCGGCTGGAGGCGGAGCCCTACGTCCTCAAGTTCCTGGCCTCCGCCCGGCAGGCGATCGAGGCGGGTCAGGCCGACGAGGCCGGCCGGCTGCTGGAGAAGGCCCGCGCCCTCGACGCCAGCCATCCGGGCTTCGCCGAGCTGGAGAGCGCGCGGGCCGCGGCGCCGTCGTTCAAGATCCCGTCCCCCCTGCAGGCCACGGCCATGCCCGCGAGCCTCGCCTTCGGCGGCGGCGACTCCGACAGCGACCGCCGCATCCGCGAGCTGCTCGACGAGGGTCAGACCGCCTTCGCAGCCGGCGATCCCCAGGGCGCCATCGACGCCTGGTCGCGCATCTTCCTGATCGACATCGACCACCAGGAGGCGTCCCGCCGCATCGAGGGGGCGCGCAAGGTCAAGGCCGAGTCCGAGCGCCAGGTCGAGGAGATCTTCCATGACGGCGTGGCGCGGCTCGACGCCGGCGATCCGGCGGCGGCCCGCCAGGCGTTCCAGCGGGTGCTGGAGATCCAGCCGGGCTACTTCGCCGCCCGCGAGTACCTCCAGCAGCTCGACGCGGGCACCGTGCCGGCACCCAGACCGGCCGGCCTGCGGGACGCGACGATCGTGGACACCGTGCTGCCCCGCCCCTCCGACCTGGAGGCCCCGCGCGGGGAGCTCGGCGATCTCAAGGAAGAGATCCTGGTGCCGCCGGATCCCGGCGGGCAGGCCGCACCGGCCCCGGAACGCCGGCCGGTCAAGCGGACCTCGGCGGCTCGCGACGGCGGCCGGGCCCGCCGGATGTTCCTCCTGGTGGGCGGGCCCGTGCTGCTGATCGCGCTGGTGGGGGCCTGGCTCGCCTGGCAGAACCGCGAGCGGCTCTTCCCCAACTCGCAGGAGGCGGAGGCGGTGTCGGCTTCCTCCCTGTCGCAAGACCCCATCGCGCGGGCCGAGCGCCTCCACAAGGCCGGCAAGACGGCCATCGCCCTCAGCCAGCTCAAGCGGCTGTCGCCGACGGATCCCAACTATGCGCAGGCCCAGAAGCTGATCGCCGAGTGGAGCGGCGCGGCGCCGGGCGTGGAGCCGCCCGTCGCGGGAGCCGCCGGCGCTCCGGACCAGACTCCCCCGCCGGCGGTCAACCCGGTCCAGGACCGCCGGCAGCTCCTGCTCGCCGCGGCCCGCCAGTCCTACTCGGACAAGATGTATCTGAAGACCGTCCACCGGCTGCAGCAGGCCGCCGAGATCGCGGCGCTGGCGCCCGAGGAGGCCCGGCTCCTCGCCGACGCGCAGAAGAGCCTGGAGCCGCTCGCCAAGCAGATCACCGCCTTCCGCGATCACGAGTGGGAGTACGTCCTGCCCGATCTCTGGCGCATGCAGCAGGCCAATCCGAACGACCGCGACGTCACCCGTCTGCTGGTCGACTCCTACTACAATCTGGCCGTGCGCGACCTGCAGAGGGCCGACGCCAAGAAGGCCGCGGAGAACTTCCAAGAGGCCCTGAACCTCGAGGAGGACGATGTCGCCCGGCGGCACTACATGTTCGCCCAGACCTACCAGGAGCGGCCGAAAGACCTGCTCTACAAGATCTACATCAAATATTTGCAGTACCGCTGATGCGACGCCCGAGCAAGCCGCAAGAGCCAGACGAGCCCCTGCTCTTCGATCTGCCGCTGTCCGGCTTCGGTGAGGAAGCCCCCGCCGATCCACCCGTCCAGGAGCGCCCGGCCAGGCCGGCCCGCGCCGCCGCGCCGCGCCCGGTGGCCGTGCCGGCGCCCGAGCCGGACCTGGACGACGAGGACGAGCCGGTCGCCGCGAGCGAGTACGCGAGCCGGGGGAGCCGCCTGGCCGCCGGCGGGGCCGATCTGCTCGTCCATGCCGCGGCCGGAGTCCTGGCCCTCGCCGGCACTCTCTGGCTGGGCATCCGTCCGGCCCTGGCCGACCTGCCGGCGCTCGCCGTCTTCCTGCTGTCGTTCTCTTTCCTCTACACGGTGCTGCCGCTGGCCTTCTGGGGGCACACGCTGGGGATGGCCTGGACGGGCATCACGTCGCGCAATCGCGACGGCGAGCCCCTGACGTTCGACCAGACGGCCCGGCGCTGGCTGGGCGGAATCCTGACCGCGGCCACCCTCGGGCTCCCCCTCCTGGTGACAGGCGACCGGCGCTCCCTCACGGACGGGCTCAGCGGCTCGGCGACGTACCCTGAGCCGGGGCCTGTCTAGGAACGGCCACCAAGGACTGCAAGGACATCAAAGACTGCAAGGACTGCAAGAAAAGCGAGGTCTCTCGTTCTTGTCGTCCTTGCAGTCCCTGCAGTCTTTGCAGTCCTTGGTTCAGCCTCTCCTGGCCCGCCACACCCCAAATCCCATCCACAGATTGCCGGCCGCCGTCGCCACGGCGAAGGCGCCGAGGGGCGAGCCGTCCGGCCAGAGCGCGGCGATGCCGCCCAGTTGATAGAGCAGGCCGCAGGCGCGGAAGGGCTCGAAGGCGAGGCCGCCCAGCATGTAGAAGGAGTGGCCGAGCAGGAGCAGCCAGAGCCCGGGCAGGGCCCAGGCGAGGTCCTGCCAGACCAGCAGGGCCGACAGGGCCAGGGCGATCAGCGACAGGTTGCCCTGGACGCGCAGCACCCAGGCCGCCAGCGTGCCGCCGGCCTCCGAGGAGGAGCGCCGGATGGCCAGAAACTCGACGGCGCCGCCCAGCAGGATGATCCCCGACCAGGTGAAGAGGACCCAGGTGGGACCGCCGAGACGCAGCGCCGTGGGGGTCGCGAGAGCCGCTCCCGGCAGCAGCGCGGCCCAGGTGAACCATGAAACGGGAGAGCGAAGGAAGGGCCGGCTGGCGGCGCGGAAGTGCTCCCGGACCGGCTCGAGGTCGTCGGCGCCGGCCCGGGAAGGCGTGAACAGCGGATCGTACTCGGTCAGGCGGCGCGTCCCGTCCCGTGCTTGGCGAGCAGGTGCCGCTGGACCTCGGCGCTCCGGATCGCCCGCTGGCGGGCATTGAAGGCCGCCTCGCCCACGGCGGGCATGGCGTGGGCTTCGGCGAGCGCCCGCTCGACGGCCGCGGGATCGATCTCCTCGATCCGCTTCGCCTGCTCGGTCAGCAGGGTCAGGCGGTTCTCCACCATCTGGGCGAAGCCGCCGGCCACGAACAGCACGTGGTTGCCCTCAGGGCTCTCCACCCGCAGCTCGCCGATCCCCATCCGGTAGAGCAGGGGCGCCCGGTCCCTCAGGATACCGACCTCGCCGTCGTGGGCCGGGAAGGCCACGAAGGTCGCGTCGGTCTCGAGCACCGCCCGCTCGGGGGTGATGACGCTGCAATGGAAGGTATCGTTCCTTGCCATGGTGTGCTTATCCCTTGGCCAGCCGCTCCGCCTGGGCCGCCGCCTCCTCGATCGTGCCGACGTACATGAACGCCTGGTCGGGGAGGTGGTCCCACTTGCCGTCGCACAGCTCTTCGAAGGAGCGGATGGTGTCCTGCCGCGAGCAGTAGACGCCGGGGAAGCCCGTGAACTGCTCGGCGACGTAGAACGGCTGCGAGAGGAAACGCTCGATCTTGCGCGCCCGGCGGACGATGACCTTGTCCTCCTCCGACAGCTCGTCGACGCCCAGGATGGCGATGATGTCCTGGAGGTCCTTGTAGCGCTGCAGGATCTGCTGGACCCGCCGGGCCACCCGGTAGTGGTCCTCGCCGATGTACTCGGGAGCGATGATGCGGCTGCTCGAGGCGAGCGGGTCGACGGCGGGGTAGATCCCCTTCTCGGAGATGCTGCGCTCCAGGTTCACCGTGCTGTCCAGGTGGGTGAAGGCGGTCGCGGGCGCCGGGTCGGTGTAGTCGTCGGCCGGCACGTAGATGGCCTGGATCGAGGTCACGGCGCCGTGCGCCGTGGAGGTGATGCGCTCCTGGAGCTCGCCCATCTCGGTGCCGAGGGTCGGCTGGTAGCCGACGGCGGAGGGCATGCGGCCGAGCAGCGCCGACACCTCGGAGCCCGCCTGCGAGAAGCGGAAGATGTTGTCGACGAAGAGCAGCGTGTCGACGCCGGTCTGGTCGCGGAAGTACTCGGCCATGGTGAGGGCCGCGAGGGCGACCCGCAGGCGGGCGCCCGGCGGCTCGTTCATCTGGCCGAAGACCATGACGGTCTGGTCGATGACGCTCTTGCCGGTGTCGCCGATCTTGGCCTCCTGCATCTCCAGCCAGAGGTCGTTGCCCTCGCGGGTGCGCTCGCCGACGCCGGCGAAGCAGGAGTAGCCGCTGTGGAAGCGCGCCAGGCGGGCGATCAGCTCCTGGATGATGACCGTTTTGCCGACGCCGGCGCCGCCGAACAGGCCGGCCTTGCCGCCGCGGACCAGCGGGCAGAGCAGGTCGATGACCTTGATGCCGGTCTCGAACAGCTCGGTCTTCGAGGACAGTTCGTCGAACTCCGGCGGCTCGTGATGGATGGGGCGGCGGTCCTTGGTCGTCACCGGCCCGAGCCCGTCGATCACCTCGCCGACCATGTTGAACACCCGTCCCAGGGTCTCCGTGCCCACGGGCACCGTGACCGGAGAGCCGGTGTCGAGGATGTTGACGCCGCGCTGGAGGCCGTCCGTCGAGCCGAGGGCGATGGCGCGCACGCGGCCGCCGCCCAGGTGCTGGGCGACCTCGCACCAGAGGGTGTCGACGCTCGTCTCGCCGAGCACGGTGCGGGGCACCTCGACCCGCAGGGCGTTGTAGATGCCGGGGAGCTGGTCCTCGGAGAAATGGGCGTCCAGAGTGGAGCCGATGACCTGGGTCACTGTGCCGAAATTGCCGTTTTCCATGGTATGTCCAATCTCTTTGAAGGGCTCGTCGGAGTCTTTTTAAGGATCGATCAGGACAGCGCGTTGGCGCCGCCCACGATGTCCAGGAGCTCCATGGTGATCTGCGTCTGCCGCGCGCGGTTGTACTCCCGCGTCAGCGCCTTGATCATGTCGCCCGCGGCGTCCGTCGCCGCCTTCATGGCGACCATGCGGGCGACCTGCTCGGAGACCGCCGCGTCGTTGAAAGCCTGGAACAGCCGTACCCGAACCACCGCCGGCAGCAGCTCGTCGAGGAGCTGCCGCGGATCGGGGGAGAACTCGTACTCCACTGCCGGCGGCCCTGCCTGGGTCCCGTCTTCCCCCTCCACCGCCTCCGGCTTGAGGGGCAGGAGCTGGACCACGACGGGGCGCTGCTGGCCGGCGGAGAGGAACTTCATGTAGGCGACGTGGGCCGAGGCGATCTCGCCGCGCACGAAGCGGTCCATCAGGTCGTTGGCGATCCCCTCGACCTGCTCGAAGCGGGGCTTGTCGCCGATGCCGGAGGTCTGCTCGCTCAAGGGCCGGCGCAGGAAGCGGAAGTAGGCGATCCCCTTCTTGCCCACCATGTGGACGTCGTTGGTGATCCCCCGCGCCGCCTGCTGCTCGAGGTGGCCGAGAGCCGAGCGCAGCACGTTGCCGTTGTAGCCGCCCGCGAGCCCCCGGTCGCTGGTGAGCACGACGAGGGCCGAGCGCGGCACCTCGTCGTGGGTCTTCAGGAGCGGGTGATCGACGTCGCCGGCGGCGCGCGACAGGTCGGCCACCAGCTCGGCGAGCTTCTCGGTGTACGGCCGGGTCGCCACGGCCCGGTTGAACGCCGCCTGGAAGCGGGCGGTCGCGATGAGCTGCATGGTGCGCGTGATCTTGCGGATGTTGCGCACCGCTTTGCGCCGCTTGACGAGGACTCTGCGATTGGCCATCGCTAGCTCACTTCCACTGGGTCTTGAAGTCGCGGATCACCTTCGAGATCCGGTCGGCCAGGTCGTTCGGCAGGTCGCGCGTGCGGTCCAGCTCCTCGACGACCTCCGGATACTCGTCGCGGAAGTGCTTGAGCATCGCCTGTTCGAAGCGCAGCACGTCGCGCGGCGGCACGTCGTCGAGGAGGCCGCGGGTGCCGGCGAAGATCGACAGCACCTCCTCGTTGACGTTGTACGGCTGGTACTGGGGCTGCTTGAGCAGCTCCACCATGCGCAGGCCGCGGTCGAGCTGGCGCTGGGTCGAGACGTCGAGCTCGGTGCCGAGCTGGGCGAAGGCCTCCAGCTCGCGGAAGGCCGCGAGGTCGAGGCGCAGCGAGCCCGAGACCTTCTTCATCGCCTTGCGCTGAGCGTTGCCGCCCACCCGCGAGACGCTGATGCCGACGTTGACCGCCGGGCGCACGCCGGCGAAGAACAGGTCGGGCTCGAGGTAGATCTGGCCGTCGGTGATCGAGATCACGTTGGTCGGGATGTAGGCCGAGACCTCGCCCTCCAGCGTCTCGATGACCGGCAGCGCCGTCATCGAGCCGCCGGTGTCGGGGAAGCGGTGCACCCGGTACTTGTCGGCGTCCGCCAGGGTGGCGAGCCACGCCTCGGCCTTGTGGCGGCCGTGCGGCCGGTGGAACGTGCCGTCGAGGTCGTCCGGGCGGTGCTCGGCCGGCGCCGCGAGGCTCTGCGGGTGCTTGACGACGACGGAGCGGTCGCGGCTGTCCGCGGGCGTGTCCTTCGGCACCACGGCGAACTCCTCGCGCATCTTGACGCTGCGCTCCAGGAGGCGAGAGTGGAGGTAGAAGACGTCGCCCGGGTACGCCTCGCGGCCCGGCGGCCGGCGCAGCAGCAGCGACAGCTGGCGGTAGGACTGCGCCTGCTTCGACAGGTCGTCGTAGACGCAGAGGGTGGCGCGCCCCTCCTGGTACATGAAGTACTCGGCCATGGCCGCGCCCGCGTAGGGAGCGATGTACTGCAGCGGCGCCGGGTCGGAGGAGCCGGCCGAGATGACGATCGTGTAGTCCATGGCGCCGACCTCGCGCAGCCGGTCGACGAGGCCGGCGACGGTCGACTCCTTCTGACCGATGGCGACGTAGACGCAGACGACGTCGCCGCCCCGCTGGTTGACGATGGTGTCGATCGCGATGGCGGTCTTGCCCGTCTTGCGGTCGCCGATGATCAGCTCGCGCTGGCCGCGGCCGATCGGGATCATGCTGTCGATCGCCTTGATGCCCGTCTGCAGCGGCTCGGTGACGGGCTGGCGCTCGGCGATGCCGGGGGCCTTGAACTCGAGCGGCCGGCGGTGCGGCGTCTCGATGACGCCCAGGCCGTCCAGCGGCCGGCCGAGGGGATCGACGACGCGGCCGATCAGCGCCGGGCCGCAGGGCACCGACAGCAGCTCGCCCGAGCGGCGCACCTCGTCACCCTCCTTGATGCCCAGGTAGTCGCCGAGCACGACGGCGCCCACCGAGCTCTCCTCGAGGTTGAACACCTGGCCCTGGGCGCCGTTGGAGAACTCCAGACGCTCGCCCGCCATGGCCCCGGTCAGGCCGTAGATGCGGGCGATGCCGTCGCCCACCTCCAGCACCTTGCCCACCTCGCTGAGGTCGACCTCGGTGCGGTATTTCCGGATTTCCTCTTCGATGACCGACGCGATCTCGTCGACTTTGAATCTCATGAAAGCTCCTTGCCTCGATTACGACTCGGAAACGTAGGCGCCGCCGCGATGTATTTCGCGCGAGGCCCGGGCCAGCAGCGCCTGGCTCAAGTCCTGCAGCCGGGAAGCCACGCTGGCATCGAATTTCTTGCCCCCGACCTCGACCACCAGGCCGCCGATCAGCGACGGATCGACCCGCTCGATCAGCGCCGGCTTCTTGCCGGTGGAGGCGGCCACGGCGTCCTGGAGCCGCGCGCGCAGCGCACCGTCCAGGGGCACCGCGGTACGGACGTGGACGTCGACCCAGCCCCGCAGGTCGCGCAGGGCGATGCGGTAGGACTCGGCGATGGCGCGGAGCTGGCCGAGCCGCCCCTTGCGGTTGATCACCTGCAGCGAGTCCACCAGCAGGTCGCTCGCGTTGCCCCGGAACAGATCCTCGATGACGCGGGCGCGCCCCTCCTCGTCCACCATCTGGCTCGACAGGAAGTGCGCGACCTTCGGGTTGCGGTCGAGGAGCTCCACCAGCTCGTTGAGCTCGTCCAGCAGGGCATCGCTGGCGCTCTGCTCCTCGGCGAGCCCGAGCATCGCCTCGGCATAGAGGCGGCCGACGGCCAGATCGCGATCGTCTACCTTCGCCATGGTCAGTTCCGCCCGGCCTTGCCGATCCCGTCGATGGCGTCGGAGATCAGGCGCTGGTGGTCCTGCGGCGTGAGCTCCCGGCCGATGACCTGCGCCGCCAGTTGGGTGGCCAGCTTGGCGGAAAGCGTGTAGAGCTGCTTGGTGGCGGTGTCGGTGGCGATCTGGATCTCGCGCTTGGCGCGCTCGACCGTCTTGTCGGCCTCGGCCCGGGCTTCCGCCTCGATGCGCCGCTTGACCGTGTCGGCGTCGCGGCGCCCTTCCTCGACGATGGCCGTCGCCTCGCCGCGCGCCGAGGCCAGCCGCGCCTCGTACTCGCGCAGCCGCGCCTCCGCCTCGTCGCGGTCCCGCTTGGCCTTGGCGAGCGCCTCATGGATGAAGCTCTCGCGCGTCTGCAGGGTGGTCAGGATCGGGCCCCAGGCGAACTTGCCCAGCACGAACACCACCAGGAGGAAGATCACCAGGGTCCAGATCGCGTTGCCGACGTCGCCCGCGAAAAGGTTGCTCTCCCCGCCGCCGCCGTGCTCCTGCGCCAGAGCCGGGGCCGCGATTGCCAGAGTGACCAGTGCTGTCAGAAATCTCTTCATCGGTTGGTACCCGCTAAATCGCGTTCGAACGCCCCTCCCCGGCATTGGGGAGGGGCCGGAAGTCATCCCGCTCTAGCCGCCGACGTTGAGCGCCAGCAGGCAGACGATGACCGCGAACAGGGTGGCGCCCTCGATGAGCGCCGCCGTGATGATCATGGCCGTGCTGATCTGGCCGGCCGCCTCGGGCTGCCGCGCCATGGACTCGACGGCGCTGCCGCCGATGCGGCCGATGCCCGCCGCGCCGCCCATGATCACCAGGCCGGCACCGATGGCGCCGCCCAGATGGGCCGCACCCAAGGAAGTCAGGAAGTAGGAACCCTCGCCGGCGCCCGCCGCGCCCGCGCCCGGCTCCTGCGCGTAGGCAGGGACGGAAGCGAACATCAGCACGGTGCCGAGCACCATCATCAGCAGCGCGAACTTCGCCATTCTCTTGCTCATCGTTTCAAGTCCTTTCGGTTCTCGCGGCCGTGCGGGGCCGGCCGCCTCTTCGGATCGCCATCGCAGTCACGCCTCACGGCCCGAGTGCCCCGCGCGGTCCGGGCATGGCGAATTCGGTCTCTCAATCAATCGTCAAAGATCAGTGCGCACCCTCGTTGTGGAGCTCGCCGGGCCCGCCGTGGTGGAACACCACCGACTGGCCGATGAACAGCGTCGTCAGGAAGGTGAAGATGTACGCCTGCAGGAAGGCCACGAAGATCTCCAGCAGGGTGATTGCCACGCTGCCGAGCACGGCCGGGATGGCGATGCCGAAGCCGCCCCCGTAGCCCATCGAGGCGCCGGCGCTCAGGATGAATCCGAGCAGCACGGCAAGCAGGATGTGACCGGCCAGCATGTTGGCGAACAGACGCACGGTCAAGGCGAAGATCTTCGCCACCAGTCCCACGAGCTCGACCGGCACCAGCACCGGCGCCAGCCACAGCGGTCCCGGGCAGAAGTGCGCGATGTAGTGCTTGCCGCCCAGCCGCAGGCCGTTGAACACCATCAGGACCAGCGTGCAGAGCGCCAGCGCCGCCGTCACCCAGACGTTGCCCGTGGGCGTGCCGCCCAGGTGCAGCCCGAAGACGCCGGAGACCGCCGCGATCGGCAGCAGCCCGAGCAGGTTGCAGGTCAGGATGAAGAAGAAGACGCTCCAGATGTACTTGATGAAGCGGTCCGTGTGCTCGTGGAGGTTGGGTTGCGCGACCTCTTTGCGCAGGTACTCGCAGATCGCCTCGAAGAAATTGGCCGGGCCCGTGGGCACGAGCCGGTCGACCTCGCCCGTCCCCCGGCGGCGCCGGACCAGCGCCGGCACGAAGAGGATCAGCAGCAGGCCGGCCACGATCAGCATCGAGGTCTGGTCCGTGAGCACGGAGATCTTGCCCTCGGGCGTCAACGGCCCCAGATCCGCATGCCTCTCGATCAGCGGATGCGGCACCACGTGCTCCAGCGGATTGGCGGCCATCAGGAAAGCGAGCATCTTCTAGTCTCCAGGTCTCTCAATCTTCGGATCTTTCAAAAACCTTTCACGGCATACCAGGTGTCGACCGTCAGCAGGGCCATGTAGCTGATCGCGATCCAGAGCAGCAGCGGCTTGAGGCCGAACCCCCCCGAGAAGGCCGCCGCGGCTCCCAGCGCCAGCACCACGCCGAAGCGCAGTCCCATCGACGCGAGCATCGCCTGCAGCCGCGCGGCCGGCGCCGCCGATTTCCCCCGGCCGAGCGCGACGGGGATGCCGCCCAGGGCCGACGCGAGCCAGCCCACGACGCAGCCCGCGACCATCGAACGAAGAGCCTCCTCGCCCCCCAGCCGCCGGGTCGGCACGAACCCGAGCAGGGCCGCGACGATCACGGCGGCCAGTCCCCACGCCAGGAACCGCAGATACTCCGCGGCCGGCGGCCGGGCGCCGCTCATCGTTTCGGACCGCCGTCCCTCTTGGTCCCGGCTTCTTCTTTGAAGGCAAGCAGCGACTGACGGATCAGGTTGTACAGGCCCCCGACGAGACCCGCGCTCCCCCAGCCCACGATCCCCCATGGACTGGTGCCGAAGTGGCGGTCCCACCAATACCCCACGGCGACGAAGCCCGCGACCGCTGCCGCCAACTCGATGCCGAGCCCGGACAGCCGGGCCAGATTCGCTCCTGGCTTCGCCTTCTCGGACATTCAGGCTTTCGGGTTCGAGCCTGGACGGCTCCATGGCCGTCCGGCGATCTGCGCGGCGCACCTGCACAACCCACCCTCTCTCCAAGCGCGGGCGGAGTGTAGCAACTTCGCAGCGTGGGTTCAAGGCGCTTGTGCCATTCTTCACAAGCACGAGGGTAGCACGCTTGTGACGTTTTTCACAAGCTCGCCCGCGGCAGGGGTCAATGCGTCTGGACGCTCGCCCCGTCGCGCGCCCTGTAGAGGATGATCTGCACCGGCTCGAGCGTCACCAGGCCCTCGGTCACCATCTGGTCCAGCTCCGGCAGGAAGGCTTCGACCTTCGGCTTCTGATCGACGATCTCGATGACGACCGGCAGATCCTCGGCGAGCCGGAGGATCCGCGTGGTGTGGATGAAGTTGTGGGCTCCGAAGCCCTCGATGCCGCGGAGCACCGTGGCGCCCGCGAGCCCCTTCTCCCGCGCCCGCTGCACGATCGCCTCGTAGAGCGGCCCGCCTTCCCAGCGGTCCGCCTCGCCCACGAAGATGCGCACCAGCAGGCCTTCGCCTTCGAGCTTCATGACCGGATCGAAAGCGGATCAGTCCACGAGGATGGGCAGCAGCGAGGCGGTCGGCGAGGGCAGGTCGAGCGGCACCCGGATGTGCCGGGTCAGGATCTCCCTCTGGCGGTTCGCCATGTCCTCCAGACTGGTGTCGGAGAGGATCCGGTCGATCGCCTTCTTGACCTCCAGGAAGACCTCGCGGATGGCACAGTGCTCGGTGCCGACGTCGATGGTGCAGGGGAGGGCCAGGATCTGGTCGATCGCCGTGGTCTGCCCCTCGAGCGTCATCAGGATGTGCCGCAGGGTGATCTGGGACGCCGGCCGGCCGAGCACGTGGCCGCCTTGAGGGCCGCGGTTGGACTGGATCAGGCGGTCCTTGGAGAGCAGGGCGAGGATCTGCCGCAGATAGGGCTCGGGGATGCCCTGGTGCTTGGCGATCTGGTGGCTGGTGACCGGGCCGCTGTCGCCATGCATGCCGATGTAAAGCATGGCCCGGATGCCGTACTCGCCCTTGGTGGAGATCTTCATTTTCTCTAGAAGTCTAACACACGGCCCGCCCATTGCCGGCCCGCCCGCCCCGCCCTCTCGGCCGCCACCAGCTCCGGCAGGGAAGTGAGGTCGCGCAGGTCGCCGCCGCCCGAGGTGCGGGTCAGGTGAAGGGCGAGCAGCCCCGCCGCCACGGCCCCCTCCACGTCCTCCAGCCTGGCGTCGCCCACGTGCAGGGCCGCGGCGGGCTCGACGCCGAGCTCGGTCAGGGCCTGGTGGAAAATCCGCTGGTCCGGCTTCTCGATCCCCAGCTCGGCCGAGAAGACGATGGCGTCGAAGAAGCGGGCGAGCCCCGCCTGCCGGAGCAGCTCCGGCAGGCGATGGTCCCAGTTGCTGACCACCCCCAGCCGCAGCCCCTGGTCGCGGAGGGCGGCGAGCACCCGCGGCACCTCCGGATAGACCTCCCAGGCCGCGGCGCTGCCAAAGCGGTGGAACAGCTCCGCCGCCGTGAACCGGGAGGGCGGCGGCGAGCCCAGGTGCTCGCAGATCCGCTCCAGGAAACGCCTCCACCACCCGCGCTCCCCCTCGGGATGCGAGCTGAACCGGTCGTGCCCCGGCTCGGCGCTGCACGCGAATTCCTGCCACACCACCGAGATCAGCCGGCGGGCCTCTTCGGGATCGACCTCGATGCCGTGGCGGCGCAGCGTCCCCGAGTAGATCTCGCCCAGCCGCGGGCAGTGGAGCAGGGTGAGGGTGACGTCGAACGTGACCGCCCGGATCATTGGGACCCAGGGCCTCCGGCGGGGGACCCGGGGCCCCCGCCGGCGGCGGCGGCCCGCCAGGGAAACAGCCCCAGGGCGGCGAAGAGCAGCAGATGGACCGCGCCGCCCAGGGCGAAGCCCGCGAACAGCAAGGCGAGCCAGCAGGAGAAGAGGATCAGAGCGAGCGCGGCGCGCGGTACTGGAGAAAGCATCGGAAAGCGCATCACGGCCTCAGCCCCGCAAAGCCTCGACGGGGTTGGCGAGCACGCCGGTGCCCGGGATCTCCACCTCCACCCGGTCGCCGTCGAGGAGGGGCCCGACGCCCGCCGGGGTGCCGGTGAGCAGCAGGTCGCCCGGCTCCAGGGTCATCATCCGCGAGGCGTAGAGCAGCAGGTCGACGATCCCGAAAGCCATCTCGCGGACGTGGCCGCGCTGGCGCTCGGCGCCGTTGACGCGGGTCACCACCGCCAGGTCGTCCAGGTCCGCTCCCACCCGGATCGCCGGCCCCACCGGACAGAAGGTGTCGAACGACTTGGCGCGGGCGAAGACGGCGTCCTTGCGCTGCAGGTCGCGGGCGGTGACGTCGTTGGCGCAGGTGACGCCCAGGACGGCGCTCCTCGCCTCCTCCGGCGTCGCCCCCCGTCCCAGGCGGCGCCGCAGCACCACGGCGATCTCCCCCTCGTGCTCCACCCGCTGGCTCTCGGGCGGCAGCACGATGGCGTCGCCGGGGCCGATCAGCGACGAGGGCGCCTTGAGGAACAGCAGCGGCTCCTCGGGCATGGGGTTGTTCAGCTCCCTGGCGTGCTCGACGTAGTTGCGCCCCACGCACACGATCTTGCCGGGCCGGACCGGCGCCAGCAGGAGCGTGGGCTCGCGGCGGACCTCCGCTCCATACCTCCAGCCGTCCGGAGGTGAGAACGGATCGGAATCGAGGATCCGCAGCATCGGATCCGACTCGGATCCGGCCACGGCCCAGGAGCCTTCGGGAGCGGTGCGGTAGAGGAGCATGGGGGAATTCTAGGCGAAGCGGGCCCTCCCCGGGGATGTCCTCTTCGAGGGTACGCATTCGAGGATACCCAGGCGCGGGTTCACGGGCCGTGTCTTCTGTGGATATGATGACGGCGCCGGATGCGAAGAAAAAATCGCGGAGGACGCTATGGCGAGAATCCATCCCGCCCGGTTCGAGGAAATGGACCCCGGCGACTGGAAGCGCGAGACGGGCCCTCTCGCCTCCCTGCTCGGCCGAGACATCGGCCGGGACGAAGGCAGCAGGGACGGAGGTTCCCTGGCGACCCTTCGTGAGCTTCTGGCGGAGCCGGAAGGCAAGACCCTGGAGTTCAAGCGGGATCTCTCCTCGCTGCAGCCGATCCTCAAGACGATGACGGCGTTCGCCAACACGGCGGGCGGGACGCTGATCGTCGGCCGGGCGAACGACGGCCGTCTCCATGGCCTCTCCAATCCCGAGGGCGCGGAGGAGCAACTGGCCAATGTCGTCGCCGACGGCATCGCTCCGGCCCTGCTGCCGGACATCGACGCGGTCTCCGTGGACGGCGTCAGCCTCCTGGTCGTGCGAGTGGCCCGCTGGCCCGGCCCCTTCTACGTCAAGTCGGACGGCCCGTCGGCTGGAATCTACGTGCGGCTGGGCTCGACCAACCGGCGGGCCGGGCCGGAGATCGTCGCCGAGCTCGAGCGCGCGGCTCGCCATCTGGCCTTCGATCAACTCCCCTGCCTCGGCGCGGACCTCGCGGACCTGGACCTGGAGGCGGCGCAACGCGCCTTCGCGGCCGTGGGCCGGGACATCGATCCCGCCCGTCTGGAAAGCCTGGGCGTGCTCGTCCGCTACGGCAAGAACCTGCTGCCCTCCAACGGCGGCGTCATCCTCTTCGGAAGGCAGGGCTCCCGCCAGCGGCTCTTTCCCGATTCCCAGGTCCGCTGCGCACGGTTCGTCGGGCCCAACAAGGCGGAGTTCCTGGACCGCCTCGACATCGAGGGTTCGGTCCTCGAGGCCCTCGAAGAGACTCCTCGCTTCATCCGGCGCAACGCCCGGCTGGCGGCGCGGATCGAAGGCATGCTCCGGGAAGACCTCCCCGAGTACCCGCGGGTCGCCTTGCGCGAGGCGCTGGTCAATGCCGTCGCCCATACCGATTACGCGTCGCGGGGCATGCAGATCATGGTCGCCATCTACTCCGACCGCCTGGAGATCCAGAATCCCGGCATGCTGGCCTTCGGAATGACCCTGCAAGACCTGCGGGCCGGAGTCAGCCGGATCCGCAATCCGGTGATCGCCCGCGTCTTACGGGAGCTGAACCTGATGGAGAAATGGGGCAGCGGCTACAAGCGAATGGCCGAGGACTGCAAGGCCGGCGGCTACCCTCTTCCTGAATGGGCGGAGCTGAGCTCCGTGATGCGCGTGGTGCTCCGGCCCCATCCCGAGGTGATCGCGGCCGGGGACAAGAATGTCCCTGTAAATGTCCCTGTAAATGTCCCTGTAAATGTCCGCCAGTCCTGGTTCCTGGAAGCGCTCCGGGCCGGTGAGCGGCCCAAGCCTGGCGATCTGGCCGAACGCTTCGGGGTCCATGCCAAGACCGCCAAACGCGACGTCGCCACTCTCAAGGACCTTGGCCTGGTGGAATTCGTGGGACCCGACAAGAAGGGCTACTACAGGCTCGTTCCCCTGATTCTTGACCAGAAATGAAAACGTCCCCACGGAGGGGGACGTTCAGTCGAGCATGGGGCTCGGCACCCACCGGTGCGTCAACAGTAGTTAGCCGTCGTTGCCGTCGCTGCTGTCTCTCGGAGCGGCCGGCGCCACCACGGGCGAGGGAGTCGTGGGCGCCGGGCTCGACGCGCCGCCACCCAAACCGCCGCCGCCACCACCGCCGAGGTTGTTGAAGGAGCCGCCGCCGGAACCGCCGAAGGCGCCAGCGAAGCTGGAGGGGATGCCCTGGCTCTGCTCGGTCGACACGCCCTGCTGGATCGAGTAGCTCTGCTGCTTCTCGGACAGCGCGAGCGCGCGCTCCGCGAGCTGGTAATAGCGGTCGTTGATCTGGTCCTCGCGGCTCTGCGCGGTCTCTTCCGGCAGGTCGTTCGGCGCGAACCCGAGGGAGATCGTCTTGTCGCTGATCCGGACTCCGAAGCCCTGGGTCGGGTCATCGGCCTCGATGTTCTCGATCTCGTCCTTCGGGAAGCCGATCCAGTTGCCCACCTCGGTGAGGAGGAGCACCATGCCCGGATCCCAGCTCGCCTGCTGCGGCTGGTAGGCGGTATCGATCACCGCGCCGTTGGTGAGCGTGACGCGGAACACCTCCGCGGACGCCGGCATGGCGAGCAACACAAGGGTGAGCAGCAAAGGCCACATCCGAGCCAGAGAGCGAGACATGAAGACCTCCTGCGGCAGCCAGCCGCATTGATAACCTCGTATAAGCTTAGCACTGAAAAGGTCAATCCGCACAGCCGCTCAACTGCTGGCGGAAAATACCCGCCCCGCCGTGGGCCGGATGGCGCAGGGCCGGAGCCTCCACCCCGAGGACCGCCAGCGCCGCCTGGGCCGTGCGACCGACGGCCAGGATCCGGGCGCCGCCGAGCTCCGCGAGGAGCCTCTCCAGCACGTGCAGGTTCGCCGCCACGACGCTCCGCTCCGGCGTACGGTTGCTGAGCGGCCCCCTGTCGCCGTAGGGGTGCCAGGGGAAGGCGTTCCACAGCAGCGCGCCCCGGGCATCGCCGCCGAGGGCGTCCCAGACGATGCTGCCCGAGGGCTCGAGCCAGAGGGCGGGGTTGCGGCTCGTCGCCTGGAACGGCGAGCCCGGCGAGCTCGCCCAGGGCAGCCGCCGCTCCTGCGGCCCGGCGAGCTGCCGCTCGCTGGTGAAGGCGATCCCCGAGAACCGCCCGCCCCGGAAGCCCAGGGCCTCGCCCACCAGCACCCGCCGGGGGGTGCCCACGCGCTCCAGGTAGGCCTCGAGGTTCGCCCGCCGGCGCCGGGCGGCCGCCGGGCCGTCGAGATCGGGGACGGCGTCCCGGTAGGGGTTCACCACGCCGGCGGGGGCCCCCCGGGGCCCCCGGTAGAGCAGGCGGAGGACGGAGGAGAAATCCATCCTGGGCGGCCTTAGGCGGCCGTCAGCACCAGCGGCTCGCCGCGGGTGATGACGATCGTGTGCTCGTAGTGGGCGGCGAGGCTCCGGTTGTGGGTGCGGAGCGTCCAGCCGTCCGGCTCCTCGACCGTCCGCGCCGGCTGGACCGACACCATGGGCTCGAGGGCGATCACCAGGCCTTCCGTAAGCACGTCGCGCACCTGCGGGTCGTAGTAGTTCGGCACCGAGGGCGCCTCGTGGATCGTGCGCCCCACGCCATGCCCGCAGAGGTTGCGGATGACGCTGCAGCCATGGCGCCGCACCTCCCGGTCGACCGCCCTGCCGATGGCCGACACCAGGCTGCCCGTCCGCGCCGCCGCCATCCCCTTTTCGAACGCCGAGCGCACGCACCTGCGGAGGTTGCGGGCCGCTGGCGAGACGGGCGGCAGGACCACCGTCAAGGCCGCGTCGGCGATGTAGCCGCCGAGCTCCGCCGTGACGTCGATCTTGACCACGTCGCCCGGCTCCAGGCGCCGCGGCCCGGGCACGCCGTGGACGATCTGCTCGTTGACGCTGATCAGGTTGAAGCCGGGAAACCCGTAGGTGAGCTGGGGGGCCGAGCGCGCCCCCTGCCGGCGCAGCCAGTCGGCCCCCACCGCGTCGAGCTCCGCCGTCGTCATGCCGGGCCGGGCCGCCGCCTTCATCTCCCGCAGCGCCTCGCCCACGAGCCGCCCCACCCGTTTCATCCCCGCCAGGTCTTCCTTCGAGCCGATCGTCATGCGCGCCTCCTCAAATCCGGCGGCAACTCTATGATGGAAGACGGTGCCGGCGAAACGGCCGCCTCTCCAGGCCGGCTCGCTATAACCGATCCAGTTCCCTCGTCAGCCCCATGGCCGCCCCCACCCGGCGCTCGAGTAGTCGGTCCCAAAGGTCGAGGCAGCGGAGATAGAGCACCTTGTCCCGGGCTTGGGCCTGCTCGTAGAGCCGCAGGAGCAGAGGCAGAAGCTGGCGAGCATCCCCGGAGATCCCGGTCGCCATATTCTGCGAGTCCTCGGCAAGCTCCTCTGCGAAGGTGGTTCCGACCGCGAGCAGGCAATCCGCGAAGGGCACCAGTTGCCCTGCCTGCTTGTCTAGGGCATGGAGCAGAGGCGAGGGGTCCTTCTGGAAGGCCTTGGAGCGGGCAAACTTGCTCCAGGCTTCACGATCGGATGTGATGTGCCGCAGGTCCAGTTGCCCGAAACTATACGCGACGGTCTCGGCCACCTTCTCGTCTTCATCCTCTGCCAGTCGCAGCAGGGTCGCCTTAGCCTTGTCGGCGAATTCACTTTCTCCCAAGAGAGAAGCCGCCACTTGGGCAACGCCCTTACGGTGGTGCGGACTGCCGATTAGGCATCGCTCGAAACCCTCTTCGAGCTGTCCCTCTACCAGGAAGCAGGCTGCGACCTGGAAAGCTCCCGCGGTGGCAACCCTGGGAAGAGAACTGGCGACCATACGCTCGATCAGAGGCCGGAGCCGAACGAGTTTAGCCCGATAGGTATAGCGAAGAAACTCAGTAGCCCCCCGCGTTGCCAGAATGGCATCGGGCCCTTCGCAGCCCTGAAGGAACAACTCCACAGCCCAGTCTCGATGGATATTGATTACGGGTAAGCAGGCCGCGAGTGCGGCGACGCGTACGGCCGGGTGCTCATTTTGGATCAAGCTCTCCAAGGCTGGCTGGAGCCTGGCGAATAGCGCCGGCTGCGCGAACAGTAAATTGTGGATCGCAAAGCCCGCTGCCCCCCGTGTTACGTTCAGCGCGTTGTTCTCGAGCTTGTCGAAATGCTCAGAATCCTCCCCAGGAGAACCGCCAGGGTATGCATCCTTCTCGGGGTCACTGTGGTGCCGAGCGATCCATACCAGCAGCTCGAGAGCGCGTTCCGACCAGGGATACTCCGAGTAGCGCTGGAGAATCCGGCACACGTGGCTTGCCACTCCTTTGTCCTCGCTATGAGCGAGCGCTTGGACGGCTGGCAGAGCCAGTATTTTCTCCAGTACCTCGTGACTAGGCGGTGTCCAACCTTCGGGTTGGCGATCTCCCGGCCAAGCTAGCCCAGAGAGGATCGCATCAAGGAACCTGTGGTTGTCGGTCGGCGGCAGCCGCAATGCCAACATGGCAAAGCGCTCGGGTTGCCGCTGAGTCATGTTTCGGAACTCTGCAGTGAAAGTCTCGACCGACGCGACCTCGAAGCTGCCATCGCTCTTGAACCGAGTTCTGCCCCACCGGGCGGGCAATCTCTCATTCGTAGCGATGGCGAACCAGTCAGCGTCACCCATTTTCGATCTCGCATCCTCTGAGATGGGCGATCCGACCCACCCGGCCTTGACGTCATCCTTTTCGTCACCCGTGAGGGTCTGAGCAGGGAACTTCCGGCTTAGCTCTTTAAGCCGCGAGGCAATCTCAGCCGAGCGTCTCTCGGCCGGGAGCTTCGGCAGCAGGCCATGGGGCGTCTTGCCGAAGGAGTTGGGGTACTTCAGGTCTCCATTATGACTAATCCGTTCGTGACGATACTTGTAGCTCTCCAAAAGGTCTGGCTCGCGATATGTGAGCAGCCACTGCTCCACGCGCCGGTAGGTCTCCGGCGAGCAGACGGGGGCATAGAGCTCGAGCAGCCG
The DNA here is from genome assembly GCA_035266085.1 of Thermoanaerobaculia bacterium. Taxonomy (GTDB): domain Bacteria; phylum Acidobacteriota; class Thermoanaerobaculia; order Multivoradales; family UBA5704; genus DATARR01. The sequence continues at coordinate 51,194 of DATFNZ010000149.1, forward strand.
GCCTGGGAGCCTTCCTCCTTCCGGGCTACGGCGCAGCCGCAGTTGTGACCGCCAGGGATCGGCCATCAACCAGTTCAGTGCCCAATCAGCAAGTTCGGGAACTACCGGCCCCTCGACCAGACTGTCGAGGAAGAGCACCTCGGCGCGGCGGTGTGCTCGCGAAAGCTCTTCCCCAAGCGTAACCAACTCCTGCCAGTTGTCTTCGAGCAATACTCGACCAAGGTCCTTCAGCAGGCGAAGGACAGGTTTCAACGTCGCGAAATCTGCGGCATAGGACTCGAGGACATGCTGCGGCTCCTCGGTATAGGACCTCACCTGGGTCACGAGACTCAGCGAGCGGAAGAGCGCCTTCCAGGCGGTCTTCCACCATTCGCGCGATATCACTGCAGGACCGATCTTTTCCAGCGAGTGCCAGTCGATCTCGGTGCGCCGCCCTGGCCGCCTGCGGTTCTCTCCCCGGAAGATACTGGCAGCGAAGGCGATCAGTACATGGGAGACGAGCTGAATGAAACGGTCCGGATGGCTCTGAGCCAGCTTGTCCCATTCCACGTGATCCGCGGTGTACGACCCCTCTTTCGCCAGCTTGAGCCGAAGGCTAAAGAGTGCGTCCGAGTCCTGGGACGGATCGAACCTCAGCACCCAAAGGATCCGCCTCTTCCACTCTTCGTCCTTCTCCAGGTACGGGGCAACGAGCCGGGCGACCCGATCCCCGCACTTCTCCACGACGTAGAGCAGCATGTCCAGCGCCGAGGCCTGAAGCTTGGGATCCTCGCCAGCCAGCCAGGCTTCAAACCTGCAGTGGTCGTCCAGAGCCTCGAACCAGGGCACTTGGCCGCGCACGATCTCACCCAGCACGTGATCGCGCCAGAATGGCTGGTCGAGGAGAGCGAGCACGAGGGCGACCTCCTCGGGTCGGGGGTCGGCGACTTGGCCGAGGAACTGGAGAGCCAACAGGCATAGATGAAACCGGACTAGGCTCGCCGGGTCGGGTTGTGTTACGGGTAGAAACTCCCGCAGCGTCGGCAGGTAGGCTTCGTGCTCTTCAGCCCGCAACGCCCCAAGCAGCAGCCGAAGCTGCTCACGCCGGAAGATGGATTGCTTCTTCCTGTCGCCCAGCCAGGCGACGACCCTGCGCCCACCCTGCTCCGGCGGGGTCTGATCGAGTTCGCGCAGGAGATGCTTGGCGACCAGATAGTCCTGATAGCTCTGGTGACAGAAGGTGAAGGTGCCGCGCTCGTCCACCTGGAGCAGATGGTGCTCCTGGTAGAGGTTCAGCTCCTGGTCCGACATTTCGAGCTTGCGCACTGGAGCGCTGAGCACGGCTCCGGCCTGCACGGCGGCCACCAGCCGGCGCTCGAGCTCCTCGGCTCTCGCCGGGTCTATGCCGTTCTTCGCCAGGTCATTCAGGCGGCTGGCCCAGAAGCTCTCCATCAGCGCCCAGGAAGTATCGAAGACCGGGGCGCTCTTCGTGCTCTCATAGATCGCGAGCCACATCTGCAGGTGGTGGATGTGGCGGAGCAGAGCCTGCTCCTTGGACCTAAGGATCGGCACGCTGCCGCGTCCTTCGGCAGCTCTTTGGACGGCGGCCAGCACTTCCTCAAGGGAGAGTTGCTGCACCTCGACTTGTCGCAGATTCTGCGTCCCCTGCTCCCAGGCTCGGAGTTGGGGATCGTGCCGGAGGTCGAACGTGCGGCAGCAGACCACCACCTTCAAGGTGGCCGTGCTCGCTAGCGCCTCGGAGATCACTTCCCGGCAGACATCCCAGGCCTCGCTCGCGTGCGCGCTGGTCCAGCGCATGGCATCGACCTGGTCGAGGAGCAAGACGCCGCGTCTCTCGGCCGCGATGGCGGCCAAGCACTTGGCTGGCGAGCCGGGCAGGCCGAGCGCCTCCTTGCCGAAGCGCTGAGGATCGCCATGCAATTCATACCTGTCGAGCCGGAGAGGCAGGAAGGGCACCCCCTGGGCGACCAGTTCCCGGGCCAGCTCGAAGAGCACGCCGCTCTTGCCGGATCCCGCAACGCCGTGGATCACCGTGACCCGGGACGTCTCCTCGTCGAGCTGCGTCATCAATTCCCGGGTTTCCTTCCGCCGGATGAGCTGCGCGCCGGCGAGGTGATGCTGAATCGATTGGAAAAACCGGTCTTGGAGACGCTCCAAGGCGGGCTCGATCAGGGCTGGCGTCAGGGCTCCTGGAAGGCGGTTTCGTCGAGAGGGGGCCCGGAGCACCTCTAGCAGGCGGTCGAGGCTGCGGTCTCCCGGAAAGCCTCGAAGGTCCAGGAACTGATACTGCCTCAGGAACGCCGAGACCTCGTCTTGCTGCGACCGATTCGCGCCCGGAAGAAGGACTGGAATCACGGTGAAGGTGGGGTCGCGAACGGCTCGATCCAGCGCGACGTTGACCTCCTGTAGGGTCCACTGCCCGAGGCCTGAGGGACCCAAGCAGACGATGAAGGCTCGGCTGGACAAGAGTGCGGCCTCAAGACCATGCATCCAGAGCTCTCCAGGGACCAGGCCGTCGCTGTCGAGAAACACCGACAGGCCGGACTCACGAAGCTGTCCGGCGAGCTCCGTCACTACCGCCTTGTCGGCGCTGTGGTGGGAGAGGAAGACGTCAAAGCCCTCCTTAGGTTCTTCTAGCATGGCACTCCCTGAGGGTCGGAAGGGGCAGCGGAGATTCCAGGACTCACGCCCCGGAAAGGGTATACCGCCCTTGGCGGGACGCAATAGATTTTGACGTCACTCTTCCCAGGGCTGCGGCCCTGGGGCTTCCCCAGCAGGCCGTGAGCGCTCCACCCAGATGAAACGACCCTCGGCGTCTCCGGTTTGCCCTCCGGGGCCGACCGTCTGACCTGCGGAGCGGGCGGTCTGACCTGCGGGGCAAAACGCCTGCCCCCGGCATCTCGCGTTTGACCTGGGGGGCGAGGTGTCTGACCCGCGGGGCAAAACGCCTGACCTGAAGGTCGAAGGGGTGGCCGTGGAGGTCAAGATTCTGGCCCCGCAGGTCAGGAGCTTGGCCCGCGGGGCGAGAAGGAGGCTATGCGGGGCAGAGGGTCTGCCCCGCAGGTCGAGAGGTTCGACCTTCAGGGCAAAGCAGAGATGACGGGGGCCCTCATACCGCGCCTTCGTCGGTCGGCAGGAACGACTCGATGACCGTTCCCCGTCCTGCGGCTGCGGCCGAATCGAGGGCCAGCTTGCCGACGGCGAGGTCGAGGACGCCGAGGCCGAAGGGGCTGAAGACGGCGATCTTCCCGCCGTCCGCCCGCGGGCTCGCGTTGCCTTCGCAGATGTCCGCCAGGGTGCAGCGGATGAAATCGCGGTTGCCCGTCTGCTGCTCGGCGAGATGGAGCGAGGTGTGGGCGCGGCAGACGTGGTCCGGGTCGTCCACGACGTTGTCGCAGGCCAGCACCACCTCCGGCGTCAGGTCGCGCAGCGAGATGTGCAGGATCGTGGCCCCCGGCGGGCACATGGAGAGGTCGTCGACGTGCGGCCGGATGGCGGTGGTGGCGAACGAGACCAGCGGGTGGCCGGCGAGCACGGCGGCCAGGCTCGGCTCGGCCTTCACCTCGACGCCCGGGGCGATCTCGCGGACCCGGCCGGCGAACCGCTCGGCGCGCTCGGGGTCGAGATCGAACAGCGTCACCCGGGAGATCCCCGGCAGGGCCGCCCGCAGGAAGCGCACGATCTCGAGGTTGATCACGCCCGTCCCGATCAGGCCCACGCTCTCGGGAGCCCGGCCGGCCGTCAGCACCTCGGCCGCCAGGGCGGCGCTCGCCGCCGTGCGCTTGGCGCTGATCAGCGAGCTCTCCAGGATCGCCTCGACGTGCCCGTTCTCGGTGGAGTTCAGCAGCAGCGCCGCCGAAGCCCGCGGCGTCCCCTTCCGCACGTTGGCCGGGAACGACGAGATCCACTTCAGGCCGGCGACGTCGAAGCCGTCTCCGAGGAAGGCGGGCAGGGCGATGATGCGGTTCGCGTCGTCGTTCGGAAAGCGCAGGAAGCTCGAATGGGGCAGGTTGCTATGGCCCCTGGAATGGGCCACGTAGGCCTTCCGCACCGCCTCGATCACCTCCCGCTCCCGCCCCTTGAGCAGGGCCGCGACGTCGTCGCCCTTCAGGATGACTATGCCTTCGCTGCCCATGACACCTTCTCTTCCGCATCCTGCCAGAGATGCTGAACGTCTCCGCAGTGCTCGCGCACCCAGTCGTCGGAGTACACCGTATCCAGATAACGCTCGCCCCGGTCCGGCAGGATCATCACGCAGACCGCGCCGGCGGGCAAGCTGTCCTTGACCTTCTCCACCGCCGTCGCCACCCCGCCCGAGGATCCCCCCGCCAGGATGGCCTCCCGGGTGACCAGCCGCCGGCAGCCCGTCACGCAGTCGAGGTCCGTGATGTGGATGCACTCGTCGATCAGGGACAGGTCGCAGAGCGGCGGACGCATTCCCGCACCGAGGCCGGGGATCATACGCTTCGCCTTGACGCTGCTGAAGATCAGGCTGCCCACGGCGTCGACGGCCACGATCCGCGTCGAGATCCCGTTGTCGCGGGCATATTCGGCGCACCCCCGGATGGTGCCGCAGGTGCTCGTCGCGACGAAGAGGAAATCGATCCTGCCATTCAGTGCCGTGGCGATCTCGTGCATGGTGGTGCGGTAGTGCGCGCCCGAATTGTTGGAGTTCATGTACTGGTTGGGCCAGAAGGAGCCTTCGATCTCGCCCATCAGGACCTTCACCCGGTTGATCCTCGCCTGCAGGAACTCGCCCGTCGCGGGGTCGGGCTCGGCGACGTAATCGACCTCCGCGCCGTAGGTGCGCAATAACTGAAGATTCGCGGGCGTGGTCTTGGGATCGACGACGCAGATGAAGCGCATGCCGTAGTAGAGGCAGGCCTGCGCCAGCCCAATCCCCATGTTGCCCGAGCTCGATTCGATGATCACCGAGCCCGGCCCGATCTCTCCCGCCTGCATGGCCCTCTGCAGGATCTCCAGCGCCGGGCGGTCCTTGATGCTGCCCCCCGGATTGAGGAACTCCAGCTTGGCGTAAAGCTCGAAGCTCGAGCCTGGAAGAAAACGGCTCAAGCGAATCAGTGGCGTGTTACCGACGACTGAAAGAATGTTGGCTGGCGGAGAATCCAAGCTTCCTGGCATGTCGTGCGTCCTCGCTCTCAGTCGTACGTCCCCTCAATGATAGCGGCTTCCGGAGGAAACCCAAGCTCGGTCCACTCCACCCGTATAGGTATTGAAGTGCGCTTGGGTCCGACTGACGGGACATCTTTGGCGAGACTGCATATTATTCTTTTCTGTTTTCTTGAAAGTATCCGAAAGATGTCGCTTCGACGACGCGGCGTTCAACAAGCGGGAAAGTGGCGGTGACGCTGGTTCTCGGACTGCAACGCCTGCTAAATCCCTCAGCCGGTCTGAGCAGGATACCCGCCCGCGGGTCCAGGCGGCCCGCGGGCGAGAGGCTGGCCCGCCAGAACGAAACCGAGCGCTACAAGATCAGTTGGTTGTGGGGCTTGATGACAGTGAAGATCGCGAAGCAGACGGCCTCCAATGACGAGACGGCGCGGATCTGGCCCGCGACTGCCGAGTACGCTCAAGGCTTATTTAATTCGAGCCCGGATCTGCAAAAAAACAGTGAGCAGGGGAAGCTGCCTCTGGGTGAGGTGCCGGCAAACATCCGTGTTCCCCTGGGCGCCTCCCTCCCGGTGCCTCCAGCCTGGCCGTGGAAAATCCAGGCTAGACTTGCCTCTGCCTCGACCGCTAAGCTGAAAATCAAACTGAGCTCTCCACCCGAAGACAGCGTAACCTCGCCGAGGTAGCTCAACCTTGCTGGATGGCAGCTTGACGCCCCGGGGCTCCATTCATAGGACTCGAAAGAATGCGCAGACTCTTCCTCGCCGTCGCTATCGCCACCGTCCTCGCTGACCCTCTCGCCTCCCAGACCGGCGGCTCCAAGTCCGCCAAGCCCCCCGAATCCCCGCTGGCCAAGGCCGCCGCGGCGTTACCCTTCCGCAGCATCGGCCCCGGACTGATGAGCGGCCGAATCGCCGACATCGCGGTCCACCCCACCGCTCCGGGCATCTGGTACGTGGCCGCCGGCTCGGGCGGGGTCTGGAAGACCACCAACGCCGGCACCACCTGGATGCCCATTTTCGAAGACCAGCCCTCCTACTCGATCGGCGAGATCACTCTCGACCCCACCAACCCCGACGTAGTCTGGGTCGGCACCGGCGAGAACGTCAGTGGGCGCCATGTCGGCTGGGGGGACGGCGTCTACCGCAGTCGCGACGCTGGCCGCACCTGGCAGCGGATGGGCCTTCCCCGGTCGGAGCACATTGGCCGCATCCTGGTGGACCCGCGCGACGGCAACCGTGTTCTCGTGGCCGCCGAGGGGCCGCTCTGGGCCGCGGGCGGGGAGCGAGGCGTCTACCGCTCCACCGATGGCGGCGCCACCTGGACCCCGGTGCTCCGGATCGACGAGGACACCGGCGTCACCGACCTCGAGTTCGATCCTGCCAACCCCGAGGTGGTCTATGCCGCGGCCTACCAGCGCCGGCGCCACGTCTGGGGGTTCCTCGGCGGGGGACCCGGCTCGGGGCTCTGGAAGTCCGTCGACAACGGCAAGACCTGGCGCCCACTGAAGACCGGCCTGCCGAGCGGGGACATGGGGAAGATCGGCCTCGCCGTCACGCCCGCCGACCCGTCCCTGGTCTATGCCACGATCGAAGCCGGCGAGAAGGAGCGCGGCTTCTACCGCTCGCGCGATCGGGGCGAGAGCTGGGAGAAGCGGAACAGCTATATCTCCGACGGCACCGGCCCCCATTACTACCAGGAAATCGAGGCCTCGCCCCTCGACGCCGACCGGGTCTACCAGATGGACGTCTTCCTCCACGTGACCCGCAACGGCGGCGCGACGATGGAGATCCTCGAGACCAGCCACGACAAGCACAGCGACAACCATGCCCTGTGGATCGAGCCGGCCAACGGCAACCACCTGCTGGTGGGCACCGACGCCGGACTTTACGAGAGCTTCGACGAGGGGAGAACCTTTCGGCACTTCCCGAACCTGCCGGTCTCACAGATCTACAAGGTGGCGCTCAACAATCGCGAGCCGTTCTACGACGTCCTGATCGGGGCGCAGGACCTGGGCACCCTGCACGGACCGTCGCGCACTCTCAACGCGGACGGCATCCGCAACCAGGACTGGTACGTGCCGCTCGGCGCCGACGGCTACGGCGTCGCCTTCGACCCGCGCGACCCCGACCTCCTCTACCTGATGTGGCAGGAAGGGATGCTCTACCGCAAGGACCGGCGCAACGACGAGGGGCTGATGATCCGCCCCCGGCCCGCCGAGGGGGACGCGCCGGAGCGGTGGAACTGGGACTCGCCTCTGCTGGTGAGCCCGCACCGCCCCGGCCGGATCTACTACGGCTCGCAGCGGGTCTGGCGAAGCGACGACCGGGGCGGCAGTTGGACCCCGATCAGCGGCGACTTGACGCAAGGGCGGAGCCGGTACGAGCAGAAGTTCTTCGGGCGGGTCTGGAGCGTCGATGCGCTCCACGACAACAATGCAATGTCGAAGTACGCCACCACCACGGCGATCTCGGAGTCGCCCCTCCGGGAGGGGACGCTGGCGGTCGGCACCGACGACGGCCTGGTGCAGGTCACCACCGATGGCGGCGGGAACTGGAGACGCGCGGCGGCGATCCCCGGGCTGCCGGCGCTTTCCTTCATCAACGACGTCGAGATGTCGCTGCACGACGCCGCCACCCTCTACGTGGCCGCCGACAACCACAAGACCGGCGACTTCACGCCCTACGTCTTCGAGAGCACCGACCTGGGCCGCACCTGGCGCTCGATGGCGGGGGACCTGCCGGCGGGTGCGATCGTCTGGGCGCTGCAGCAGGATCACGTCCGGCCCGACCTGTTCTTCGCAGGCACCGAGCGCGGCCTCTACTTCAGTCTCGACCGGGGGACCCACTGGCTCGAGCTGGGGGGCGTGCCGACGATCCCGTTCCGCGACGTGAAGCTGCACCGGCGCGACAACGACCTGGTGGGCGCCACCTTCGGCCGAGGCGTCTACGTGCTCGACGACTACACACCGCTCCGCGACTTATTGGTGGGGGCGTCGGCGGGAGCGGCGGTGCTCGCGCAAGAGGGTGCGCTTTTCCCGGTCCGCGACGCCTGGTGGTTCGTGCCCTACCAGCCGGGGCAGGCTCCGGGGCGCCCGGAGCTCGGCAGCGACGACTTTACTCTCCCGAACCCGCCTCACGGTGCCCTCTTCACCTACTACCTGCGCGAGGCGCCAACCTCCGCGCACGAGACGCGGAAGGCCGGCGAGAAGGCGTTGCGCGAGAAGGGAGCCGACGTGCCCTTCCCCGGCTTCGACCGGCTGCGGGCCGAAGCGCTGGAGACGGACGCGAAGGTGCTGCTGATCGTCTCGGACGCCGCCGGGCGCAAGGTGCGGTGGATCGAAGGGCCGGCCAAGGAAGGGCTGCACCGCGTGAGCTGGGACCTGCGCGGCCCGGTCCCAGACCCGGTGGTGCTCGATCCGCCGGCCTTCCGGTCCCCCTGGGACCCAGCGCCCGTGGGCCCTCTGGTGGCGCCCGGGCGCTATTCGGCGGAGCTGGTGGTGATGTCGGCGAGCGGAGCCCGTTCGCTGGGTGCGGCGCAGTCGTTCGAGGTGAAGCCGGTGCCGAACCTGCCGCCCGGCACCGACCCGGCGGCGGTGGCCGCCTTCCAAGGGGAGACGGCGGAGGCGGCGCGGCGGTTGTCGTCGGCCGCGGCGGAGCTCGGCCGCGTCAAGGACCAGCTCCGGCGGATGCGGGCGACGCTGGGAGAGACCCCCAAGGCGGACCTGGCGCTCTACGCCCGGCTGGACGCGGTGGGGAAGACGGTCGCGGAGCTCGAGAGGCGGCTCCAGGGAGACCCGGCGCGGCAGAAGCTCTCCGAGCCGGACACCCTGTCGATCGGCGACCGCATCGGGGCGATCCGGGACGGCCACTGGCAGACGCGGCAGATGCCGACGGCGACCCAAAGGCGCGACCTGGAGATCGCCACGGCCGGGCTGGATGCGCTGGAGCGCGACCTGAAGGCGCTGATCGCGGGCGACCTGGCGAAGCTGGAGGAGGCCTTCGCGGCGGCGGGGGCTCCGTGGACCCCGGGGCGGTGGGTGCCATAGGCCACGCTGGCGGGGTTGCTCGAGCGGGCGCTACAATGTCCCTGAGGAACCGGCCATGAACGAGCTGATCTTTATCGTAGAGGAGGCGCCTGAGGGTGGTTATACCGCTCGCGCTCTCGGAGAGTCGATCTTCACGGAAGCGGATGACCTGACACAGCTTCAGGAACAGGTACGCGACGCCGTTCTCTGCCATTACGACGACGAAGAAGCGAGACCGAAACTGATCCGGCTCCACTTCGTACGCGAAGAGCTCATCGCCGTATGAGGCTTCCTCGTGACGTCTCGGGCCAAAACCTGGCCCAGGCGCTCGCTACCCTTGGCTACCGACTGACTCGCCAGACAGGAAGCCACCTGCGACTTACCACGGAGGAGGCCGGACAGCACCACGTCACGATCCCGCGCCACGATCCTCTTCGGATCGGAACTCTCGCCTCGATTCTCCAGGACGTAGCCCAGCACCTTGGGTGGACACGCCAGCAGGTCCAGGAACGGATCTTCGGTAAGTAGCCGCAATCTTCCTAGCTCAGCTCCGGCTAAGAGGGTGGCACCTCTCCGGGGCGGCTGTCCTCGGCCGCGGCGGAGCTCCGCCGCGGCAAGGACCAGCTCCGGCAGATGCGGGCGACGCTGGGAGAGACCCCCCAGGGCAGACCTAGCTTTCTACGCCCCGCTGGACGCGGTGGGACAGGCGGTCGCAGAGCTCGAGCGCCGGCTCGGCGCTATTCGTCGCGCCGCTGAAGCTCGCGCGCACCCCTGAAGTTGCTGAGGACCAATGCGTCGACGATCGTGCGGTACGTAGGATTTGCCTCCAGTCTAAGAATGGGCGAGTCACGAAGACGAGCGAGCCAGCTCACGAGAAGGAATCCACTGGTCCGCGCGGTTCCGTCTTCGTCGACCACCAGTCTGCGGATCCATTCAAGGCCGGGGGCTACCTGCTCTTGGATAGGCAGCGCCTCCAGGAAGCCGACGAGCGCATCAACGCATGCCATTTGACCGCAGGCACGCTCAAGCCATTCGTCCATGTGGTCCGATATCGCGATCAGCGGGAACCAGTTGGCGCGAGCCTTCGCCAAAACCGCATCCAGGTTGTTGGGGTATCCGAAAGCACTCGGGCTGGGTATGAGGCTCTGAAGCCGCTTCTCATCTGGGCGCAGGCGGCGGGTGGTTGGCGCAACGCGAAGATTTGCCAAACCCCCCTCCATCAACGGCGGCCACACCTCCACCAGCGACGGTACGAAATGCGTCTCGTGGGTGGCCACGATGGTCAGAGTGTGTAGGTAATCAGCTTGGGCGTCAGGTGACGCCTGCAGTCGCTTCGCGAGCTCCATAATGACAGGCCGGTCCACGGCTGCTGCCCAGCGCAACACCGCTGAGGCGAAACTAGCGTGCTGCTCATGACCCAAGTGATAGTTGTGTTTCTCGGCCCAATGACAGGCCGTGCGGGCGTAAGCATCGAGCAAGCCATCGCGCAGCCGCTCGGCGCGCGCCTTGATACAAGTTTCACCTTGAGCCGCGTCGAGCGTACAGATCGCAGCCGGAGCGATGTGCGTGAGCATCAAGTCTCGGACAGGTCTCTCCGCAAGTGCAACAACGACGTCGCCGATGATCGGTTCCATCTGCCGGCGTAGATTTTCGAAGCGATCACCCAGAGCCACGCTTCTTGCGCCGGCTTCAATCGCCTGCCACAGCAACTCGTGCCAACAACGTCCATCTGCCATCTGCTCGCAAGGCTGCCCAGAAATGACGCGCAGGCCCTCGGCAGTATTCTGCCGAACGTCGATGGCGGGACTACTCGTACCCGCGGTCAATGCCGCGGCGAGTACTACCAGACCCTCAGTCGCATCGCGCGGCAGTTCCGCCAGAAGTTGGTCATTGTCTGTTTGGAGAAGCACCAACGGGAGAGCAAGAGCGGCTTGCCGGTCCGCACCGCCGCCGCCGACCCGATCCTTATAGGGGTCTGTGGCACAATAAATCAAGAGGGCGACGGCCCATTCCACACTCAAATCCGGGACACTCAGCTCATTCGCGGCGTTTTGAATTACCGTCGCGGCTACACCAGAGAGAGCCCGCAGCACGTCGAACGGATTACCGGACGCTTCGGTTTCAAGCTCCCGAGCGACGCGGAAATCATCGGCCAATTCCGGGCCCTCCGGCGGTATTGCGAGGGCAGCCCGATACGGAGTTATCCAGCGCGGCCGATAGCGGTTCTGCAATCGGTACATCTCTTCGACCTTCGCCGAGTGCGCCTGAGAAGGGGCCAGGGCCTGAACTACATCCTCTGGAACCTTTAACCCGAAGTTCTTCCAACGGTGAAGCCTTAAATTATAGCAAATAATGATGTTAAGGCTTCTCGCGCTTGCGCGCTGCTGGCTACACCGGGAGGATGACTTCCAGCAGAGAGAGGGTTCTCTGCTGGAGCGCTGAAGGCC